>CAMDOM010000043.1 GCA_945903645.1 Chryseobacterium gleum
TAATGTGAGTAAAGCTGCGGTGCTTTCCCTATCCGAAACCATGTCGGCAGAGCTGTATAGTCATGGTGTTCGCGTTTCTGTGGTGATGCCTACGTTTTTCAAAACCCATGTAATGCAGCACAGTAGAGGCAAGGAAGAAGATATTGCCATGTCGCGCCTTATTTTTGGAACATCTACACGTACACCCGAAGAAATTGCCTCCCAAGTGCTCGCCAAAGCGGGCAAAGGCCAGTTTCATATTGTGCTCAATTGGGATGCTAAGGTCATGTATCGACTAAAGCGGTATTTCCCGAATTTGATGCTTTGGATTTTTCGCAAAGGCGAACAACGCAAGCACATTATGGAAGATCGCCTCAAAAGCAAATTTGAGCGCATGGAGCAGCGTGGCGAAGTAGACCACGATTATCTTAATAGTGTCTTTTGTAAGAAGACTGTGAAATAGATTATGCTCTATTCAGAGCCATCTTGCGCAGTAACTAAGGCTTCTCCCTTTTTTGATGGGAAACCATACTGATTAATTGGACAGGTGATTTGAAAGCATTTCACGCACGGTTGTCCAATGCAATTCAGGATAGCGATTGTTGTCGAGCTTGGTTAGTGTGGCTCGTTGGTCTATCATGTTGTGCATATACTGCATGCCTTGCCATGCTGGATACAGGTCTTTTTCTTCCCTATCAAACTTTCGAGCGATTCGGATAATAATGCCAAGTAGTTCCTGACCACCAGCGCGAATAATGCGAAATTTTTCGCCCGTAAGCTCACTCACAATGGCTTGAATTTCGATTGGGTTTAACTGACTTCCAGCTATATGCAAAAAGCGTGGTGTAGATGTTTCTAACGCCACCTTGGCCGTGAATGCGGCCGTATCGCTAACGGTGGTAAACCCCAAACGATGAGCTGCATTGCCCCAGTGAAGCACAAGGTGTTTGGTAAAGAAAATCATGGGAAGTTCTGCTGTGAGCATATCGGCAAAAGCCCCATTAAAAACTGTGGTTGCCGCAATGGGCTGTTGGTCGAGATAGGCGTGAAACTCTCTTCGCAAATCTAAATTTCTGTTTTCGCCATGCGAAAACTTGGTAAAATCCAAAGAGTAGTCGGAAGGGATAAATCGCGGAACACCTGCTTTTACTGCCGCATCCAAAAGTACTTTTTGAACATCTATAATTACATCGCGCAACCCTGCCAACGCGGATACTACGCAAGACGCTCCAACGCAAACCTTGGCCACTTCATTCGTTTGCATCATATTTACCGGATACACTGTTGCCCCTAGATTTTCAAGATTTTTCACTTTGGAAAGGGTACATTCCATGCGAACCAATGCGCGAACCTCAGCACCGTTTTGAACCAACGATGTCACAATTCGTTCTCCTAAATTACCTGTTCCTCCAGCTACTACTATTATTGGTCGCATACAAATTATTCAGTATCAGGTAAAATCATCTCCTCAGACACTCCATTTGCTCTAAAGTTTAAAGCAGTTGGCAGAAGAAAATAAGAGTTAGGCATTGGCACTAAGCCCAAATTCACAAATCACAGTTGCTTAGAAAAGCGAAACTCCGTCTAAGTCCCAATTGGCATCAATGGGCACGTTCATGTAGTCGAGTATGGTGGGCATAATGTCCACATTGCTTGCCACAGGTACATCTACACGGGCAATGCCGGGCAGGCGAACAATAGAAAAAACATAGCGCGTCACGTCCTCGTTGTTTTGGTCACCATGGCTTGTGCCTACGCCACCGTGGTCGGTCACTACTACCACCATCCATTCTTCGCCCAAATTTTGTTCGCGCTGCTCAATGGCTTCCATAATATCGGCAATATGCACGCCTGTAACTTGAATGGAGGCGATATAGGCAGCATTATCAGGAGAGAAACCGCTGTCGTGCCCCGTGTGGTCAACATCGTCAAAATGAAGCAAAAGCACATCAGGTGTGCATGATTGCAATAGATATATGGCCTGAGTTTTTACTTCCATATCGCTGCCCACTGGTTGCGCATAATCTTCGTTGGTGGTAATGCGCAAAAAGTTGTCCCAATGGCTCACTGTTGCTAAGGAGTATTCGGAATTAGCTGCCCGTAGGTACTTAAAAAGGTCGAAATAGATGCCATATTCTCTACCCGTGAAATCGTTAGAAGTAACTCCATGCTTGTCAGGATAAACGCCATGCAACAGGGTAGACCATCCTGGGGCACTTACAGTATAAGGACCACGGTCGCAGTGGAGGTTTACATAGCCATGCGCCATGAGCGAATCTATAGCATGCGATGCTGCGGCAATTAACGCATCTGTTCGACAGCCATCTATACCAATGAACAGCACTTTTCGAACAGCACTCACACCTTGATTGCACTCCGTTATTATCTCTTCAGGATTTAGTATATCTTCATCTTCGCAAGCCGAAAAGCCAACGGCACAAAGTGTCGCAATTAGAATAGTGAAGGCGCGTAGACGAAACAAATGCGGCATAGAAATACGTTGGTTTATATGGATGAAACTCGGGACATGGTCACGCAAGTTATAATGCTATTTACCTCCCATCAAGCTATCCAACAGCGCATCTTCTATCGGGGCTTTGGCGGCTATTACGGTATCGGCTTGGGCGTTGGGGATGGTCATAGAGAGCACGTAGTGTTGCACTTTCCAGGTGTTGTTGTGTTTGATGGCGACACCCGAACCACGGCATAGTTTCATGCGGGTGTCGAGCAATTCGTCAAACCACGCCATGGTGCCCTCCGGGTGCATGTAAATGTTGCGCTGCAATGCGGTGAAACTCCAAGCCTTGCCTTTGTCGAAATAGGGCTTGGAGTAGGTCATAAAACTGCGTTTGTGCCATAGCTCTGTGGCATCGGTGCCTATAAACACTGCATCATCCGTAAAATGGTCGAAATACGCATCAAAATCGGCACGCGCAGCAGCAGCATGATAGCGCGTGAGCATAGAGTCTATACGCAGCTTTTCAAGTTCAAGGGCAGTGGAATCAGTTGGCATGGGCGTGGAGGTAATTTGCGGTTGCTCAAAAGTGCACCCTAATAGCAGCGTTGCAATAAGGAGATAAAGACAACTGTAGAGAATGTGTTTCATGTTCCTACGTTAAAAGCTCACATCAATGGTATAGCTGCCATTTACGGTAATATACGCCAAATAGCCTCCATCTACCGTTTGCAATTCTTTGAGGGTGCTGTTGGTGCCCGATAGGGTGGGAGCTCCAAAATAGTTGGGTATCCAAACAATGGTGGTGCCTTCGGTGGTGGTGGTAGCTTCGAGGTGCATAGTGCCGTTGTCGGGGTTGGAGGTGAGCAGGGTAGGCGTGCCAGCTATAGCATTGGGGCGGCTACGACCAAGCACCTTCAAATACAATTCGTTTTTAACTCCCGTTGCACTGCCCGATTGGTTCACCTCAATCAAGTGCAGCGAATTTTGCCCATCGTTTGTACCATCCCAGTTCATGCCGTGTGGGTCGCCTGGGGCTTGTGCCCATTGCCACCACGTGTCCGAACCAAAGTTTGCATCTTCTACGGCTGCAAAACGTTTCACCTTGGAAATATCGCTGCTAGGGTCGCCAAAAAAGCCCCATTCGCCCACAAAGGCGGTGGTTTGGTAGGTGGAGCGCACGGTACTTACCAAAAATCCATATCCGTCTTCAATCGTCACAGGTAGCGAACCAATAGATTCGAAATAATTGTGAGGAGCGGCCACTACGTTGGTATCGGTGCTAAAGTCTGAATCGGGCAAACCCAAAAATCCTACGCCTTTGTAGGTCACGGGGTTTTCGATAAAGATAATATGGGCATTGCTGGCATTGCCTTCTGCGCTGCGTATGGCCGAAATAAGCCTGCCGTAGTAGTCGCTTAGCTTCGTCATTTCGGTGGTTTGCGGCTCTTTGTAGCCTAGACTAGGCTCGTTTAGCAGGTCGTAGCCCAAGAGGTTTTGGTGGGTACAAGTGGCAGCCACCAAGTGCTGCCATGCCGCAATGCAATTGTCTTGAATGCCGTTGGTATTGTCCCAAAAGTTTTGCCAGGAATGCACCACGGCAGGGGCGCTTTCGCGCATGCCATCTACCGTGCAGGTGCTTGCCCCATCGGTAATGGTGGCCCAAAGCGGTGCCCCATCCCAGCCTTTGCTTGGAAACGCACACACCGTGTCGGCAGGCGTAGCAATGTATTTTCCATAGGCATCTTGGTGCATGTCCAGCATTACATACATGTTGTAAGTATTGGCATCTAGTATCACCGCATTGATACTTTGGATGTAGGCTTCATCATACACTCCCGGTTGAGGTTCCAATTTGCTCCAGCTGAACAGCAAGCGTACGCAGTTGAACCCTGCTTCGGCCATCATGCGCAGGTCGTCTGGCGCATAGGGTTTGGTGGTAGGTATAGCAGGGTTGGCCTGCCAATAATCGCCCAAGGCATTGTAGTTGGCACCTCGAAGTATCATGTAGCGCCCTTCCGAATCGTATATACCCGGATTGGCACCTCGGGTGGCATACAGTTTTTTAACCGAACTGTTGGGCGTATGTTCTTCCTTTTCGCAGCTCGAAAACAGCACACTTACCAACAGAAAGGGTACTCCAAATTTTAATAGCATAGTACAAGAGGTTTCTTAGGATGATAAACAGCACGTGATACATGAGTCACGTGATGCAATACTACCAAATCTCAATCGTACACGCCATTTCTATTTCTCGCAAAGGCGCTAAGCCTCAAAAAGAGGAAATCCATTCTTCTCTGTTTTCGGTGTGCAATCCATTTGCAGCCTTCTCTTAGGTCTATTCCACATAATTAGAACACCCAAACTATTGGCAACAAAAAAGTCCGCGAAAAAGGAACGAATTTCCTTTTTCGCGGACTTCTATAGTAGTAAAACTTTACTGGGTAATGATGATTTTCTCAGATACTGTAGCATCATCTACAGTGATGCCAACGAAATAAACACCAGGCGAAAGACCTAGCTGTTGGGTATCAAAGGTTTTGGAAAACATGCCTGCAGTGTTTTCAGAAGAATTCAAAACAGCTATTTTTCTACCCATTACATCATTTACGTCAATGGTTACGCTAGCATTCTCAAGCAGGTTGAAGTTAATGGTAAATACATTTTTAGTTGGGTTTGGGAATAGCTTTAATCCTTCTATGCGAGCCAAATCGTTTATTCCCGTTAAACTAGAGCCTTCGATGTATTGCACACCGAGCACCATCATTTCCTCATCAGAAGTTAAGCCCCACAACACAGGGTCTGGTCCTGCATAGTTGGTAAAACCTGCCTCGTGAATAATACCCACCCGTGGGTCAATTTCATACAATTCATCATCTGGGAAATAACGGAAGGTTACTTCAGGGCCAGTTCTGTAAAAACCTACATCAAAGCCCATTTCGTAGCTGTAGTTGCCATCATATATCATTTCTCCTCGGCTGCCATCTTCATTGCGCTTGAAGGCTTCATAGCTTGTGCCATACTTGTGGGTATGGGTGTAAAGATTCCAGATTTTCCATGTTTTGGTAGCGTTCGGAGCATCGGCAATGGATTCAATCAAATGCTCTTCGTTGTCGAAAGGCACCGACATGTCCAATACCGGAAACAAAGCCACTTGCATGTAATCTGAGGTGGTGCCCGCTGGTTGGGTATATACGTTCATGTACAAATCGGCCGACATAATGCTATCTATACTTGTATTTTTGATGTGAATGTTCATGTCAAAAACCGTGTTGGCAGGCCAGTAATAGGCCGTATTGTCGGGCAGGTCATAGTTCCAAAGGCCTGGACCTGTAGTGATGGGGTTTTTAATGTCGGAGTGCGAATTTTGATAGTCTGGGTCGTATGCATTCCGCAATCCATCTTCATAGGCAGTTTCTGCACCGGGGTTGAAGGAGTAAATCACAAAATGATGCGCACCTTCGGCCATGTAGGTTTCAATTTTTGGAACCTCTATCGCTGTTGAAATTTCAGGATCGAACTTCATGTAATACTCCATTTCAGTAAGTGGTGGAACGAATATCCTACCCATGTACATTTGGAACCCTTCACTTGGGTCGGGAGCAGCATGTTGGGCATAGGTGTCGTCAATTCCACCTTCGCGGTAGTAGGTATTGATGAGTGCCGTATCCACCACTGCACCCGTTTGGGGTGCTCCGAAAATAATCCACTGCCTTACCAATTCAATTTCGTGGTCTAAAAGGGCAGCGCCTCCGCTTGGCATGGCAGCACCTTCGTTGGGTTGTTGCAATTCGAGTACATCGCTGAGACCATGCGCTATTTTTCGAAGCAAAAAGCTTTTAATTGGATATCCTGGCTTAATGAGCTTGTTGTTTTTTGACAATGCCGTTGGATTCACTGGGTCGGCATTTACCAATGCAGCATACACTTCTGCTTCGGTGCCCATGGCATTGAAGCTGGCCGTAGACCCATTGTGACATCCATTACCACCACACCGCGTTTGCAGCATGGTGTAAATCATGGGAAAGGTTTCTTGTGCAATGGACGCAAATGGCAAGCCCAACGCTACGAGCAAAAAAGATAAACGCGATTTCATGTCGTGAAGTAATTTGATTCGGGAACAAATATAGGATGCACGCATCGTGTTGAGCAATTTTTTTCTTTCTTTGCAGAGAAATTTCTCTAGTAAATACGGGAAATGTTCAGCGGACTACAATTGAAAATCAAACCTTAACCCATTTCTTAAAAGCATTTGAAGTTATGAAGACACTCCTACTTGCTGTTGCTACTTTGTTCGTGAGTCAATTATCGATTGCCCAGCAGGATACAGTCCTTAATGGGGGTTTTGAAGCGTGGGGTACCAATCCGTTTTATGACGAAGCCGACCATTGGACAACGCTCAACCCTTTTACGCAATTGTTGCAGGCCGAATTGGCGTTTAGAGCTACCGCGGTTGGAGAGTTTAATTCGGGCACAGCAGCCATGAAATTGGTAACTACCAATATATTGGGTGTTGGCGTTACTCCATCCATTTTAACGAATGGAACGGTGAATTCTGCATCACAAACGGTGGAGGGTGGAACTGAGTTTGTCGACCGTCCGCTGACCTTCAATTTTTCTTATCGGTTTGATAACGTAAATAACGATTCATCGTTGTTTAGCGTAACTTTTTCGAGATGGAACGCCACTTCAGGAATGACAGAGGTTGTTGGTAGTGCCAATGCAGTGATGGGAAGCACAGCAGGTGCTTGGGTAAATGCACAGTTTAGTATTGATTATCAATCTCAAGAGCAGCCCGATAGTGTGTTGATTCTTTTTGCATCGGGAGACGATATTAACCCTGCGGCAGGTTCCGCTTTGTTTATTGACGATTTGTTTTATGGCTATACCCCAGCAGGCATTGCTGAAGAAACAGTGGTATCAACACAGGTTTACCCAAATCCAGTAAGCGATGTGGTTAGCGTTCGTTTCTCTGGAACAGCGGTTCCAAACACCTTTGTTATTCTTGGTTTGGATGGTAGAACAATATTATCAGGCACTTGCACAGGCGCACTCTCAACCATTGATGTATCAGCAATTAGCGCAGGCACCTACATTATGCAATTGCGTTCCAAAGAGGGCGGTGTTGCCTCTACAAGGTTTGTGAAGAACTAAACGGGCTTTCTAGGTTATTCTGAGCCCAAGAAGACACATATCGTCCAATTGAGTGGTAGCACCTCTCCAACTGTTGAGCCGCTCGGCTACCATTTCCTGCTGCACATCAAGAGGTAGATGGGCAACATCTAAAAGCAGGGCGCGAAGATTCTTTCGCGTAAACTTGCGGTCGTTCGGTCCTCCGAACTGGTCCACTATACCATCGGTGAACATATAGATTATGTCATGGGGTTCGATATCCACCACCGTGCGCTCAAATTTTAAGGGATCTTGCTGAAACCCTAATGATTGTCTATGCCCATTGTATTCTTTTAGCGTTCCATTACGAACCAGCCACAAGCCTCTATTAGCACCACAAAAAGTCAATTCTGAATTACGGAGACAGCATAGCGCAATGTCCATTCCGTCTTTCACCTCAGCATCGCTGTGACTGAGGTTGGCAACGACAATATCTCGGCATTTTTCAAGTAGCTCATGAGGGTCGCCCCCTCCGAGTTCTTTGACGCTTTCATCAAGAGCATGGGCGCAGATTATGCTAAGCAAAGCCCCCGATATGCCATGACCGGTGCAATCTGCAACAGCAAAATACGTGCGGTCGCCTTGCACGGCTGACCAGTAAAAATCGCCAGACACCAACTCTTTGGGTCTGTAATACAGCATTACTTGATGCAAGGCATCGCGCAAGCTCGATTCAGAAGGTAGTATGGATTGCTGTAATCTCTGCGCATAGCGCTGGGCTTTTAAGCGCTGATTTTTTTCCCGGAATAGTTCCAAATCGGTAACATCTGCGCCAAAACCGTAGATCATCTCCAACTTGTCCGAGTGATTGTAAACAGGTACGAACTTGCGAAGCACATGGACTGTTTTTCCGTTTTTTTCAATAGTATCTAACCATTCCACCTTCTTTTTTGTACGAAGTGCTTCAAGAAATCGTCTTCTGCGCTCATCTGGCACCTTCCTTCCAAGGCCCCGATGCGCAAAATATTCATAATCATCCTTGCCGATTATGAACTTGCGAAGCGTATTGTCCGAGAGGGCAGCGGCATTGAGATAACGGTATCGGTGGTGCTCATCAAAAACTGCTACATCCGTTGGAATACGTTCCAGCAGTTGTTTATAAAAGCGCTGGTCAATGGGTTTAAAATCTTCACGCTTTCCAAGCAACCATGTTAGTGCCATAAACATGCAGCTAAATGCCCATAGCCCATCCACAATCCATAACTCCGTGTTTACGACATGGTGATTCACCACTTCATCCCATGATGAACTATGAGGTAATAGACCGAGGCTTACTATTAAGGGCAAGCTGATACAGACTATGACCGTCCATACCTGTAAGCCAAGCCTGAATATTGCATAATACTGCCGTTCGGCCCGCGCCCATTTGGTTGCCTGCGAAAAAAATGTTTTCATGAATAAGGACCCGCCATCAGCGCGTTCAGAGTTGAGGATGTTGAAGCCTATGACTTGAATGCAAATTAAGGTCTCGTTCCTTGCCACCAAAATAACTCATATGATGTAATTTCGAATAGTGGTTATAGCAAAATTGAGTAGGTTTTTCCTTGTTAATTCGAACGCCATCTATCGCTTAGAAACCCTGCCCACCATCATGTTCAATGCAGCGTCAATCCACGCCAGTTGTGTTGCAGGTCAATTTGTACGTTCCATCATTCTTAAAAATCAGCATGCAAAACCATTGTGTCAATTGCCAAACGCGATACTATTTAATTATTCGCCCATGGCAAATTGCACTCATATAGGTTATAACAGATGCGTAAATGCAGCGTTTCAATCTGCTCTTACCATCACGCTTACCAACAAGCACATGCTCGTCACATCATCTTTTAATACTCGTATTTTATGGAACTCGCTTTGTGATATCAGGGCATTTACTATGTCACGAGCACGAAGTTCAGATTCAAAAATTAAACACGATTCTTCGCAAGGCAAAAAACATTTCCGAAGGGCAGCAACTAAAGATGATTCTGTTTATCCACTATTGCGGTGCACAAGCACGCCTTAGTTTGGTTGGTTTTTTTTTTGATGAATTGGAAACCGTGGAATGTTTCAAGAATCGAGCAAATCATGTGGTTTGGGGATTTGCTGATGACGACATCTTCGAGTTAGGTGAGCTGCTTATGAAGCGTGGCGGGCTTCTGTTTCAATTCCTAAGCCTTGGTATCACGTCACAACCATAGTTCAATCCTTTGGCATTTTCTATATGAACAGACTAAGCTTTCGACTGTTTTGTAAATATAGCACATTATGGTTATTGTTTATCTAAAGATTACATCATATAATCTATTGTACGGGCTCAGTATGGGCGCGAATTTTACTTCACAGAAACTAAACGCGCTTCAACATGAAAAATCATTCTGCGTTCGAGGCCCATTTTAACCGTAATAAGATATCGTTGACCGGTCGTTTCACGTATCATGATATGGATACCGCCAACGCGTTATTTCAACAGATACTGGAGCATGCTAACGGTCTTGGCAAGTATGAGAATTTGGAAGTAAGTTTCTTTGCAGATTACTACTGCACTTGGATGAGAAAGCGTTTGGTCATGATGTTTGATTCTTTGGCTGAGGTCAATCGTTCGGACAACAAATGTTTCGTAAATGTGGTTTGGTGCTTCGAATTTGATGATGAGGATTTATTTGAGCTTGGAGAAGTTCTCGCGGAACATTCTGGTTTACCTGTAAAATTCCTCAGCTTGGACAACGAAATGTTAACAGATTTCAGAAAGTCAGCCTGAACATGGTGTGTTTGACCATCCGATTCGAACAATTTCAGTTTTTTAAGATTTAAAATATATGGAAACCTCAGCTGTTCCTCTGCATTCTTCAATGCATCTAACGGAGTTAAAAGCCATGGCTCTAGATACTGCTATGGATGGGGTAGCTCTATTAGACAGTGAAGGAGTCTATTATTATCTCAATGTCGCACATGTAAGGATATTTGGCCATGAGCGCGATTCTGAGCTGATTGGAAAAACTTGGAGATATATTTATGCCGAAGAGGAAATAGCCCGAATAGAACGCGAGGTGTTTCCAATGTTGATGCGCGATGGAGTTTGGCATGGCGTTACCTTGGGCAAGAAAAAAGATGGCTCGGGAGTATTGCAGCAGATATCATTGACCACCCTTTCAGACGGAGGTTTGCTCTGCATGACCCGAAGTATAGACCGTGAAGTGGAGTTTGAGCGCGAACTGAACGTTCGCACCAGAAGGCTGCAGAGCATTGTGGGCAGTGTGGGTGAGGGTATTCTACTCGAAACGGTCGACAATGAAATAGTAGTTTTGAACGAAAGCCTCAAGCGTATTGCAGGTATTCCTATTGAAATAAATGAACTTATTGGCCGTAAGACTTTTGATGCGCTTCAGGCCTTAAAAAATCTTGTCGCTCATCCGGATCTTTTTATCCGAGAAATTCAGAACAACTTGACCCAAGGCAAAAGGGTGTTGGGGCAGGTGGTAGTGTTGCTGGACGGAAGGTTGCTCTCTCGCGATTTCATTCCAGTAGGTCACGAAGGTCATTTGGAAGGTTATCTATGGGTTTATCGTGATATAACCGAACAGGAGTCTCGTAAAGAGGAATTTCGAAAACTGTTTGAGCGTGAACGCGAGCTCAACAATATGAAATCTAAATTCGTTCATACCGTCTCGCATGAGTTTAAACGGCCAGTACTAAATACCTTGCGCGGTGCCAATATGCTCAAGATGCTAATGCGCGAACATGAAGGGCTCGAACCGCTCAACCGCACAGTAGACGCTCTTATTGACGAATTGGACAAGTTGAACCGTCAGGTGAATCGATTGGTGAACTACGAGAGTTTGCTTGTGGACCAACAGTTGGACCTAAGACCTGTTAATATCCGAAATCTGATGTCCAACTTTTTGAACTACAACTACAGTATGTTCATGGCCAGCGAGAAATTTGACATACATGATTGCGATTCAGACCGTGCTATTCTGACCGATATGAACATGTTGAATCTGGTGCTCACCAATCTGGTGGAGAATGCCATCAAGTATAGCGATTTCAACACCCGTATATTCATAGGATGCCACGTGGACAACTCGAAGCAAAGCGCCTCATTCACATTCAGCAATCCGATGCGGTCTGGACATATGGTGAATGCGGTTCTGCTCGGCAACCCTATGTATCGCGGAAGCAAGACAGACGATAATGGTCTTGGTCTTGGCTTGGCCATTATTCAAAGTATCATCACCATGCACAAAGGCAATATATCCTATAAAGTGGAGAATGGGGTGTTTATGGCCATCGTGTCGTTACCATTGGCGCCAGCTCGTTCATAGCGTTGATGCAAATGTGTTGGGCACCAGTATCGCTTGTACAGAGCAAATCAGCATTTTTTTAGTTTTTATTTGGTTTCATTGCTTTTTGATGAGATAATATTTGGTTTTTTTTCAATTCCTTAAGTTTATTTGACTATTATAACTTAGATTGTTAGTTCTATTGTGAGGTCTGTAATCAATTAGGAGTTCGGAAAAGTGCTTAACAACACTCTTTTCTCATGTTCATCTTTTCAAAGGTTGCTGATAGGTTAAATTACTGGTATGGTGATATTGTGTCTTCTTCATTCGAATTGAACGACATTCCCCAACTGATTATGACAACTCTTATGCACACTATGAATGTTTCTGTGCTTGCATCTCAGAGCAGCCTTCTATGCTGGTTTAGCTCGTCATCAAATCAAGAAGCAGGTTTTCTGCTTCTTAAAAACATAAGGCTTAATACCTTTACACCTGCCAATTATTACCAATGCGAGTGCACCTATTTCCCCTAATTATATCCTGTTCCTAGTATCTCATTTTCAAACCTGTTCACTTCGATGTTACATTTTCAATACGCACCAGATTTAGCCACGCTTTTGCACATTTCGAAAGCCGGAAATGGGCGGTCACTGATACTGATGACTGAGAAATCGGCTCATATCGACCTGCAAGTACTTAGCGATGCGGGAGTGGAATTCTTTGGAGCCATATTTCCTGAAGTGATATGCGATGGGCAGAACCATACCACTGGTGCTGTGCTTGCTACTTTGGCAGACGATGTTGAGGTAGAACTTGTGCATGATATGCATCTTTTTGATTCCCTTGCTTTTGCTCAAAGGTTCAAGAGCGTGGTGACGGTGGTGGCCTTTGTGGATGCCTTTTCGCCAGATAGAGTTGGTTTTCTCGAAACCATGTTTCAAGGATTGTGCAATGGCACTAAAGTGATAGGTGGAGGTGCTGGTAAGTGGACCTTGGTGCAAGAGCCCGTCATTTTCTCCAATCACGGTCTTCATCCCAATGCTGCACTGCTCATTGGGCTTATGAAACCCATGGGCCTTGCCTTGGGACATGGCTGGTCAAAATGTCAAGGCCCATTTCTTGTTACTGGGTCGGTGGATGCAACACTGCAAGGTCTCGATTATGGCTCGGCTGTTGAGTTGTACAAAAACATTGTGGAGGAGGATAGTGGGCGCAGCTTCTCCGAGAACGAGTTCTTCGAACTCTCCAAATCGTATCCTCTTGGTATAGTCAAACACAGCGGACAAATGGTAGTTCGCGACCCAATCTCTTGCGATGGCACTTCGATACAATTGCTTGGCGAATTGCCGGTGTACTCCATAGTTAAGATATTGAAAGGCGACTCTGATACGCTGCTCCAAGCCACCGCTCAAATGGTGGTTGCAGCCGTGGCTGATACTAAAGTTCTGTATACCCATGCGTTTGTAATCGATTGTATTTCTAGGGTTGGATTTTTAGGGCCCCGTTTTACCGAGGAAATAGACCTTATTACCAAAGGCGCAGGAGTGCCAGCGGCAGGTGCACTTACCATGGGAGAAATTGCCAGCCATGGGGATAAGCTCATTAACTTTCACAATAAAACCTGCGTGGTAGGACTGCTATGAAAATAGAGAACATATCCCTTGTGCTTAAGTGTCACAGTGCTATTGGCAATAGTTTGGACCTACCTACTATGATGCAGCAGTGCTTGTCCACTTTTGCTCACGAAACAGCAGCCGTTCACGCTATGTTGGAGGTGAATTCCGAAGGACGATTGCACAGCACATGCACTGTGGGTCGCCATGTAGATACTTTGCCTTCAGATGCAGTAACGCTATTGAAATCAGGTACTTATCGTATTGTAAGGCTTAGCGATGGAATGCACTCGCTGACTATCCAGCTGAAAAATGGCAGCCTCTATTTCATTTTTGTCGATGATAGCGTTGACATACAGTTCTTCGGACCCATGTTTGCCAGTCTGGCCAATCGGATAGATACTGCCATCACAGCATGCCTCAGTGTAGAGCGGCTGGATATGGCCAGAATAAATCTTGAAACGGCCAACAAGGGCCTTAGTCGATCCCAAAACCTGCTCCGCGCTGTAGCTTCAGCCACCGATATACTGCTGTTAGAAAAGGACTACTTGCATGCAATGGCACAAAGCCTGGAATTCATCGGAAAGGCTACAGAGGTGGATCGCGCCTATCTGTTCGTGAACAGACTGGGCGATTCGATAGAGACATCAACTACCAGTCAACGCGTGGAGTGGACCAATACAGGGGTGCGGCCAGAGATAGACAACCCCGTTTTGCAGAATGTGCCTTTCTCCGTCTCGGGCGACATGATTATGAAGCTGAACGATGGTTTAGAATTCTGCGCCATTGTCGCGCATTTACCAGACAGCCTAACAAAAGAGATGCTACAATCACAGGACATCAAGAGCATACTTGTTCTCCCGGTCATGGCATTCGACAGTTTTTGGGGGTTTGTAGGATTTGATGACTGCACCTTAGAGCGTGTCTGGACCCAAGATGAACGTGCTGTACTCAGAGCATTTTGCGGTTCGTTGGCCAAGGCAATTGAGCGCGGAACCGTGCAGCTGAATCTAGAACAGACAAAACAAGAACTGCTAGAACTAAATGCATCGCTGGAACAAAAGGTGGATGAGCGCACCGAAGCATTGCAGCAAGCTTTGGACAATCTGAAGCACGCGCAAAAAGAAATGGTTAGGCAGGAGAAATTGGTGACTGTAGGGAACATGTTAGCTGGTATTGCCCATGAGATTAATACCCCCTTAGGCGCTATCAATGCCTCTGCAGGTAATCTGCGCCACGCGCTGCTAGACCTTTTCAAGGATAAGATACCCTTAGGCAGTCCTCAAGATCTGCAATTCGCATGCGAAACAGCCAATGGCATTGACCTTGCCACACGTCTTACCAGCCGAGAAGAAAGGGCATTGATAGCCGAACTCAAGGAATTCCTCACAACGGAGTTTCCTCACTTAGACCAACAACAGCGCTACGCTCGGCTCCTTGCAGAATGCTCTATCCAAGCGGACAGTAGCATACTGCTGCACGAACTGTTCGATTCGGAAAAACCAGATGTGAAACTGGATCTTCTGGTATGGATGATGCGGATAAGACGATCCATAATGTCCATTTCGAGCGCAAGCGAAAAGGCGGCAGATGTGGTGCGTGCACTGAAAACCTATTTGCATGCTGGCACCAAAGAAAAGATGGCCGTTCAATTGCGCCCCAACTTTGATGCTGTTCTCACGCTCTATCAGAGCAAGTTGAAGCAAGGTGTCACGGACGAAGTGAATATTCCTACAGGCATTGAGGTGCGTGGTAACTCAGGCGAACTCGGTCAGGTTTGGTCTAATATCATTGACAATGCCATACAGGCAATGGACAACCATGGGCATATAACCATAAAAGCGGAGACCCAAGGTCCATGCGTGTTCATAGAAATTTCCAATACAGGTTCGGTTATAACCAAAGAAGTGCGCAAACGTCTTTTTGAACCCATGTTCACTACCAAACAGCAAGGCGAAGGCACCGGGTTGGGGCTCAGTATTGTGAAACAGATAATTGATGAACATCATGGCACCATTTGGGCCAACTCAAATCACGAATGCACTACCTTCACCATCGAACTTCCAAAGTACAAGAGTAAATGACCAACTTAAATAATGTAGCCATACTTTGTGTGGATGACGATCCTTTAGTGTTGGACAGCCTTTGGCTTCAATTGGACCGAAGCTTAGGAAAACAGTTTGTTGTAGAATGTGCCGAAAGTGCTGAGGAAGGTTTCGAGGTCATTGAAAATCTTGCCAATCAAGGCATAAGACTTGTGCTTATTGTTTCAGACTTTTTAATGCCACAGATGCAAGGCCACGAGTTTGTAAACTTAGTTCGGGCCGCACACCCCAGCGTAAAGGCCATTGTGCTAAGCGGGCAGGCAGACGAGACCATTCTTGACAAAATGCTTCAAGAGGGCAGCATTGCACAGTACATTCGGAAACCTTGGGATGAAAAAGAACTCCTATCTGCAATACTTAGTTTAACATGAGCAAAGCTGAAAATAAAGAACGCTATGTCATTCTTGTGGATGACGATATTTTGGTGCTGCAATCTTTAAAGGATCAATTGCAGTCTTTCATGGACGACAATATCTTGTTTGAAACCTGCCAGTCGGCAGAAGAGGCTATTGAAGTGATTAACGATATTCTCGCAGGCGGAAACGAGGTTCCCGTAGTCATTTCAGATTACCTAATGGGGGGCATGACTGGTTCAGAATTTATTATCAAAGTGCAGGAGCGCATACCTCAGTGCCGCAATATATTGCTAACAGGACAGGCCGATATCTCTGGAGTTTCTATGGCAATCAATGCGGGAGCGCTTTATCGCTATATATCCAAACCATGGGAGGCGGCTGATATGCGGCTTACCTTAGCCAAGGCCTTGCAAGCTTTTGATATGGAAATAGCGCTGCATAGAACAAACGACAAACTTCTGACCTTGAATCGTGAATTGGAATTGAAGGTTGAATCACGCACTCTTGAACTTATGAATACGAATAAGGAACTTCAAGATGGTGCTGAATATGCCAGCTTTGTGCAAGCGCATTTGTTTCCTTCCATTCAGCAGGTTAAACAGCATCTTCCTGTAGCCGAGCTATATCTCCGACCATACCATAAAATCAGTGGCGATTTTTATTGGATGTCTCCGAAGGATGTAGATGGATCGGTGTATTTTGCTGCTGGCGATTGCACAGGACATGGTATAGCAGGAGGATTCATGAGTGTAATGAACATTGCGGCATTGAATGAGGCCATGTTTCAAAGCATTGATCGAAGCCCAGGAGGAATAATGGACTATGTGCATGCAAGGCTAACAGAGATGACCACCATCAGCGATGATCTCCAGCATGTGCATATGCGAGCGGAAATGACGCTGCTTAAATTCCGTTTCAACAAATCATGTGTAGAGTATGCAAGTAATGGAAATGGTTTTATTGTTCTGAATAGAGAAACAAACGAAGTTATTTATCCATTGCGTAGGTCCATTTCTGCATTCACCCCCGATGGCGACCGAACCATAAAGTATGGAACGCTTGAGGATATTGGAAATATGGATGTGATACTTTTTACCGATGGTATAACGGACCAATTCGGTGGTAGTCGCAACAGAAAACTTGGAAGAAAGGGCCTAGCACAATGGATTTCCGACAGCAATAGTTCAAATTCTCCGCAGTCCTATCAGAGCCTTTTTGAGCAATACAGCGAAAATCAGATTAGGATAGACGATGCCCTAATGATTGTTTTTCGTTGTAATTAAATGTAAAAAAATAAACATAAATTACCTTCTTTTTCTTTATGATTAAAGTAACCTTATAATGGGCGTAAATAGTGGTAAAAACCGCAATGTTATAATCATAGAAGATCAGGATAGCTTGCGGGAAGCACTTGCTCAAATGATCAAACTTTCTGCAACTCATATAGTGGCAGGAACTTTCCCTTCTGTTGCAAGCTCATTGCACATTATTAATTCAACCAGCGCTCCAATAGTACTATTGGACGTTCACTTGGGTAACGAGCTCGGTATTGATGGAATCAGAGAAGTAAAATGTGTCAATCCCTACGCCAAAGTGGTCATGTTGTCAAGCGACAGCAGCATTCAAACTATCATCGAGGCATTTAGAATGGGTGCCGATGGCTATCTGTTAAAAGAAGATGCCATTATGATGCTAGGCGAATATCTGCGAAACTTGAATCGCTACGATACCGTGGCCAGTCCTGGAGTTGTGAGCGTGCTTATTCTACATGCCACAAATCCAAGGTTCAACAACCTTAAAAAGAACGAAGTAGATTTGACAGTACTTACCAAAAGGCAGCGGATTATTTTAAATGAACTCACCTCAGGTGCAGATTATCAAACGATTTCCGAACGAGTGGGGTCAACCCGAAATACGGTTAACCAGCATGTGCAACACATTTATCGAAAATTCGGAGTTTCCTCCCGTGCGGAGTTAATGGCTATATTAAACTAGTCGCTAGGGTGCAATTCACAATCTTGTTTGGCCGATAGCAAACGGCACACACCATCCCAAAGACCTATTCTTAGCTCAAGAGCTTCTTGTATTGCGCAGGAAGCATCGTGCCATTTAGCTAGGTCATCGCCACAAAGATCCGTGGTCATTTGCAAAGCCAAATGGCTGTGATGCCCTCCATCCACCTCTATGTGGCGTTCAAGGTAGTATCTAAAATTTCCTAATTGGTAAGGGAACTGACGGTCAAGTTCCGCTATAATAGAGAGAAACATATCCGGTATAAGCTCCTCTCTTCCAAATGCAAATACAGCAGCCCCAACGTGTAGCCCTTTATTTTCAATCGAGTCGAAAGTGCCATTCACAAATGCTTGCGCTTCCAGTGGCGTGTGAGCTGCAACAAAAGCCAATTCTCTGTTGCCTGTGGCTTGTAGCATATCCATAAACCGCATGATGCCTGATATGTCGGCCCCACATTGCTTCATTGCTTCAATGTACATTTCAAAGTGACTCATACGTTTACCAGTAGCATCTTGGTCACTTTCTTCGCCAACCACAATTTCGTTTATCAAATAGCGGGTATCTGCACTACCCACCGGAAACCACGGTACCGTAGTGCAGGTAAGTCCTTGCTGAAGTGATTTGAGTAAAGACATGAAGTCCCAAACAGCATATACATGCGTCTGCATCAGCAGCCTTAAATCTTCAATGGTTGAAATGCGTGAGAAAACGCTGTGGCCTACAATACGCTTCCTCAACTCCTGAGTTTGTATTCGAATTTGGTCTAATTGTTCTTTTGTATCAATCATTTTGTTCAATAGTCTATTATGCAAAAAGTATTAAAACACCAGTGCATCCCTCAAATACGGAACTTCGTAAGCGGCAATCCGATTTGCTTTTTGTAGTCTTTTTGGAAGCCGTGACAGGTTGGACGATTTTTTCAAATGCAAAGTTGTTTCAAAGAAACCATTCACTTTCATAAAAGTTTTCCAATACTCACCATCAACTATCACTTTTCTCAAATGCGCTACATGCATGTCTTCTTGGGTAGAAGTGGTGATTGCATTTTTCTAATCTCCGCTTCTATATCCATTTCAGTTATCCAACAAATGCTGCATCACACCATCTCAAGTATCACTAGTTAGCATATTTTGGGCATGGCGTAATGGACAGCCTTCCATTTTGCGATAGTGTTGCCAGCAAGAAGATGGTTTGTTTTGTAAAGCAATATACCTGCGATGGTTACCTTTTATTGCCTTATACTCTTAAAAATACAGAGCGTGATAGTGGGGTTTAACCTCCTGATGCCACTAGTATCATTTCATCTTTTGCTGCTCGGCAGGCACACCTGTATCTCTAACAACTATGTTATCTAGCTTGCCAGCTTTAAAGTTGCCCTCCAATTTGGCATCGTCCATTAAATCTCCTGCCAAATTCCAATAAAAATGCCCACGACCTTCCATCTTTCCATCTTTCCACATTCCAATGTATCTGTCGCCATTGATGTATATGTAGGTTCCTCGCCCCTGCATTTTACCTGCTACAAACGCTCCCTTATACATGTCTCCGTTCTTAAACGTGTACACACCATAACCTTCAAGCTTACCCTGCCTCCATAGCCCTTCGTATTCCTCACTATTTTCATACCTGTAGGTTCCATTCCCGTTAAAACAATTTCCTTCTAGGCATTGCCCAAAAACATTATTCAGAGCTAGAACTAAGAATAGACTGGTGAAAACAATAATTAATTGGTATCGCATCTGCTGATTTCTAGTTTGCTTCAAGTACATAGTTTTTTGTAGCTAGTTTACCCTTCGTGTATACATCGAACTCAGTGTTTACGAAGGTAATTGGTGTGTTGGTATTTTCTGCTAACAACTCTCCAAATTCTTGTATGTCCTCATCATCGCTGTCGCACCCCCAAACTATCTGGATGGAACAGCCATTTGACATCTGTTTAATGTTGCTCAATTGATGCAAGCACATCATTATTTTCTTGCGCGACCACGTGCAGTAGTAATCCGCGAAGAAGCATAACTCCAACGTTTCGTTGCTGCGCAGCTCATCTGCTCTACTGATTATTTTTGACATTACCGTGTTGATTTCACTCATGTCCGTGTACATAAATCTACCGTCCAACACTATAGAATCACTAGCAAAAAATGATTTGAACGAACAATTATTCACAACTCCATTTTTTAGTTTGATTACTTCAAAATTCTTAATAGAGTAATATACATGCAATAGCTTATATCTATAAAAAATGAATATGAGTATAGATTTAATGTGCTATATGTTTGGCTCAAAGGCAACCGTAGTTTAGTGTTTCTTTGGCGCAGGTATAGTTTGATAAGAGGGTCAACACATCAAAATTTTTTCATTTCTCTCCAAAGAGAAATTTTCACGCAAAGGCGCGAAGACGCAGAGTTTTTGAAAATTTAACACACGATACTTTTAACCCATTAATTTTCAATCACAAGCGTATTTTAACAATACTGACCCATCATTTCTCTGCGTCTCCGCGACTTTGCGTGACATGAACCAATATACCTGAGTTCGGGATAAGAAACAAAATCTTCTGTCTAATTATCTCGCTTAAAATCGGTCATATACTATTGCAAGAGCTACTGAATAGAATCATAAAAGACATCTTATTGCCACTGAACCGACCAACGGGAGCTCATTGCGGAACGCAGTAAATTCTGTATTTTTTTCAGTGAAGTTCTGTGTGTCTGTGGCTATCACCATGTTTTTCAATAGGATAGTTCAATCTTGGCCTTTCGCTTATCCCGAACTCAGGAAGTTATATAGCCAATGGCCAAATAAGTGCGTAGGCAAGCTAATATCTGCACTATCTACTACCTAAAATAGCCTAAATGCCCACGGCTGCGCACAGCCGTGGGCATTTAGGTTCAATATGCTCTGCTTTATCTATCAATCATCATCTTCTTCTCCAGCCTGTTCGGATGCACTAGCATTGGCAGGGGAGGTAGATGTTCGTATTTCTGTATGGCGTATTTGGCCGCCCAAGTAGCCCGTGCGGGCCACGAGTCCAAAACTTACAAGTGCCACCACTAGTGTGAACTTTGCAATGGCCCATTGATGGGCAGATGCTTTGAACGTGGCATAGATGCCTATTAAAGCCAACACACCCAAGGCACATAACCCTACAAGGGCAAAGAGTGCAAATTCTTCGTGTTCTTCCATGATGCTTTCCAGCGCATCAATACTTAAGGTAAGAAGTACTTTCGCGCGTCATTGCGAGGGAGAAACGACCGAAGCAAAGAATGGAAAGTTTATCCGTTTAAACATTTACGCAAAACTTAAAAACGTTTGACAACGGAGGACCGAATAGAATGCCGAATCGCTAACAGGCTCTTGGCAAAAAAGTGGGTTAAGTGGTTAAATGAAGCTTTGTGCTTCGAAATCGCCAACTTCTTGCAGCCGCGGCCCGTTAGCAGATATGCCATGACAACAACTCCGAACTATTATAAACGAACTAATATTTGAACTTCATGTACAAATATTTAAGCCTATTTATTGCAGTACTAATTCTATGCTCCTGCAATAACGAAGAAAGAAAGCAACACCAAACTTCCACTCCAAAAGTCGTTGAAGCCAAAGGCTATGTGGTGCCCAAAGACAGCATGGCTGAGCCGAAGGTTATTCTTTTGGATGAAAGCAAATTAAAAAAGATACCCGTTGGCAAACCGAAGGTGGTACCTACCAACACCAATGTTCACCTTGCCGGTATACCTAAAGTAATTTTAGCAGGCACTCCTCGCATTTGCACCCCCGGCCAAGATACTCTTTTACCACCGAAAGTGGTAACCGCAATTGACAGCCCTTTTGTTGCCGGCATACCCGAAGTAACCCTTGCCAAAGACCTACACATTCAAGATAACAATCCAAATTCCTTTTCCTCTTTTAGTAAACTACAAGGGTTAAAACATGGAGGTATATCGTGCATTTTAGAAGATAAATACGGAAACCTATGGTTCGGCACAGCAGGTGGTGGGGTATCGAAATACGATGGGCAGCATTTTACTCATTTTACCGATAAACAAGGCCTGAGTAATAATTTTGTTAGGTGCATCTTAGAAGATAAATTCGGAAACATTTGGTTCGGCACAGCAGGCGGTGGGGTATCGAAATATGATGGGCAGCGTTTTACTCATTTTACCGATAAACAAGGCCTAAGTAATAATGTTGTTTTGAGCATTTTAGAGGATAAATCCGGAAACCTCTGGTTCGGCACAGAAGGCGGTGGGGTATCGAAATATGATGGGCAGCGTTTTACTCATTTTACCAATAAACAAGGCCTAAGTAATAATGATGTTAGTAGCATCTTAGAAGATAAATCTGGAAACATTTGGTTCGGTACTAATGGCGGTGGAATCTCGAAATATGATGGGCAGCGTTTTACTCATTTTACCGATAAACAAGGCCTGAGCAGTAATTTTATTAGTAGTATCTTAGAAGATAAATCCGGAAACATTTGGTTCGGCACTTGGGGCGGTGGGGTCACGAAATACGATGGGCAGCGTTTTACTCATTTTACGGATCAACAAGGTCTGAGCCATAATAATGTTTATTGCATCTTAGAAGATAAATCCAAAAACCTTTGGTTTGGCACTTGGGGCGGTGGGGTTACGAAATACGATGGGCAACGTTTTACTCATTTTACCGATCAACAAGGCCTGAGCAATAATGTTGTTCTGAGCATCTTAGAAGATAAATCCAAAAACCTTTGGTTTGGCACTAATGGCGGTGGAGTCTCGAAATACGATGGGCAGCGTTTTACTCATTTTACCGATCGACAAGGCCTCAGCAATAATGTTGTTTTGAGCATTTTAAAAGATAAATCCGGAAACCTTTGGTTTGGCACTTGGGGCGGTGGGGTCTCGAAATACGATGGGCAACGTTTCACTCAATTTACCGACAAGCAAGGCCTGAGCCATAATGATATTAGGAGCATCTTAGAAGATAAATCTGGAAACATTTGGTTCGGCACTAGGGGCGGTGGGGTCTCGAAATACGATGGGCAGCATTTTACTCATTTTACCGATAAAGAAGGTCTGAGCCATAATGATGTTAGGAGCATCTTAGAAGATAAATCCGGAAACATTTGGTTCGGCACGTCAGGCGGTGGGGTATCGAAATACGATGGGCAGCGTTTTACTCAATTTACCGTTCGACAAGGCCTGAGCCATAATGTTGTTTTGAGTATCTTAGAAGATAAATCAGGAAACCTTTGGTTCGGCACAGAAGGTGGTGGGGTCACGAAATACGATGGGCAGCGTTTTACTCATTTTACCGATAAACAAGGCCTGAGCCATAATGATGTTAGGAGCATCCTAGAAGATAAATACGGAAACCTTTGGTTCAGCACTAATGGCGGTGGGGTATCAAAATACGATGGGCAGCGTTTCACTCATTTTACCGATCAGCAAGGCCTGAGCAATAATTTTGTTTTGAGCATCTTAGAAGATAAATCCGGAAACCTTTGGTTCGGCACTCGTTTTGGTCTTGCAAAACTGAATATGTCGAAGCTGGTCTTTGTTTCTGACAAAGTTAAGTCTGGAAAAATAGATGAAGACCCAATTCTTTTTAAAAATTATCTTTATGAAGATGGTTTCTATGGAATAGGTTGCAATGGAAATAGTATTTGCCAAACTGAAGATGGTACCATATGGATAGGAGCCAATGACAGATTAACCGCCTTTCATCCCAAAGGCGATGAAACAGATACCGTACCACCAAACATTCAGCTCACAAGCATTGCATTGTTTAATGAAAATATCCCTTGGATAAGTTTAGAACATAAAAAAGATACAAGTATTTTACTTGGCAATGGTATAATCGTTGGTGATTTTGAGTTTGATGGCATTACAAAATGGTACGGATTGCCTGAGCATTTAAGTTTGGCCTACAACAACAATTACCTCGCTTTTAATTTTATTGGAATCACACAAAAACAAAGTAAAAAAGTAAAATACCACTATAAATTAGAGGGATTAGATGAAAACTGGAGTGCACTTAATAACCGTACCGAAGCCGCTTATGGCAACTTACCGGAAGGCATTTATACCTTTAAGGTAGAAGCCATGAACAGTGAAGGGTATTGGAGTGCGCCATTTGAATATACGTTTACGATAAGGCCACCTTGGTGGAAGACTTGGTCGTTTAGAACGCTTGTTGTAATGTTAATTATTGGTAGTATTTGGTATTACATTAAATGGCGTGAAAGAAAATTAGTTGCAGATAAAGAAAAACTGGAGCATACCGTTGAAATAAGAACTGCTGAAGTAGTTGCTGAAAAGAAAAAATCTGATGATTTGCTTTTAAACATTTTGCCAGAAGAAGTTGCCGAAGAGTTGAAAGCTAAAGGCAGTGCCGATGCAAAACAGTTTAATGAGGTTACAGTAATGTTTACCGACTTCAAAGGCTTTACACAGATTTCAGAAAAACTAACACCATCAGAATTGGTTGCTGAAATTCATGCCTGTTTTAAAGCTTTTGACAGCATCATGACCAAATACAATATTGAAAAAATAAAGACCATTGGTGATAGTTACATGTGTGCAGGAGGTTTACCTGTTTCCAACGCAACCAATGCTGTTGATGTAGTAAATGCTGCAATGGAAATACAACTTTTCATGCTACAACATTTACAGCAAAGAAAAAATGAAGGCAAAGAAGTTTTTGAAATACGAATCGGTGTTCATACCGGACCAGTAGTAGCAGGGATTGTAGGCATTAAGAAATATGCTTACGATATTTGGGGAGATACAGTGAATACAGCTTCACGAATGGAATCTTCAGGCGAAGTAGGAAAAATCAACATCAGTGGAAGCACTTATGAATTGGTTCGTGACAAATTCACCTGCACTCATCGAGGAAAAATACAAGCCAAAGGAAAAGGAGAGATTGATATGTATTTTCTTGAAGGGAGAATTTGAGAAGAGCACCTACCCGCAGGCGCGATGGTCTTTCTCTCGTGTCTATTAACTAGGTAGCAGCCAGTTCAGAGCTTGTCTAAGCGTCCACGCTC
>CAMDOM010000044.1 GCA_945903645.1 Chryseobacterium gleum
GAAACGCTTCGCCATTCATTTCTTGGGCTTTTAGTTTGGCAACCAAATCCAACGCTTCAGGAATTACATCGCTGCACATTACGATTAGCGAACCTTTCCTGGCATTTTTTACCGCGTACAGAATTGCTTCTTTCTCGGATGGAATGATGGTAGTTTTCTTATTCGGGTCCTTGGCCTTGATGCCGTCATCGAGCATCTTGATGAGCTCGGCCTCGGTCTTGCCGCGCAGTTGCTTGTCCTGACGGATGATAATCTCGTCAAACATTTCGGCTGCGATGCTTCCCATTTCGTTGTTGTCTTCCACTCTTCGATCGCCAATTCCAGCAATGATGCCCACTTTGACTGTAGCGTCAAGTTGGCTCACAAACTGCTGTAAAGCCCGCATGCCAGCAGGGTTGTGTGCAAAATCTAAGAGCACTTGAAAGTTGTCGAATTTATACAAATTGAGGCGGCCAGGTGTTTGCGATGCAGATGGAATGAAGGTTTCCAAACCAGCTTTCATATCCTCGATGCTGATGCCTTGCACGTTGGCTGCAAGAATGGCAGGAAGCACGTTCTGAATCATGAAATGCGCCTTTCCGCCATGGGTCAATGGAATTTGGTCGGCACGCAGTACCCTCATTTTCCATTGCCCGCGACAAAGCGTCACATACCCATTTTCATAAACAGCAGTGATGCCGCCCAAACGTTGCAATGCCTTTATCCGCGGGTTATTCTCGTCCATGGAGAATAATGCCACGTTGCACTGCACGCTCTTGCGCATGTCATACACAAGGTCGTCATCAGCATTGAGGATTGCGTAGCCATTCGGCAGCACCGTTTCGGGAATCACGCCTTTCACCTTGGCCAATTGCTCGATTGTGTGGATGCCCTTTAGACCTAAGTGGTCGGCTGCCACGTTTGTCACAATGCCCACATCGCAGTGATGGAAACCCAGTCCGGCACGCAGCAATCCGCCACGGGCACATTCTAGCACAGCGAAGTTGACGGTTGGGTCCTTGAGCACGAACTCGGTGCTGGCTGGGCCTGTGCAGTCGCCCTTCATCAACATACGGTTTTGAATATAGACACCATCGCTAGTTGTGTAGCCCACGCGATAGCCGCTCATCTTGGCTATGTGGGCTATTAGTCTACTTGTGGTGGTTTTACCATTAGTGCCTGTGATGGCGATGATTGGGATTCTGCCTGTATCACCTTGTTTGGGGAAGAGTTTATCCACCACTGGCCCTGCCACATTGCGCGGTAATCCTTTGGTAGGCGCAAGGTGCATTCGGAATCCTGGGCCTGCATTTACCTCGAGCACCGCACCGCCTGTGTCGCTTAAGGGTTGGCTGATATCGCTAGTCATAATATCGATGCCGCAGATGTCGAGGTCGATGATTTTGCTGATGCGCTCGCACATATCAATGTTCGCAGGATGAACAATATCCGTTACATCCTCGGCCGTTCCGCCAGTGCTCAGGTTGGCGGTGTCCTTCAAAATCACGCGTTCGCCAACTGCTGGAATTGTATCTACGGTAAATCCTTTCGCTTTCAGGATGTTCTCCGTCAACTCGTTGATGGTGATGGCCGTAAGCACATTCTCGTGGCCATAACCCCTTCGCTGGTCGCTATTTACCTCTGCCACCAATTGTTCAATAGTATGTTTTCCATCACCGATAACGTGCGCTGGACTGCGCTTGGCAGCTGCAATTAATCGGTGATTTATTACCAAAAGCCGATAATCTTCTCCAGTTATGTATTTCTCGATGATGATTTTTTGAGAAACCTTTTTTGCATTGTGAAATGCTACCAAAGCATCTTCGTAGGTGCGAATATTTACGGTAATTCCTCGTCCATGATTGCCGTCTACAGGTTTCACTACCAGCGGGAAACGGATGTTTTTACACGCATCTTCCAAACTGCTTTCCCGACTAATAATTTCGCCACGGGGCACCTCAACTTCGGCTTGTTCCAATAGGAATTTGGTGTCTTCTTTGTCGCAAGCCAGCTCAACACCAATGCTACTCGTTTCACTGGTCACAGTGGCTTGTATGCGTTTTTGATTGGCTCCATAACCCAACTGACAAAGAGAATACTTGTTAAGACGAATCCATGGAATGCCACGGCTAGCAGCTTCTTCCACAATAGACCCTGTGCTGGGTCCAAGACGTTCGGCCTCCCGCAGTTCGCGCATTTCTTGAATATTAGCCTCCAAATCATACGGCTTATTTGCAATCAAAGCTTCGCAAATTCGCAGTGCAGCCGTGGCGGCATATTTGCCCACATTTTCTTCCAAATAGGAGAACACCACGTTATAGACGCCCTTTTCGCCATAGTCGCGGGTGCGGCCAAAGCCGGTCTCCATGCCCGCAAGGGTCTGAATCTCCAAGGCGATGTGCTCGATAACATGGCCCATCCAAGTGCCTTGGTCCACACGCATGAAGAACCCACCTTCGCAGTTCTCCGAACAGCGGTGTGATATCATAGATGGGAACATGGCCTTTAGCCTATCTCCAAAGCCTGACACAAGGTTGGTGGGCTTTTCCTCCATGTCTTCGAGGTCAAGCACCATCACAATGAGCTTGTGGCGTTTCACAGACCAATAGTTGGGGCCACGCATGGCGTTTATTTCTCTGATTTTCATGGTTTCGAAGGTGTGTTAGGGTAACAATAAATAGTAACTGGATGCTTTTAAAGTGTAGACACGGAATGTGTCGTTTTTTAATTTGCCAAGTAACGAAAATATCATTGGCTTATGTAGGTGTTGAAGCTAGGTTCGAAGCAAAGCAATTTATGCTTTTTATTATGTTTTAACTTTTGATTTCAGAATTCAGAAAGTGCTTCAGCATGCCTTGCGCTATAAGGTATTCTGCAACTGCATAGGTTATAAAGATGGTGAATCCAGCGTAATAGGTAGGCTCTGTAAGTACAAGAAAATTGATGGCTATCAATCCATCGGATACGACAAAAATGCAGGCGCCCGAAAAGGTATTCCAAAAACTGGAATTATTCGTCTTTCCATAACGGCTAAGTGCCACAGCGGCCATGGTCAGTAATAGTGCAGAGTAAACGATAACGGGAATAGTTGCGGCTTGTTTCTCCGTATCTAATTGCAATGCAGGAAGCACCTGAGCCATCATTCCTGCCCACAACGCTGCAAACGGGATATAATGAAACCATTTTATAACGGTGACACTTTGCTGTGGGCTATCCTTGGTCTTTGTATACGATACAATGAAAAGTAACTGAGCTAATAAGAACGAGCCAAGACCTAACACGAAGTAGTTCTTGTTCTTCAATATGCCCATCACTTCAGTGTCTGTGGCGGTTTCGGGCGTGAGCATAAGAAATACGTCACCAAACCATGAGAATAGGAAGGCAACGAGCATAAAGCGGTGTACGTTAGTTAGGAATCCTGCTACCGATAGAAAAAAGTAAAGCCCCAAGAGTGGCAATACCAATGGCTTGGTAAAGAATACTAATTCACGATGGTGAATAAACTCACCACCAATCTCAAGCAGAAATACCACTAGAAGGACTATACGGACTATGGCGGGTGCGGTCATTGGCTTCAAGCGAGGTTATGGTTCTAAAGATAAATGAGGGAGATGTCGAATTGACCTTGGCAAGTAACGAAAATTCCTTCCGTATTAACGCTTCGTTAAGCATCGCCCAAGCAATTATCGGAAATCGAACTTTTTGCCTTGCCTTGCATACATTTGAACATTTTTAGCTCAATTCTATGACTGTAAAGCATATTATATTTTTACCAGTAGCGCTTCTATTCTCGATTGTCGCGTCATTTGGGCAGCACGTAACTCACGGACCAGTTGTCGGAGCGGCCTCGCCATCCAGTGCTCGTGTTTATCTTAGAACGAATGAAGCCACTGCATTTGAACTGCAGCTTTCGACCTCACAAGATTTTAGCGCTCCGCTTGTGTTTGCTGGTAGCACTGATGCTACGCGCGACACATCCAATATTGTTGATGTAAAT
This sequence comes from Chryseobacterium gleum, assembly GCA_945903645.1. Classification (GTDB taxonomy): domain Bacteria; phylum Bacteroidota; class Bacteroidia; order UBA10329; family UBA10329; genus UBA10329. Next base: position 3,977 of record CAMDOM010000044.1, read on the forward strand.
GGTTTATCGCCATTTACTACCTATTATTATAGAGTAATGATTAATGGTGAGGCCGATTCCTTGCAAGGTCATTTCAAAACCTTTCCAGAAGTTGGGCAACGAGGCGAATATATGTGGAATATATTGAGCTGTCAGGAACTGGGGACTTACAATGCGTTTAACGCCATTTATGACCAACAACCTGATTTGATTTTTCACACTGGCGATTGGACATATCCCGATTATCAAATGCCTTTTGATTGGCGCATGAACTGGCAAACACTTCAAGCATCCTATCGCAGGCGCTATTCTGAAGAGGAACCCAATATGCCAAAGGTTATTCGCTCCACTGTGTTCGATTATGTGGTAGATAATCATGACGGAATTTGGGCTAGAACGAATAACCATTTTCCTCAGTTTACCCTGAATGGCGATGGATCTGCAGACAATACCATTAACATTTCGCCAACGCCCGAAGGTGCATTTGAGAATATGATGGCTGCGTATACAGAGTATTTCCCGCATTACCCACTTGCTTCGCCCGAAGTTGGAATGTACCACAGCTACCGTTATGGCAATGCAGAGGTGTTTTTTGTGGATGTGCGCAATTGCGGCAATCATCTCGATAGCACGTTTACGTTTGATGCTGAATCGAATATGTGGCTGTTTGACCCTAAACCAGGACAAACATTACTAGGTGAGCAACAATTGCAATGGTTGAAAACGGGATTGCAGCAATCTACCGCTGATTGGAAGTTCTTGGTTAGCGGAGTTATGTTCAATAAACAATTTAAGAAGGTGATAGATGTTGGAATGGGTTTGCAGCATTTTGTTTTTGGACTTGGTGGTGAGGTCGGTACTGGTTTTCGATTGGCGCATTCGCTTTCCAGCAATTGGGCGGGTTATCCAGAAGAACAAAATGGACTTTTGGAATTTATTACCGGAAATGCTATAAAAGATGTCATTGTGCTAAGTGGACACGTACACACCAACGTGATGGATGATGGACGCAATGCCGGATTGCCTGAATTAAATACTGGTCCAGTTGCAGGTTTTGGCCCTGAACTCACTTATTATATTGATTCGGTGATGCAATTGCTTGGTATGGGAACCGTGAAGGATTCGCTTTGGAATGGGGGAGGACAAGGGGTTTTGAATACCAATTTTAAAAGTGGATTTGGAAAGATTGAAATTTTTAGGAACGACTCCGTGCGCCTTTGTATTATTGATGAAGATAACGTTGAAGTAAATTGTATGACTATACCGCATAGCTCGCAACCTTCATCAATAGTAACGCCACGAGTGCCAGCTGCCTGTGTATTGGATGATGTGTTTCCCAATCCCACTTCAGGAAATTTGAACCTACGTTTTTGCGAAAGCTATCAGCCAAATACAGCCGACAGATACTGCATTCTAGATGTGGCAGGTCGTTCGTTTCATCCGTTTCGCACGTTTGATGGCAAAGCAATAGATACGCGCCACTTAGCAAGCGGCAATTATTTGCTACTTTATGACCATGCAGACGGTATTCAAACCATAAAGTTTACCGTTGCCGAATAGTGTTTCTAGGTAAAAAAAACCTTGAGACTGTCTAAGGACTGTCTGTACTCAAATTGCAGGTCTTCGTGCAATAGTGTATAGCTTTTTTCAATCCGAGCCAAAACGCGTTGGTAGATGTTTAGTAGCACCTTGCTTTGTTTCCAATTGATAGCGGTGTTTTGCATGCAGGTGCAAAAAAAGAGGAGCAATTCAAGCTCTGTTTCTGGCTTGCCCGAAAGTTTGATGTATTTATCCGTTATACGTAGCGCCCGTCTGATGCTCTTTTTTGCCAAATAGAAACTGGAATTATTGGTTTGTGCGAATGCCTCATCTATGTCTTGCTTGGCTTGCTTTATGTATCCAATTTCATTGCCAGATTCAAACAACAAGTAGTGCACAAGCTCTTTGTTATCCCTTTTGAATTTGATGAGTCGTAGGCAGATATCTACCACATCTTCCACCACAATAGATTGCAGTTCCTTTTTGATTCCAGAAATAGACGTGGTCTTCATTTGCGGTCGAAGGTAATGTCGCAGGCCTGAATCGGTATGCCTAACAAGTTGTTTTGACTATTCACCACGAATGTAAAAAGGCTATGAAACTTGAATTATTGCCTTATTATTAATTTTCAGAAGTCATGTATCGTTCAGTGCGGAGATAACGCAGGCTGGAAGCAAAGCTTGTGCCTGTATCGTTAATGTAGGAGGAACAGATGCAACAGACACCGAACGCAATTTTGTGATACCGGCCACCATTTCTTCTTCATCCATGATGGCTGGGATAACAGTGGTAGCTACAGGCACAGTGGAGATACGTTGCAAGAAAACCACGAGCGGGTCAGGTTTCACTATCGGCAAGCGTGTTTTCTCGCTGCAAAGTTCAAACCGAGAACTTGGTACCACACGGTCTCCATTTGTTGATGCTTTCGGTAATACCTTTGCCTTTATAATGGATATAGGCAAATACAATACTCTTGAGCTACTGCGCATTACCAGCGTAGGGGCATACTTGGGAGACGAACAAGGTAACGACATACTTCTACCCACAAAGTGGATTCCCGAAGGCATAGCCGTTGGGGATCCACTTCGGGTTTTTGTTTATACCGACTCTGAAGATAGGCCCATAGCCACCACACTAATGCCAAAAGCAACGGTGCAGCAATTTGCGTTTATGCGTGTAAACCAAGTGAACGAAGTGGGCGCATTTCTAGACTGGGGCATACAGAAAGATATACTCGTTCCCTTTCGCGAGCAACGCCTCAAAATGGAAGAAGGCCGCAGCTATGTGGTGTTTCTTTATTTAGATATTAGTTCTGGAAGAGTAGCGGCATCCAATCGCATAGCCCGCTATTTGGACAATGACGAAATAACTGTGGCCGATGGCGATGAAGTGGATTTGATGGTATTTGAACGCACCGACTTGGGCTACAAGGTTATCATCAACCATTTGCACACTGGTATTATATATGGCAACGAAGTGTTTCGACCCTTACATGTGGGCGAGCAAATGACAGGCTACATACGCAAGGTGCGCGAAGACAATAAGATAGACATTAGCTTGCAAGCTCCTGGCCATGCTGCCATAGAACCCAATAGCCAGCGTTTGCTCGACTTAATGCAGCGCAAAAACGGCTTTGTTCCCTATACCGACAAAACCGATCCGGGCATCATACAGCAAGAGTTACAGATGAGCAAAAAGGTGTTCAAAAAAGCCGTAGGCGCGCTCTACAAGCAAAAGCGTATCGTGATTGAGGAAGGCGGTTTGCGGTTGGTGAAATATTAGAGAAAACCAATTCTTTCTTGATTATTCTTAAATATCGAGTTTCTTCGTAAATCTAGCTGCGCGATACTAACCTTACCTTCGCGGAAATATCTACCAATAGTAAATGAAATTTTCTGAGCTGCAACTTCACCCCCAATTGATGGAGGCATTAGATGCCATGGGGTTTGAAGAGGCTACCCCAATACAAGACCAAGCCATCCCCGATTTAATTAAAGGCCGCGACATCATAGGCTGCGCTCAAACAGGCACAGGCAAAACTGCTGCTTTTCTTATCCCAGTTATCGAACGCATTCTAAAGAGCGACCGCAAAGGCGTGAAAGCCCTTATAATTGCCCCAACCCGCGAACTTGCGGTGCAAATAGACCGCCAAATGGAAGGATTGTCCTATTTTGGAGGTATTAGCTCCATCGCTATTTATGGCGGCAAAGACGGCCTATCATGGGAGCAAGAGAAAACAGCTTTGAGCCAAGGCGGTGCTGATGTTATTATTTGCACGCCCGGACGGTTAATTTCGCACCTTGGGTTCAATTATGTGCAGTTCGACCACATCGAATGTTTGGTGATGGACGAGGCCGATAGGATGCTGGACATGGGTTTTCATGACGACATTATCAAAATTGTAGAAGCCACACCATCCACGCGGCAAACTATGATGTTTAGTGCCACCATGCCGCCCAAAATTCGCGTAATGGCCGAAAAGCTGCTGAAAGACCCGCTTAGCGTGTCTATATCCATCTCCAAACCTTCTGAAAAAATTATCCAACAAGCCTACATGGTGTATGACACCCAAAAGGAATTGTTGATAGAAAAACTATTGGAAGGACAAGACATTCAAAGCTGCATTGTGTTTGTTTCGACCAAGAAAAATGTGCGCAGTATTGCCCAACGCCTTAGCCGCAAAGGATGGAAAGCGGCAGCAATCTCGTCCGATTTGGAGCAGAAAGAGCGCGAAGAAGTATTGGGCGATTTCCGCAATCGTAAATACAACTTCCTCGTGGCTACGGACATTCTTAGTCGAGGCATCGACATTGAAGACATCCAAGTGGTGGTGAACTACGAAGTGCCCCGCGATCCAGAGGATTATGTGCATCGCATTGGTCGCACCGCTCGTGCAGGAGCTTCTGGTCGTGCTATAACGTTTGTAAATCCAATGGATATGCAAGCATTTGCGCGCATCGAAAAGTTGATTGAGCGCACTATAGACAAGCCACCATTGCCAGAATCGGTAGGCGAAGGTCCAGTGTACAACCCCAAGCAACCTCGATTTGGAGCATCAGCTTATGGCGATTCGCGCGGTGGTGGGCAACGTCCTAGTGGTGGGGCTAGGCCTCAGCAAGCGTCATCAGCGCAAGGCAAGCCACGCCACAAAAAACGCAGAAAACAAGGAGGCGCACCCAACAATGGTGGCGGTTCGTCTGCCCCAAGTAGTGCATCCAACAGTTGAAAAGTTAACCTTGAATCAATTTGCGGTTAGAGATTAGCCGATATTTTTGCACGCATGGCCAAGCACTTCATTCACAATAGGGACGAGAGTCCACCAATGTTCGAAAATAAGTTTATTGACGTGTTTTCGCGTGTGCATTGGACAATGCCGCTCATTGTATTTGTTCCCGTGTTCCTCTATTTCTCCTACTATAGCCTTTTGGAGCTTGGGGTTGAGGTGTGGAAGTTTATATCACTCTTCATTTTGGGCATTGTAGTGTGGTCGTTTACTGAGTATACACTGCATCGTTTTGTGTTTCACTATTGCCCACCGGGCAAGTTGGGCAAGCGTATCCATTTTCTTGCTCATGGCGTTCACCATGATTATCCTAGCGACCGCTACAGGTTGGTAATGCCCATTCCGTTTAGCGTTCCATTGGCATTTCTGTTCTATTGGTCGTTTGGGTTGATACTTGGTCCTGTGATGGTCACAGCATTTTTCCCTGGCTTCGTGGTGGGCTATTTGTTTTATGATATTGGGCACTATGCCTTGCATCATTTCACCTTCAAACATCCCATTTTGTTGGAGTTGAAAAAGCACCACATGTTGCATCACTACAAGGATCCAACTAATGGATTTGGGGTAAGCAATAAATTTTGGGATGCCGTGTTTCGCACACGTTTGGATGCTAAAGGTCAAGATTAACTTCAATTAACCTCGAATTTGTTAGGAAAATTGCTTTTGATATTATTTTTGAAACCAATTTTCAATCAATCGATTATCCAAAACTTAAAGTAAGAAGCCATGAAACTTTCTTTTTCAAAAGCAATTTTGCTTTCGAGCACTTTACTCGTAATGTTTATTTCGTGCGGAAAATTGGGGGATTTGCTCAATTCCGAGATGTCGCAATTCAATTCTGATTCTAATGCGCTTAAAGGAGATTTGGACCAGGTAGATACCGACATTAATGATGCGCTTGGAGACATGCCCGGTTTTGGTAAAAATGAAACAGGCTTGTCACTTTCTTCCAGCGCACTTTGCGGAGTTATAATCGATACTTCCGACATGGATCAGAATATCTTGTATTTTAATTTCGATGGTACCACGCCTTGCTTTAGCCCCTCGCGAACGCGCTCCGGACAAATTAAAGTAGAGTTGATTTCTGGCTCTAACTGGAGCAACGCTGGTTCTGTGATTCGCGAAACGTTTATCGATTTTAAGACCACACGCCTAAGCGACAACAAATCCATCACGTTTAACGGAGAGAAAACCCTGAAAAATTTGAATGGTATTGATTGGATAGGATTTTTCTTTAGCGCAAGTTCGTTTCGTTTTCAAGAGCGCGCTCTTAACATGGATGTGACGTTTGATAACAATCAGAGCGCGGTTTGGAACAGTGCCCGCATAACCGAATGGAGCTATGTGCAAGGCAATACAACTCCTGGTATTCAAACCCCTTATATTGCTTTTGAGGCATCAGGCGACACTTCGCTTAATGGCACTTTAACTGTCGATTCGTGGGGCACCAATCGCTACCAGCAAGATTTTTTAACGTATTACAACACCGCTATCCGTTCGAATACTTACTGCGGTTTGTGGAGACCAAATTCAGGCGAATTGGTGCACGAAGTAGCGGGTAATCAATATGTATTGAAATTGGGAGTGGATCAAAACGGAAACCCAACTTCGGCCAATTGTGCCTACGGTTTTGAGATTTCGTGGGATATTAACGGCACAGCAAACAGCCAAGTATTCAGCTACTAAATTTTCTGAATTCTAATTGGGTTAGAGGTCTTTAGTTTTCGAACTGAAGACCTCTAATGCTTTTAGCTCTTTTGAAACTCGCAATTCCCAATATTTTTGACGCTTTTCGTCAATGCTGTGGTTGGTTTCCTTATCGTACAATTCTTGGTAGTTGGTGTAGGCTTGGTAATTTCTATCGTAGTAGTCTTGAATATGTTTGTTCACACGGCTGCAATCCGAGCCCAAAGCGGTAAGTTGCTTTCTCAGCTTACGCACAAAAAGTTCAGTAATATCGAAATGAAGCTGTTCGTGCAGCAATAGGGCGTCCACCTCGGTGGTTTTTGTCCAACTTTCTTCGGGATGAAAATAGGTGCGTACCGTTACTTGGGGGATGCCTTCGTTGCAGCTAAATCCAATAGACATTCCCGAATCTGTCACTGCTTTATGGCGAGAGCGTTCTTTCGGTTCTCCCTGAAAGTCAGCCCATGTTAGTGGGCGATTGGCACTCCATTCTATGCATGAAGCACAATCGGTGTTTTGACCATAGTTGTGTTGAATCGATGCCAACAGAACTGCTAGAAAGACGATGGCGAAACGCATGGCTAGTTGTTTAAAAGAATCAACCTATAACGGAAAAAAAAGAACTTTCGTGGATGCCCTTTTCAATTCTATAATTGTACCATTCCAATGCATCAATCCGTTCATTTGCCCCAATAATTTTAACGTAGAAAGATGGAGGTTCTACGATCTAACTTTCTCTAACAGTGCAAGCAACGGTTTTGTTTGCGCTTCCCAGCTGTAGTGGTTTTGTATGAACCGATGACCATTTAAGGCAATTTTTCGTGCTTCTTCCGGATTTCGCAATAGATGGATAATTGCTTCTGCAAACTCCATAGCTGTTTCTGCAAGAATGATTTCTGTTGATGCTTCAGCCTTCAATGCGTTGTTTGATAATGTTGTGGTCACGCAAGGCAATTGCATGGCCATAGCTTCCAACAATTTGTTTTGTAGCCCCGTGCCAATCATCATTGGAGCTACGAAAAGTGTTGATTTTGCATAGCAATCGCGCATATCGTCCACCCAGCCGGTAACTGTAATGCGGTCTTCGGCCAGTTGGCGCACTTGGGTGCTGGGCCGAGCTCCTGCAAGCATTAACCGTGCATTTGGAATTGTTTTCCAAACCAAAGGCATCACTTCATTTGCTAGAAAAACGCAAGCCTCAACGTTTGGCGGATAGCCCATATTTCCCGCAAAAAGGATGTCTTCCGTCTTTTTGGCGTTCGAAGGAGCAAACACATCCATTTGCACGCCATTTCCCACAATAACCACGTCATTTTTCTCTGCAAATGGCAACTGATTCCTGTCCTGTTCCGAAATTATAGTGCAGCCATCAAATGATTTATGAATGGCCTTTTCATACCCTTCAAGCCGTTTTTTCTCGGAACTAAGTAGCGGTTTTAAGTAGACGGGATCGGTGTCTAATCTGCGCGCTATTCCAATAGAGAATGCATCTTGGAAATCTATAACCTTTGAGATTTGCTCTATTTCCTTCACATATTCGGCCATACGCAACAATTGGCAATACACCACATCTGGCTTCCAGGTCTTTATAAGATGCTTAATCTGATTTTGTGCCGAAGGCTGAAAGAAATATGCCACCTGAAATGGGCGATTGGAGAAAAGGGCCCCAATCAACTGAATAAACTGAGTGGCCTTAGAAATTTGAATGGTTTCAATCTTCTCGCAATACGGTTGAACAGCTTTAATCCAATCTTCTTGCAGTGCCTCTTCATGCAATGCACACAGGAAAATCTGATGGTTTTGCGATAGAATGCGCAGTTGGTGAAACGCTCTCAGTTTATCGCCTTTGTCTAGCGGATACGGAAATCGAGAAAGCAGAACAAATAAGCGCACGTCCGAAATTTCAGCAAATGGTGCGGTAAAAATAGGTCAATCGCGAAGTGATGGCATTTGCATCAAACCGTTCCTCAGCTAATCTTCTGGCGTTATCACCAATGCGTTGCATCTCCAGTGGATTTGCTTTTAGCCACGATAATTGCTGCACAAAATCATTAGAAGAATTGGCAATAAGCAAATGCTCTCCAGCTACGTAAGGAATTCCCTCTGCACCAATGGTTGTGCTCAAAACTACCTTACCCATTGCCATGGCTTCCACAATTTTTATCCGCATTCCGCCACCAGAAAGCACAGGGACTAGCATGATTTGCTTGTCGTCAGCAAAGTCGGCAACCGAGGCAATTTCACCATGAATATGTAATGGTGGCTTGTGCTGCGAAAGCATATTAGCAGCCATATTTCTTCCAGCAAAATGACACGAAACATCAGGATGATTGGAGTGAATCGCTGGCCAATTATCCCGTATGAAATACTCCACTGCTTCCACATTGGGTTGCCAATCCATGCTGCCCACGTGATAGAGTTGCAACGCCCCAGAGGATAGTGGCGCGTGCGCTATTGCAGAAACAGACATTCCCATGGGGATTACTTCCATTGGCACATCCACTCCCAAATGGATGAGACCACGTTTATCTTCTTCAGATATTGGGACAATACCATCTACGTTTTTCAGTTCGCTAATTTCATAAGTCTTCAAGCGTTTACTCAAAAGGTTGAGGTAGGCTTTCTTAAATGAATTAAGCTCTTGTTCGCCCAGTCGTTGCCAAATAATGTGCTCTATATTGTGTGCTCTAACTATCACTTTTGCCTTGCTATTCTTTCGAATAGCTTGCAAATAAGGTAGGCAAAAAATGCTCTCGAGGTGTATAATATCAAACGAGCTTTCTTTGAGTATTTCAATCAATCGCTCTTCAAACTCGCGACTGTAAAAACGGGTGATATGGTATGATTTGGAAGAGAAGAGGTTGAAAAATGCAGCCACAGGTTTCACCCGAACATCCATTTGCACCGCTTCCATCTTGGTGGCATTCAGTATGCTTTCAGGAATATTTACTTCGCTAAACTGATGTTTTTCTGTGGCCATGCACAGCACTTTTAAGTCGTGCCCTTCGGCCAACAATCCTTCTGTAATTGCAGCAATAGCCATGCATCCACCATCGCGGGTAGGGTAGGGCGGCTTAAGGCAAACCTGCAGTATTCTCATGGTTTGCTGTTGTATTGCGGATGCGTTCCACAAGGTTTTTTATGGGCTTCAAGTAAAAATCCCACTCAAAGATGGCCGAATCGGTAATGGCTTTTTGGGTAAGAAACAATCCAATGGGCAACAGTACAAAGGAGGAAAGCCACATGCCTTGCCATATGGGCCATACTCCTTCTTTGGCAAATTTTTCACCCGTAATGGACAATAAATAATAGATGAGAAAGAACACGATGGAGAAAACGGTGGGCAAACCCAGACCTCCTTTGCGAATAATGGCGCCAAGTGGAGCGCCAATAAAAAAGAGAATGAGGCAAGCAATAGATAAGGTGAATTTGCGATGCACTTCAATCCAGTAGCGGTCCAAACGTGATTGTCGCGACATCACATCATCTACCGAAGAGGTCACATAAGCTCGTGTGCTTCTAGCCAAATTGAGTGCGGCTTCGGTGATGCGTTTATGGTCTTTCGAGTCGAAATTGGCCAATACATCCCCCCAAATTTTGGCTTTAGCTGGGCCTTTTTGCGCAGTATCTACTTTCATAGATAGGTATCTGAAGTTGCGCTCCACATTGCCGAAATGATTCAACATGCGTTCGTCCAGCTTGGATTCCAATGTATCGATGTTTTGCTTGAGTTGCCCCAAGCTTTGCATCTTGTAGTTATCTTTAAAAAGGTCCTCATTACTTCTGCTCATAGAGAAGTTGGTGAGGTCAAATCGAATCAAGTTTTGGCGAAACTCATTGCGCAAATGCGGGTAGCTTTTGTCTTCGCGTCCTTCATTGTCTTGCTGTTCGTAGCTGTAGCCATTAAAGAGTTCCATCTCCAAAAAACGGTCTTGCACCACATTCATAGTGCCCGAATCGGCTAGCACCACTTTGATATTACCTTTATTATCGGTGTGGTCGTAAATCATTACGCCATACAGTTCGCCATTTTCGCCTTTGTCCGAAACACGAATCACGTAGCCATCTATGTTTCTGTAGAACGAACCAGGCCGTAAGTCGAGCGTGGGTTTTTTGTGCCGAATATCGTAGAGCAGCGTCCCCATTTTTAGGTTGGCCAGCGGCAGCAAATTGTTCGAAAACACAAAAGCTGCAATGCTAGTCAGGATGGAGAATATGACCAGTGGATAGAGAATTCGCGTTAGCGAAATGCCCGAAGCACGCATAGCAACCAGCTCGTAGTGCTCGCCCAGACTGCCCATTGTCATAATGGACGAGATGAGAATAGCTAGGGGCAAGGCCAGCGAAACCAAGCTTGCGGAAGCGTAAAACATCAATTCGCCAATGATGTACCATTCAAGTCCCTTGCCTACAAGGTCGTCAATGTACTTCCACAAAAACTGCATGAGCAGCACAAAAAGCGATACAAAAAAGGTCAGGATAAACGGCCCGATGTAGGACGTGATGACCAGTTTGTGTAGTTTTTTCAATGCGCGCGTCTTAGACGGCCAAAGATAGCGATGCAATCGGGGGTATGCGCCCAATCATTGCTATACTCAAATGCTAATGTTCTACAGCAGCTGTTTCGGCAAGCATGCGCACGGCTTCGTCTTCAATGGTTACCACTTTTGCCAATGTTTCTATGATGCGGCTGTGACGCGTAACAAACGGATTGTTCCTATCCCAAACATAACCTGCCAAAACGGAGGTAATCATCGTCTTGAACTTGTAATTGACGAATGGATGGAAGAAAATGCGTTGCAAATTCCCCGTGTACCACTCGTTTACATAAGACCTAAACACGGCAATGCCTTGCTCCATGTGGTCTGCGTAATCTTTTTGCCAATCAACTTTTTCGCCCTTCAAATGGCGGTCAACAAGTTTGGCAGCCGTTAGCCCCGATTCGGTGGCAAAGGCAACGCCACTACTAAACACAGGGTCGAGAAATTCAGCACAATTGCCTGTAAGCACAAATCGGTCGCCAATAAAGCGTTCTGTGGCGCGTGTGTAGTCCTTTAACACGTTTGGATTAAAGGAGAATGGCATGGTTCCAAAGCGATTTCTAAACCGCATGGAACGTTGAATCATATTTCTGAGTGCTTCCTCTTCCGAAAGATGTTCGAACTCACTGAAGTATTTTTTGTTGCCCACCATACCAATGGAAGTTGTTCCGTTGGAGAATGGAATAACCCAAAACCACAAATCCACCTCCAGAATGTCGAAGCTAATCTGCATGGGTTCGGGGTGCTGGGCTCTGGTGGTATCGTTAACATGGGTAAACACCGCCATGCGCCCTGTGTCGCTAACACGGGTTGGAATTTCAAGCATTTGTGCCAGCACACCGCCATTGCCACTTGAGTCGATTACGTAGTTACACTGCACCGTTTCTTCATTTCCGGCTTTGTCGGTCACTACTACACTTACATTTTCTGGATTGAATTTAATATCTGTAAGGCTATTCTCGTAGCGAATTTCAACGCCTTTGCGCTCGGTGGCATCGGCCAATGTTTTGTCGAAATCGGCACGGGGCACCTGCCATGTCCAAGTCCAACCTTCGGTATAGTTTTCTTGAAAGGAGAGATGGAAACAGTCTTCTCCACGTATGAATTTTGCACCCGCTTTCACCTCAAAATCCATGGTATCGAGTGCGGGAAGTAGACCCACTTCTTCAAAATGCCCCATGCTTAGGGGGAGCAAACTTTCGCCCACCACAAGACGCGGAAATTTCTGCCTTTCCACAATCATTACCGAATACCCTTGATTGGCAAGGTGCGATGCAGCCACAGTTCCAGATGGGCCAGCACCAATTACGAGTACGTCTATGTGTTTCATTCAGAAAACTTTTTTATGCGTTGAAGTAGTTCTTCTCGGTCGACAAAATAACTGCATGTTACGATGCTGCTTATAGTAACTCCTGACATTCCGTGCAGATTTATGTTTTGCCCTGTAAGGTACAGATTGGGCACTTTGGTGCGAGGTGGAATAAAGGTGAGCATAGGCGAGCGATAATCTTTTTCGAAGCCATACATACTGCCATCATCGTTGCCAATGTAGTCGCGAAATGTGAGGGGCGTGGTGCAATAATAACTTTGAATGCTTTGTCGAATATCTGGGAATTTTTCTTCGATAGCCGCAATCATTTGTTCGGCTTTGCGGACCTTGAAGGCTTCGTAATCTTCGCCTCTTTTGTTAGGATTCACGATGGTGTTGTGGGTGTTGGCCCATGAATCTGTTTCGCTGCTGCGCATGTAGGTCATTAGGGTAATGCCTTCTGCGTAGGTTTCGGAGCGGCTGCTTGCTGGGGTAGAAAGCATGATGTTCAACGGCCATTGGTCTTCCGCATAATCTGCCTGCGCAAAGGCATTGGACGAGCGATGGTGATACTGGTTGTAGTTTAAGTAGGGGAAGCTGTTGGGCTTGCACACGATGTGGACATTGAATGAAGAAAGCCCGTTTGGCAATGCAGCTATCCGCTTGAAATAGGGCCCTTTTTTTAATTCAGGAGGCAATAAATCGAAGGTGTTTTTAGGATGAACGTTGGAGATAAAATGGGTGGCAGCAAACTCGCGGCCATCCGCACAAACCACAGATGTAATCTTGTGTTCATCCGACTTAAACCCTGTGACAGCCGCCCTGCGATGGATTTCGCCTCCCATAGCGTGGATGTTCCTGGCCAATTGCTTGGCGATTTGCGAACCACCATCCACGCAGCGATACGCACCATGCATGTAGCCGTTTGTGGTAAGCGCATGCACAAAAAGAGGGCACTTCTCTGCCGATGCAGCATGCAGCAGCGATGAACCTGCCAATACCAATTGCAGCGTTGTGTTTGTGGTGAGCTGGGCAATAAACTCAGCCGCACTAATGCTTAGAAGCTCATCGTCCAGATGATCTTTTTCGTTGTATTCAAGGGAATCCAACGGAAAATTTGCGGCAATCTTCTCCATCACCTCTCGATATGTGGCTATGGCTTTTGCTTCCGAGGGGAATTGTGCACTCAGCCCCGCCACAAACGCGTCCCACCCTTGGTTGTGCAAGTAATTTGTGGGGTCACCTTCCATGGAAATGCGATCAAACCCTGCGCTATCCAGCCGCTTCCATTTCACACTATCCATCAACCCGAAATACTTGAAATAGCGGTAGAGGCTTTGGCCTGGGTCAAGGTCGCCTATGTAGTGTACTCCAGTATCGAATACTGTTTTCTCGCGGGCAAACACTTGCAGACTGCCCCCCAACTGTTGGTTTTTCTCTAAAACGCACACCTTAAAGCCCATATCCGATAGGATATGCCCGCATTGCAGCCCTCCAAGGCCACTTCCAATTATTACAAAGTCGAATGTTTGCTGCATCATAGAACGCAGCGCAAATAACGTGGAGAAAATGGATGAGAAACTACGTTGAATTGTGGAGGTGGGATAAGAAAATATCGTATTCATTGAGATTAACTCAAAAGGTATTTCTCCTTTCTCCGTAAGTTTGGGCTATGAAAATGGGAATACCGAGTATGTTCAAAAGTCCGGGGCACCGCACCTATGAATATAAGCCACGCTTTTGGGATGAAAAGAAGGAGCGCAAAGCCGAGTTGGAGCGCTTGGTGGAAGAAGCGCGCTCGGGCAACCTGAGTGATGATAGGCGCACCGAAAAATTGCGGCAAGAGATGGGGGAGAAATGGGTGGGCAAACGCAACACCCGTTCGCGCGGAAGTTCATCGCACAGCATTCGGTTTGTAATGATATTTGGAGTGCTTTGCGGGTTGGTTTGGCTTTTTCTCCATTGGGATTAACAGCGGCCTGCCATGTCTGATATTATTCGCTTGCTGCCCGATGCGGTAGCCAATCAAATTGCTGCGGGAGAAGTAATACAGCGGCCTGCATCGGCTGTAAAAGAACTGATTGAAAATGCTGTGGATGCGGGTGCCAGTCGCATTCAGCTTATTGTGCGCGATGCTGGTCGCACGCTTATACAGGTGATTGACAACGGCAGCGGTATGACCGAAAACGATTCGCGCATGTGTTTTGAGCGGCATGCCACCTCCAAAATAAACAAAGCCGATGATTTGTTTGCCCTTCGCACCAAAGGTTTTCGTGGCGAGGCGATGGCTTCTATTGCTGCCATTGCGCAAGTAGAAATGCGCACCCGCTTGCACGATAGGGAGTTGGGCTTGCGGTTGCAGATTGAAGGTTCGAAAGTGACGGGGCAAGAGCCTTGTCAAACCCCAGCGGGCACCAGTATTTCGGTCAAAAATCTATTTTACAACGTACCTGCAAGGCGCAATTTCTTGAAGTCGGATGTGGTGGAAATGCGGCACATTATGGATGAGTTTATCCGCGTGGCGTTGGCTCATACCGACACAGAGTTTAGCTTGCATCATAACGAAGAGGAGATTTTTCACCTCAAGGCATCGAACCTGAGGCAGCGTATTGTGGCGCTATTTGGGCCAGCGTTCAACGAGAAATTGGTGCCCATTCAGGAAGATACCACCATTGCGAGTATTCATGGTTTTATAGGCAAGCCAGAGTTTGCGCGTAAAACCCGTGGCGAGCAATTTTTCTTTGTCAACAATCGATTCATTCGCAGCAATTATTTGAATCATGCGGTTAGCGTGGCCTACGATGAGCTTGTGGCAGACCGCAGTTTTCCTGCGTTTTTCATCTTTATTGAGGTGAATCCATCGGCCATCGACATCAACATTCATCCCACGAAAACGGAGATAAAGTTTGAGGACGAGAAATCGATGTATGCCATATTGCGCTCGGCAGTGCGGCAATCGTTAGGGCGCTACAATATTGCTCCAACGCTCGATTTTACGCAGGAAATGAGCATTATTTTTCCTCCGCCACCGCGCAATGTGGAGGTGACGCAGCCAGAATTGCCCATTCGGCATAGGCCGTCTATGCCTACGGCTGCTGATGCTGTGCCACGTCAAAGTTTGGGTGGCGAAAACTGGAAACGCCCGGGCCAAGCAGAATGGCAGCAACTGTATGATGGGTTGGATATGCCTACCCAAACCGAAAGCAGACCATCGCGTCAAGAGGAATTGTTGCCCGATGCCGACACCGAAAAGCATCCTGTTCAGGTGCATCAGCGGTATATTTTAGCCACAATTAGGAGCGGAGTTATCCTTATCGACCAAAAACGCGCCCACGAACGGGTTATATTTGAGAAAGCTGTGCGCGGCCTTGCCATGCGCGAAACTCCATCGCAGCAGCAGCTTTTCCCCATTACAATAGAGTTGGGAACTAGCGATGCACAAACTTTGCAAGGCATGTTGGACGAAGTACGCATATTGGGTATCGACATCGCTCCTTTCGGAAAAAATAGCTTTGTGGTACAAGGCTTAGCGCCATTTATCCCCGAAAATGCAGTGCACACAGTGCTGGATGAACTTATATATGAATACCGCGAATCGGGCACGTTGAGCGGCAGCAAGCGTCAAGAAAAGTTAGCACAAACCTTGGCGCGCAATGCTGCCATTCCTTACGGCAAAACGTTGCAGCGCGAAGAGATGTCGCAGCTTATTGATGAATTGTTTGGGTGCGACTTGCCGTATTCATCACCAAATGGAAAGCCAACAATGGTTAGTTTAAGCTTAGAAGAATTGGAGAAACGGTTTGGATAAAATGATCGACCGCATTCGCAAGTTCGAAAATTTGCATATCCTTTTTTGGCTGATAAAGGATACCTGCTGGATTCAGAATTGGCATATATCCGCCTGCCTGATGGTGGTGCCAACAATAGGCATGGCGTTTTACATCACGTGGTTATCGCGTTCGGTGCGGAAAGAATTGTTTCACAATCTGGCAGTTTGCGGTTGGATATTGGCCAACAGCATTTGGATGCTGGGTGAATTTTTTATGGAAGATGGTACGCGCCCACTAGCCACCGTGTTTTTTATGTTGGGCTTGGCGTTTATTGCCTACTATTATTTAGTGCCTAGTAAAAGCGAAAATTGACATGCCAAATTCTGAGTGTCGCTTCGCGCCATTTCGGCACATATCTGGCAATTGTACATCATTTCTCTCCCTACATTTGCCCTCATGCTAAAATACAAAGCGGACAGACGGACCTTGGCTGTGGTTGGGTTGTACCTCTCTACAGTAGTGTTAAGTTGGATATATTTTCCCGAAGAATGGTATTTGCGCGTTTTGGTGGTGGCGGCCAATTGCGTGCTTTCGTTTATGTGTGCTGTTATAACGCACAATACCATTCACGCACCCATTTTTAAGGAACGAATTTGGAATAAGGTATTTCAGGTGGTGTTGTCTTTTACCTACGGCCATTCGGTAAGCGCTTATGTGCCCGGTCACAATTTTAGCCATCATCAGCACACCCAAACACCCAAAGACCGTATTCGCACAGATAAAATGCGATTTCGTTGGAACTTTCTAAATCAATTATTCTTTTTCTTTCGAATGGTTCCGGGCATTATGAAAGATGAAAATGCTTTTGCCAAGCGCATGTGGAAAGAGAATCCGCGGTGGGTGTATCAATATGTTTTCGAGTTGGCAGTAGTTATGGGCATTAAGGTGACCCTACTTTTTATTGATTGGGAAAAAGCATTGCTCATTTTATTTCTGCCACATTCGTATGCCGCATGGGGCATTGTAGGCACCAATTATTGGCAACATGATGGTTGCGATGAAAACCATAAGTACAACCATACGCGCAATTTTAAAGGAAAAGTCATCAATTATATTGCGTTTAACAATGGATTTCATGGCGCCCACCACGAGGTACCCCATTTGCATTGGAGCCTTCTTCCAGCGTACCATTACGAGCACATTGCACCGCATTTACATCCCAATTTAACGCGCGACAATTTGTTTAGCTATCTGTGGGAAATGCATGTGTATCCTGGCAAACGCATTGATTATTTGGGCGAACCATTTGTTCTTCCACCCAAAGTCGATGATTCTGACTGGATGGAAAATCTGGACATAAGCAAAAATCCCTACGGCCTTGGGGTAGAGGGGCATCCGCGTTAATTGCGCAGCCTATGATTGCCATTGTAGAAAGCGGTTCTACCAAAAGTGATTGGCGCATTGTGGCAAACAATGGCGCTACGCAAAGCGTCATTACTGCTGGGTTTAATCCTTATATTATTGGTGCTGAACTGATTGTTGAGGAACTGCAAGGCAACGCGGTGCTGATGGAAATTTCCCATCAATTGGAAGCCATCTATTTTTACGGGTCGGGATGTTCTTCTCCAGAAATGAATGCTGTTGTAGCCGATGCGCTAAGTACGGTTTTCCCCAAATCACTAGTTGAAGTGGATCACGACCTTATGGGTGCAGCATTGGCTGCGAGTCAAGGAAAGGAAAGTATTATTTGCATTTTGGGTACGGGGTCTAATGCGTGCTATTTTAACGGAACCAGGGTTGAGAATGGTAGGCCATCGTTGGGATATGTGTTGGGAGATGAGGCGGGTGGAGTGTGGTTTGGCAAGCAATTGATTGCCGATTACTTGCATGGATTTCTTCCAACGGAAATGCACAATACGTTGCAAGAAATGGGAGTTACCAAAGATGATGTGTTGCAGCGTGTGTATCTAGAAGCCCGTCCCAATACTTATTTGGCGAGTTTTATGCCTGTGCTAAATCGGTATCGTTCGTTGTCCTACACCCAAGATTTATTGCATAAAGGCTTTGCAGCGTTTTTGTCGCGATACGTGTGTTATTTTTTAAAACACGAAAGTATCCCAATTCATTTTGTTGGTTCGGTAGCCTATTTTTTTCAGGAAGAACTTAAGGAAGCACTTCAACAGATGAACCTAAATTTGGGTGACGTAGTGCAGCATCCAGTCGAGCGTTTGGTTCATTATCATGTAAACAAGCTAGGGTAGGAGGGTACTATAAGTAAAAGTGCAGGGCCACACTTACGGCCACTCCAAGCAATCCACCCACAATAACTTCTAGTGGAGTGTGTCCTAAAAATTCCTTTAATTTCTCGGTGTTTAAGTGACTTTCGTGCGAGAAAAACTCTCGGATAATGCGATTTAATACATGCGCTTGTTTGCTGGCATTTCTGCGCAAACCAGCAGCATCAAACATCACAATGAAAGCAAAGCAGGTAGTGAAAGCAAACATTGTGCTGCCAAAACCTTCGATTAGCCCAATAGAAGTAGCCATGGCAACCACCGTGGAACTATGGCTTGAAGGCATGCCTCCCGTGGCAAAAATGATGGTCCACCGAAACGATCGCTTTCTGTAAGCCACAGTTAGAACTTTGGCCAATTGGGCAATAAGATTTGAGGCGATGTAGGCTACAATCACCTCAATTCCAGTTCCCTTTATATGAGCGAATTGATCTATCACTGTTGGGATTCGAGCATACCAATGTAGCTATTGTAGCGAGATTCAGGAATACGGTAATGACGCACAGCATCTACAACCGCACATCCGGGTTCGTTGGTGTGGCGGCAATTGCCAAATCGACATTCTTTAGATACTTGAAACATTTCGGGGAAATAGTGTCCCAGTTGATCGTACTTCATGTCAATTAGTCCAAATTCCTTGATGCCAGGCGTATCAATCAGTTGTCCGCCACCTTCTAACGGAAACATCTCTGCAAAGGTTGTGGTGTGCATCCCTTTGCTATGCACATCCGAAATTTCACCTATTCGCAGATCCAACTCTGGACAAAGCGCATTGATAAGTGTGCTTTTTCCCACGCCAGAATGCCCAGTTACTAGTGTTACTTTACGCTGCATAACCTCTCTTAGCGCTTCCAATCCTTTTCCTTTTTCGGCAGAAATAGAGAGCACGGGATAACCAATGGATTCATAAACGGTAACATATTCCTGCATCAATTTCTTCAAATCGGCTGATTTGCACAAATCGGTTTTGTTTAAAACTACCATCGCAGGAATGCTGTACGCTTGGGCGGTTACCAACAATCGGTCAATAAAACCAAATGAAGTGCGAGGCGAATGCACCGTGGCAAGCACCACCATCAAATCCATATTGGCCGCAATTACATGGGCTTCTTTGCTCAGGTTAACAGATTTGCGAACGATGTAATTCTTCCGGTCGTCAAGGCCAGTAATCACACCTTTGTGCGGTTGGTCAGGTTCTGCCAGCACGGTTACGTTGTCGCCAACGGCAAGTGGACTCGTAGTGCGTAGCCCTTTAATGCGAAAATTTCCCCTGAGCCTGCACTCCCAAATTTCTCCGTCAGGCAGCAACACATTACTCCACGAACCAGTGTTGCGAACAATAATGCCTTTCATAGAGAAACCATGCAGGTGAAAAATTCAATCATGCTGGGCAAATATACCTTGCTAAGCAAGCAGAATACTACTTTCACATCAAATTATAAGGATGTCCATAACAGTAGATTCAGTTAGCAAAATGTATGGAGCTCAAAAGGCGCTTGACAATGTGTCATTTTCCATTGGGGACCAAGAGGTAGTGGGATTTTTAGGTCCAAACGGAGCTGGAAAATCTACCATGATGAAGATTATCAGTTGTTTTATTCCACCAACATCTGGAAAAATAGATGTGTGCGGGTTCGACACGGCTTCGCAATCAATGGATGTGCGCAGAAACGTTGGTTATTTGCCCGAAAGCAATCCATTATATTACGATATGTATGTGAAAGAATATTTGGCGTTTGTGGCGGCCATATATGGCATACCGAATGTGGAAGCGCGGATACAGGAAATGATAGATCAAACGGGGCTACAAGTAGAGCAGCACAAACAAATTGGCCAGTTATCTAAAGGATATAAGCAGCGAGTAGGACTTGCCCAAGCCATGCTTCACAATCCAAAAGTGTTGATTTTGGATGAGCCTACTTCTGGGCTCGACCCCAATCAGTTAGTAGGCATTCGTCAATTAATTAAGCAATTGGGGCAGCACAAAACGGTGTTATTTTCATCGCACATTATGCAAGAGGTGGAGGCAGTTTGCGATCGCATCATTATTATTGATAAGGGCAAAATTGTAGCCGATCAGAAAACTTCTGAAGTGGGTAAATCCCTTCAAGGTAGGCAATCCGTTGTGGTTGAATTCGATAAGGAAATTGATGTAAAGATGCTGCGTTCTTTGCCTTCTGTTCAAAGCGTGAAGAAGTTAGATGGCTTAAACTACAGCGTAAGCAGCCATGGTAGCGATGATCTTCGCAAAATGGTTGCAGAATGGGCCCAGCAACATAATGTGCTGGTTTTATCGCTGCGAAAGGAAGATGATAAACTTGAAAGCGTGTTTCACAGGCTTACTGGGCAAGGAAACTAAACTACAAATATGTTCAAATTAACATGAATACCGCAAGGCTGTACAATTGCAAAAGTTTTACCTTGCGCCCAGATTTTCAAAACAAACATACACTGTTGAATTCTAAATAGACCATGGGATATTTTTTTACATCCGAATCCGTTTCGGAAGGGCATCCAGACAAAGTTGCCGATCAGATTTCTGACGCAATGCTTGATGCGTATTTGAGCCACGACCCACAA
>CAMDOM010000045.1 GCA_945903645.1 Chryseobacterium gleum
TCGGTCATATAATTAGGGGATGTGACGGATGAAACGCATCCATTGCCTGAAGTTACAGTCAGCGTTACTGTAAAAACACCTTCCTCAAGTGGGCCTAATGTATCGGTTAAATAAGTGTGTACCGGAAATTGTGCCGAAACCAACTCCGAACTATCTCCAAAGTTCCATTCCCATCGGCTCAAATTGTAGGGTGATGGTATGGTGGTTTCATCCAAAAACTGGGCTCTAAAGGGTTGACATCCGCGCGTTGTGTCTGCTGAAAATGCAACTCTTGGAAGTGGATATATTTCCACCTGATGAAATACTGTATCCACACAACCATGGTTAGTCATCACAGCTAGCATTGCATCAAACATTCCTTCGTTGGCATACAAATGTGTTGGATTAGGAATGGCAGTAGTGTTGCCATCGCCAAAGTTCCATGTCCAAAACTCTAATGTGTCTAGCGGATAATTATCTAACGTGCTTTGGTCTGTGAAAAAAGTACTGTCCTCATGGCAATTGGCAATCGAATCATCAAAAATTGCCCTCGGCTTGGGGTGTACTCGTGCCGGTCCGATTATCGTGTCGTCCACGCAGCCGTTTTCGCTAGTCACAGTGAGCGTTACAGTGTAATCGCCCCATTGAGCGTAATTGTGCAGCGGGTTTTGAGTGGCATCAACCCCAGCATCGCCAAATCTCCAATCCCAATTGATCATTTGGTCTGTGCCCAAAATTGTACTCAAATGAGCGAACGTTGTAGGTAATGGAAAACAAACCGTGTCAAACGTGAAATCGGCTAACGGAACTGCATACACTTCAAGCTGTTGAACCAGAGTGTCGGAGCAGCCATTATCACTTATCGTAATAAGTTCCACGTCATATAATCCATGCTGCGGATATACATGAGGAACAGGTGATTGCACTAAATCCGAAGAATTATCACCAAAATCCCATACATGTTGGGCAATAGAACCGCTAGCAATGCTGGAGTTATTTAGAAATACTGCTGGGTCGTAAAGACACACATCATTCACAACAAAACTGCTAACAGGTAAGTCAAAAACCTCTGCATTATGACTAACTGTATCCAAACAACCAAAGTTTGTTTCAGAAATAAGCGTCACCGGAAATACGCCACTTTGCCCATAGATGTATGAAGTATCTTGGCTTGAGGCTGTTCCTAGATTATCTCCCAAATCCCAATTCCAACCAGTAATTTGAGAACCAACTGCAACCGTAGAACCATCTACAAACTGATTCACTTCATTCAAACATACACCGGCCCAAGTGAATGCCGCAATGGGCTTCGGATAAACTACAACAGTCCGAGTGCTGGCATTCACACATCCATTATCGGTGGTCACTTCTAGGTTGACGTTATACTGACCGCCCACCAAAAAAATATGGTTTGGGCTCTGCAGCGCTGATACAGAACCATCATCAAAATCCCATTCCCACGACACGATATTGCCGCTAGAAACAAGGGAAGTATCAGTGAAGGCAGTTACCAACTCAGCACAAACGGTATCATTAATAAACCCAGCTGTTGGAGTTGGATAAACCGTAAGCTGATGGATAATCGTATCCGAACATCCAAAAGGAGTAAATGCTATTAATTCCGAATCATAAACACCTTCTGCGATATAACTGTGGGTAGGGTTTTGCAAAACAGCATTTCCAGCATCACCAAAGTCCCACTCCCAAGCATTTATTCCATCAGGATGTGTAGACTCATCTGAAAATGTTGCCGCGAAATTCTCGCATGCCTCCACAAAAGTGAAATCAACAACAGGAGGTGCATGCACAATTACTGGCAACACAACTTGACCCTCGCAGCCTAAATCTGTTGTAACCGTAAGTTCAACATTGTAGGTTCCACTTGCACCGTAGGTATGCACCACGTCTTGGGTTATTTGCTGCGTCAAATCATCCAAATCCCAATTCCATTGATTTATTGCACCAGATAACGCAGTTGACATATCCAATAAATCGTTTGCCTGATTGAGACAAACTTCTGTAGCATCAAAGTCAGTCAATGGGTTAAAGTAAACTTCAACTTGATGCGTAATGGTGTGGGAACACACGCCCAAAGAAGCAACTAACTCAACGGTATAAATCCCACCTGCGGCAAACGTATAGGAAGGATTTTGCTGCGCAGAAGTGCCAACACCATCTCCAAAATCCCAATTCCACGTATCAATAACTCCCGCAGTAATGGTAGATTGATTCGTGAATGATGTTGCAATTCCCTGACAAACATTATCAAAAGCAAACTCGGCTGTAAGGGTTTCGTCCTCCAAAAGAATCTCAACCACTTCACACAAATTGCCCATGGTGTAGCGTACTTGAAAACTTCCAATTCCAAAATTGCCTGCCGAAACATTCAATACTGGATTTGTTTGCCCAACCAGTGCAATTCCCTCCCGATACCATTGCCAGATACCTCCAGCACTATCCGCTACGGCCGATAAAACCACATCATCCGAACAATAATCGCCACTTGGGGCAATGGTCACAATATTGAAAAACGTAGTTTCATTCAATATCAGATTGTCGAAATAGAAATAGGGATAACACACACCACCATAACCTGGAGGCAAGGCACATGGAGACCCAATTATTACTGCATTAATATTCTGAGAAGGCGTAAATGCAATGTTAATAACATCCCAAGCCGCTACAGGCACATAATTTACTACGCCCAAAACCACCCAACTGGCGTTCGATCCATTGGGGCAACCTGTAGTGTTTACGGGCATTGCATTGCAATTCACATTTCCATAAATGACAATATCAATGGGTTCGAAATCTATAACTCCGCCATTGCAAACACCGCCATTTCCATCTATTGGTGTTGAAGCGATATTGAAACTAAGCTCATAATTGCTCCCTGCTGTCATGGTAGTGGTAAGGCAAGAACCTACATATTCCTGCCAACCAGGAGAGAATATGGTGCCCAAAATTCCATTGCCATCAGGAAATGGCACCAGTCCAGCGGCTGTGGCCGCACCAAATACAAAACCACAGGTATTCATGTAATCGGAAGTTGCTTCCGTAGCTTGAATCCAACCAGCAGCATTGCCCACCTGACTGTATGAATTTGGGCAGCCATTCATGGTTTCGAATGAGCTATTCGGTATTAACGATGGAGCATTTTCGGTAACAGAAAACCCATCACAAACACATGTGGGGTCATTCAAATCGATGAGGCCATTGCCATCATCATCAATTCCATTGGCACAATTTTCTTGCGCCAAAGCCACGGTATTCAAACATACGAGGATGACAAGACTCACAAACCATCTTATCGTACCTTGATTTATCATGCAATTGTATCTCTTTGCTTCAACCGCCAAATTATGAAATCTAGCAGACGCTAGGGGCAGCAAACAAACAAAAGACGCGGAAACATTTGCCCCGTTGCTAGTAGATTTTATTACCGCCTAAACTACCTTAGCCGCATGTCCAAACATGTGGCAATAATAGGAGGTGGCGCAGCAGGTTTTTTTGCTGCAATTGCTTGCAAATCGCAAAATCCAGCTCTATCCGTTACCATTTTTGAAAAATCGGACAAACTGTTAGCCAAGGTAAAAGTGTCTGGTGGTGGGCGATGCAACGTTACCACCTCCTGTTCTAACATTTCCGATTTGGTGACGCATTATCCACGTGGTGGTCGACAACTCAAAAAGTGCTTTAACCAATTTGGGCCTTTGGATACGGTGCAATGGTTTGAGCAGCGCGGTGTGGCTTTAAAAACCGAACCCGATGGCCGCATGTTTCCAAAAAGCGACAGTTCGCAAACAGTGATTGATTGTTTGATGAATGAAGTGCAACGCCTTGGAATAAAAATTCGAAAACAGGCTCCCATTCATCATATCCAAAAAACTGCCACAGGATTTCAATTGGAATGTGGAAATGGTGAACTGTTTTCAGTAAATCGAATTGTCGTCACAACTGGCGGAAGCCCAAAAAAAGAATCGTACAGTTGGCTCGAAAATCTGGGGCACACCATTATTTCGCCAGTACCCTCCTTGTTTACATTCAATATGCAGAGCGAAAAAATTACCGCGCTCATGGGCGTGGTTGCCAATCCTGTTTCGGTTCGCATACAGGGACATAAATTGCAAAGCGAAGGCCCGCTTCTTATTACACATTGGGGCATGAGCGGACCAGCAATTCTGAAATTATCTGCCTTTGGCGCTCGAATTCTTCACGACTTGAATTACACTTTTCAGGTACATCTAAACTGGCTCAATATCCAAAATGAAGAGGCTGCAAGGGAGTTAGTTGTTAATCATCGGCAAAAACATCCCGAGCAACAAATTGGCAATTCCAATCCTGCTGCGCTATCGTCACGGCTGTGGTTGTTTCTGGTGGAAAAAGCAGAAATAAAAAGTGATACGCGATGGTCTGATGTGCAGGGAAAACCAATGAATAAACTGCTCAACATTTTGACCAATGACAGTTATTCTGCAAAGGGAAAAACTACGTTCAAAGAAGAATTTGTGACCTGCGGAGGAGTTTCTTTAGACAGCATCAATCTCCAAACTATGGAAAGCTCCAAGTGTCAAGGAATGTATTTCGCTGGTGAAGTGTTAGATATTGATGGCGTTACTGGCGGTTTCAATTTTCAAGCCGCTTGGACCACCGGATTTATCGCTGGTTGCGCCTGCGCTGCTTCTCTTTAAGAATAAGAGACAGTTCGCGGCCCACTTGTCCGGCCACCGAAGTGTTTTCTTCTGCCCTTCGAATTAAATAGGGCATCACCAATTTCACTGGACCATACGGCACATACTTCACTACGTTGAACCCAGCGTGAGCAAGGTTAAAACTGATGTTATCGCTCATGCCATACAATTGTGAGTAGAAAATGCGCGAATCATTTTCAGAAAGATGAGCCTCCTGCATCAACTCCATCAATTTGCGCGAACTATCCTCGTTGTGCGTGCCTGCAATCAATCGGATATCTTTTATGTTTTGAACACAATAGAGCAATGCTGTATTGTAATCGTCATCCGTTTCCTTTCTTGACGCATGAATGGGCGAAGGATAACCCTTCTTCTTAGCTCTGTCGCGTTCCTTTTCCATATATGCACCGCGCACCAATTTTGCCCCAAGAATGTAGCCCGCATTTTGAGCGCGCTGATGACTTGCCTTTAAATAGGCCAATCTGTCCGTGCGATACAACTGAAATGTGTTGTAAACAATAGCTTCATTGCGATTGAATTCCAACATCATTGCTTCAACCAATTCATCAATGGCATTTTGAATCCAACTTTCTTCGGCATCTATCAAAACAGGCACGTTATGCTCTGCTGCTGCTGCGCAAATTTTTCGCACACGCTGGGAACCGCTGTTCCATTCTGATTGTTGATGCGGTTCAAGAGGACGCTTTGCGCTCACGCGTTCTAGTAACGAAGCACGCATCACTCCCGTAGGTTTAAACACAGCAAACGGGACTCGTGCATCATTTTTAGCACGAACAATAGTGCTAATTACTTGAGCTGTAGAGGCCTCAAAGTCCTTTTCGGTCGATTTTCCTTCAGCAGAATAATCGAGAAGTGTAAAAACGCCCGCTTTGTGCAACCGCTCTATAGATTTCTCGCAATCGGCAACACTTTCTCCGCCACAGAAATGATTAAAAACGGTTGATTTAATTATTCCAGTTACAGGAAGATGCAGAGAAAGCGCCAGTTCTAAAGCAGATTTTCCCACATTGACCAATGCTGGATTGCCTACTAGTTTGAAAAGCATTTGGGCATGGTCAAGTTCGGTGTTGCTTCGACCAGCAAAGGCAATTTCTGTATTGTCGAAGGCTACCATACTTCAGGTTTAAGAGCGACAAAGATAACCCGCCAAGCCGAGAAGATAGTTCATTTTTATAACGTAAACCGCAATTGCACCTTAATGTCGGTGCGGTACTTTGCATCAATTTCTTCGAGGCCCGAACCAATGGTAGCGCGGTCAGCATAGAAAAGATTGGCAACGCGCAACCACAAACTTATGTTGCGCGTGATGTCGTAACGGATATTGGCGTAAAACTTCATTCCACGATAATAATAGGCTGGGAAGGAGTAGGCATAAAGCACATCATTTTCGTAGGCATAGATGCGCGAGTTGTAGGTATCCGTGTCGAAATATGCCAATCGCGTAGAAAAACTAACGGGGAAACTTAACGGCTTGAAAATAACGTCTTGGTAAATCATAAAACCTTGCTCCACCTCATTATCCCCTCGTCTGTAGCGCGAATATTCCACTCTGCTGCGCAACGAAACGCTCTTGCTTAGACTGTAACTTAAATGAAACCGATATGAAGTGCGCTTTCCATCCTCAATATACTTGATGGGATCAATGGCATCTTCCGAAGAGATATTCAGCGGTTTATTCTTCTGTCTAAAACGGAAAGAAATATCCAAATTCCGAGAAGGACGGAAGTTTAATTGACCAATGGCCTCGTAGCCATACGATGGGCTGCTGGCTTGATATGTTAGCCATGGAAAACGAAACAAATCGAAGAAACCTGTGATATACCACCCCTTGAATGGGTTGAGACTGACACCCAAATAGTAGCCAGTTTCGTTATTTGTTCGCGAATTTTCAGTTACGGCATTGGCATACAACGCTTGATAATTTGCCTCCAAATGGCGGAACATGGCGGCCACGGTCACTTTAGGGTCCAGCGTCATTAACACACCATGAGTGGTAGCAAATCCAAGATTTTGGCTCATACTTACTTCACCATAAAAATTGAAATTTCGGAAGAGGTAGCTGTAATCGATACCAAAATTGCTATTCTGTTTTCCCCGAAATTCATTGGCATTATAGATTTCTGGACTGCGCGATAAAATGCTCGAAAACTGATAGGCAACAGCTGTTATTCCAACTTGAAGGCGCTTGTTTCTGTAATTGGCATTGCCTCCGTAAATAAATTCCTCAACAGCATCTTTATCAGCCAATTCGCCTGGAGTGCGATGAAATCCACTGCTAAAAACGGAACTTACTTGTTCTTCCACCTCTGTAAGTGTGTCGCTTGATGCGCTCACATTGGCATCGAGCAACTTGTAGGATCCAAAAGCAGTAACGTCAAATTTGCCAATACCAATAGTTGCACCTCCTCCGCGCAGAAATCGGTTTTCGTCTACTGAAGTGTATGGTCGCAAGCCTTGCGCATTGCGTTTAATTCCAACTCCATTGGCAGATTTGCCAAACCCTAATCCGCTAAAAAATGTGAGCCCTTGTCCAAATTGCGCTTGAAAATCGCCTACTGCAATGGCCTTAATGGGGCCAATGTCTCGCAAAAAGAGATGGGCACTATAAAAATCGAATCCTTCTTTTTGATTGCCCGAAAAGAACTCTTCGCCTGCATCTTTCTCCATAGTCAAACCCCAACTAACGCGGTTTGAAAATTGAAACCTATACCGAGAAAAAATTTTGAACGGTAAACCCAAATAGCGGCTATTTGGACTTGCGGCCAGCAAACTATCTTCAATATCAGAGTAGCCTTTCTTTTGCTCCACTGTTTGCTCGTAGCGCAAAACGATTTCGTGGCGACCACCTTGCCACATGTCTTTGAAGGTAAACTTGTTGCTCACATCCTCATTCACCTCCACAAATGGCTTTATCATTCGAATAACTGGAATACTGAACCCTTTGATGCCCTGCAATTCCAATACACTCAACAATTTCCCATTTTCTTCGCGATGCGCCAATAGGCTCCTTATGGCAATGTCATCAAGAACCACCAATCGTTGCAAATCGTCAAAAGATGCCTTGTTTAAGTTGAGTGGTTTTTCGCTAAACATGAGCAAATCGTCCACCAAGGTATTGTAATCTATGTTTTCATCGTTCTCGCCCGCTTGTTCCGCAATGGTTTCCACAAGCACTTCAATCATCAAATTCTTGCGCGATTCATTGTCGTTTTGCGCAAAGCATGGAAGTGAATAAAGCGTCAAAATACCTAAAATACACGCTTGCCAAAAACAGCTCGACCTGCTGCTTGAATGAAGGGTATTGACGTTTCGAACCATCCTATTTGCCTTGGAGATTTATATGATTCGAACTAGGACTTCTTGGATGATTTCTTCAACACGTTGAACTGATAGGCCAAGGAGGCTTTGGGCGAGAACCCTAAAACAGGGTGAATCGCACCAGCAATATCAAAATGGAAATTCTTGAGTCGAAGGCCAAATCCGAAATCCACATGAAGCGGTTGTGTGCCCATTCCCAATCGCACAGCGAACTTTTCTATTGGTAAATATTCGATGCCAACCTTAAGGAATGGATCCAATTCCAAATCCTTGGAAACCTCCACCGCAACCCGCACTTTTTTCGAAAAATCGTATTGCAGTCCCAACCGAAAATTCATGGGAATTCGCTCGTCATTGCCTTCGGCTAGCACTGTTCGCGTTAAATTATAGGCATGAAACCCAGCTCTGAACTTAGGTGTGATTTGTGAAAGCAATCCTATTTCGGCCACAAAACTGTGTCTATCGCCATAACCTTCGGCCAAATGCGTGTTTAAGTAACTGAGTTGCAGCCCAACGGAGAGAAACGAAAACAACTTTTTGCCATAGGCCAACCCATATCTGCTCTGGTTGTAAAGTGAATTGCCAAAACGCGAATAGCTAATGCCAAATGTGCCAAGTTTGTTGGTGGGCAGCGCAAACGTAGCCGCTTGCAAATTGAGTTCGGAAAGGAGAAATCGATTTTCGTAATACACACTAGCTCCGGCCATATCCAAATCGACAAGCGCGGCTTGGTTGTGATGGACTGCCCAAATATCTGTGAGGCAAACGGTAGCATTTGCCATTCCTGCCGAGCGTGCGCCCACAGGAAAATCGCTGCCTTGTGCGCTCGTCAAGCAGTATGAAAATAGAAGAAGGCCCGTAAGTAAGAGTGCTCTCATGCAGCGTTATCGTGCTGCCGAAAGTACAACTTATGCTATATAGATAGTATTATCTGTGCGTTACGGCCAAATGTTTCTAATGTTGAGAAGTTGATAAGAATCATTTCGGTTTTTAGCCGGTAAAGGCGTGGGTTATGCTTAGTTTTGTCCTCCGGTCATTCATCCCGCAGGTGCGGGACCAACCCCATTAAAATGCCGGGAACCAAGTATATTTTCGTTACAGGTGGCGTCACTTCCTCGTTGGGAAAGGGCATCATTTCTGCTTCATTGGCTACGCTGCTGCAAGCGCGTGGCTATCGCGTAACTATTCAAAAGCTAGACCCTTACATCAATGTAGATCCTGGCACGTTGAACCCTTACGAGCATGGCGAATGCTTTGTGACTGAGGATGGCGCTGAAACCGATTTGGATCTTGGACACTACGAGCGTTTTCTTGGCGTGGCTACCAGTCAGGAAAATAATGTGACCACAGGTCGCATTTATCAAACCGTTATAAATAAAGAGCGCGAAGGCGCATATTTGGGGAAAACCGTGCAGGTAATTCCACACATTACGGATGAAATAAAACGCAGAATTAGCCTATTGGGTGAAACTGGAAAGTATGATATCGTTATCACGGAAATAGGCGGCACGGTTGGGGATATTGAGTCCTTGCCATACGTAGAAGCGGTGCGTCAGTTCAATTGGGAAGTAGGGCCAACCAACCATTTGGTTATTCACCTTACGCTTTTGCCCTATCTAAGCACAACTGGAGAACTTAAAACCAAGCCTACCCAACATTCGGTAAAAACTTTGCTTGAAGGCGGTATTCAGCCCGATATTTTGGTGTGCCGAGCTGATCGTCCCATTCCAAAAGATCAGCGTTACAAGATTGCGTTGTTCTGCAATGTGACTCAAAATGCAGTAGTCGAATCGTTAGATGCGGATAGCATTTACGATGTGCCATTGCTTATGCTGAAAGAGAAACTGGATATTGTAGTGTTGAGCAAATTGAAGCTCAATCACAAAACAGATCCACCATTGGATGCATGGCGTCACTTTATTACTACGCTAAAAAACCCAGCACACGAGGTTACCATTGGATTGGTTGGAAAGTATGTAGAGTTAAAAGATGCCTACAAATCCATCGCAGAATCTATAATACATGCGGGTGTTGCCAACAACTGTAGGGTAATTGTGAAGTGGATTCACAGCGAACATATTACCGATGAAAATGTGGACCAAAAGCTTGCACAATTAAGCGGTATTTTGGTGGCTCCAGGTTTTGGCGATCGTGGCATTGAGGGCAAACTTGTAGCCGCTCGCTATGCTAGAGAAAAGAAGGTTCCTTATTTTGGTATTTGCCTTGGAATGCAATGCGCAGTAATTGAGTTTGGACAGCATGTGTTGGGATTGCACGATGCCAATAGCACCGAAATGAATGCTAAAACCAAGCATCCCGTAATTGCCATAATGGAAGAACAAAAAAAGATAACACGCAAGGGCGGCACCATGCGTTTGGGTGCCTATCCATGTGCGATTTCTAAGGGAAGCAAACTTGCAGCAGCTTATGGCGAACTCCAAATATCGGAGCGCCATCGCCATCGCTATGAGTTTAACAACTCCTATTTAAAGGACTACGAAAAAGCCGGAATGTTGGCCACTGGCATCAATCCAGATTCTGGTTTGGTTGAAGCTGTTGAGCTTAAAGATCATCCATGGTTTGTGGGTGTGCAATACCATCCTGAGTATAAAAGTACCGTTGCGCGGCCGCATCCATTGTTTGTAAAGTTTGTGGAAATGGCTATGAAGCAAGGCAAATAGTTCCTTTTTTCGTTGAAAACCGCTTTCCAAAATCCCGTAAATATCCTGCTGGAATCGCCTCTAATTTTGGTGCAATTCTAGCCTCCCACGCCTCAATCGGGTTGCTATCTTTGCACCCCCAAAATAAATTGAAGGATGGATAAGAACTCGGCCATTGGGCTGTCGCTAATGTTGCTGATTTTTGTCAGCTACAGCATTTACACTCAACCCTCGGACAAGGAGATTGCTGCTGCCAAACGAGGTCGCGATTCGATTGCGGCCGTGCAACTTGAAGAGGCACAAGCGCAGCAAACTGCTAAGGTGCAAGAATCCATTGTTGATTCGATGGTTGCTCCTGGTGCCGCTGTACTCGACTCTACGCTATCTGATTCTGCTGCACAGGCTGCATATCAAGCGCAATTTGGTGCATTTGGCCCCGCAACTTCAGGTGAAGACGGCATCATTGTTTTGGAAAACGATGTGTTGCGCATCAACGTGAGCCGCAAAGGTGGACGCCCTATTTCGGTTCAACTTAAGGATTACAGAACCCACGATTCGCTGCCTTTAATGCTGTTTGATGGTGAAGACAATCGGTTTTCGATCGACTTTTTCTCGCAAAACAGACGTATCTCTACCCAAGACCTTTATTTCGAGCCTTCGGCAGAAAGTATGACTGTGACGGGCGATGCTGCCAAAAGCCTCAACATGCGCTTGAATGCTGGCAATGGGCGCTATTTGGAATTTGTATACAGCCTAAAAGGAAACGACTACATGATTGATTTCGATATCAATTTTGTAGGATTAGAAGATATTGTAGAGCGCAACGCCACTAGCGTGGATTTGCATTGGCGCACCGATATGCCTTCGCAAGAAAAAAGCTTGCAAGCCCAACGCCAAAAAAGCACCATCTATTACCGTTTCAACGATGAAGAGGTAGACTATCTGAGCGAAACATCAGATGAAACAGAAAGCCTAAAAACTGGGCTGCAATGGGTTGGCTTCAAACAGCAGTTTTTCAGTTCCGTGCTCATTGCAGAGAAAGGATTGGAGCCACCTACCGAAATCGCCACCTTGACCAACGAGGCCGATTCAGCAGTTGTAAAAACCTGCGAAGCAAAAGTTACCTTGCCATATGCCCATGCCCCAATGGAACAAGTGGCACTGAAATTCTATTTCGGCCCAAACCATTACAAAACCATGAAGGCCTATGACTTAGGTCTCGAATCGATGATACCGCTTGGATGGGGCATTTTTGGTTGGGTCAATAAATACATGGTTATTCCTGTGTTTAACCTCTTGAGCGTGACCCAATGGAACTACGGCATTATCATCCTTATCCTTACGCTAATATTGAAATTGGTGTTAATGCCATTTACCTACAAAAGCTATTTGAGCTCGGCTAAAATGAAGGTTTTAAAACCTGAAATTGATGAGCTGAATGCTAAATTTGAGGGTAAAGACGACCCAATGGCCAAGCAGCAAGCCACCATGGCGTTGTATAGCAGAGCGGGAGTGAATCCTTTGGGTGGCTGCCTGCCCATGTTGTTTCAAATGCCCATTCTTATTGCCATGTTCAACTTCTTCCCAGCTTCCATAGAGTTGCGGCAAGAATCGTTTTTGTGGGCAGATGACTTGAGCAGCTTCGACAGCATTTATTCTTGGACGGCCCACATTCCGCTCATAAGCGAATACTATGGCAACCACATCAGTTTGTTCACCATTTTAATGACCATCAGCACCATCATTTACACCCATAAAAACATGGCGATGAGTGCTGGAAATCCGCAAATGGAGCAATTGAAGTGGATGATGTATCTCATGCCATTTATGATGTTGTTCTGGTTCAATAGCTACTCTTCTGGTTTGAGCTACTATTATTTCTTGGCCAACATGGTCACTTTTGGGCAACAATACCTTTTCCAATATTTGGTAGACGATGAAAAACTGCACAAGCAACTGCAGGAAAACAAAGCCAAGCCTCAAAAGAAATCCGGGTTTCAAAAACGGCTAGAAGACATGGCCAAGCAGCGTGGAATTGAGCCTCCAAAAAGCAAAAAGAAATGAGAACCCTGCGGTGGCATATCGTGGTATTTGTGCTTGTGACCTTGGTCGTGGGGTGTAAAAGCAAAGAGCAAACCGCTGCTCCTGCAGCGAGCGCTACCACCATGAGTACTGAAACTCAAAGTAGTGCTGCGCCTAGTGCGTTAGCCACCATAGAACGCACTTCATGTTTCGGTAGCTGTCCTATATATAAGGTTACGGTGATGGACAATGGCGAACTCATTTTTGTAGGTAAGCGATTTGCAGAGCGCATTGGCACGTACACCACCTTGCTGACCGAAGATGATTTGAAAGCCATACGCCAAATGGCAGAAGACGTGGGTTATTTCAAAATGCAAGACGCCTACCCTACCCTAATTTCCGACTTTCCAAAGTGCGTTACTTCGGTAAATATGGACGGCAAAAAGAAAAGCATCCTGAACGGAGAAAACGCACCGCGCGACCTCATAGGGTTTGAGCGTTTTCTCGATGGCCTCTGGAAAGGCAAGGAATTGGAGAAGGTTTCGGATAGTGTGAAATATTGAATCACCTCCAACCGGTCAAATTCAGTCCTTTAGAATCTGATTTTTAAGGAAATTTCCTTTACAGGTTAGGTCTACTTCGCCTCTAGGCTAATGGAATGATTAGTAGTAGCGGTGCTACCATCCGCATTGAGGTTCACCTTCACCACATGGCGGTATTCCTTGTAGGACGAGGCTACCACAATAAGCTCGTAGTCTTTGTTGCCCGGAACGGTGAGGAAGAAATTGCCATCCTCATCCGATTCTGTTTCGGCTACTATGCTTGCTCCATTGGCATCTTTACACACCACTTTGGTAGAAACCGCCATTCCGCTTGGGTTTAGTATCGTGCCGCGCACAATGCACAATCCCGATTTTTCGGCAGCTAGGTTGCCGCCAAGCACATCATACTTTCCCAAATCCAACTTCATGATGTCGAATTTCTTCGAGCCTTCGGAGCTGGTGCAGTAGTAGGCGGTTTTGCCATCTGTGGTGCTCACAAAGTCAAATTCATCGCCAGGCGTGTTTATAGGATAGCCCACATTTTCGGGCTCGCTCCATGTGCCATCCGCACCCAACACCGACCGAAAAATATCGTAGCCACCCATATTGCGATGGCCTTGGCTGCTAAAGAAAAGCGTTTTTCCATCGGGGTGAATGAACACCGATTTCTCGTCCTCAACGGTGTTTATTCCTAACAGATT
Organism: Chryseobacterium gleum; assembly: GCA_945903645.1. GTDB lineage: Bacteria > Bacteroidota > Bacteroidia > UBA10329 > UBA10329 > UBA10329. Next base: position 13,935 of record CAMDOM010000045.1, read on the forward strand.
TACGGGCGTGCCCCATTCGGTGGTGCTCACACGCTTTGCCATCCAAATATCGCCACTGCCTTGGCCTTTTGGGCGTTCGGACACAAAATAAAGGGTTTTGCCATCGGCCGAAATAGCGCCACAACTTTCCCAGTAGCTAGAGTTCACAGGCTTACCCAACGAAAGTGGGCTGCTCCATTTGTTAAGACTTACAAGGCGAGACACACTAGCCGATTCGTTTTCGATGGCATCGGTGGCATCCTTGCTCATTCGGGTTTTACTCACAAAAATGTCGCCTGCGCCAATTTCGTTTCTGTAAAGAAAAACCTGTTTGCCATCGGGCGAAATACTCAACGAAGCATCGTGGCGGCCTTTGGTATTGATGCCGCCAGGAATAGGTTCTGCTGGTGCCCAACCGTTGAGGCTATCGCTCCAATAGGTAATTAATACTTTCTCGAAATAATCCTCATCATACGGGTCTTTCTCGGCCTTTTCGTCCGTTGATCTGCGCGAGGTGAACACCATTATTTTTCCATCGGCAGTAATGGATGGATGGTATTCGTGGTGGTCGGCAGTATTAATATTGTCGCTGGCACTTGCGATGCGCACATTCACAGGCTTCGCCATCAGCTCCAACGTGGTTTTGCACTTGGTGGCAAGCGCATCTGTCTTTAGCAAATCTTCTGTTTTCAGCTTATCCTGCTTGCGGTATACTTCCAAACGTGCCAATGCTTCTTCTTGCTTGCCCAAAAGGCGATAGGCCTCGGCTGCGTGATACTCCAATTCCTTGTCCACATTGGCGTCCAATTCGCGGGCTTTGTCCACGTAGGCCAACGCATCTTTTCCTTGTTTCAAAACCAAATAACATTCGGCCATACGAACATTGAGTAGGGGATTTGCGCCATGGGCGGTATACAATTGAAGATAGACCGCTAAAGCCCCGTTAACATCGCCTTCCGAAAAACGATTTTTGGCTTGAGTCATGCGAATCACATCGGGGCTACCCAAAATTTGAGCAAATGATGCGTTGCAAACTACTACTAAGGCAAGCAATAGAAGTGAGAAATTTCTTTTCATCGGTGTGGTTATGATTTCGGCCTAAAGTAAGGTTTTAAGAAAAGAGACAACATACAAGGTTCAGCAACTTTCCAACGGCTACATTTGGCTAGACCAATGATGAAAAAGCTGCATAGCTTGTTGTTTTGACGCATCAAATGGATAAGAAATGCAATGGTTAACGTAGTGCAGCATGGCTTCTGTGTTGTGCGGAACCCGCTCTCGAATGGCATCTTCTCTATGCTCCACCCCATAGCGAAGTGCTTGATTAAAGTCGTGTTTAAATGATTCGGACAATTGTTTATTGCTTACCCAACAGGCAAAGGCGAATGGAAGTCCCGTTAAGTTTTTCCACTCTAAAGCCAAATCTACCACTACCGAAAATTGCTGATGGAGCGCAAAGGCACGATCGCCAATAACTACGCCTGCAGTGCTTCCTTTAATTTGGGCGATGTATCCATCTTGGGTATCGATCCACTTTGGCGAAATATGAAAATGTCTTTCCGCCAAAATGCGCATCAATTGCACCGAAGTACGCGACTGAAAATCGAGGAGTATCTCCGTAATTTCTTCGAGCGGAACTTGACTAAAAAGACAAACAGATTCTACGGCACCATTTGCCCCAATGCAGAAATCGGAGATTAAATGGGGGGCCTTAATAAAAGGAATAACGGCTACTGGCACCAAACCCAAATCCACCTCGCCCAAAAGCAACTTGCGGGCACATTCGGATGGTGTGTCCAATTGCAATTTCATAGCACCCAAAATGGCGCTTTGCTGCAATCCATGTAAAAAAGGATAGGTATTACTGTAACTAACAGCTGCAACACGAATTGAAATTTCAGACATCATTCGGGGCGCAAAAGTCGTGTTCAGTGAGAAATAATTATAGAGTGAAATGCGGATTGAACGATATTCTGCAACTTTACCCATGCATCAACTCATTAATTCCATGAAAAACATCTTTTTATCTCTTTTAATTGGTCTGTTAGCCTCCTCGTGTAGCGATGATTGCTGCAATAGTGGTGTAAATAAAGTGTGTGAAGGTGACGCAGAATGCGCTGGCATTAGCGATTGGGACAGTTGTAAAACATATTTAACTGGCCTTGGCTATACCTGTAAGTGACCTTAGAGAAAATTAGGAAAGACATATATTACAGGGTTTCAACAGTCAAAGACCCACTCTTTTTAACAAATAAGTAGAATTACCTACTTGGTATGATAGAAATGTATTTATACTTGCAGCACTAACCAAAACCAACTAAACAAATGAAAAAATCACTTCTTACCCTAGTACCAGCTTTGGCAATTATTGCACTTACAATGACTTCTTGCGCTGACGATTGCTGCAAATACTCTGGAGTAAACATTTGCGAATCAGATTTTAACGCCTCTTTGTATAATGGCCTGACATGGGATGAATGGAAAGCTGCTGCTGACGCTTCAGGTTTGTGCGAGTAATTTTCGCTTTTTTCAATTTAGCCTTGCTGCGCACTGCGGAGCAAGGCTTTTTTTTGCCCCGCTATTTGGAACATTGTAGTTTTAGGGCGTGAATACTACATCCTTAAATGCTGTGTCGTCTATTGATGGCCGATATGCGCGCAAACCTCCTGAACAAATGAAAAAATCTCTTCTTACCCTAGTACCAGCTTTGGCAATCATTGCACTTACAATGACTTCTTGCGCTGACGATTGCTGTACATTTATAACCGCTACAATCTGCGAAAGCGACCTTCCAGTTGGATATCCTAATTGGGATTCCTATAAGGAAGCACTTAAAAACCAAGGCTATAGTTGCGACTAAGCATGATAATAAGCTAACAAAATTGAGCCTCACTTCGCATAGTGTAGCGAGGCTTTTTTTTTGCCCCACCATTAGGAACAATGTAGTTTTGGGGCATGAATACTACATCCTTAAATGCTGTGTCGCCCATTGATGGCAGATATGCAAGGCAAACCGGCCCGCTACGCGCTTTTTTCTCCGAATCTGCCCTTATTCGCTATCGCGTTAGAGTTGAAATAGAATACTTCGTTGCGCTTTGCGAATTGCCATTGCCCCAGCTTTCGGGCTTCGACCGAGGGCTTTTTCAAAAATTACGTTCCATCTATTTAAACTTTGACGAGGCCGATGCCTTGCGCGTCAAGGAATTTGAGCAAACCACCAACCACGATGTAAAAGCTGTGGAGTATCTCATAAAAGAGAAACTAGAGGTCATGGGTGTGGGCGAAATGAAGGAGTTTGTTCATTTCGGGCTTACTAGCCAAGACATAAACAACACAGCCACTCCGTTGATGATGATGGAAGCCACAACAATGGTTTATGTTCCAATATTGGATGAATTGATTGCCAAACTAAAAAGTCTAGCTACCGATTGGAATACCATTCCCTTGCTAGCCAGAACACATGGCCAGCCTGCTTCGCCCACACGATTAGGGAAAGAAATACAGGTATTTGTAGAGCGCTTGGAAGCTCAAAAAAGACAACTTTTGTCTGTGCCCTTCTCGGCAAAATTTGGAGGCGCCACAGGGAATTTCAATGCGCATACTGTGGCTTATCCCAATGTAAATTGGGTAAAATTTGCCAACGATTTTGTAAACACAACCCTGGGATTGCATCGCTCGCAAACCACAACGCAGATAGAACATTATGACAACACTGCGGCTTGGTGCGATGCACTGAGGCGCATAAACACCATAGTGCTCGACCTTGACCGTGACATGTGGATGTATGTAATGAACGATTTGTTCAAACAGCGCATTAAAGAAGGCGAAGTAGGTTCGTCTGCCATGCCGCACAAGGTGAATCCTATTGATTTTGAGAATTCGGAAGGAAATATAGGTTTGGCAAATGCACTATTGGGGCATTTGGCCGAAAAACTTCCTGTTTCTAGATTACAACGCGACCTTACGGACAGCACGGTGCTGCGCAATATTGGCGTTCCGTTGGGCTATACGCTTATCGCTTTTCGCAGCACTTTGCGCGGCTTAGATAAACTCTTAGTGAACGAAGACCGTATTCGTCAAGAATTGGAAAACAATTGGGTGGTAGTGGCCGAAGGCATTCAAACCATATTGCGCAGAGAAGGCTACCCAAAACCCTACGAAGCCTTGCGCGATTTTAGCCGAACCAATTCCAAATTAGATCAAGCGGCTATGGGTGCTTTTATAGAAAGCTTGGCTGTCTCTGACACAGTAAAAGATGAGCTAAGGGCCATTACCCCGTTTAATTATGTGGGAAAATTGTAAGTGACGGTTGTTGATTGTCGAATGACGATTCTAGAGCCATTCGATAAACGTCATTCGACAATCGTCAGTTCTTTTTCTTGCGAAGCCACACTTTTTGGCCAGCATCCAACTCCTGGTTTTTAGTCATTCCGTTATATTTGAGGAGTTTCTTCAGTTTGATGCCATACTCTTGAGAAATCCAGCGCAGCGTTTCGCCTTGAGATGCATGATGAAAATCGTGCTTGCCATTGCTATTGCGCTTCGGTTGGAGGTATAGGATTTCTCCAGCGGTAAGTCTGCGGTCTTCAGGCAAGTCGTTATACTTGGTGAGTTGCCAGGTGCGCACATCCAGCAACCGCTCCAGTTTTTCGTAGGTATCGCCTTCTTCCACCAGCACATAACGAATGTTGTTTCGCAAATACATCTGTCGAGAAGACACACTAACTATTGCTTCTGATTGCACTTCGCTGTGAGGAATATTTTTACCCGATTTCGTATTCTTGTCCTTCACCGATTTTTCTCCTGTCTTAGGAGGTTTGGTCATACCATCGAAGCGAGCCAAATCATTGTCTTCAATCATTTTGATGAGCAACTCGGGATATTTTGGATTGGTGGCATAACCAGCCTTTTTCAATCCATGTGCCCATCCTTTATAGTCCTTTAGTTCTAGCTTGAACAAATCGGCATAGCGTTCGCGCGTGCTCAGAAACTCTGAATGATCGCGATAACTGTCAAACACACTTTGATAAACGCGAAAGCATTCGCCCTTGGCATCGTCATCATGGTAGTATTTTTCACCCTCCCAAGTGCCATGGCATTTGATGCCAAAATGATTGCGTGCCACTTTGGCTAAGGTGCTGTTACCATCGCCACTTTCCAGCAGTCCTTGCGCCAAGGTTATGCTGGCTGGCACCTTACTAAGAAGCATCTCTTGCACCGCAAAACCAGCGTAGGCCTCAATATAATCGGCCCGTGTAAATCGTTGGGTTTCTGAATTAGCAGATTGAGTCCAACCTTGGTGTATCACCCCAAGTAGCATGAATAAAACCGCTAGTCTGCGCATTCTTCAAAATTAGATGCCTCAGAAAAGGCTCTTCACTTTGAAATCGGTTGTTTTACACAAAGGAGTGTTGATGTTGCACGCGTGAAATCATTCCACTTCTACTACCTGCATATCTTTCAATCGTGGCATAATGCGCACCATGGGAACCAGAGCAGCCAAGATGAACATGCCGCAAATGGCGTATGCCCACACCACATTGTTTTCGAATGAGAAAAACGCCAACGAAAAAACACTGAGCAACACAGAACGCATCAAGATATTGTACAAATAAAATATGCTGTTGGCTCGGCCTATAATATTATTGGGAATATGGTCGAACAGATATGTAACTCGAATAATGCGCGTACCAGCGTTGGAGAATCCGAGCAACAAAGAAAACACATAAAAAAACGCCACACTTTTGACTGAAGACACCGCCAAAAACAGCAATCCCGCGCCTATCATAAGGATAACAATGGCTTTGGCAGGCGCCATGTGTTTGGTTAAACTGCGAATAAACAAGCCAGCACACAGGCTTCCCAATGCGAAATACACCTCACTGCTTGCATATACATCGGCTCCACTAAGCAACTGCCTATCTACATATAGAGGTAGCAAATACATTACCTGCACCAAAAGCACAATGAACGTAGCGTATGAAGCCAAGCCAAACATCAACAATCCACGATTGGCGGTAAGGAAGCGTACTCCTTTTTTCAATCGGGCAAAAATGGGCTCCAAATCCACTTTTAGCTCGGCCATGCGCTGATAGCGAATGAATGGAATGATGCACGCTGCGGCCAAATACGTGGAAGCATCTAGCATAAAAATTTCCCAAAGCTGCCATTGGGCAATTTCAAATGGCAATTTCACGTGCATTCCCATAAGGTTAATGCCGCCAGTTGTAGTACCCGAAAGCAAAATGGCACCCACCGCTCCAGATAATACACTTGTACTTTGCCCCACCACTTCAATCATAGAGTTTACACGACCATAATCGCCACGGGCGGCCAATTCTTGCGCAAACGCATAGAGGTTGGGATAATGAATGTTGTATCCAAAAAAAGTGACAACAAACGCCAAAGCCACCAAGGCTATAGGCATTTCATCCGTCTGACTTCCGTATGCTGCGATACTACCCATGCAAAGCAAACCTGCTAGCGCAGTGAACCAAAAGATGTTTTTACGCGGATATCTATCTATAAGCGTTCCTGCATAGAGGCTCCAAAACACGCTTAGCACCGTTGCTAAAGCCAACACCTTGCCAAAAAGTTCGGATTGATTAACCACCGAAGTGAAATACCATGGAATGGCAAGCATGGTGATGCCTTGCGCAAAGCTGGAAATCATGTGGGCCGCAAACAGAAGTACTAATGCCCGTTTATTCTTCATCAGTGGAAAAAATTGGCCACAAAGCTACGTGTCAGGCGCTCGGTTTAGCAGTAGCCTTAATAGCTAGGCGGTAGAATTTAAACTCTAATCAACATTCAATAGAACCTAAAACCTAATTTTCCGCCATGGAAATTACTCCTGCACTGCAACTTGCCAAAATGCGCAAATACTGCGACTATCAGGAACGCAGCCATCAGCAAGTGCGCGACAAACTCTATGAAGCTCAACTTTATGGAGATGATGTGGAGGAAATAATTAGCATTCTCATCACCGAGAATTTTCTAAACGAAGAACGATTTGCCAAAGCGTATGCACGCGGAAAATTTAAGATAAACACTTGGGGTCGTGTTAAAATAATTCAAGGATTAAAACAGCATCGGGTGCATACCAACGGCATCAAAGCTGCCATGACGGAGATTGATGAAGACGAATACATTGCTGTTTTGACCAAACTTTTGGAGCAGAAAAAGAGCCTCATCAAAGAAAAACATCCACTACGAAGAACCTATACGTTAATGCGTTTTGCGGCCCAACGCGGTTTTGAAAGTGACCTTGTGCGAGAAGTGTTGGAAGGCATGAAATAGGCGCTTGAAGTGAACACTCGCGTGTTCAAAAATGCCTTGAACGTGCAACATGGCTTGAAATGGATGGAGGTAATTTCGACTTCGATGATGCAATTGTGCATCGCCCTCACAATATTTTTCAAAAAGCTACGTTATTACCAGCGATTGCTTTTTAATGACGCCCATTTTAACACAAAACTAAACCTCATGCAATTGTTGTTTGTAACTCCCGCAATGGCTCAAGAACCAACCACTATAACTATGGCCGAGCCTATAGTAGAGGAAACCACCATCTCCATCATGGACCTTATGATGTCTGGCGGAATAGGTGGCCAGCTCATTATGCTGTCGCTGCTCATTCTTTCGGTTATAGCGGTCTACATTTTCGTAGAGCGGTTTCTAACCATTCAAAAAGCGAGCAAAGAAGACCCTAAATTCATGAACGCTATTCGCGAACATGTGCAAAAAGGAAACCTAGATGGAGCTCGTTCATTGTGCCTGCAAACCGACACTCCCGTAGCGCGCATGGTAGAAAAAGGTGTAGCACGCATTGGCCGCCCTTTGCCCGACATTGCTGCTGCCATCGAAAACGTGGGTAAATTGGAACTCTATCGCTTAGAAAGCAATCTTGCATCACTTGCAACTATTTCTGGAGCTGCACCAATGTTGGGTTTCTTGGGCACAGTTATAGGTATGATTTTAGCGTTTCACGAAATGGCAAGCGCTGGCGGACAAGTGAATGTGGGCATGATGGCTAGCGGAATTTACACCGCAATGACCACAACGGTAGCTGGTCTAATTGTAGGCATCATGGCATACTTGAGCTACAACTTTTTGGTGACCAAAGTGAATAAAGTGGTTTTTATGATGGAAGCCACTTCTACAGCATTTATTGATTTGCTTCACGAACCTGCATAATTAGCCATGGCGATTCGCTCTAGAAATAAAGTTAGCGCAGACTTCAACATGTCGTCCATGACGGACCTTGTGTTTCTGTTGCTCATATTTTTTATGCTCACTTCAACGCTAGTTACTACCAACGCCTTGGACCTTGTGTTGCCCAGCAGCAAAGCCACTAGCGTGAAAAAGCAAACGGTAAGCGTCTCGATAACCAAAGACTTGGTGCATTACATTGACCAAGACCAAGTTGACCCTGCATTTGTGGAATCGTTACTCAAAAAGCGTCTTGATGCTAGTGAGGATAAAGTGGTTGTATTGCGGGTGGAAAAAGGAGTGCCCATCGAACACGCTGTAATGGTAATGGACATTGCCTACCGCAATCAGTACAAGATTGTTCTTGCTACGCAATCGGAATAAACGATGACCTCCGCCAATGCAACAGAACGAAGAGACAAGCAGAAAGGGCTTGTTAGCACCCTAATTTTTCATGGTCTGCTTCTGTTGCTTTTTGCTTTCTATGGACTAACCCATTCCATTCCACCGCCAGAAGAAGGCATGGTTATCAACTTCGGCACTACCGAAACTGGACTTGGCAATCAGGAAAGTGAACCGATGCAAGCCACAGAAAATGTGCAAGAGGAACGGATTGAAAAAGTTCCACCACCGCCAACCGAGGCTGCAAAACCAGTGGCTGAGGAACAAGTGTTGACGCAAGAAACAGAAGAAGAAATCTATTTCAGAAAAGAAAAAGAAGCCAAAGAGAAGGCCGAAACGGAGCGCAAACGAGAAGAAGAACGCAAGCGCCAAGAACAAGAACGCCTACAAGCTGCACAAAAAAGCCGCATGGACGAATTGTTTGCAAAAGCAAAATCGGGTCAAGGCAAGGGAACAGGAGGTGGAGAAGGAAATACCAAACCTGGAGGAAACCAAGGTCATTTGGATGGAACGCCTGGTGCACCACACGGCAATGTCCCTGGCAGCGGAAACAGTGGGGTGTCGTTCAATCTTTCTGGGCGTAAAATGGTAACCCCACCTCGAATAAACGATACCTCACAAGAAACCGGAAAAGTAGTAGTTGACATTATTGTCGATAAATATGGAAAAGTGGTGATGGCTACACCTGGAGCTAGAGGCTCTACCACAACCAGTACCCACCTCTACAAACTTGCAAAAGAAGCGGCTATAGAAACAAAGTTTGATGCCAACCCAAATGCTTCGGTGCAACAGCAAGGCTCAATGACCTTCGTCTTTATTCTGGAATGACCACGTATCAGCAAACGCTAGATTACCTCTTTAGTCAGCTTCCCATGTTTCAACGCTTAGGAGCTAGCGCATTTAAGAAGGACTTAGGAAATACCATCGCGCTCTGTGAAGCATTGGGTAATCCCCAAAAATCATTTCCCAGTATTCATGTAGCTGGCACAAATGGAAAAGGGTCGACAAGTCATTTTCTTGCGAGTATTTTGCAGAGCGCTGGTTTTCGTGTTGGGCTCTACACCTCACCTCACCTCAAAGATTTTCGTGAGCGCATTAAAGTGAATGGAGTGATGATTTCCGAGGAAGAAGTCATCCGCTTCACAGAAGAAAACAAACCGCAATTCGAACAAATTGAGCCTTCGTTTTTCGAAATGACGGTGGCAATGGCATTCCACTATTTCCGCGAGCAAGAAGTGGATATAGCAGTTATAGAAACTGGCATGGGTGGTCGTTTGGATAGCACCAACATTATCACGCCCATTCTTTCGGTTATCACCAACATTGGCCATGATCACCAACAATTTTTGGGAGATACACTTGCCAAAATAGCCGTTGAAAAAGCAGGTATAATCAAGCATAATGTGCCTGTAATTATTGGCGAACAGCAGGAAGAAACCACCTCGGTATTTGAAGAAAAAGCGAACGAATGCAATGCCCAAATTCAATTCGCCTCAAACGAACTAGAACTTCTATCATCTTTAAATTCTTCGTCAACCTATAGCCCTACGATAGACCTAACCTACCGTTGGAAAAGTGATAAAACCATTGAAGTTGTGACATCTGGATTGGCGGGGCCTCATCAACATAAGAATGTGCGCACGGTGCTGTGCGCAATTCGTGAGTTGCAACGCTTAGGATTATCTATAAGTCCCGAAGCGGTGCGGGATGGGTTAAGCAATGTGGTGAAGCAAACGAGTTTAATTGGGCGTTGGCAGCAATTGAGTGTCAATCCGCTGGTTATCTGCGACACCGGCCACAATAAAGAAGGAATTGCTCCAATCGTGGCGCAGTTATCTACCCTAGCAACCAACAAAAAACTGCATATCGTTTGGGGAATGGTTCAAGATAAAGACCACGATTCCATTTTGTGCATGTTGCCCAAAGATGCTTCCTACTATTTCTGCTGTCCAAACATACCAAGAGGACAAAATGCTGAACTTCTTTGCGCTCTAGCCCAGCGCCATGTGCTAAATGGTGTTGTTTTTCCTTCGGTTATCGCAGCCTTGAATCAAGCTAAAAAGGCAGCAGACATCAACGACATCGTGTTTGTTGGAGGTAGCACATTCGTAGTTGCAGAAGTCGTTTAAGGAAAATAATAAGATTTTTTTTCGAAGGCCTTGCACACATCAAACCCTTAGTTACATTTGCACCCCCAAATCGGGCTCTTAGCTCAGCTGGTTCAGAGCATCTGCCTTACAAGCAGAGGGTCACTGGTTCGAACCCAGTAGGGCCCAC
>CAMDOM010000046.1 GCA_945903645.1 Chryseobacterium gleum
AGCCTATATTAAAACTCCACCCGATAGCTGCCCAAGGGCAAAAATCCCAACTGGTATTTAGTTTCGATGCGTTGGGTAGAGGCATTGTAGGTGCGGCTAAACACGTTTTGGGTGTTGAGGATGTTTTGGCAGTCGATGGCTATGCTGTGCGAGGCGCGTTTGCCATTAAACGAGAAACTTACTTTAAAATCTAGCCTGAAATAATCGGGCAGTTGTTCTTCGTATGCCCTATCCGTATCGCGCACTTGCTCGCCCGAAGCTATAGATGCATCCAAGTCGATGGGCACATAGCGCATGCCGCCCCGCCACGAAATTCTAGTATCAAACGATAGGGTGTTTTTCTTGCTCAACTTGAGTTGGTAGCCGCCCAAGGCACTCAAACCGTAGTTGCCATTGAAGGCCGTGTTGCGCCACATGCCATCGCTGGCTTTGTAGGTGCTATTGTAGAGCGAGCCTGAGAAAAGGAAGTAATATCCTCGGCCAAAAAACTTTTCTACAGTCAATTCTACCCCCATATTTCGGCCAATTCCAGTATGCACCAAGCTATCGGCTACCTGTATATCGCCTATGCTTTCGCCCGCGTTGGCAAGGCTAAAATAGGAGGCATGGCGCTGCACAGGCATATCGTACACATGCTGGAAGTAGCCCTCAACCTTCACCCGTAGCTTGGGTGTAATGCTCCAATCATACCCCAAAATGGTGTGTATGCTGCGGCTAAAACCCAAGTTGGCGTTGGTGCGGAGATACGTGCTGGTGGCCACATCGTAGCTCTCGTAGAAGTACGTTACCAAGGGCAACATTTGGCTGTGCATGCCTGCCCCAAAGCTTAAGCCATGGCGCGGATGTGGTTTCCATGTAAGACCCAAGCGCGGCTCTATGGAGTAGGCTAAGTTGAGGGTGCTCACCTGACCGTAGGCGCCCAAGGTGCCAGTCCATTTATCGGTAAATCGATGGTGTACTTGCACATAACCTTGCGTCAATCCCACGTTGGCGCTCACATTTAGCCGCACGCGGTGGGCAGCCAATGCAGGTACATACGTACTATCCAACAGCGACAAAAACCGATGGTCGTAAATAATGCCGCTACGCAAATTGGTGCGCGCACTCAGTTTGGTGTTTACCCGCGAATGCACCGATACCGCAGTGGTAATGTTGCGGTTGCGATCTTCCAACAATTCCACTACGGTGCTATCGGTGCGTGTAATGCTAAAGTTTTCTTGCCATTGGCGCAATCCGCTTAGTGCAAGCGTGGTTTTGACGCTGCTTTTCTCGCCCAGATATTTGAAATGGGTAAGTCCTACAGCGCCCATGTCTGAACCTAGTTGTTGGTCGCGTTCTTCCTCGCCACCACGATTAAACCCAGGGTTGTCCGTAATGTGAATAGAGCTTATGCCGCCAATACCCCACAGGGTAAATCGCCCTACTTTTTGGTTTACAGGCACATCTATTACAAAGGTCAAATCTTGATAAAACGGCACTGCTGAAATACCAATATTGATGCCCATAGCGCTAATAATTGCCATGGTGCTGTAGCGATAAGAAGCCAGATAGGAGGCCTTGTGCTTTTTTGAAAAGGGCCCTTCCACGCCAGCTTCCAGCCCGTTGAGGCCAATTTGAAGGTAGTATTCGCGCTTTTCATTGTTGCCTTTGCGCAGACTAAGGTCGAATGCACCCGCGTTGGCATTGCCATATTCGGCAGGGAAAGCGCCTGTAAAAAAGTCGCTATCGTCCAGCATATTGTTGTTCAAAATGCTAACGGGGCCGCCCGTAGCTCCCGAAAAACTCAAATGGTTGGGGTTGGGAATATTGATGCCCTCCAAGCGCCACAGCACCGATGTGGGCGAATTACCCCGAACAATGATGTCGTTGCGCTCGTCCGAACCTACCGTAACTCCTGCAAAAGCCGCAGCTGCCCGCGCGGGATCTTGCCACGAACCAGCAAACCGTCTTGTTTCCTCTACCGAAAATGTGCGGGCGCTCACCAAACCCATCTCGTTCATGGCTTGGCCTTTGTCGCGCCCAGCCGAAACTATTACCTCATCCATACGGTTAATGCGCTCGGTAAGGGCAATGTCCAGCAACAGTTGTTTGGACGGACTAAGAATGATGTTTTCTAGCATCCGATCTTCAAACCCAAGGTAACTCACTTTTAGGGTTACCTTGCCAATGGGCACATTATCTATTCTAAAATTACCGTCTAAGTCGGTTGACGCCCCGCGAAAAACTACCGTATCGGTAAGCACTACATTGGCACCAGGCAATCCGCGTTGGTTAACAGCATCCATAACTTTCCCCCGAATAGTTTGGGTTATTTGCCCGAAGCCAAAGAAGGGAACAAGGAGGAATAAAAGAAATAGAAAACAGAAATTTCGGGAGGAAGTTGGGAGTGCTAAGGTCACTTCAATCCACCTTCAACCTAAAAAACAATATACTCCAACGGATTCACTGGTCTACCACTAAGCCACAGCTCGAAGTGGAGGTGTGGGCCAGTGGTCAGCTCGCCAGAGTTGCCTACAATGGCAAGTACTTCGCCCGCCTTCACCACATCGCCTTGTTTTTTTAGCAATACAGAGTTGTGCTTGTAGAACGACATCAGGTTGCTGGTGTGCTGCACGGCAATTACATAACCCGCATCGTATGTCCATGTCGCAATAACCACAGTGCCATCAAGGGTAGATTTTACAGCCTCGTTTTCTTTAGTCACCACGTCAATGCCCACATGACCCAATTTCAAATCGAAAGCAGACGAAATTTCTCCTTTGAGCGGAGCGAAGAAAAACAGATTTCGAATGTTGTTCTCTGAGTTTTGCGATGTGCCCAATTGCAAATTCCGCAAATTGTAGCGTTCTTCTTCATCAACAAATGCACGCAGCACGGAGTCTTGCTTAGATGGCGCAAACTCTATGCTGCCATAATCTTTGGTGCTATCTGAAGATTGCAGCACCGTTTCGGGTAGCTCTCCATTAATCACCATTTGCAGGTTTTCGAGGTATTGGTCTTTCAAATTCATGGCGCGTGCCATAGAATCGAGCCGCATGGAGGTTTCATACACCTGGCGCTTCATATCTACATCTGCATAGCCTGGTATGTATTCGCGCAGCGAGGTGAAAGCGATAACGTAGGTAACGAATATCACGAGAAAAATGGCCAACGAACCCGAAAGCACAATCACATTCATGGGCGACAGCAACAAGCTAAACTTCTCTTGAAACGTGATATCGTTCATGATTACCATGCGATACTTCACCCTCAGGCGTTTGCCCAGCTTATCCTTTTGGTCTTTATTCTCAATCATGGCGCCCAAATATCGTAAATAATGAAGGCTTTGACCGTTGAAAAGGGCTTTCCTTCCGCATTTTACAACTTTCGTTTCCATCAATTAGAATAAATTTGCACATTCTACGTTATTAGGACTACCGAAATTCCAATCTTGAATCAATCCCGATACTTCCAATTTCTTTTTTCCTTGGTGATACTTGGATTCCTGTTCACAGGCTGTTCCACCAAAAAAAAGGGAGTTATCAATCGTTTTTACCACAACACCACAGCCAAGTATAATGGCTATTGGAATGGACGCGAGGCCGTGCGCGAAGGCTTAAAAAGTCTAGAAACCAGCCAAGTGGACGACTACGAGCAGATTCTACCCGTGTTTCCCGTTGGCACCGCACAAACTGCCACATCGGTTTACCCGCAAATGGATAGAGGCATAGACAAAGCCTCGATGGTTATTGGCAAACACTCCATGCTAATCAAAGGCAAGGAATGGTGCAATTGGATTGATGATTCGTACATGGTAATTGGCCAATCGCACTACTACAAGCGTGATTACATGGACGCGCTCGAGATTTTCAACTACATTATTAAGCAATATCGCTTGGAGAAAATCCGATTTGATGGCTACAATTGGCTCATGCGCACCAACACGGCATTGGCCCGATTTAAGGATGCCGAGAAAATGATTACCCAGCTGGAGGAAGACGACAAGCTAATTCCCAAGAAACTACGGCCGTCCATTGCAGCTTCCAAAGCCGATTATTACATCAATAATGGAGAATATACCAAGGCAAAGAATGAAATCCAGTTCGCTATAAAAAACACCAAGCGGAAGAAGAGCAAAATCAGATACACCTTCATTTTGGCACAGTTGTATGCAGAATTGAGCATGAAGGATAGCGCGGTGTTTCAATACACAGAAGTACTGAAAAAGAGCACGCCTTACGTTATGGAGTTCAATGCCCGTATCAACAGGGCATTGCTTACCAGCGCCAAATCGGGCAACGTGGAGGCCATAAAGCGAGAATTGGTGAAATTGGCCAAAGACGAGAAAAACATCGACTATCTCGATCGCATTTATTTTGCGCTGGGCAATATCGCGTTGGAAGAAGGCGACAAGGAAGCGGGAATGGCCTATTTGAAGAAATCGGTCGCGGCCACCACTACTAACAAGACTCAAAAGGCGGTGTCGTTCTTCACCATTGCCGACCTCTATTTCGATCAGCCAGAGTACGTGCTGGCATCAGCCTACTACGATAGTTCAATGGCCCTATTGCCCGAAAAACACAAGGAATATGCGCGTGTTTCGGCCAGAAAAGAAAGTCTAGCCGACTTGGTGCGCAACATTCGCATTATTGCACATGAAGACAGCATGTTGCGCTTGGGTCAAATGTCTGAATCGGAGTTAGACGCCTATATCCAAGAAATTATTGATGAAGTGCAGGCCAAAGAAGACCAGCGCAAGTTTGATGAAGCCAGCGCTTTGCTCAATCCATTGGCACAAAACCCCAGTTCCTCTCAGCCTAAACCTCCTGGGGCTAGCGGTGGCGCTGGTGCTGGATGGTATTTCTACAACACTACTGCTGTTGGTTACGGTGTAAGCGATTTTAGGCAAAAGTGGGGGCAACGAAAACTAGAGGATAACTGGAGGCGCTCGGATAAAACCCAGAATATCGAGGATCCAAGTCTAGCCGAAGGCCAAGCCGAAGTACCAGTAGAAGAGTTGATGAAGCCCGAATTCTACAAGAAGAATATTCCTATTACCGATGCCCAGCAAGACAGTTCGCACAAGAAGATTCAATACGCTTACTACGATTTAGGTAGCATTTATAAGGAAAAACTCAAGGAATATCAGCGTTCTATTGATGCGTTTGAGGAATTGCTAAAGCGCTATCCCAAAGGTTTGTTTCCGCTCGAAACCTACTATCAACTCTACCGATTGTACACGCAAATTGGCAACACAGCCAAGGCAAACGACTACAAAAACAAGATTCTTCGCGAATACCCCGACAGCGAGTATGCTAAGATTTTGAGCGACCCCGACTATCTGAAAAAGATGGAAGCCATGAAAGGGCAAATTGCCTTAATGTACGAGCGCGCCTTTACCAGCTACGCCAAAGGCGAACATGAACTTGTGATTGCCGCAGCCGATAGTGTACTTCGCTTGTATAAGGAAGATAAATTGCGCCCAAAATTTGCCTTGCTCCGCGCCATGAGCATTGGCGCCACCCAAAAATTGCGGGTTTATCGCGATGCTCTTGAAGAAGTGATTCGACTCTATCCGGGCGACCCTGAAAAAACAAAGGCCGAGGAATTGTTGGGATATGTAAAAACGTTAATGGGCGAATCACTGCCTGATGTAGCGCCTGCCGCAGCGCCCGACACCACAGGAAAAATCGCACCAAAAGTGGAAGTACCAATTGTGCCCGAAGAAGGGTATGAATTCAACTTAGAAGCCAATCACTATTATGCGATTGTTGTAAAAAAACCAATCGCGGTGGCAGATATAAAGGGTGGAATTTCCAATTTCAATACCCGATTATTTGCCGTAGAAAACCTGACCACCAAAAATGTGCAACTATCGCCTGAGCAAGAATTGGTGTTTGTGCAAGGCTTTCCCAACACCAAAAAAGCACAAGATTATATTACTGCCATCATGACCGACCAAGAAGTGTTCTTGGATTTAGATCGCTCTCAGTTAACCCAACTTCTTATCTCGGAAAAGAACTTTACAGTTTTCTACAAGAAGAAAAATGTGGAAGAATACTTTGAGTTCTTTATGAAGAACTATCAATAGTTCGAGTAGGTGTGAACCCTCCATCTTTGCACCATGCATCGCCCGCTTCAGTTTCTATTGCATAGCATTGCCCGCTTGCCGTGGGGCGTGCTGTATGCATTGAGCAGCGGGTTATTTTTTGTGCTGTATTATTTGGTGCGCTATAGGCGAAATCTAGTCAATCGGAACCTTCAATCGGCTTTTCCAGAGAAGAATAGTGCCGAGTTACAACGCATAAGCGCACAGTTTTACCGCAATTTTTGCGATCAGATTGTGGAAACAATTAAGCTGCTTCGCTCAACTCCCGAAGAAATTTCTGAGCGGTTTGATGTGGATGCATCGGTTTATTCGCAGTTGCATGCTCAAGGAAAAAATGTGCTGCAAGCCACAGCCCATCAGTTCAATTGGGAATGGGGAAATTGGATTCTCAATCGGCACACGCAGTTCACCATTCGTATTATTTATATGATGGTGGGCAGTAGAGGTGTGGAGCGTATTATCAACGAGTATCGTTTGCGGCATGGGTCGGTGCTCATTCCTGCAAACGATTTGCATGCTTTGATGCAGGATAGTGAAGCCCCGTGCTTAACGGTGTTCTTAGCCGACCAAAATCCATCTGACCGCAAGCGTGCGCAATGGGAGTTATTCTTCGGGCGGGTTGTGCCGTTTCATCGTGGGCTTGAAATTTTGGCACGAAGAAAGGGCCATGCCGTGGTCTTCGATGAAATGATTCGGGTGAAACGCGGGCATTATCGAAGCGTTTCTAAGCTCGCATTTGCAGATGGAAGCGCTACGCAACCGGGTGAAATAACCCAAGCCTACGTTCGTTTTTTAGAAGAAAGCATTCGCAAACAACCCGAAAATTGGTTGTGGACGCACAACCGCTGGAAACACGCGCGCAAATAATGGAGTGGCTTAAGTCGTTTTGCGCAGCGAAATCCACATCATTGGAAGCGCTCCTCCTGCAAGGTCTGCGAGCAAATCCAAGAGGTCTCCACTTCGGGTAACTACGAAAAGGTGTTGCGCTATCTCGGTTCCTACGCCAAGAATTAAGGTCCAAAGCAGTACTAATCCAACTGCGTAAATCTTGATGCGCGATTTAGAATTCCCATCTAAGGCAAACATCACCAACATGGCATTCACCCCGAAGAGTACCATGTGAATTAGTTTATCCGCATGCAAAAATTCTAGCCACCAAAATCGCGGAATACCGCTCGATTCTGAAAGCAATAATTTAAGGATAACGATTGTCCAAGCTAGTGCAGGAACGAACCGAAGACGGCTTTTATCCAATCAAATCTTGGTAAGCCGATGCAGAAAGCAGGGCGTCAATCTCAGATGGGTCGCTCATTTTCACTTTAATCATCCAACCTTTGCCATAAGGGTCAGAATTCACCAACTCTGGGTCGCCTTCTAGTGCATTGTTCATTTCCAAAATCTCACCACTTATTGGCATAAACAAATCAGAAACAGTTTTAACAGCCTCAACCGTACCAAACACTTCTTCGGTTGCCAAGCTTTCTCCAACAGTCTCAATTTCTACGTAAACGATATCGCCCAATTCGCCTTGCGCAAAGTCGGTAATACCAATAGTGGCTACATCGCCATCCACTTTAACCCATTCGTGTTCTTTCGTGTATTTAAGTCCTGCTGGAATGTTCATTGGAAGAAATTTAGATTTGGAATTTGTGCCAAAAGTATACTTTTCAAGGTATGGAAATTAGGACTTTGCTCATGATTTCGAGATTGTTAAAAGAAACCTTGATACCCTATTTATGCGGACATTTTTAACTCAACTTAATCTGCTAAAGTGAATCGCAAACTGATGCCCGCAGCGTGGTTTTGTGTGGGGAACGAAGACGAAACTACTGGTTTGTTTATTGCCGCATCATAGTAGAAACGAAGATTGATGCGTTGGCTAATTACATAGTCGGCATTTAGTTTTATGCTGATTAGGTTTTGACCTGATGTAGGTTGGTCCACATCTTCCTCCATTCTACGAATAGTGGTTCTCGTGTCGCGTAAGCTAAAGTCGATTCGCAGCACAAGGTCGCTCATGATGCGTTTTGCTTTTTTGCCCAGCTTAAACGGAAACTTCACATTGCGGAAAGTATATCCAGCTCCAATAATATATTCCTCGCTGGTTACCTCTGTCAATTGATTGTTTGCCAGATTGAACGACATCATCCTACTAGTTTTTACTTCCAATTTGGCCAAAAGCGAATTCACAAAATTGAAGTCCAAACTAAATAGTGGACTGAACTGTTCGCTAATTGTGATGGTGTTAATCTGCAACCGCGGAACAAAATTGCCCGAACTATCGCGTGCAGCAGGGAAATTCAACACCTCATCATCGGCAGTTTTATACCCTAAGTAATTAAGATTCGTAACAAAACTGCTTACGCTGTAGGTAGAGCGATACGAATGCCCGAATGTTACTGTTTTCGCGAATTTCTTCACAAATGGAATCTTCCCAATTCCATCGTAAGTCACTCTCCAGTTGGGCAACGGAATTTTTGGAAATGGATTCAAATCCACATCATTTGCCCCATAAACGCCATAGGCAGAAAGGAATGCAGGTATCAATACGTTTTGCTGCTTGTTACCATATCCAGAATAAAATCCGCCTTCTTCCACCAACTGCGTAGGATAATCGCTTGCCAAACGCTGCGAAATAGTAGCACGGTTATCCCTAAATTCTTGGAAAACAGGAGAAGAACCATCTTCCAAAGGCTTGGTAAATGCTGTGCCGATAGTCAGATAACTCATACTGAAATTACCTGTGGTAACTTGATTGAAACTTTGAGGCGCGCCCACATCAGAATCCCAGCGGAAGAACTCACTCACATTTTCGGTGTAGGTTCTTGTGGCAGTTACATCAATTCTAAACCCATCAATGGGTTCAAGCGTGGCGCGCAAATTCAACGAACTGGAAGTCGACTGAGTAAGTGCGTTATTCTGCAATGGATCAGTAGAAATCCAGCCACCTCGTATGGCCTCTGTTCTAATGTCGTATCCTGTGTTTACATCATCAAACGAACGGCTTTGCCAACCGAACAAAAACGGCACAAAACCAGACTGATTGCCCATACTTTGGTCAATGCCGAAATAGTTGGTCTTTGGCCTATAACCGGGAAGCGATGTGCCATTTGTTTCAGAATAGGTTACGTTGGCTGATTTCACCATCATAAGCATCGACACCAAATTTTCACCTACTGCACGGAAAAAGCCACTCTTCTTTTTCTCTACCTGCGTAGTGTCGCCCTCTACAGGAGCCTTTGGTTTTTCTACTGGTTTTTGCTTTTTGTTGTTCTTGCTTTTCTGGTTTATGTTTTTTAAAAAGGGGATTTTATTGTAGAGCTGCGTAAAATTGAGGTTGGAATTTACCTGCCAGTTTTGCGAGTTTTGAATGGTATTGCCAAACGAAGCTTGTTCAAAAGCTCCAGTTTCTACATTGCGTTGCAATGGTGCAGCAGTCCATGTGTAGTTGCCTGTGTATGAAGCAACAGGAGTAACCCAACTAAACCACGGAATTTTGTTGATGGGCAGCGTCCAGTTTACCGTTGTAGCGTGGTTGTACTGGGTTGTTCTACCACCGCGCAACACATTGCTCCAAATGCTGTCTTGCATGTGATCCCAGTTATCAAAGCGGTCGTCTACACGGCCTTCTGGCTCGTCCACACGTGCAAAGTTGAATGCATCGTACTGGATTTTTATGGCTTGGGTTAAATCATACTTGAAATGATATTCGCGATTCCACAAGAAGGATTTTTGGAATGTGGGTTCAATTTTTATATCGCCATAACCCGTGGTATTTCGAAGCTTTTGCTCGTTATACCTTCTATCCATATCGGTACGGAATCCCAATCGACCAGGCAAATAGTTAAAGTTGAAATCTTTAATGGGTTTTAACCATGCCGATTTCAAAAAATTGCGGGTCCATTTCTGGTAATTGTCTTTGCGCTTTTGGTACAATTCCAGCTTTTCTTCCTCTTCCTTTACCAATGCACTTGGCGCTTTCGAACGTTTCAAACTGTCCAAAACCACCTTTTGCTCTTTCAGACGAGCGTCTCTGTTTTCCTTGCCTTTGTCAATCAGCGCATTGGTTAGCTTCAATTTGGCAAAGGGTCGAACATTATTTACCGTGGGATTGTAGTCATAGTTTATACCGCCACGATAGGTTCGTGTTTGGTTGGTTTCCATTCTAATGTTGCGCTCATATTGTTGATTGTAGGCGTAGTTGAATCCGAAATTAGAGATGTCGAAGGGTAGAGGTTTGCCTTTACCAGTTCGTTGCTTACGCACATCGGTAAAGTTCATGCTTCTGCGTTTGATGTATGTTTCGGTCACTTGGCGAAGCGAATCTTGGCGTTGTTCAGAGCTTGCATTTCCTTCTAGATTGGCAAGCGATGCGCTCATACTTACGTCAGGGTCGAGCGGATTGAATTCTGGAGTAGCGAATGTTTCTGCATAACCGAGATACATTGGCACATTCACGGCCCATTTTTTAGGTAGAAACATACCTAACTGCATGGTAGTGCTGAGATCATAATTTAGTGTGCTTTCCCGATAGCGCTCGCTCGGTTTACTGTCAAAAGCGCCAAAACCGAATTTTGTATAGTTGGTAGATGCTGTAATGTTTGCAAAATCTGCCAATTTAATGTTGGCCTGCGCTGTGGTGGCCCATCCGCCTTTGTTGTCAAAATCAGTAAGACGCAATTCATTTACCCATACTTCCACACATTTTGAAAGGCCGTCATCGGGACTTCTAACGTCTATCTTTTTGGGATTCCGTATGCCAATCATCACCGATTTTACGTTAGCCAAGTTTGGATTTCCCTTCACGTAAATCTTGTTTCGAGGACCGTGATCGCTTGCATAACGTGAGGTAATACTCACCGTTGGGTCGGTAATCAAATCTCTATTACGTTGGGTTTTTACGCCAATAAGCTCGTCAAAAGCTACATCAATATTATTTAGTAACGGCCAAACCTCATAGGGGTCTGATGCTCCGGGTTGGGTAACAATAGAAGGAATTACATATTCATAGTAGTTGTTGTCGAAGTCGGTTCCCAAGCGAAGAAAAACCTCAATATCTCCATCATTTAGGACTTCTGGAGCGATGGCTTCGGCATGCACAAACATTTTTAGGCGTTTGTACGAACGAATATCCAACGGAACGTTTTTGAAAGCCGAGCGGGCATCGCCATCTTCAAGTCCACAAGCTTTTAACAACAACGATTGCTCGTTCAACTGACGAAGCGAAGTGCTGCTATTTGGAGTTTGTTGACGTGTAATTCCGGGAGGCAACACGTAGTCGATGGGGTCTTTACTCCCATTTTCCTCAATGTTTACAACAGATATATCAAATGACCCACCTGAGGTTCCATCGTCTGGAATATACTCACCTGCTTCTTCAAGAGAGAATTGGTAGCGCCTCCATTCGCCACGCACTAGTTCTAAACGAGCAAAACGACAAACCACACTATCCGCAAACTCCTTCATAAACATGCGCAAGAAGCGCACCGAACGGAAATCTTGGATATTACCGATAACTCTATCGGGCACTCTAACCGGAATTTTGAATTGATACCAGTTTACTTCAGCTGGCGTTCCGTTTGGAAGCGAACCTTGTCCTTGTACCATGCTAGTGATGTAGTTCTGTCCTACAATCAAATCCTCCTTGCGTAAACTGACTTTGTATTGAAAATAGTTTTCGGCCTCACTCACCGTGTTATCACGGTTGATGTCTTCCACGTTAGGCAGCGTAGTACTTGAAGCTTGGAATGACGTACCCGATTGATCAGCGGTTGGCGAATTGTTTTCCAATCCGTTAAAATCCTTGTACCGTTCTAATACAGAAGCTTCTTGATTATCGAACTCCTCGCTCCGATAATATTTAAAATTGTCCGAAGAAGGGTCTGCAAGCAGCCTATCTCGAGCGTCCGAATCTAAAGTTCCTGCCGTTACTAAACCCTCCAGTTTTTGAACATAGAGCGTATCGAGAAACGAGCGCTCTTGTTCGTCATTCAAACCATCCATTCCGATATCTTGAAATGGGCGAGCTGCAGGGTCATTATCAAAAACGTTGATGATGTTCTGAACTGCTGGCACGATACCCCAAGCAGTGGTATCCACAGGATTTGAATTGGTAGCTGTGGGCAATCCATTCTCAAACGCCTTCCGCCCATCTCGCAGTATATCTTCAGATATATTGCCCAAATTGAAATATAAATCTCCGCCAGCGTGATTGTTATCCGTGTCATAGAAATAGGGATCCATCATCCAAAATTGGATAAACTCGATGTTGTTTTGCTCGAAATCCGGTGTGGTAATAGCCCGCATTATTCCACCCCAACGAGACTCAGGATCCTTTAAACTCCCATCTAATTCTAGTCCCTCAGAAACCCTTATGCCGTCTGGAGTTTCCCCATTAGCATCATAGTTGTAAGGCCCCTTTTCATTGGGGTAGTAAGCCAAATCGAATACCGGGAGATTTGTTTGCTGTCCCTGAAGTTGTCCTTGCCGGTTTGGAAAAATCTCTTGTTCCAATACACCACGGCTGTATTGCAGAGAAATGTCATCGTTGGTGAAATGGCTTGGTGTAAGGGAATTGTTGCGATAAAAAAGTGGGTCTACGATATACCAGTTGATTCGAGCCCTATTCATACCAAAGCCAATATTGTTGCTAAGTGTTCCCTCCGGAAACATCGCACTTTGGGTTTGTCCTTGTGGCGTGCTGGCCAGTACCCACGATTGTTGCTGCTTTAGGTCTATAAAGTTTACACTGCCCTCAAAGTCATCAATATAGGCAATACCTCCTTTGCTGATAGCGCTTGCGTTGCCTGGAATGAGGTGCGCAAATTCTCCCATTACCGAAATGCTGGAGGGCTCTTTGGTATTGATGAGCGGAATTTTGTCTACCAATTTTGTAAGCAAGCGCGATTCGGTTCTATACGTTCCATCAATACCCCAAATCGTGTTGTTAATTGGCTCGTCACCAATATTCACTTTCTGAGTTAGGGGCCGTTCGCTAAGATTCAGCACACTTGCTCCCAAGGCAAAATCTTTACTCACCACATAGTCTAGGTGCACCCCAGCCAAGGTTTTTTGCTGAATGCTGAAAAGAGAATTGCTTTCGCTGGTAGCTCGAATTGGTGTATTTGATTCGAGCAAACTGGAGTTAATAATCGTAACGCGCCCTAAAACATAATCTACCGTGTAATCCTGATTTTCAACCAAAGTGGCCCCACCTGCGGTTACAGAAACACTGCCCTGAGGTATGTTCATTCCACCTAAGGATATCACAGCTCCGCCTTCACTTTTATAGGTTCCAGCAAGCAAGAAACGGTTGAGTTCAGGATAAAAAAGAGCTACCTGCTTTGTGCTGTCGTACAGTTGCTTATAGACATACTTCTTGGCAATGGCTTCTTCTGTGGGTAAACTGAATCGACTCTCCAAATGAGCCCCAAAAGGTTCAATCTTCGGCATATAAATTCGTCCAGTTTGGCTACTGATAGTTACACCTTCCACAAAATCGAAGAATCCATCGGGATAGGGGTCATTGTTATTGTTCAACTTATCCATGCCCATAGTGCGCAGCAAAATTTCACCATTCACCGCACCTTCCGTCAAGTAATTAGTTCTGGTGCCAGCTTCAACGTTGTCATAGATTACGTCAAGTCTAAAATCTTCTCGTGCTAATTGATATGCTCCAATATTGTATACGTTTTTCATCATCAAATCCCATGATGGAACCTTAGGATTTGTAACGGTGCTTTTTAGCATTTTCAAGTAAAGTGCTTGAGTTCCGCTTATTCCATCTGTAGAGAATTCACCAACTTGATGCACCTTGCCTTGATAGGTGTACTGGTAAGCTACTGCTAATACCTCATTGGGTTGCAGTTCGCGGTTTAGAGAAATATAGCCAAGTTGTGGATGCAAGCGATACTCGGTTTCGGCCAATTTGGTGGCCAATTCCAAAGGCTCATAGTCTTGCGAATTTATAAAGTTGGTAGGCGGGCCTGATAAAGCAGATAGCGTTGAAGACACCTGACTTACGTTTCTTGCAGCCGAGTACGTTGTATACATCGAGTTGTAGAGGCTATTCGCGTTGTTGTTCGGAACGCCATCATTTGTTCCTTGTGCTGGGCCTATGAAGGTTTTGTTGTAGGCATCTTGAGGTAGTTCTCCCAAGTCCATAAAAGCTACCAGGTTTCTAGAATTTTCATTGAAATTAACACTCGTTACCCAAACCTCAATGCGGTTAATCATAACGGGAGAGCGAATAATGGGCAACTCGTTTAAGTATTGATCGTAGTTGTTTCTAAAAAACTGAGAAAGGAAAAAGTGACGATTTGATTCATACTGATCTGCACGAACCTCAAATTTGGTCACCTGCGCACCTCCTTGGGTTTCAACAGTATTAGCCTCGCTTTTTTGCTGCGAAAAAATTCCAGTCACTGTAAGTCGTCCAAACTTTAGAGCGGTTTTTACCCCAAATAGGTTTTGGCTACCCGAAATCAGCGAACCTGTAAGCGGAAGTGAAACGTTACCCGCTTCAATCAACTGAATTATTTCGTCCTCATTTCCCTCATATTTCAGTTTCATTTGGTTTTCAAAATCGAAACTTGCCTCTGTGTTGTAATTCACACCAAGTTGCACCTTTTCTCCAATTTTACCTGTCACATTCATTTGAATATTTTGGTCAAAATCAAAAGTGGTATTGGTTTGCTGATTGGCAGGAAGCGCAGGGTTGTCAATTTTCGATACGTTGAACCCAAACTTCAATTCTGCCGAGCCTTGAGGGCGAATATCCACTGTAGTACCGCCAAAAATGGTTTCAAATAGCTTGCTGTTAATGTTCAGCTTTGGTATCAACGGTTTGCGCTTTGCCTCACTATCGTCACCAGCTTTCTCGCGCCAATAGTCGCGCAATGCTTGCGAAGCATTGTATTCCTGATATTCATCAAATGTCATATAGGTCGGATTCCGAAAGTTAATCCGGTCGCCCACTTTCTCGGTTATGTTGTATTCTCCCGATTCGGGATTGTATTCTATGTTCGACTCAACGTTGGCTGGCGAGTTGAGATAAAGCGGATTGTTGTCGCCCTGAGGTGTGGGGTCATATGTTTCGGGAATTGGATAGGGTAGGGCATCATCTGCTGGTGGCGTGTCTACGCCAAACAACTCCATTTCCATATTCATGCGCCATCCTTCAGATATGGATGCGTCCGAAGCGAGACCCATGGTCACAAATCCTCCAACTACCGTGGAAAAAAGAATATGCTGAAGCGCTTTAGACATAAAACTTTCTACTGCAGCTAAAAGCTACTGAGCGCATATTTTACAATTTCTCCCACGCTGATGTCCGAACCATGTTTTTTCAAAACCTTCTCAATAGATTTTTCAGCAGCGCTTTTCATAAATCCAAGCGTCACCAATGCAGATAACGCTTCTTCGTGAACTTTATTGGATGAAATGGATAAAGAAAGTGTTCCAGTTTCAACTTTCCCCAATCTATCCCGTAAATCAATGATGATGCGCTCGGCTGTTTTTGGACCAACTCCTTTTATGGATTTAAGTACACTCACGTTTCCGCTCACAATTACATCCTTCACTCCGCTTGGGTCCAAGCCCGATAGAATAGACAGTGCCGTGTTCGGCCCTACTCCAGAAACCGAGATTAAATGGCGAAAGAGTTCACGCTCATCGCGGGTGAAAAAACCGAATAAAACGTGCGCATCCTCGCGAATGGCCAAATGCGTAAAGAGTCGGCAAATTCCCTTCTCTGGCAATTGGGCATAAGTCGTTAAGGATATCTGTAGTTGATATCCAACGCCTTCGCAATCAATGACAGCACTAGCAGGGGTGCGTTCCTCAAGAACTCCCTGAAGGTGTGTTATCATAAGTTAAATACTTCAAAGTAGAAGTGGGGCGATGGGCGTTAGATTTACGGGTGTTTTTCTGCGGAAAGGAATGCAAAATTAGGACTTTTAGCCAATTCTGTACTACTGTATCATTTGGAATTTCAGGAAGAGCCTAATTTTGAACCAATGAAGAAGAGAATCACCATCCTTTCGGGGGCAGGCATGAGTGCCGAAAGCGGAATTCGCACCTTTCGAGATTCTGATGGACTTTGGGAAGAGCATCGTGTAGAAGATGTGGCTACCCCAAAAGCTTGGCAGCGAAATCCTGAATTAGTTCTTGAGTTTTATAACCAGCGCAGAAAGCAATTATTGGAATCGAAACCCAATGCTGGCCATTTGGCACTTGCTCTATTAGAAGAAAAGTTTGATGTGAAAATTGTAACGCAGAATGTAGACAATCTGCATGAATGCGCTGGTTCAACGTCTATTCTTCATTTGCATGGCGAGTTAGTTTTAGCGCGCACCACAGGGCGTTCTAAAGCTATTTATCCAATCAGTGGCTGGAAATTGAATTGGGGAGATGTTTGTCCTGAGGGCTTTCAACTTCGCCCACATATCGTTTGGTTTGGCGAAGAAGTGGTGGAAATGCCTAATGCGATTTCAGTAGTCAAAAACTCGGATGCGATAATAATTGTTGGCACATCTATGCAAGTGTATCCTGCCAACGGACTAATTGGATATACCCCACGCCATGCAAAAATTTGGGTAATTGACCCCAACGCTAATGCGCTACACAGTCAAAAAAATGCAACAGTTGTAGCCGAAAAAGCAGGAAGTGCTTTACCTAAATTAGTTCAGTCCTTCCTTAATGGAGAAATAACCGTGTGATTTTTGATTGCAATTGTTCCTCTAAAAGTAAATATCATTGCATCCATGCGCATTCTAGTTCTTTATTACTCGCAAACAGGGCAACTTCTCGATATCATTACCAATTGCCTAAAACCGTTATTGACAAATCCTGCTATAAATGTGGATCTGGTGCCCATTAAAACCAAACATAGCTTCGAGTTTCCTTGGACCAATGTTGGATTTTTCAATTTGTTTCCAGAGTCGGTAAATGGAATTCCATTCGAATTGGAGCCCATTGAGATAGACGCATCCAAGGAATACGAACTTATTGTGCTAGCCTATACAGTTTGGTTTTTACAGCCCTCTATTCCCATCAGCAGTTTACTACAACATCCCGATGCAGTTCGAATTTTTAAAGGAAAATCTGTGGTTACGCTTATCGGGTCGCGCAATATGTGGGTGCTGGCGCAAGAGAAAGTAAAACAACATCTTCACAGATTGCAAGCCAATTTGGTGGGCAATATTGTGCTCACCGATCGAAACATCAATCTCGTGAGCATCATCACCATTATTCGTTGGATGTTTCGAGGAAAGAAGGGTGCATTTTGGATTTTTCCTCCTGCAGGAATTTTAGAAAAAGACATTAAAGACAGCCAACATTTTGGGGCTATTCTTAGCAAGCATCTGCTGAAATCGGACTACACAGGCATGCAAAATACCCTCAATGTAAAGGGAGCCGTAAACATCAACCCTTCTTTGTTGTTGTTGGAACATCGTGCTACAAGGTTGTTTAAAATGTATGCCAAGTTTATTTCTGTGAAAGGAGATTTTCATTCGACAAAGCGATTGGGAAGAGTGAAATTGTTGTCGCGACTTCTACCCCTTGGAGCATTTATTCTTTCACCTGTAACAACAGTGTCAACTTTAATGGCTCGAATTGTGAAGCGAAAGTCGCTACAGGAGCAGGTTTCCTATCATAGTAAGAACGCTCTACGTGAATGAGTGTAACTGTAAAAACTGCCTTGATTAAGTCGTTATGCAAGACTATTTTTGTGCGCCTTTTCAGGCAGCCTATTTTGAGTGAGATAAATTGAGCGGAGTATACATTACAGCACTGTCGAAGTTTTTGCCCAAGGAGGCCATTTCCAACGAGGAGATGGAGTCGTACCTAGGAATGATAGGGGGGAAGCCATCGCGGTCACGATCTATTGTATTGCGCAACAACGGCATTCAAAAGCGGTATTATGCTATTGATAAAAGCGGCAAGTTGCTTTACAGTAATGCTCAAATGGCGGTGAATGCCATCAATGCACTCGACTCTTCTGACTTTAGGATTAATAACGTTGATATTATTGCCTGTGGTACATCAGCACCCGACCAAACGCTACCATCGCATACCGCTATGGTGCATGGGTTACTCGATTTTTCTGCCGAATTGATTTCTCCATCTGGAGCTTGTTGTTCGGGTATTCATGCTATGAAGTATGGCTTTCTAAGCATTTTGGCTGGAGAGTCGGATAGCGCGATAACTGCTGGGTCTGAGCTTATTTCCCCAATGATGATGGCCCATTTGTTTGAGGGTGGAGAAGATAGCGCGAAGTTGGAGGAGTTGCAGAAAAATCCAGTAATTGGTTTTGAGAAAGACTTCCTTCGCTGGATGCTTTCGGATGGAGCTGGGGCTGCGTTGCTATTAAATAGACCCAATTCTAAAGGAATTTCGCTTAAAATTGAATGGATAGAAGGGCGATCGTATGCGAATCGTTTCGAAACCTGCATGTATTCTTCCTCAGACAAAGAGGTAGACGGTAGTTTGAAAAGTTGGAAACAGCACACACCGAAAGAATGGACTGAAAAGGCGGTGTTTAGCATGAAGCAGGACGTGAAATTGTTGAGTTCTAACATCGTTCCGCTTGGTGGCGAATTCTTGGAAGAGATTTGCTCAAAGCGAGGCCTAGACATCAGTACTATCAGTTATTTTCTGCCTCATCTATCGTCCAATTTCTTCAAGCAAAAAGTGTTTGACGAATTGAAAGGTCGAGGAATGGAAATTCCAGAAGAGAAATGGTTTACTAATCTCACTCAAGTAGGCAATGTTGGTTCGGCTTCTATTTACTTGATGCTGGAAGAGATATTTAGCTCTGGTAGACTTAAGATAGGCGACAAACTTCTATTGATGGTGCCCGAAAGCGCTCGGTTCTCCTATTCTTACGCACTGCTTACAGTGTGCTAAACCCTTTGGGTTAACTTTGCCGCATGAAGCAGAACACGCTTGTTTGCAGAGAAGACGTTATTAACTTTATTCCGCAGCGCGATCCAATAGTTATGGTTCACGGATTGGAGCAACACGAATCAACCGCTTCCACTTCATGTTTTTTTGTTGAAGAAGGAAACCTTTTTGTGCGCGATGGCAAATTGTTGCCTTCTGGTCTCATGGAAAACATTGCACAAAGTGCGGCTATCCGTTCTGGTTATGCATTCGCCCAAATGCCAAAAGGTGAAGGGCCAGCCAAACCACCTGTGGGTTTCATTGCAGCGTTGAAAGATTTCGAAGTGCATCTTTTGCCGTCTGTGGGCGATGCGTTGCGAACCACCGTTACTGAGAGGAACGTGATTGGCAATATGACTGTTGTGCAAGGCGATGTGTTTTGCAATGAAAAATTGGTAGCCTCTTGTGAGATGAAGGTATTTTTGAGTGAAGGTTAAAGAAAATGGTAAGCGGAAAATGGTGATTGGAATATTCTCGTCTCACGTCCTTCGCCCCTTGTCTCTTATTTGAAAAGATGAAGAAAGAAGAAGTTCCGCAGGATGACGCTAAACTGCTCGAAGGCAAGTTCAAGGTGGTGAAATATGCCGTGGACGAAAATGGCCGCTACGATAAAGTGGCCAGCGTTGGCTGGGAACCTGAGAACGTAGTTATGAAACAGGCTTGGGATGCCATCCATGAAAATGTGGAGTATGCTAGGCAGCAATTCCTCAAAGGAGAATGGTCACCATTGTGCTATCACATGGAAAAGAACTTAATGGAACTGGGTATGCTGGCCGACCACATGGGTATTTTTCGCGGACGAGTGTGGTGGCATTTTCGTCCATCCGCCTTCAACAATTTGAGCCCAGCGCTCTTGCAGCGCTACGCGGATGTGTTTCAAATAACCGTGGATGAATTGAAGACCGTTGACAAAATTCCGAATGCCTGATATCCACACTCCTTTCGAACATCACCAGAGTGCCCACTGCGAAACGGGCGTTATCTCCAATCTGATGGGCTTTCATGGGCTAAAAGTGAGCGAACCGATGGCCTTTGGCATTGGCTCAGGGTTGTTTTTTAGTTTCATCCCTTTTCTAAAGATAAATGGCATTCCAATAGCAAGTTACCGCAACATGCCAGGCGATATATTCAAGAAATTCAGCAAGCGTACAGGTATCAGTTTCGAGCGCCACAGCTATCGCAGCCCTGAAAGCGCCATGCGCGAATTAGACGAAACCTTGGAGCGAGGTCTTCCCGTGGGTATGCTCACAAGCGTGTTCTATCTGCCCTACTTGCCCAAAGCATTTCGCTTTCATTTCAATGCCCATAACATTGTGATTTACGGTAAAGTGGGCAATGATTATTTGGTCAGCGACCCAGTCATGGAGCAGCCCGCCATCATTGCACCCAACGCCTTGGTGCGTGCCCGATTTGCCAAAGGAATACCCAATACCAATGGACGGATGTATTTTCCAACCAAGGTACCAGATGGTTTGGATTTGCGCAAAGCTGCCATCATCGGTATCAAAGCAACCGCTAAGGATATGGGCACTATTCCAGTCCCGCTTTTTGGTGGGCGGGCAATCAACTATCTAGCAAAACAAATGCGCAAATGGCCCGAGAAACAAGGCGACCGTAAAAGTAAGCTCTACTTGGGCCAAGTTGTGCGGATGCAGGAGGAGATTGGAACAGGTGGTGGCGGTTTCCGCTTCATGTATGCTGCCTTTTTGCGCGAGTATGCTGACACCTACAATGTTTCCGAACTCGCATTAATGGCGGCAGAAATGACAGCCATTGGCGACCGATGGCGCTCCTTTGCATACGAGGCTGGCCGTGCCGTGAAGGGCCGCGATGGCATGAACGGTTCGTTCGATGCGTTAGCCGATATTGTGGACGAATGCGGATATAAGGAGCGCGATTTTTTTCAGCGGTTGATGAAGGTGAAATTGTAAAGACGTGCCTGCCGCCATCCATATCCAACAGTTGTTCAAAACCTATGCGGGTACCGATGCACCTGCGGTAAACTGTTTGGATTTGACCGTGAAAGAAGGCCAGTTCTTTGGCCTGTTAGGTCCAAATGGTGCGGGAAAAACCACCACGCTTTCCATTTTATGTGGGCTGTTGGAAGCTACATCTGGCAAGGCAAGTGTTTTGGGCCATGAACTTCCGAATGAGCTTTCTAAAGTGAAGCCATTACTCGGTGTGGTGCCGCAAGACATTGCCCTATACGATACTTTGACTGCCCGCGAGAACCTAAAATTCTATGGAGCGATGTATGGAATTTCTAGCAAAGTGCTGAATCCACGTATCACACAGTTGCTCAAGGAGTTCGGGCTTGCAGAGAAAGCCGACAAAGTTGTGGGAACCTATTCTGGTGGGATGAAACGCAGGGTGAACCTCATTGTGGGTTTGTTGCATAATCCACGAATCCTATTTCTTGACGAACCTACGGTGGGTATAGATGTGCAGTCGCGGGTTATGATAAATGACTATTTACACAAGCTCAACACCAACGGAACCACCATCATCTATACCAGTCATCACATGGACGAAGCAGAGCGGATGTGCGACAGCATCGGCATTATCGACCATGGAGAGTTAATAGTGCAAGGCACTCCTTCTGAGCTGATAACCGCCAATCCTGATTGCGCCAGTTTGGAAGACATCTTTCTGAAATTGACAGGCAAACAGTTAAGAGATTAAGATGGAATATCGCCCTTCGTCACTCGTCACTCGTCACTCGTCACTTTTTGGCAAATGAGACTCTGGGCTGCCACGGTGAAAGAAGTATTAGTGCTGCTGCGTGACAGGGCTGGCTTGGCCGTGCTGTTTGCCATGCCTTTAGGACTAGTAATCATTATGGCGATTGTGCAAGATGCTCCGTTCCGAGATTACACTGAGCAGAGCATTCCCGTTCTTTTTTTGGACAACGACAAAGGAGAAGTGGCCACATTGGTGCGCCAAGGGCTTCAAAATTCTGGTGTTTTTCACGCCACCGATAGTTTGAGGGGAAAGGCTGTTACTGAATCCGAATTGAGCGAATCCATCCGCAAAGGCGAATATCAACTAGGCATCATTATTCCTGAAGGAACAACCGATTTCATGCAGGGCAAAGTAAGTGGATTAGTCAATCAAACGCTTTCAGGTCTGGTGCTGAGCGATTCAGTCAAAAAAGAAACAGTAGTTGTTGCAGACACATTGATTATAACCTTGGTGGTGGATCCCACTGCCAAAAGTGCATTTCGCACTTCCATCCGTTCAGCCATTTGTCAGTTTTTGGAGAAGGTGGAATCAGATATGTTGGTGCGCACCTTCGGCCGCGAGTTGGAGAAGATGACAGGAGTGAAGAAGGAAATTACACTGACTGGTGGGCCGGTGATTACCATCAATGAATCGCTTGCGGCCAAGACAGAACTTCAGGGCAAAGTGGCTGCCAATTCCGTGCAACACAATGTTCCGGCCTGGACAATCTTCGCCATGTTCTTCATCGTTATTCCTATGGCAAGCAATATGCTGCGCGAAAGGGATTCGGGTACCATGCAGCGGCTGTGGGTGATACAGGGCTCTCTATTTCATTATTTCGGAGGAAAAATGGCTGCATATCTGCTGGTATGCGCAGTGCAACTAGTACTGATGATGTTGGTAGGCAAATATCTATTGCCACAATTGGGGCTTGATGCGCTCAGTTTGGGAACCGCACCATTTGGACTTTTACCAGCGGCATTTGCGGTATCCGTTACCGCAATTTCTTATGGAATGTTGGTAGGAGCATCGTTTCGTACCCACCAACAAGCGTTGGTTTTCGGCATTGTTTCAGTGGTTATCATGGCGGCCTTGGGCGGTATTTGGGTGCCCATTCAAATTATGCCCGAAACCATGCAGATTATTGGGCATTTGTCTCCACTATCGTGGGCGTTCGATGCATTCAATGTCATCTTTTTGCGTGGCGGTGGCCTGTCAGAACTAGTGCCACATATCATTCCGTTAGGAATTTTCTCGGTAATATGCCTGGCAATAGCGATATTAATGATGCGAGGAGCAACAAGGAGCTAATCTATATTCAACTCAATCCCGTCCTAAACCTTTTTCGGAGAAGATTTTTCGGGCGGTTTCGCTGAGATAGAGGGTTGTTTTGGGTGATTTTCAGAAAAGAACCCCCTGTATGTGATTTTGGACGGGATCTTCCTTTGCTTGTTCAAATGGACTGTCGAT
>CAMDOM010000047.1 GCA_945903645.1 Chryseobacterium gleum
CACAAAAAAAGGCCACAACCCATCTGCGGGTTGTGGCCTTTTCGTTAGGAAAAACTACCTATAATCCACCCATCAGCAGCAGCAAATCTGCTTCGTTTATCTCTTGCATCGTCACATTTACCGTGTCGTTGACCACCACATTAAATTCCTCCATGTGGTAATACATCCCACCCGATGTGCCCAGCGCAAAGCACAATGATTTCACACTCGCCCCAATTGGCACCATGCCCGAAGTGGTTCCATACACCTGCATTACACTTTGAATGTTATCGAAATAGAGGAACTTAATCACGTTGTCCAATATATCATCCTCAGATGTGAAGGTGATGGTAGTAAGTGAATCGGGGTCGCTGCCATAAAAGTAATCGCAGTTTATCCAACCCATTTGCGGCACAAATAGGTTGTAGAAGTTAGTCGCAGAATCAAGCCCAAGCGAGTCCGTTACAAAATCGGTAATTTCCGTCCAATCAATAATATCTCCTGCTTCTTGGCCCAAAAACAATCCCATGTTGGGGTCAGAAACCGTTGTGGGTGCTAATGCACGATAAAACCGATTGGGTTTCAGCACCAGTTCCACATCATCCTTGAAGGCACGCACCCGCAATTCGCCACCCGTTACTAGCAAATTGCCTTGCGCCACGGTAGGCATGGCATAAAGCATCATATCTTTTGGGGTATACAATTCCACCAGTTTTATAATGATAGGGTACGATACATCGCCACCTCCGGGAAACATAAAGATGCTGCTATCCATCCACAGCCGCGTGCCTTGGTTGCCAATAATGGGGCCTTGTCCGCCAGTGTCCAATACAAAGGTTTGCTCCTCGGGACGGTTGTTCATCATAAATTCGTTGGGCGAATCATAATCGTTTTGCTCTACGCGTTGCTCCGAGCAATTGCTTATGCTTAGGCCAAATGCTACCATAGCGGCAGGCACTAGCACTCGAGAAAGGGAAATGTTCATGGCGTTTGGTTATTAAGGTTAGTTAATTGTATGCAGGGCAATGGGTGCGATCGGTTCCGCGAATTTTTGGAAAAAACATAAGTCCAACATGAATGCTACCCTCCAAGAAGATAGGGTTGTAGCGGTATTCCACAAAAGGACGCAGTTGTTTGTCAAGAAACACCAACCCACCGCCCACTTCGGCCACAAAGTTGAGCGGTTTGGCCAGTTTGTAATGCGATGTCTCATAGTTAAACCAGTAGTTCACACTGCCACCCACCAAGGCATAAGGACGCACTATGGGATGGTAAAACGGAGCATAATGCACATCCAACCCACCATACACTTCGTGTACCATGTTTGGCGATGGATAATACATGCCATGCACCATTAGCGAAAGGCTTTTCAGCACAAAGGTTTCCACCCGAAGTCCAGCGCCAAATCCTTTTGTTTGGAAGTTGTAGAACCCCGAAGCACCCACACCCACTTGCACCTGTGCGCTGGCAGATGAAGCGCCCCATAGCCCAACCGCAAAGGGAAGGAAGAGTAGGGGAGCGCCTAATGTTCGAAGTATGGAACTCAACGGTAGCGTTTTATTAGGGGTGATGGCGTGCGGCCAATTGGCAATGCACTGCATGCTTAACGTGAACGGGTGGTATGGGATGCCTGTTTAATGAACTAAAGCGTTAGACAAAAAAAGCCACAGCTCCATCGAAGCTGTGGCTTTTTTTGTATTCCGTTTTAGGTAATTTTATCCTTGCACCTCAATCATTTTAAACGGAACGTTGATAATGCTTTGGTAGTCCTCGCCCGCCTCTAGCATATCCTCATCGTCTTCTTCGTAATGCCAATTGATTACAATTTCGTGCCCACTGCTATTCATCTGCTCCATTTTCTTAAAAATGTCGAGCAAGCATTTCGATGAACTCGTATTGAAATACTCCAATTGAATTTCGCAAACCGTGCTAGCCCGCGGGTTGGCGGCATACGATTCGAGCCAATCTACCAACGGACGGTAAAATTCGATTGAGTTTTCGGGAATAGATCTGCCTTTGATTAGCAAGGTTCCGCTAGCCGAATCGAAACTAACTTTTGGAGTTTTTGGAGTACCTTCTATTGAAATTGCTTCCATGAGTTTGCAGGGTTTTAACGTGTTTAATTGTTGTCTTCGTTATCAATACTTAAGCTTAAACTGAAAAAGGATAAGCTTTCCGTTACAGGAATGAAGTCGTATTTGAGTTTTTTGCCTGTTTTGCGAGCTATGTCTATCATTCCTAAGCCACTACCACCTTTATCTGAACGTTCAGAACTGTTCAATACTTCTTTATAAAGTTCTTTTAGTTCCTCTGGGTTCAATGCATTGATTCGGTTTAGCCTGTCCGCAAAGCTTGACACCCGGGTTGAATCAATGTAGTTGCCTGTAGTAATAGAGTAGCCCTGATTGTTCAGTCCAATCATAAAAATAGCCGACTTCTTTTTGGGTTCTTCATTGTCCGAATCGGGGGCAGAGTCGATATGATGGTAAAGGTTTTGCAGGCACTCCACCATCACGTTGTAGATTTTCTTACGCAGCTTTGGAGTTTCGTTTAGGTCCATCAATCGCTTTTCCATAATGCTCAACACAGAAGCGGTGAGGTCAGAAGTTACATCGCCCTTGAACGAGAGGAGAATCTTGTCGCTCTCCATTCTATTGTAAAGGTCATAGATGTCACGTCCATTCGAAGCTCCAGCATCATAGGATGAATGATGAGAAGGATAACTCATTAACTACTCCAATTTAACATGTGACACAGCTCAATCAATTCCATTTTTGGGGAACAAAAATACAGTTACAAATCTAAAAAGATATTGCAGACAGATAAAATTCAATTGAAAGATGGTTTCACTGTTTCAAATGTGTTTTCTCGTGTTGCATTTGAGGCACCACGGTGCTTGTCAAATCTGTAAGTTTGCGCTCCCGTGGAACCTAACAACTCAGAAGTAAACCAGTGGTTTTTAAGCTGGTTCAACTCGCCCTATTACCACATTCTATACAAGAATAGGAATCAGGACGAAGCGCGTGATTTTATGGCGTTGCTCATGCGCCAATTGCAGGTACCAAAAGATGCCATGTTGCTCGATTTGGCCTGCGGCAAAGGACGCCATGCTTTAGAGCTTCATCGTTTGGGCTACGAAGTGGTGGGCATAGACATAGCCGAAGAGAGCATTACCGAAGCCAAAAAGCTGGAAGAACCGGGGTTAGATTTCTTTGAGCACGACATGCGGCAGCTGTATTGGGCCGAGCATTTCGATGCCGTGTTGAATCTATTCACGAGCTTCGGGTATTTCCATAATAAAGATGACGACCAGTGCACCATAAACGCAGTACGCGATGCCTTGAAACCCAACGGACTCTTTGTGTTGGACTTTTTGAATGTGATCAAAGTTCTTGAATTGATGGTTTCGGCAGAAGAGAAAGTAATTGATGGCGTCCGATTTGTTATAACCCGCGAACTGCAAGCCAACACCATTAAAAAGAACATACGGGTGCATGATGGCGATACTGAATTGCTTTTTACCGAAGAAGTAGATGCACTAGTATTGGCGGATTTTGAAGCCTATTTTGAGCAGGCAGGAATGCAGCTAGAAGCTACCTATGGCAACTATGCGTTGGATGCGTTTGACCAAGCTACTTCCGACCGATTAATTATGGTGACCCGAAAAACACAGCAATGGGAGATTTGATTCTGCTTTTCCTTCTGCCGCTTTCGGCTGGATTGCTGGCATGGTACACTAAGGTAGACGCCAAACGATTTACGTTGGCGCTGTCCTTTAGTGGGGCCTATATATTAGGATTGTCCTTTTTCCATATTCTGCCCAATTCCTATCAGGTAATCGGCATCAATACAGGGATATTTATTGTGGTGGGGTTCATGTTTCAAGTGCTTTTGGAGGTGCTTACTCAAGGATTAGAGCATGGCCATGTGCATGCCATCGATAAAAAGAAAGTGCCGTTTGCATTATTCATTGGTTTGGCGCTCCATTCCTTACTAGAAGGAATGCCCTTTGGTCATACCCACAGCCATGGCCATGGCGAGGATGCGTTGCTTTTGGGTGTGCTCATCCACAAACTTCCAGAGGCATTTATTGTGGGCACCATGCTGCGCTCTAGTGGAGTTACCCAACAAAAGGCCTTGATATTTATAGTAGCCTTCGCTTGCATGTCGCCATTGGGTGGCATTGTTTCGGGAATTGTGGAACATCAATTTACCAATCCCGAGCAGTATTTTGGTGTGGTGATGGCCTTGGTAGTGGGCATTTTTCTACACATTGCCACAACCATTATATATGAAGCAGACAAGAGCCATAAGTTCAATTTGGGCAAAATGATTGCCATTATCGTAGGCTTTACATTAGCGTATCTTTCTGTATCGATGGCCTGATTGCTTTTGCTCAAGATGTATCTTTGCGGCTCAAAATTTTAGCTTTAACCAAATCAATACAACAACAATGGGATCATTAGTAGGAAAAAAAGCACCAGCGTTTTCGGCAGGTGCAGTAGTAAATGGGGGAACTGTAGTTTCTGGATTTTCTCTCGACCAATTTATTGGTAAGAAGCACGTGGTATTCTTCTTCTATCCAAAAGACTTTACGTTTGTTTGTCCTTCAGAATTGCATGCATTTCAAGAGCAATTGGGCGAATTTGAAAAACGTGGATGTGCGGTAGTTGCGTGCAGCACCGATACTGAGGAATCGCACTGGGGCTGGTTGCAAATGACCAAAGCAGCAGGTGGTATTCAAGGGGTAACGTATCCAATCGTGGCCGATGGCACTAAAACCATCTCTATGAATTACGGTGTTCTTGCTGGCGATTACGATTACAACGAAGATGGCGAGTTGGAAGCTTCAGGCCCTATGATTGCCTACCGTGGTTTGTTTCTAATTGACAAAGCAGGAGTTGTGCAACACGCGCTTATCAACAACTTCCCATTGGGTCGCAATGTGGATGAAGCTTTGCGTATGGTAGATGCACTTCAGTTTTTTGAAGAAAACGGAGAGGTTTGTCCAGCCAATTGGAGTAAAGGTAAAGATGGAATGAAAGCTACCCACGAGGGCGTTGCTTCCTACTTGGCAAGCCACTAAACCGTTGCCATTGATACTACCGCTGGAACTGCAACAGCCGCGTTGACATTTTGCCGGCAGAAATATGGTGTGGCTTGGGCATCTACCATGAAAGACATGGTATTATCGAACGACATTGTTTTGAACGTTACGCTGAAAGCAAAAGGGTAAAAGATTGAAACTACCTGTAGGAAGGGGCGTTCTGCGCAAGTGGAACGGCCCTTTCTTTTTTACAGTGTGAAGCACTTCCTTTGCAACCATGATAAACGGTCCTGACCCAAAGTTGCTGGAAGAAATGATGACCTATCCCATGCCGTTTGGGAAATACAAGAACCATAAAATCTGCGATTTGCCGGTGCACTACTTGGAGTGGTTTGCCAATCAAGGTTTCCCACCCGGTAAGCTTGGTATGATGCTGAGCACTATGCATGTAATCCGCACCAATGGATTGGAGCATTTGCTACAACCGTTGCGCAGAAGATAGCTAGAAGACAAGATTGGATTTCAATTCCTACATTCGGGCGCTGAATGTGAAAACGTTCTTATTTATTGATGTTAAATCCCTTCTTAATGAAGGAAAATTGTAACGCCTTGAATCCATTAAATAGCCCTAAACGCTTATTGAAGCTGCTGCCAATCATTGTTCTTGCCGTTGTTTCATTGCAAGGAAATGCGCAAGTGAAATGGGAAACTTCCTTAATGGACCAGCGCAGTTTTGTGCGCAATGTGGGTCAGTTTGAGGGTAGGCTGGGTGCAGAAGGCGGTGATGCACTATTTGCGTTGGATGAAGGCGCATCTTTGGTGGTATTTCACGCCAATCGAATTACCTATAGATTGGAGCAAAAGGCTAAGAATAAGGAGAGGACAAAGGGTGATAAAACCAAGCCGCGTCAGTTAATGACAGCTGAATCTGTAACTGTAATTTGGGAAGGTGCAAATTCCAATTGCGTAGTTCACGAAGAAGATGCAACAAAGGATTATAGTACTTATGCGCTGTTGAATGCGGATGGCAGAACTGTCCATACCGATAAGTTGTATGGAGTGCGCAAGTTGGTTTATTCGAATTTGTATCCCAACATTGATGTAGAATACACTATACATCCCAAGCAAGGAATTAAGTATGCGCTTGTGGTGCGGCCTGGGGGCGATATTTCTAAGGTTAAAATGAAATTCTCTGACGGACGTACGTCAAAGTTGGATGCACATGGAAATCTGCACACATCAACACAGTTTGTAGATATTATAGACCATGCACCTGTTACATTCTATCAGGACAATGCATCCGAGGAAATTGCATCGGCATTTGTGGTAAAGGGAAATATGGTTGGGTTTTCGGTTGGGAAGTATGACGTAACGCGCACAGTGGTAATCGACCCGTGGACGATAACTCCTCAGTTTCAAAACTCGAACAAGGTTTGGAACATTCAATCGGACTTGAATAGCAATGTTTATGTCTACGGAGGCGATACTCCAGTGCGTTTGCGTAAATATGATGCTTTGGGCAATTTAGTGTGGTCGTATAATACACCTTGGGATTCAGCTAACTATTGGATAGGCACCATGATAACCGATACGGTGGGCAACAGCTACATCACTTCGGGCACATCGGGTAGAGTTCGTAAAATAAACGCAGCTGGAGTAATGGATTGGGAAAGTCCTGCCAATCCGTTGTTTGGACCAGAATTGGAATTTTGGAGTTTGGCGTTCAATTGCGACCAATCGCAATTGATTTGTGGGGGAATGCGGGCTCAGTCGGGCACCAACATTGGCAGCTATCGTGGCGCAATAATGAATTTGAGCCTTACCGATGGTTCGATTACCGACTTTGAAGTGGTAGGCTATCAAAATTTCCCAACTATTAAAGAAGTGCGGTCGGTGTGCGCTTCGCCCAACGGCAAGTTCTATTACCTCACTTTGGATTCGGTTGGTTCCATTAGTTCCAACCTTGACATTGGGTTTCAATCCAATAGCTCCTACAACTTCTCGTATGGAACGCCCGCTTATGGCGTTACAAACCAAGGGGTGAACATGATAAAAGCTACCACGGAATTCATTTATACTCAGAATGGGGCTTTTGTACACAAGCGCTACATTTCGGATGGAAGTATCTTAGCTACCGCGCCCATTCCTGGAGGAAGTTCGAATTCTACGCTTGGGAATTCACCAAACAATGGAGGTTTGGCAATTGATTCGTGCGGAAACGTTTTCGTGGGTTCTGGAAATGGGGTGTATAAGTTCGATTCGAACCTGAATCCGCTGACATCTGTAGCAACGAATGGAGCGGTATATGACGTAAATGTGAACCGCAATGGCGAGGTGATAGCCTGTGGACAAGGGTTTATTATTTCTGCTGATTTAGATCCCTGTTTTCCGCCAGTTCAAGTGTGTCAAAATTGCCTTGAAGTCCGCAATGCAGGCCCATTTTGCGTAACGGATGAACCAGCTTTGCTCACCGCCACACCTGCGGAAGGCACTTGGGAAGGACCAGGGATTGGAGATGCAACCGTAAATAGTTTTGACCCAGCGCTTGCGGGAGTTGGTGTTCACACTATTCGGTTTGCGCCCACAGTGCCCTTGGCTTGTGGATTGGATTCCATTCAAATTGTGGTGAGCGCCTGCGGTCAGCCCGAAGTGTGCTTGGATTCGCTTGGAAACCTGAATGTATATGGAGGCACCTTTCCTTATACATGGCAATTTCGCGATACCGTTTTGGATTGCAGTGGATGCCCATTGGGCATTTGTTTTCCGTTCATTTGCCCAGGTGAAGAAGTGGTAGTTTGGAGTTCGTTTGCAACTGGATTTACGGCTGTTCCACCAGGTTCGTGGCCCATTCGGGTTGTTGATGCATCGAACAATATTGTATTGATTCAATCCCTTGCAGATGTAACTCCTTGCGACCAAGCGTGCGAACTTACTGTTGATGTGGTGGATGTAGTTTCGGTGTGTAATGGAGAGACAAACGGTGCGGCAACAGCTTTGGCATCTGGCAACATTGGTAATGCCACTTTTGTGTGGAACACCAATCCTGAGCAAACCATTGCATCGGCAACTGGATTATCATCGGGAACGTACATTGTAAATGTGACGGACGCATTTGGCTGCACCAATGCCGATACTGTTACTATTGTTGAATATCCTGCCGTGATAGCCTTTGCAGGTTCGGATACGGTAATTTGCTTGGGAGATACTATTCTGTTAACCGCATCTGGTGGTAGTTCATATCTATGGAACACGGGCGATTCGGTAGCGCAAATTGCAGTTGCTCCTGTTGCCACCACGCAATTTGACGTACTTGTAATTGGTGAAGGTGCCTGCTCCTATTCTTCTGGGGTTTTGATAGTGGTGGATGAGCGCATTTGCCTTAGCCTAGTGCCCAACGTTTTTAATCCAGATACCGACTTTGAAGGCATAGAAGGCTTTTGTGCCATGGTTCATCAAAATAATACTTTTCAATTGCCTTGTTTGGAATTGTATCCGGGCAATCGGATGCGCATTTTCGACAGATGGGGAAAGGAGCGTTATGACGAAACCAACTATCATTTAAATCCTTGGGATGGCGATGGGGCGAGTGATGGCGTCTATTATTTCGTTTTGGAAGTGCCAAACATCGAAGCTCCATTAAAGGGCTACTTCCATATTGCACACTAATAGAAGCACTTGCTGAAATCTTTTCTCCAAACACCTATTCCAACCCTTAATTTCACTCAGTAGCTCAACCCTAACTAACCCATCATGAAGCACATTTACCTCTTTGCAGCATTAACCCTTACGGCAGCGTATACTCAAGCCCAGAATTTGGTAGTGAATCCAAGTTTTGAAACTACTGCAAGCAATTGTGGCAATTTTGGTGGCGAAGGATTTACTACTGACTTAACGGCATCATGGAACAGTGCCAATTCCAATTTAGCTGGCGATAGTTGCTCATCTCCCGACTTATTTGCCCCATGCAATACTGTTTTTGGAATTTCGGTTACTGGCATGCCCGATAATGAATTGGGATGGCAGAATGCGCGCACAGGAACACGCTATGTGGGCATCATTACCCACGACCCATTGAGCAATTATCGCGAGTACATTCAAGGGAAAACCACAGCTCCACTTGTGGGAGGTCAAACCTATTGCGTTTCCATGTTTGTTAGCCGTGGCGACAATGTTCCTTATGCCACCAACAACATGGGCGTTTATTTCACGAATTCAGAATACATGCGCGATGCGTGTCCAAACAATTCTTTAATTAATGTGGTTCCTCAGTTGAACTACACCTGTTCGCCCATCACCGACACCACCAATTGGGTGCGGTTGCAATGGACCTATACAGCAGTAGGAGGTGAGCGGTATTTCACTATCGGCAATTTCTTCAATAACGCCAATACAACGATTGTGAATGTTGGGCCGTCATCGCTTAATCCCTACGCATACTATTATATAGATGACGTGAGCATTGTGGCTTCTGGCGAATGTTGCTACGCAAGCATTGCTGCCGTGGGCGCTAAATGTCTTAGTGATGCAGCCTTTACATTGAATGCGATGCCGCCAATTGGAACCGATTGTACTCCTTCGGTAACAGGTACGTGGAGTGGACCAGGGGTGAATGCAACAACAGGATTGTTTACTCCATCCGCAGCAGGAGTAGGCACGCATATCATAAATTTCACGCTTTCATGCGGTTATGTGGCTTCTACTACTATAACGGTGAATGCTTGCGCCCAGCTTAGTGTTTGTTTGGAAATTAATGGAAATGTTACAGTAAGCGGAGGTTCGGGTAATTATACATGGGAGAGTCAATCTACTGTTCAAGATTGCAGTGGCTGTACGTTTGGCAATTGCAACTTCTGCTTTGGCACTATTCCAACGGTAACGGTGTGGACTTCATTCTCTGCATCTGCGACAGCAATGCTTCCTGGCACTTGGCCAATTCGAGTTACTGATGGGCAAGGTGGGATTGTAACACTAAATTCTATTTCAGGACTTGTGGCCTGTGGAGGTGCTGTAGAATGTTTGCTTTCGTTGTCTGTGGGCAATGTGGTGAATGCTTGTGTGGGAGCAACAGGTTCTGCCACAGTTACCGCCACTGGAGGTGCGGGAACATTGGCGTATTCTTGGAATACAAATCCAGTGCAATCTTCTGCTACAGCTACAGGCTTGGCAGCAGGAGAGTATACTGTGACCGTTACAGACGATAATGACTGTGTGGAGACCTTGACTTTTGCTATTCAATCCGGAGCCATTGTAGCAAATGCAGGAGAAGACGTTGTAATATGTAAAGGTGAAGAAACTACGCTTGTTGCATCTGGTGGCGATAGTTATTCATGGAACAATGGAGTATGGTTGGAAGCTAATGTAGTGGTTTCACCCAATTCAACCACTACGTATACCGTTCAAGTTTCGTCAGGAAATTGTTCTGATACAGATGATGTTCAGGTCATTGTGGCCCAACCCATTGCTGTGACGTTGGGAGCACCGGTCACTTCGTTTTGCGAAAATGCAGCTGCAGTGCAATTGCAAGGAAGTCCTGCTGGCGGAACCTACTCTGGAGCTGGAAT
Organism: Chryseobacterium gleum; assembly: GCA_945903645.1. Lineage (GTDB taxonomy): Bacteria > Bacteroidota > Bacteroidia > UBA10329 > UBA10329 > UBA10329. The sequence goes on from CAMDOM010000047.1 coordinate 10,588, forward strand.
GAGCGGGGATTTGTTTAGCCCAGCGCAGGCGGGAATCGGAACACATGTTATAGTTTATTCGGTTTATGAATATGAAGAATGTCCGTTTACCGCTACAACTAGCCTAACTGTTGACCTGTGTACTGGAATGGATGATGCGAATGCATTCACCACTGTTTTAGTCTATCCGAATCCTACAGATGGTTTGGTAATGATTGATTTGCAGGATGCCCTTGAATCGAAATTGGAGATTACTGTATTTGATGCGATGGGAAGAACCATTGCTATATCTGCGCAGCGCGTTCCAAATCGCAGCCAATATGCGGTAAATCTTAATGAATTTTCGGAAGGCTTGTACGTAATTCGGATGCAAACTTCTGAGCAGCAGTCTCGCTCGTTCCGCGTAATGAAAAACTAAAACCCTAATCAGTTAACAATGAAAGTAATGAAGCATTTCTCATTTTATCTTATATTGTTGATGCTTGCTGCTTGCGGTGGGGCAGAGCAAGAGAATAGTTCAACTGCAGATTGGCAGGATATTGAGAAAGACCTGCAGACGGAGTTTATTATGGTGGAAGATGGAGCCACCATCACGTTGCCAGAGGGAAATTATGCATTTAAGGGAACGCTTTCGCTAGAAGGGAAAAAGAACGTTACAATAAAAGGTGCAGGAATGGCAAAAACTGTCCTTTCATTTAAAGGGCAAACGGAAGGTGCTGAAGGATTACGTATTGATAATTGCTCCAATATTATTTTGGAAGACTTCACGTTGCAAGATTCCAAAGGCGATTTGATGAAGGCGCAAAAGGTGAGTCGATTCACAATTCGCAATGTGAAAGCCGAATGGACCGGTGAACCGCAAGAAACCAACGGTGCTTATGCGTTCTATCCAGTGGATTGCGATACGGTATTGCTCGAGAATTGTATTGCCATTGGTGCATCAGATGCTGGGATTTATGTGGGTCAAAGCCGCGATATCAGTGTAACCAAATGCGAAGCCTACCACAATGTGGCGGGTATAGAAATTGAAAATTGCATTCGTGCTGATGTGTATGACAATAACGCGCACGGCAACACTGGGGGTATACTGATTTTCGATATGCCTGGATTAACGCAAGATGGTTCGTTGGTTCGAGTGTTCAACAATAAAATCAAAGAGAATAACTTCCGCAATTTCGCTCCAGAGGGCAATATTGTTGGCGAAGTGCCACCGGGCACGGGCATTTTAGTGCTAGCTACCAAAAAGGTGGAGATTTTTAATAACGCTTTAGAGAATAACAAGACGATAGGAATTGCAGTGATTAGCTACAATTTGGTGCGCAAGCCCCACGAAGATAAAGGCTTCGACCCATTCCCCAAAGGAGTTGCCATTTATGACAATACCATTAAAAGAGATGCGTTGTCGCTGCCCGCATTGGAGTTTGATTTATCGAAGCTGTTGTTGTTCAAGTTTCCTGTGAATCGGCCTGATGTCATTTTTGATGGACACATGGATTCAGCTGTTGAATCAAAAAACGGCAACTATGTGGGTGAAAATCGTATTTGTGTGGGCGATAATAATGGGGCGCGATTTGCCTTTATAGATGCCCCAAACAACTTTAAAAATGTGAGCACCGACAGGACAAATTATGACTGCAAATTGACTCCGTTGGCCCCAGTGAAATTATAAACGGAGCGATTGCTCCGCATGTAAGTATTTGCCTACATTGCGCGCCTTGAAAAACCGTACCTAATTACGAACCATTTTAACCAAAACATGAATAGAATAGCCGATTTTGTTGTAGTAAAGGACTCTGGTCTTAAGTCACGTTATGCTGGTGATAAAGTGGCTGTTGGCCATTTTATTGAAGATTACATGCATCAGAAAATCGATTTAAAACGAGATTTTAAGGATGTAATGAAGCATAAGAACGACATCTTTACCTGGGATTTTACTGGACACCACTACAAGTTTTTTCTCACGCGCTTTATTCCTGAAGTGCTTATTCACTCTCAGGCTCAAGATGAACGCATCATCCGCAGTCACTATGATGATAAGAACGATTTGTTCAACTGGTTCTTAGGCCCACGTATGATTTACACGAGCTGTTATTTCCGGGATGAAAATGAGTCGTTGGAAAAAGCGCAGGACAATAAAATGGACCTTATTGCTCACAAAATGCAATTGAAGCCAGGCGAAACGTTGCTTGATATTGGATGCGGCTGGGGAACTTTGGTTACGCACATGGCTAAGCATTACGGTGTAGATGCTACGGGTGTAACCATAGCAGAAGCTGGAGCAAAATGGGCAAACACGCTTATTAAGGAAAATGGCGTAGAAGGCAAAGCGCGAATTCTGCGCATGGACTACCGCGATATTCCAAAAAAGAAGTACAATAAAATTTCTTGCCTCGAAATGGCAGAACACGTTGGGGTGAAAAACTTCCGCAAGTTTATGAAACAGTGCTATGACATGCTTGAGGATGATGGTATATTCTACATCCAAATTGCTTGCCTTCGCGAACGTGAAAGTGTTTTGTATGGTCCAAACCAAGAGGATATTGTTTGGGGTTTATTTATGAATGAATACATCTTCTCTGGTGCCGATGCTTCTATGCCAGTGAGCTGGGATTTGGTGCAAATAGAGAAGGCTGGATTTGAAGTGCATAGCATCGAAAATATCGGAATTCACTACAGCAAAACCATCGACTACTGGTACCACAACTGGATGAGTAACAAAGAAAAAGTGTTGGCTAAGTATGGCGAATACATTTTCCGTCAGTATCAAATTTTCTTGGGTTGGAGTGTTGAGATTGCCCGTCAAGGAAGCTCTACAGCCTACCAAATCACTTGCTACAAAAACGTGAATCACTTTGACCGTCCACGTTTCATTGGTAAAACGATTTTGGGCGAAAGCACAGAGTTTGGCGCTACTGGTTCTGTAAGTTCAGTAGAGACTATGGCTGAGTTGGTTTAGACCCTTTTTCATTTTGAAACAAAAGGCTGATGCAGAAATGTGTCAGCCTTTTTTTTGAAGTTTATGAGGGAAAATCGTCATTCCTTACTGCTTTTATTCACTTGTTTTTCCCTATTGAACGTCTTACTTTTGCGCTGCCTTAACAAGGGTATTTTTACTAACAAAATCAACAAAAAATAGATGGCCTTTGATATCGAAATGATTAAAAAGGTGTACGCTCAGTACCCCGCCAAAATTGCTGCAGCCCGCAAAGTAGTGGGTCGTCCGCTTACACTTTCAGAGAAAATTCTTTACGCACACTTGTGGGAAAGTGAAGCCACCGAAGAATATGCACGTGGTAAAAGCTATGTCGATTTTGCACCCGATCGTGTGGCGATGCAAGATGCTACGGCTCAAATGGCGTTGTTGCAATTTATGCAGGCAGGAAAGAAAACAGCCGCAGTTCCATCAACTGTGCATTGCGACCACTTGATTCAAGCACGCGTTGGTGCCACAGCCGATTTGCAAGATGCTATGAACAAAAGCCATGAGGTGTTCAACTTCCTAGAATCCGTATCCAATAAATACGGTATTGGTTTTTGGAAACCAGGTGCGGGTATCATTCACCAAGTGGTTTTAGAAAACTACGCGTTTCCTGGTGGAATGATGATTGGAACTGATAGCCACACGGTGAATGCAGGTGGTTTAGGTATGGTAGCCATTGGAGTTGGCGGTGCAGATGCGGTTGACGTGATGGCCGGAATGGCTTGGGAATTGAAATTTCCAAAGTTGATTGGCGTAAAAATTACGGGTAGACTGAACGGATGGACTTCTGCCAAGGACGTGATTCTGAAAGTTGCTGGCATTTTAACCGTCAAAGGAGGAACTGGAGCCATTGTAGAATACTTCGGTGATGGAGCCATTAACTTGTCATGTACAGGTAAAGGTACCATTTGCAACATGGGTGCTGAGATTGGCGCCACAACATCAACATTTGGTTATGACAACAGCATGGAGCGCTACTTGCGTTCCACGGGCCGTGCAGAGGTGGCCGACCTTGCCAATGGAATTAAATCCCATTTAACTGGTGATGCCGAAGTATATGCTAACCCAGAATTGTATTTTGACCAAGTAATTGAGATTAATCTTGATACTTTGAGTCCGTATGTGAATGGCCCATTTACGCCAGATTTGGCTACTCCAGTTGCTGAGATGAAATCCAAAAGTGCTGCAAACGGATGGCCTACTAAAGTGGAGTGGGGGCTTATTGGTTCATGTACCAACTCATCTTATGAAGATATTTCTCGCGCATGTAGCATAGCAGAAGATGCTTTAGCAAAAGGGCTTACCCCAAAGGCTGAGTTTGGTATTAATCCAGGGTCTGAGCAAGTGCGTTTTACTATTGAGCGAGATGGATTCATTGATACCTTCAATAAGTTAGGTGCCAAAATTTTCACCAACGCGTGCGGACCTTGTATAGGGCAGTGGGATAGGGCAGGTGCCGATAAAGGCGAAAAGAACACCATCGTTCATTCATTCAACCGCAACTTTAGTAAGCGAGCCGATGGTAATCCAAACACGCATGCGTTTGTGACATCACCAGAAATGGTTGCTGCATTAGCTATTTCGGGCGATTTGAACTTTAATCCAATTACAGATACGCTTACCAACAACAAAGGCGAGCAAGTGAAATTGGCCGAACCAACAGGTCACGAACTTCCACCAAAAGGATTTGCAGTAGAGGATGCTGGTTATTTGGCACCTGCGGCAGATGGCAGCAGTGTGGTGGTAAAAGTGAAGCCCGATAGTGAGCGTTTACAACTGTTGGAAGCATTTTTGCCTTGGAACGGTGAGAATATTACTGGTGCCAAGTTGCTATTGAAAGCTTCTGGAAAATGCACCACCGACCATATTTCTATGGCTGGGCCTTGGTTGCGTTACCGCGGACATTTGGACAACATCAGCAACAATACCTTGATTGGAGCCGTGAATGCTTTTGGTGGAGCCACCAATAGTGTGAAAAACCAATTGGACGGAAGTTTTGGCGAAGTGCCTGCTGTAGCGCGTGCCTACAAAGCAGCAGCTGTTCCTTCTATTGTTGTGGGCGATAGCAACTATGGCGAAGGTTCGAGCCGCGAACATGCTGCCATGCAACCGCGCCATTTGGGTGTGAAAGCTGTGTTGGTGAAATCCTTTGCGCGCATTCACGAAACCAACCTAAAGAAGCAAGGCATGCTTGGGTTGACTTTTGCCAACGAGGCCGATTACGAGAAAATACAGGAAAATGACACCATCAATTTCCTCGATTTGAAGCAATTTGCTCCTGGCAAACCATTGAGTCTGGAATTTGTACATGCCGATGGCACGAAGGACATCATCCTAGCTAACCATACCTACAACGACCAACAAATTGGCTGGTTCCGTGCGGGTAGCGCATTGAATTTGATAAAATTACAGGAGGCTCAGAACTGAGCTTAACAGAGCTATTAATTTAAAAAAGCCACAACTCAATTTGGGTTGTGGCTTTTTTTGTTGGGTGGAACACTACCCTTCTGGAAAAGTAAGCACCTTAATTCGTTTTGCAGCAATTATTCTGTATTTCGATAGGTCACCTTTTCCTATAGCTTTATCTATATATGGAAGCAAAATATTAATCTCTTCTGCGGATAAGCCAATTTCCTGAATAAATTTTCTGGAACTTCAAATCAGACTTGTGGCATAGACAAAATCGCCCGTTTTTAATATGACAATGAAATACTTGAAGCTCGTCATGTACTTTGTGCCGTCTTCAACTTTGACAAGGTAAAAATGCTTGATGTCGCGTTTTTTGAAATCGATCTTCTTACTGTTTTTACTGACGGTTATTGTCTCATTTTCAATCAGTATCCTCATTTGAAAAATCTTCAAGGAAGTGATCAGTTGTTAAGACTAAAGGAATACTTAAACTGACGCCAATCATGGTCATGGCCGCAATAGCAGCCCAGCCCATCTCCTGTCCTTCATGCTGTCTAATTATTATAACAGCCATGGCGACCATCGCTACAATTGAGCCAATGAATAGGAAAAGGAAATACTGACCGATATTCTTTCTTAGTTCAAAAGTCATGACATTCAATGGTATGCCTAAGAAATTATTTCAATCTATTCGAGGATTTTCCTTCCCACCTGATAATTCCCCCATCACCTCAAACGCCCTATCAATCACCTGCCGTATAGACCCATACGAATCAGCCGCCACCACCGCCACCTGAAATTTGTTCACCCACCGCACATCGGTGATGCCTTCTTCGGCTTGGGCTACTAGTCCCGCATGTTCGGTGGAGCGCATCAAATACCAATAGGTGTGCTTCAGAATGCGCTTGCCATGCAGCGGGTAAACGTGGTAGGTATCGGTAATATTCGCTAGGATGGTAGGTTCGGGAATGCCGCATTCTTCGCTCACTTCGCGGGTGGCTGCTTCTTTGGGCTTTTCGCCCTTTTTCAGTTTTCCTTTGGGCAAATCCCAACGGCCAAGGCGATGAATGAACAGCCATTCGTCCTGCTGGTTTAACACCACACCGCCCGCTGCTTCAATCACCTTGAAATGTTTCACAAACCGCTGCCAGTTCTTCTCCACATCGCCCACCACATGCACTTCGGTGGTGATTATTCCTTCTTCCAATGCTTGGATAATACCCAGCAATTCGTCCTTCTTGGGATTTTTCACCACCTTTTGTCCGCTTTCAGCGAGCGCCACATCATCAGCGTAAAACGATATACCCCCTTCGCGAATGAAAACCCTGTATTTTTGCCCCATGAACATTTTGAACCCTGAATTGGCTGCTAAAGTAGCCGATAACCTGCTCCGCATCGGTGCTGTGCAAATGCGTCCCGATGCGCCTTTCACGTGGGCTTCCGGCTGGAAATCGCCCATCTATTGCGACAATCGCAAAACGCTTTCGTTTCCGGATGTGCGCAAACTCATAGCCCACGGCTTGGCCGATGTGGTGAGGAGTCATTATCCGCACGCCACGGTCATCGCAGGCGTGGCAACAGGTGCCATTGCCCAAGGCATTCTAGTGGCCGAGTTGCTCCATTTGCCCTTCGTTTATGTGCGCCCCAAACCAAAAGAGTACGGCATGGGCAATCAGGTAGAGGGGTTTCTTCCGCCCAATAGCAAAGTGGCCGTAATCGAAGACCTTATTTCTACGGGTGGCAGCAGCCTCAAAGCGGTGGATGCCTTGCGTGCCGAAGGTGCGGAGGTCATCGGCATGGCGGCCATTTTCACCTATGGTTTTCCTCTTGCTGATGAAGCATTCAAAGCGGCCGAGTGCAAACTCATTACGCTTTCCAACTACGACAACCTGTTGCCGCGTGCTCAGGCCGCAGGACAGGTCAATGAAGGGCAATTGGCTTTGCTCCGCGAATGGCGCAGGTCCCCGTCCACATGGGGCAAGTAAGCTATTGGAATTGCTGTTCTCCCATTAAAAAACCATCTGTTCATCCAGAATGCGAGTAGAAAAATTGGCCACTTGCCATGGGCATCAAGACTGCATCTACACCGTTGCGGGCTTTGCGGGTAGCCGATTGTTTTACACCGCAGGAGCCGACGGCATGGTGGTGCAATGGAATCTAGACGCGCCAGATTCTGGCGAAGTGGTGGCTAAAGTGGGCAACACCATTTATGCGCTTTGCCTTGTGGGCGATGGGCAGATTATCGTAGGTCAGAACTTTGAGGGCATCCATCTTATCGACTTAAAAACGAAGCAACAACTCCGCTCGCTAAAACTTACGGATGCCGCCATTTTCGACATTCAAGTACTGGACGATTTGCTGTTTGTGGCCTGTGGCGATGGTTCGGTTTCGGTGGTAGATTTCGCTTCATGGCAAATCGTTACACGGTTTCGCCCCACCGAACAAGCAGCCCGCACCATTGCTATAAATGCAGCATGGAAGGAATTTGCAGTTGGGTATTCCGATAACACCATTCGAGTGTTCAGCTTGGAAAATCGAAGTTTGAAGTATGAATTAACCCATCATACCAATTCGTTGTTTTCGCTCACCTATTCTCCAGATCGGTTGTTTTTGATGAGCGGTGGTCGCGATGCGCATTTGCGACAATGGTCGGTAGCGGATAATTATACCTTGCAGAAGGACATAATTCCGCACATGTACACCGTGAATCATATCGTTTTCCCGGCAGATGGCAAGTATTTCGCTACGTGTAGCAAGGATAAGTCCATCCGCATTTGGGATGCAGCAAGTTTGAAACCCTTAACCACCATCAACAAAGCCAACAATGCTGGCCACGGAACTTCAGTCAACAAACTACTTTGGGTAGATAATTGTACTCTTGTATCGGTATCAGACGACCGCTTAGTATCTGTCTGGAAGTTGAATTTCGAAGAATAGTCCTATCGCCTATTTTTGCCAATCTCCCAATGATGAAGCCGGCCAAGCGCATCCTTTTTATAGTACCCTATCCATTGGGCATTGCGCCCAGCCAGCGCTTCCGTTTCGAGCAGTACTTCGATTTGCTCACCGAAAGTGGTTTTTCCTTTAGCGTTCGCCCTTTTTTGGATGAACAGGCCATGCAAATCCTTTATAAGCCGGGCAAGCTTTTTCTCAAGATCTGGAAAGTAGCATTGGGGTTTTGTAAGCGTATCCTCGACCTGTTTACTCTCCATAAGTTTGATGTAGTTTTTATTCATCGCGAAGCTGCACCTATTGGTCCACCCGTTTTTGAGTGGCTTATTACCAAAGTGTTTCGCAAGAAAGTGGTGTTCGATTTTGATGATGCCATTTGGCTTTCAAACACCTCTGCTTCCAATCCGTTTATTACGTTTTTTAAGCGGTATCGCAATGCCGAAAACACGGCATCATGGGCTTGGAAAGTGAGTTGTGGAAACGCCTATCTGCGCCATCACGCTGCCAAATTTAATGCGCATGCATGCGTCAATCCCACCACTATCGACACCGAAAACCTGCATAATCGGGTGAAGACTTATTCCGCTTCACGCACAAAAATTGGCTGGACGGGCACGCATTCCACCATGAAATACCTGCATCGCATAATTCCTATTCTCCAAAAAATGGAATCGGAATTTGATTTTGAACTGCTGGTTATTGCCGACCACAATCCACAATTTGAACTGGGCAACTTCCAGTTTGTTGCATGGAACAAATCAACCGAAATTGAAGATTTGTTGAAGATGGATGTAGGAATAATGCCTTTGGAAGACGACCGTTGGGCGCAAGGAAAATGTGGTTTCAAGGCGCTGCAATACATGGCTTTGGGCATTCCAGCTATTGTATCACCCGTTGGTGTGAACACAGAAATTGTTTCGCATGGCGCCAACGGTTGGATTTGCGATTCGGATACCGAATGGGAGCAATGTTTTCGAACTATTCTTTCCAATCCTGCACAGCTTCCACAGCTTTCTTCGGCCGCTCGTAAAACTGTTGAAGACCATTATTCTGTAGCAAGCAACAAGAATAATTTCTTGCAATTGTTCCAGATAGGTTAAACCATCCTTACTCCGAAAGAATCAACTGGCATTCTGCCACTACAATGCCATCTATATCGGCATACAAATAATGCCCAGGAATAAAATCAACTCCACCAAAGCGCACTGGAACATTCTCTTGGCCCTCATTCCGTTTCACACTTTTCACAGGCGTTGACCCCAAAGCCTTCACGCCAAGTTCCATATCCATTATTTGGCGCACATCGCGAATGCACCCATAAACAAGGATGCCCCGCCATCCGTTCGTTACCGCCAAAGCAGCGAGATTATCGCCAACTAAAGCGCACCGAAACGAACCTCCACCATCTATAACGAGCACTTTTCCTGAACCATCTTTTTCTATAATGGTCCGCACCAACGTGTTGTCTTCATATACTTTTAGGGTATAAATTTCCCCTTCAAACATTCCAATGCCTCCAAAATCGGCAAACATGGGGTCCACAACTTGAAGGCGGTCAATGTATTCATCACATAAGTCGGCAGTAGCGTGTTGCATAGCGAATTTATTTTGCGAGTAAGGATGCAAAATACGTTATTTGGAAAGTGAAGTTAGCCGTCAAAATGAAGTTTATTCAATCCTTTCTGGCTTTAGTTTTTATCGTTGGAAATGCTTGGGCGCAACAAGCCGATAGCGTAAGAAAACCAGTTCCCAGTCCACAATGGGGCATCGAACTGACCTATTCGGGCATGTCCTACACCGAAAGCGCAGTAGTTGGCGTTGGAATTCTGCATACCCGAAAAAAACACGCTTTTTCGCTTGGAACCCACATTTGGCATCAAGATTTATTTACGCATGTAGATACGTGGGCGCGATTTGGCGCGGTATTCACCTACAGTTATTTTCCCATTGGCAGCCATCGCAGGGTTGCGCCCTTTTTGTTTTACGATTTGAACTACGCCTTTTTGCGTTCGCGAAATGATGTGATGTTAACTACTGACGCAGGAGACGAGTATGGTGCTGTGCGCGATGTGAAGAACCACGGAATTGCACACCATTTTGGAATTGGAGTGCGCGGGAACATTTGCAAAAAACTCTTTGTTCGACTTGCCTTGGGTGCAGGTCTAGGAAGTTATGGCGAAGATGTTTTGCTGCGGTCGCGCCAATCTTCCTACTCCGATATGAAAACATCCGAGCATCCATTTACTCATTTTCAGCCTGCGTATATGTTCCAATTTGGCATTGCCTATCAGATTGAAGGCAAGGATTGGAAGAAGAAAGGAACTGCCTTTCCGAGCAATTAAGGCAATATGCGCATCCTCATTCTCGATAACTACGATTCCTTTACCTACAATTTGGTGCATTATGTAGAGCAGTTTTGCGATGAAATAACGGTGCGTAGGAATGATGCAATTACCCTTGATGAATTGGACTTGTTTGATTCCATTGTGCTGTCACCAGGGCCAGGATTGCCAAAAGATGCAGGTATAATGCCTGAGCTTATCTCGCATTATGCTTCCTCCAAACGCATACTTGGCGTGTGCCTTGGCCATCAAGCCATTGGAGAAGCATTTGGTGCCAAACTAAAAAACTTGAATAAAGTGCTGCATGGTGTCGCAGTTCCTGTGCAAGTTGTGATTGCCGATGAACCGTTATTTAGAGAGCTACCGAACGAGTTTCCAACCGGGAGATACCACTCTTGGGTTATAGATAAAGCCACGGTTCCCGCGTGTTTAGAAGTTACCGCCACTGATGCCCATGGAGAAGTAATGGGCATACGCCATAAGCAATTTGATGTGGCTGGAGTGCAGTTCCATCCCGAGAGTTTACTCACTCCAGATGGATTGAAAATTGTTCGGAATTGGGTAATGGGTTGAACCTTACATTTGGACTATGAGCAAACTATTCGAATCCTTCATTCCAACCGATGATGCGGTATGGAAAAAACTAACGGAAGAAGAACTAAAAGGTGCAGATATTAACGCACTTCCCTTGTGGAAAGAAAGCGATGGTTTCTCAGCTCATCCCGCATATTTCCGGTCGGAAACCGAGAAACTGCCCATGTTTGGCCAAACCATTCGGCCATTGCGGTTCAATCAAGAAAATAATGATTGGCTCACGTGTTGCGATGTATTGGTGAAGGATGCTGCTCAAGCCAACGAAGAAATTCTGCACAAATTGGACTTAGGAGCCTCGGCCCTAATCATCGATTTGAATGGAAAAGACTTTGCCCGCGATGAAATAGACATTCTGTTTCAAGGTGTTGTGGTTAGCGCTATTTCCATTTCGTTTTATCATGCATTCAATGCCTTGCGTTTTCAGGCCGATTATTTCGATTGGGCGCAGAAACACGGACTGAGCCCAGCCTCGCTCAAAGGCGGATTGTGGTTTGATGATTTGAATGGCGATTTGGCTTTGGCCTTGGTGCGCGACAAACGCTATCATTCTTTTGGTGCCATTGGGCTTGACGGTGGTCAATTCTACGCCAAAGGGGCAAATATCCCGCAGCAGTTGGGTGCAACATTGGCTTGGGGCAACGAAATTTTGAATGGATTGCGCCTTCAAGGACTTTCGTTT
>CAMDOM010000048.1 GCA_945903645.1 Chryseobacterium gleum
TTCGGGATGATGACCGTTTTTTCCATTTTTATTCTAGGCTATTTTCTGTTCTCGGAATGGGAAATCTGGCCGCGGGCCGAACGGATTTTCACCCTCATCATCATCATTTGGCTTTTCTATTTCACGGTATTTCTCGAATCTGTTACGGCCTATATCATATTTACCGCATTGCTCGCATTAGCTCTCGCCCAATTGGTGATTCGGTCGCAGCACTTTTGGATTAAAGCCGTGGCTGCGGTTCTGTTGCTTTCGGTTGCCATTTCAGGAACAGTCTATGTTTTCAACATCTATCAAAACCAGATGTTAGACCATCCATTCAACTATAAAACCTTAGATGTTTTCACCCCTAATGGCCGCTATTACGCCCACGAAACCAACGTTTTATATACCGAAAACGGTCATCGCGTGTGGAATTATGTCTGCTGGGACGAATTGAAACAAGAGTGGCCCAAGAAAAGCTGCATGTCTATTGAAGGGGAAGATTTGCGCGGCCAAAATTTGCATTACACACTTGTGCGCTACATGACTTCGGTTGGTTTGCGCAAGGATTCCATAGGTGTTCACCGACTGACGGAGCAGGATGTGAAGAACATCGAACTGGGGTTCACCAACTATCGCTACACCCAAACTTGGGGAGTTTCGAGGCGAATAGCGCAACTATTTTGGGAGATAAAAGAGTATCGGTTTCAAAACAACCCGAACAATGCCTCGCTCATTCAGCGCTGGGTTTACACGCAAGTTGGGTTAGATATAATTCGCGAACATTGGGTGCTTGGCGTGGGAACAGCCGGATTGGTAGATGCTTACGCTAAAATGTATGAACGAGATAATCGCAATTTGAACCGAGAATTTCAGCTTATAGCCCACAATCAGTTCATGGCCGTAGCCATTTGCTTGGGAGTGTTTGGAGGTCTGTGGTTCATGTTTGCCTTCCTCTATCCCCTGCGCTTCTTTTGGAAAAATTTCCTGTATTTGAGCTTAATCGTGCTCACTGCCATTTCATTTCTTAGCGATAACACGCTTGGAACCCAGTCTGGCACCACCTTGTATGCCTTTATGAACGCACTACTTATTGTGTACAGTAAAGTTCCTAAACAGGAAGATTAGCGCGATTGTATTTCAGAGGCAATTTCAAGAATGCGATTGCAATGTTGCGTGGTAGTTAGCCCATGTTGATGTGCCACATCGCTAGGAATATCCCACTCTTGCGAAGTCATTTCGAGTATCGCATTTTTCCACGCTATGATGTTTCTTCCCTTTAATACTCGGCCAACTCGTGGGTCTATGATTTCCTTAGCGCCCACTTTATCCGAAACCAGTACAGGAGTGCCGCATTGCAACGCCTCTGTAATTACTTGGCCAAAAGCTTCATATAAGGATGGAAGTATCAGCAAATCCGCGGCCCAATAAAGTTCTTGAGGATTCTGAGCATATCCCAAAAATCGAACATTGGGCAGATTGGTTTTCATCGGTTTCATTCCCGCAATCACAAGTTCTATCGGCTCGCCAACTAGAGCTTGCATAATCTTCAACACAAACGAATATCCTTTGAGTTTATTTCCTGTGGTGAGAAAAAGAATAGTTGGAATGGTGTCTGAAAAGCCGTGCACCTTTCGCCAATGCTCTTTTTCTTGCTTGCCAGTACTGTGAAACTTTGCAATCTCTATGGGTGGTCCAAGTACTTTAATCTTAGCTGCACTTACTCCATAAAGTTCCACCAACTCATCGCGCATCATTTGCGAAGCGGCCAAAATGCAACGGCTGTTGGCAAACGCCTTCCTATCCATATATACATTGAGCATATCCATCGGACTCCACCACCATTTGCTTAACGCTTTCAAATATCCAAGGTGGTTTCCTGGGCAAAGCACCAAATCTTGTTGGGATGTTCGACCCATCGAGAGGGACACATCAAATGCGCCCGGAACTACAATCTTGCGCAACGCCTTATCTAAGAAATACTGGCGAAGCGGCTTGGGAACCTTACCTAATTGAACTTGCACAACCTTTACCCCATTTGGCACCACAATAGTGGTATCAATCTTCGAAACAATAACAGTTACTTCATGGCCTAATGCTGAGAAATACTGCATATAATTGAGCAACCGCGTTTCCAACCCACCATTGCGCACCAACCGATAATGTATCAAAGCAATACGCATAACTCAGGCAAAAATGAGTTTCAATCGATCTTTCAAGGTTGGGCGAATGGGCACATCAGGCAAAGCACCGCTATACAGTTGGCCTTGCTTCAGCACCTGTTTCACAAACCATGACGAGCTCACGCCCCATTTCGTAAGAAAGGTGCGTTTGCCATCATTCATTTTCACCCGTCCTGTAGATTTCGACATGAAATGATACGCCCTACTTGCGCCCACGCCTTTGAAAATCCTAACCCCTTGTGTCCACAATTTCATGCTCACATCGGGGTCAGAATATAGCCCCGGACTATATTCTTCGCCATATCCGCCAATGGCTTCCCACATGCTGCGATGCATCACATTTGGCGGCCACGTACTGCCGTTCCAATCAGGTTTATGCACCGATTCAAGGGCCAAAAGCAATCCCTTTTCATCAAAATTGGATGGTGCGTTCCCAAAAGCAAATGGTGCCAACACGCAGCTATTTCCTGTTGCCACTGGCTCCACCATCGTGGCACTCAAATAGAACTTAGCATGTCCAATAGCCTCAATTTCCTCCACCAACGGCACATCCCAGATGGGGCACAAGTACATATCATCATTCACATAGCAGATAATATCCGCATCAGCCAGTCCAAACAACGCATTTAGCGAAATGCAAACTCCAACATTTTCTTTAGAATGTAGAAATGAAATGCCCTCCTTTTCCAGCCATTCGGTGGTGCCATCGGTGCCTTCGTTCGCAAAAACGAGAATCTGATGTTCGAACCGCGAATTCTTGCGAATGCTATCTACACAGCATTTCAAATACTCCAAATTGTTCCATGTGGGTATGAGTATGGAAAACCTCATGGCGTGGTGGTTTTGCGAGCCAACGCCCAATGATTCGCATATTTCAAAAAGGTGCCGTAAGCAGAAATAGCCGCAATAACCAACCCCGAATATCCATCCAAAAACCCACGGTTTATACCATAAAATTTCATGAATTTGATGCACGGACTAAACACCACTTTCAGCAGTGAAGGTGGCACTCCCGTATCGCGAAGCTCCATGGCCGATAGCATTGCATAGTGCCTATTGCGGTCTAGGTGTTCCGAAATGCTCGAATAACTGTAGTGCAGCAAGTCGCCCTTCAGCTTGCGTACCTCCGTTTTGGGTTGCGACAATTGTTCGTGTATCGCACCTTGCCACAAACTCTCACGCCTATCAAACAACCGAAATTTAGTATCGGGATACCACCCCGAATGATAAATCCACGTGCCGCAATAGTTGGTCAACCTATTGAATTTGAAGTTGCGATGGGTTCCCTCCTTCTTCGCAGCCAAAATGGAGTGGCGCAAGGCATCCGACAACTCCTCATCGGCATCAATGGCCAGCACCCAATCGTGTGTCGCCAAGCCAACGGCATAGTTGCGCTGTGAGCTATATCCACCCCAAGGATACTGCACAATCCGTACTCTAAGTTCCAAGCAAATGTGAGCTGTGGCGTCCGTAGAAAAGCTGTCTACCACCACCACCTCATCCGCCACACCCTGCACCGATGCAATGCACCGCCCTATGTTGCGCTCTTCATTATGTGTAATAATAACCGCTGATAGTTGCTGCACCGGGCGAAGATAGCAAGGCAATGGGGGAATTTATTCTTTAGTGCAAACTAAGACTTCGTGTAGAATCGAGCCTAACTGAATTTAATAATTGCCTAGTTCTTACCATTAGCTTTGCCACCATGAGAGTACGACTTCGCCCGTTGCGGGTACTTTGGCGCTATCTGTTTTTTGCGATGACATTCGTCACGCTGATTCCGCTGCTTCCCTTCTTCGTTGTTTTTGTGCATTACGAGCCGTTTTTCCCGCAGGTCATGTTCCTCAAACGCATTTGGGCCCACCTCATCACATGGCCCATGGGAGTAATAACCTTGACCGAGGTAGAAGAACAGCTAGACCCCGGTCCTTACATTATTGTACTGAACCACACTTCGTTTTTAGACATAATGCAGGCCTACATCGCCATACCCATCTACTTCCATTTTGTGGGTCGCATTGGCTTGGGCCGTTGGTGGTTATTCAATATGTTCTTAAAGAAAATAGACATCCTTATAGACCGCGACAATGCACGCGCTTCCTATGGAACCTACCAACGGGTGGCAGAGGATATTCGAAAAGAAATTTCGGTAGCCATATTCCCTGAAGCCATCATTCCGGCCGACACCCCAAAGATGCTGCCCTTCAAAAACGTCCCGTTCAAAGTAGCCATCGAAGTGCAAGTGCCCATTTTGCCTGTCACCTTCATAGGCGGCTGGCGCTTGCTGCCCGCCAAGCCCCATGTGTGGAAAGGTGGGCATCCGGGAATTTCGCGGGTCACGGTGCACAAACCCATCCCAACAAAGGGATTAACAGCAAATGATGCCAATGCCATGCGCGAACAATCGCAACACATCATTGCCAGCGAATTGCTAAAATGGGGCTATACCCAAGAATGAAGCAAGCCGCAATCGCGATTATCCAATCGACACCATATTTTGTGTGCAGCGACACAGCTCTTTGCCCTGAGCATTGGTAAGGCTTCCTATAATATGTATGGCCTTCCTTCCAGGCTTCACCACCTGCGACACAGCCGTTACCACCTCGCCTGCCAAGGCACTGCGCAGTATATCGGAGGTCATATTAAGGGTTACAAAATGAGTTTCGTTGCCCATGGCCGCCACAGTCATGCCAATCACCTCATCCAATATAGCCATGTGAATGCCCCCATGCAATGTGCCCGCAGGGTTGCACATTTCTGGCCGAATCAACACTTCAATGGTCATGCTATTATCTTCCACCTTTCGAATGGTGCCACGCAGCCAACCCGAAAATCCCGGTACATCATCTCCAATATGCTCATCTATTTTACTCTCGAAAAAAGTGCGAATGGCATTCATTGTCAAAAAGAAAAGTTAAGTTAGGCAAACACGATTGTTTAAAAATGGTTGCTGGTATAAGTGAATCATTATCTTTACCGCCACTCAATAAAAGTCTAAAGTTACTAAACAACACTGCGACATGTTCAATACCAAATCAAGCAACGACCAAGGAAAACCCACCGCTGCTGCTATGCCTAACCATATCAACAGCGACACCATTATAGAAGGTAGCATCAAAGCCAAAGGAAATTTGCGCATTGATGGCATACTTAAAGGAACATTGGAGTGTCAAGGTCGTTTGGTTATTGGCGGAAGCGGAACAGTAGAAGGTGAAATTCGCTGCGAAAATGCCGAGATAGAAGGCACCATTAAAGCCAACATCACCGTATCCGACTTGTTGACCCTAAAATCTACCGCCAAAGTGCAAGGCGACATCCTTACCAAAAAACTGGCAATAGAGCCAGGAGCAGTGTTTACTGGTGCATGTAGCATGGGTTCTGGTGCTGTGATTAAAGACCTATCTGATGCTTCAAGACCACAACACCAGCAACAACATCACCAAAAAGAGCGCTCAGCCTAACGCCATACTCCGTTATTCTGGAATGGCAACCCAAATGATGGCCATTATTCTTGTGGGTGTTTTCTCGGGCAGGTGGCTCGACAAGCATTTCCATACCTCCGTACCGTTCTTCACAGGAGGCCTTACTATTTTGGGCGTAATTATTTCCATGGTTTTTGCTGTGAAAGACCTACTAAAACAGACTCCAACTAAAAGTGAACTGGACGGGAAAAAGCCCGAATAAACCATTCTCCTATTGAACTACTTTCTAAAATCATCTGCACTTGCGGTCCTTGTTGGGGTTAGTACTTTCCTAGTGGGCACCTTTGCCGCTGCACGATTTTATCATTCGCATTTCCCATTGGTTCTCCTATTCTTCGTTTTAAGTTCCTCGGCCATTCATGCTGGAGTACTTGCGTCTTTAAAGGAGAGTCCAAAGCGATTTCCGGCCTATTTTATGGGAATCACAGGGCTTAAACTGATGGTTTATTTGCTTTCCATCTCTATCTATGTGGTAATTTATAAGGAAGCTGGTATTCCAGTACTACTTCTTTTCCTCATTCTCTATGTGCTTTTCACCGCATTAGAGCTATTCAGTTTACTTCCAAAAGTGAAGTCTTCACCCAATGATACAGCGCTCAAAAACCGTTGAAAACTTCCGAATTTTCGCACTTGCAAATGAGGTTTTGTTTTCCCTATGTTTGCAGCCGAAATTTCGAGCGGTATAGAAACCGGTCCTTGAGAATGCTGAAACATAGAACTGACAGGGCTTTCAAAGCCATTTTCCTTCTCCTCGCCACCTTCATTTTACTGCAAGGTAGAGCGCTTGCTTCTGGTGGTTCTGACGGCCAGTTCGATGCAGGAGGAATGATAATGCATCACGTGATGGATGCACACGACATCCATTTGATAACCATTGGCGAGCACCATTATGCAATTCCTCTTCCGATAATAATGTTGAGTAACGAAGATGGCTTAAGCGTTTTCTTGTCATCTAGCTTTCATCATGGACTTGGAGCACATAATCGCTATGCTTTAGATAACGGTCATGTAATTCGTTTGGGTTCCAAAAATCCAATGTCCGAATCTGATTCGTTGGATATAGCTACGGCCAAAAGCATGGGCTATTCAGAAGAAAGCTGGCAGGGTTACTTTAATGGTCGTCCATCAGGTTTCATTAATGTTTCTATCACCAAAACCGTTGCCGGCATTCTTCTGACCGTAATCATCATGTTGTTGGTGTTTGTAAGCGTAGCAAATGCCTACAAACGTGCTCCAAACGAAGCTCCACGAGGATTGCAATCGTTAATGGAACCTATCATTCTATTTATTCGTGACGAAGTGGCCAAGCCTTCAATTGGTAAGCATTATGAGCGTTTTTTGCCGTTTTTACTTACCATATTCTTCTTCATTTGGACGGCCAACATGCTTGGACTCATTCCATTTTTAGGTGGATTTAACGTTACAGGAAACATCGCGGTAACACTAGTTCTTGCGTTGTTCACCTTTGTTATTACCACCGTAAGTGCCAATCGCAACTATTGGGGCCACATTTTCGCTACTCCTGGTGTTCCAGTATGGTTATTGCCATTGATGATTCCAATTGAAATAATGGGGGTTTTCACTAAGCCAGTGGTGCTTTGCCTTCGTTTGTTTGCAAACATCACAGCAGGCCACATTATCATCCTTTCGTTTATGAGCCTTATCTTCATTTTCGCCAATCAATATGGGGCGGTGGCAGGTTATGGCGTTTCTATTGTATCGTTGGCTTTTGGCATTTTCATGAACTTAATGGAACTTCTCGTAGCCTTCTTGCAAGCGTATGTTTTCACACTTCTTTCTGCACTTTATTTCGGAGCTGCTGTAGAGGAGCACCATCATTGAGTTTAACAAATCAAACAACTGGGCTCAACTATTCGTTTTTCAATCTGTATTCACTAACCTTAAATAAATAAATCAATGGAAATCATTTCAATTCTTCTTGACGCTGCCTATGCTTACATGGGCGCAGGTATCGGTGCTGGTGTAGCTGCTATTGGTGCAGGTATTGGTATTGGTCGTATTGGTGGAAGTGCACTTGAGTCTATGGCGCGTCAGCCAGAGGCAATTGGTGACATTCGTGCCAACATGATTGTTGCTGCTGCGTTGGTTGAGGGTGCTGCCTTCTTTGGTATCATCGTTTGCCTTCTTATCGTTTTGATGAAGTAAAAAACAAAAGGATGCGCCCCACCCCTGACGGTTGGTTAGGGGTGATGGGCACATTTTTCATTGTTTTAAGAATTGATTTCGTTTAATTAAGGTCACTAAAAAATAAAACTATGGGATTGGTTACCCCCGGCATAGGACTCATCATTTGGATGACCATTGCATTTTTGGTAGTGTGGGTTGGACTAGGCAAATTTGCTTGGCCCGCCATCATGAAAACCATCAAGGAGCGTGAGGAAAGCATTGCTGCAGCCCTTATGTCTGCTGAGGATGCGCGCAAAGAAATGGCCAAACTCCAATCGGACAATGAGCGCATTTTGAAAGATGCCTATGCGCAGCGCGATGCCATAATGAAAGAAGCAAAAGAGATAAAAGATAAGATTGTTGCTGATGCTAAAGATAAAGCACAGGAAGAAGCCGATCGCATTGTCTCTATTGCAAAAGACAGCATTCAAACAGAGAAAATCGCTGCGATGAATGAGATTAAAAGCCACGTAGCTGCGCTTTCTATCGACATTGCTGAGAAAGTATTGAAAGCTGAATTGTCTGATTCGGCTAAACAGAATAAGTTGGTGAATGACCTTTTGGCCGACATCAAATTGAACTAAGATGCAGGATACCAAAGTCGCGTTACGGTATGCTAAATCCCTGATTGGTCTTGTGGCCGAAAAAGGATTGTTGGAAGATGCCTACAAAGACATGTTGCTAATTCATGAAGCAGTAAGCGGTAGCCGCGAATTGCGCTTGATGCTGCAAAGTCCTGTAATCAATGCTCCTCGCAAGTTGGCTGTGCTTAATGCTATTTTCGGAAAAAACCTTAGTGAAGTAACACGATTATTTCTTGCCTTGCTTACTAAAAATGGAAGGGAAGATGTGCTTGGAGAAATTGCATTGAGCTTTATTGCACAATACAAGGTTTTGAAATGCATAACTACAGCCAAAGTTGTTTCGGCAATGGTGCTTACAGATGAAGTAAAGCAGCGAATTTTGGACATTGTAGCAAAAGAAGTTGGCGGAACAGTGGAGTTGGAAGCAAGCGTAAATCCCGATTTGATTGGTGGATTTGTGCTTTCTATTGGCGACAAGCAATTGGACACAAGCATTCAAAGCAAGGTAAATGCACTTCGTCAAGAATTTGGTACGAACACATTTTTGAGTAGAATCTAGATTTTAATACATGTGATTGCTTGGCTTCGTTTGAAGCGAATCATTTCACACAATTAACTATAAACAACAATCGGAAGCATGGCGAATATTAAACCAGCAGAGATTTCAGCTATCCTCAGGGAACAGCTGTCAGGTGTGAAAACAGAAGCTGAACTACAGGAAGTAGGTAGCGTGTTGCAAGTAGGTGACGGTATTGCCCGCATCTATGGATTGTCAAACGTACAATCGGGCGAGCTTATCGACTTTGAAAGCGGCACTCGCGGAATCGTTCTTAACCTTGAAGAAGACAACGTTGGTGTTGTGCTTCTCGGTTCTTCTAGCGGTATCAAAGAAGGTTCTATTGCGAAACGTACAGGTCAAATTGCCTCTATCAAAGTTGGCGAAGGCATGTTGGGTCGTGTAGTGAACACACTTGGTGAACCTATTGACGGCAAAGGCCCATTAACTGGCGAATTGTATGAAATGCCATTGGAGCGCAAAGCACCAGGCGTTATCTTCCGTCAACCAGTAAACGAACCATTGCAAACAGGTATCAAAGCGATTGACGCTATGATTCCGATTGGACGTGGACAACGCGAATTGGTTATTGGTGACCGTCAGACAGGAAAGACTGCTGTTTGTATTGACACCATCATCAACCAAAAAGAATTCTTTCATGCTGGCAAACCAGTGTTCTGCATCTATGTGGCTATTGGTCAGAAAGGTTCAACTGTAGCTGGTATTGTAAAAACGTTGGAAGATGCAGGCGCTATGGCCTACACAGTAGTTGTTGCTGCAACTGCTTCTGACCCAGCGCCACTTCAGTTCTACGCACCATTCTCTGGCGCAGCTATTGGAGAGTTTTTCCGCGACACCGGTCGTCCAGCATTGATTATTTATGATGATTTGTCGAAACAAGCCGTGGCATATCGTGAGGTATCGCTCTTGTTGCGCAGACCTCCAGGACGTGAGGCATACCCTGGTGACGTGTTCTATTTACATAGCCGTCTACTAGAGCGCGCTGCAAAAGTTATTGCTGACGATAGCGTGGCAAAGGACATGAATGACCTTCCTGCATCGCTTAAACATTTGGTGAAAGGTGGTGGTTCACTTACTGCTTTGCCAATCATCGAAACGCAAGCTGGTGACGTATCTGCTTACATTCCTACCAACGTAATTTCGATTACTGACGGTCAGATTTTCTTGGAGTCGAACTTGTTCAACTCTGGTGTTCGTCCAGCGATTAACGTAGGTATCTCGGTATCTCGTGTGGGTGGCTCGGCTCAAATTAAGTCGATGAAAAAGGTAGCTGGTACGTTGAAACTAGACCAAGCCCAATATCGCGAACTTGAGGCGTTCTCTAAGTTTGGTTCTGACCTTGATGCAGCTACCAAAAACGTGTTGGAAAAAGGAAAGCGCAACGTGGAAATCTTGAAACAAGGACAGTATGCTCCAGTTTCGGTAGAAAAACAAGTAGCTATTCTTTACTTAGGAACAAAAGGTCTGTTGACCAAAATTCCAGTAAATAAGGTTCGTGCATTCGAAACGGAGTATCTCGACTTTTTGGACGCTAAGCACGGTGATATCCTTGACCAAATAAAAGCAGGTAAAATTGACGATAGCATCACTTCCGTTTTGGAGAAAGTTGCTAAAGAACTGACTGCTCAATATTAATACTGCGATTGTCAATCCTCAATTAGAACTTGAATGGGCGGTCTTAAGGAAGTAAGGGAACGAATTACCTCGGTATCATCTACTAGACAGATTACCTCTGCCATGAAAATGGTGTCTGCTGCTAAGCTTCGTAGAGCCCAAGATGCGGTTACGCGTATGCGTCCTTATGCATCAAAACTCAAAGAAATACTTGAGAATTTGAGTGCAACTATAGAGGCAAGCGAAGGCGGTGCGTATAGCGTTGAACGCGAAGTGAAAACGGTCCTGATGGTAGTTATATCCTCCAATCGTGGACTTTGCGGTGGATTTAATGCCAACATTAGTAAGGCTGTATTGAAGGCAATTGCCAGCGATTTTGAAGGCAAGGAAATTAAGGTGATTGCCATCGGTAAAAAGGCTGGTGAGTTTATGAAAAGACGTGGATACGATGTAATCGAATCGTACAATGACGTGTTTGAAAACCTTAGTTATGAGCTTATTGCGCCAATCGCAGAGCAAATAATGCAAGGTTATACCAATGGAACTTATGACCGTGTTGAGATTTTCTACAACCAGTTCGTAAATGCCGCAAGTCAATTAACGATTCGCGAACAGTATTTGCCAGTTGCACCGCCCCAAGTTGTTACTAAAGGAACTACAGACTATATCTTCGAACCTGAAAAGGTTAAGATAGTGTTGGATCTTATTCCTCGCTCGCTAAAAACACAATTGTATAAAGGCGTATTGGACAGCCATGCTTCTGAACACGGAGCACGTATGACAGCGATGCACAAGGCAACCGACAACGCTTCTGACATGCTAAAACAACTTAAGCTGACCTACAACAAAGCGCGTCAAGCATCTATTACTAACGAGATTTTGGAAATTGTTGGAGGTGCAGCCGCTTTAGAGGGCTAATCCATCAAACAGAAATCAATAAAAAAGCCCAAAAGCAATTGATGCTTTTGGGCTTTTTCTTTTAGTAAATGATTCCTATAGAAGGCCAACTAATCGTTAACCAACGAAATGTCGAATTGAACAAGATCGATGAAATCCTGAACACGGTCATCTATCTCTTGTTGCGTTAAGTTTTGTAAGCGCTCGGTTCCGAATTTCTCCACACAAAACGAAGCCATAGCAGAACCAAATATGATAGCGCGCTTCATGTTTTCGAAGCTAATATCACGTGTGCTGGCTAAATAGCCAATGAAACCACCTGCAAAGCTATCTCCAGCTCCTGTGGGGTCAAATACTTCTTCTAACGGAAGCGCAGGCGCGAAAAACACACTTTCTCTATTAAATAGTAGCGCACCGTGCTCGCCTTTTTTCACAATAAGATATTTTGGACCCATATCCAAAATCTTTTTAGAGGCTTTAACCAAGGAATATTCTCCAGAGAGTTGACGTGCTTCTTCGTCATTGATGGTGAGTACATCAACCCGAGCGATATTGGCTTTCAATTCATCCATGGCGATGTTCATCCAAAAATTCATGGTGTCCATTACCACCAATTTCGGCTTCTCAGGAATTTGATCCATCACCGCCTTTTGTACTGCTGGAGTAAGGTTTCCAAGCATTAAAAAATCGCAATCCAAATAGTGGTTTGGGATTACAGGACTGAAATCGGCCAATACATTCAACTCAGTTGCCAATGTGTCCCTGCTATTCATATCGTTGTGGTATTTACCACTCCAAAAGAAAGTTTTCTCCCCTTTCTTGATTTGAATACCTTCTATATCAGCTCCATGCTTTTTAAGATTGTCTAGGGCATCTTGCGGGAAATCATCTCCTACAACAGACACCATATTTACGGGTTTGTTGAAATAAGATGCAGCAAGCGCAATATATGTGGCTGCTCCACCAACTATTTTGTCTGTTTTACCAAATGGCGTTTCAATGGCATCAAATGCAACGGTGCCTACCGTTAAAATACTACTCATAGCTATTATTTTATCTTGGTTAGGGCGGCAAAGGTATCGGTAAAACTGACTCCAAATTTTTTCAATAAAAGTGTTGCATTATCTGACCTAGCCTATTACATTTGCAGCCCGAAATTCCTCCTTAGCTCAGCTGGTTAGAGCATTTGACTGTTAATCAGAGGGTCCTTGGTTCGAGCCCAAGAGGGGGAGCTTCATACTTAAGGGGTTACGTTCTTCGGAACGTGACCCCTTTTTGGTTGAATGCGTTGGAATAAACAGACTTTTTGCTAATAGATGCAAGCAGCTTGCATTGATAAGTATTCGCAGATTTGCACCATGCCGCTAATCCAAAACATTACCACAGAATATGGACGTGTAGGCATTTGGCAAATTGACGGCTCAGAGCCTGAACTGTATTCTCCATTGTTTCAGATTGACCCACGCACAGAAACAGCCGCACATCCACGCACATCGCTGCAACGAAAATCCTCGAGGGTGTTGCTTGCAGAAATGCTTGGGTTTGTTCCAGAATTGGTAAAGGAAAGTGATGGCCGGCCTAAACTGAGCAATAGTCCGCTTTATGTATCCATCTCTCACACCGATGGGTTTGCTTGTGTGATGTTGGGTAATGGGCCTGTTGCGTTGGATGTACAGGCCATTTCTCCCCGTATTCTAAAGCTTCGCGAACGCTATTTAAAGGAAAGCGAACAGCTCATGGCGCCTGATATGCAATTGGCAACGCTACTTTGGGCAGCGAAAGAATCCGCATACAAATACAAGTCAACCGAGAAACACGATTTTCGCGAGCCTATCTCTATTCTTCACTTGACTGAAGACACCATTTGGGCAACGCTAGCCGTGAAAGAAGCTAAATACAACCTCACTCTTGGCTATAGATGGTTGCAAGGAGCAGCGTTGGTATTTCTCGAAAAGGTTGAGCCCCTTAGCGCTTAACGATAAACCACGGGTTAAGAAGGTTCTCTTTGTTGTATTGCAATGGCGTGATGCCATCTTGTTGAGTTACCGCGCAGCCAGCCGCCAAGGCTACACCTTGACCAGCAGCAGTGTCCCACTCCATAGTAGGCGAAAATCGTGGATAAACATCTGCAGCACCTTCAGCTACCAAACAAAGTTTTAAGGAGCTGCCCATAGAAATCATGTCTACTTCGCCATACTGGGCACGTGCTTGTTCCACATAGACAAGCGTTTCGTCTGACATGTGCGAGCGACTTCCCACAATGGTGTAAAGCGTTCTTCCAGAATTTATGGGAAGCTGCATACCTCCTGTCATTATGCTTTCTAAATCAGCAAAATGCTTGGTGGCAAAATGGTCCACTTTTACAGCGCCTTGACCCTTTACACCAAGATAAAGAATATCCATTACCGGCACGTAGATTACTCCAACGATAGGAATACCGGCTTCTACTAGGGCGATATTCACAGTGAATTCGCCATTGCGTTTCACAAATTCTTTGGTGCCATCCAACGGGTCAACTAACCAAAATTGCTTCCAATTGCTGCGCTCCGCGTAAGGAATATCTTTTCCTTCCTCACTTAAAATAGGAATATTGGTTTGCTCCAAAATAGCCGCAATGCTATTGTGCGCTTTTCTATCAGCGTCTGTTAACGGAGAATTATCTGATTTAATGTCAACTGAAAATTCAGTTCCGTAAACTTCAAGAATGACCTTGCCGCCAGCCAATGCAGCTTTTACCGCTTCGAAAATAATAGTGTAGTTCAAAGATGGCTTTTCAATCTCGGGTTAAAGCAAAGAGGCAGCTTCCAAATGGAAACTGCCTCTTGCATTCTGAGGTCGCGAGCGGATTTGAACCGCTGTACGAGGTTTTGCAGACCTCTGCCTAACCGCTCGGCCACACGACCTTTTGGGGCGTCAAAGATATAAATCCAATTCTTTTATACGCTAGAGATTTTTTGGGTGATTCCAAACGATTTTACTCTGCCCAAGATGCCCATTTACTGGCGGGTTATATTTGGTTAAACTCACCTCCCACTCGCTTACCCATGGATAAGCATCTGCCAAACGCAGCGCAATTCTTCGCACCACAGCTTCAATAAGTTTGGAACGGATAGCCATTTCCTGCACCACAAGGTCATACACCACCACGTAATCGACCGTCTTACTTAAATCATCGTCAATGGCAGACAACTCGAGGTCTGCAACAACTTTGATGTCCACGCGATACTTTCCTCCAATCTTAGCTTCCTCTTCCAAACACCCATGATAGGCGTGAAGTTGAATATCCTCTATATGCAGAGTTTGGTTCATGCCAACTTAGAATCGGCAGATTTAAGCCTCTCAGTAACGGTTTGCTTGCCTAAAAGCTCCAACATATCAAAAAGCACAGGACCACCGGGTTGACCGCTTACTAGAACACGAAAAAGCTGCATTACTTGGCCAGGATTCGTGCCCAAACGCTCGGCTGTAGCTTTAAATTGCGCTTCAATTTGAGCGGCTGTCCATTCGGTTGTGGTTCCCAAATCGGTGGTTAAGGTTTGGAAAAAAGCTTTGGCTTCGGCATTCCAACGTTTTTCAATCACTTTTTCATCAAATGTTTCGGGGGCTTGGAAGAAGTAGAATCCAAAATCCCAAAATTGGCTGATGAACTGCACTTTCTCCTTTACTAGCGCACAAACTTTAAGCACATACTCCGCATCGGCTTTCACGCCACGTTTCTCCAAATCGGCTGCGAAATAGGTGGTCAACTCTGCATCCGAACGTTCGCGCAGATAGTGTTGATTGAACCACTTGGCTTTTTCAGGGTCGAACTTGGAGCCCGATTTACCCACGCGCTCCAACGAAAATGCCTGAACCAATTCTTCCAGCGAAAAAATTTCTTGCGAAGTACCCGGATTCCAACCCAACATGGCCAACATGTTCACAAACGCTTCTGGAAAATACCCACGCTCACGGTAGCCACTGCTTTGCTCGCCCGAATGTGGGTCGAGCCAATTGAGCGGAAACACAGGAAACCCAAGGCGGTCGCCATCGCGTTTGCTCAGTTTTCCATTTCCATCGGGCTTTAGGATGAGCGGAAGATGCGCAAACT
Source organism: Chryseobacterium gleum (assembly GCA_945903645.1). Classification (GTDB taxonomy): domain Bacteria; phylum Bacteroidota; class Bacteroidia; order UBA10329; family UBA10329; genus UBA10329. Next base: position 15,594 of record CAMDOM010000048.1, read on the forward strand.
GCGGCATCACCTCTTCCCAACCCAAATAACGATAGAGCAAGACATGCAATGGCGCAGAGGGCAACCATTCTTCCCCACGAATAACGTGGGTGGTTTTCATGAGATAATCATCCACCACATTGGCAAGATGATACGTAGGCATACCGTCTGACTTAAACAACACTTTATCGTCCATTTGGGCGGTTTGCACCACTACCCACCCCCGAATAATGTCGTGAAAACGAACCTCTTCTTTGCGCGGAAGTTTGATGCGAATTACATACGGTTCGCCATCAGCCAATCGGGCATTCACGTCATCTTCCGAAAGTGTAAGGCTGTTTTTCATCGTTTGACGCGAAACAGCATCATACTGCGGAGAAGCCACCTTGGCTTTGGTGAGTCGCTCGCGCATTTCGGTTAATTCTTCTGGCGTATCGAATGCATAATAGGCATGCTCGGAAGCGAGTAGCTGGTCAGCATATTGGCGATACATGGCTTTGCGTTCGCTTTGACGATACGGGCCATAAGGACCACCTTGCACTGGGCCTTCATCAAGCGTGATGCCGCACCATGCTAGTGCTTCCATAATATATTCCTCGGCACCGGGCACATAGCGGGTTTGGTCGGTGTCTTCAATGCGGAGGATGAAATCGCCCCCCATCTTTTTGGCAAAAAGGTAATTGTATAAGGCGGTGCGCACACCTCCCATGTGCAACGGACCCGTTGGGCTTGGGGCGAATCGAACACGGACTTTTCTCTCGGACATAAGCTTCAATTTTGAGGCGGCAAAGGTAGGAGTTGAAAGGAGCTTATATAATAGACTTCCAGCGTGGAAATTTTTTACTTTTGATGGAAGCTAAGCCAATGAAAACCTACACAGGAACATATCATAAAGGTCGACTGACTCTTGACCGTCCGTTTAATGCAGATAAGCCAATGCGCGTTAAGGTAACTTTTGAAGAAGAGGCGGAAAAGGCGATTAAGCTTTCCGATTTTTCATTCGCAGAAAGTCAAGAGTTGTTGAAGGACTGTAAGACCTCTTTCTCGGAAGAAGTAGTGGCTGAACGAAGAAAAGCTGTATGAACATTTTTCTCGATACCTCTTCCCTGTTCAAATTATATCATTCGGAAGCAGGAACAGATGAATTGATGGCCTTTTTCAAGAGCCATAAAATTGAAAATATCTTTCTTGCTGAAATAACATTGGTGGAATTCAGTTCGGTGGTTTGGCGCAAGGTGCGAATGAAAGAATTGGATGCCAAACATGCCCAAGTGTTGATTGGCAAATTTGATGGCGATTCGAAAGGGTTCAACTTTGTGCCAGACAACATTAAATTGAAAACGACCTCTCAAGAGCTTTTGCGCAAGCATTGGAACATGGGCTTGAGAACCTTGGATTCGTTGCAGTTATCTTCCGCATTATCCTGTAGCAAACAAATTCATCATTTTTTCACTTCGGATAGTGTTCTCTCTGAAATTGCCAACATGGAAGGTTTTGACGTTAAGTGAGCCTGTACTTTTGCGGCACTAAAAGCCATCCATGCCTTACGGTTCCATTACCCCCGAAATTATTGCCCAATTTGAAGCTACTGTTGGGAAAGAAAACATTTTTGTAGACGAAGAAACCCGCACCATTTGCGCCTCGGACGAAACGGAAGACCATGTGTTTATGCCCAACGCAGTGCTTACGCCAAGCACAGCCGAAGAAATTGGCGCCATTTTGCGCATCTGCAACGCACATGTTATTCCTGTCACTCCTCGTGGTGGTGGCACCAGTCTTAGTGGCGGTTCGTTGCCAGTAGAAGGCGGTGTGGTGGTGTGGATGAAACGTTTCAATCGCATTCTCAACATAGACGAACTGAATTTGCAGGCCACTGTGGAACCGGGCGTTATCACCGAAGTGTTTCAAAATGCAGTAAAAGAAGTTGGGCTGTTTTATCCGCCCGACCCTAGCAGCCGAGGCACGTGTTTTTTGGGGGGAAACCTTGCCGCCAATGCAGGTGGACCAAAGGCGGTGAAGTATGGCGTGACCCGCGACTACGTGCTAAATATGCAAGTGGTGTTGCCCACAGGCGAGGTGATTTGGACTGCGGCCAACGTGCTCAAAAACTCTACGGGCTACAACCTTACGCAGCTGATGTGTGGCAGCGAAGGCACCTTAGGCATCATTACCCGCATCGTATTCAAACTACGGCCATTGCCGCGCAAGGATGTGACGTTGCTGGTGCCATTTACAACCAGCGAAGAGGCTTGTCGCGCTATAAGTGGCATCTACAAAGCCGGTGTAATTCCTTCGGGAATGGAGTTTATGGAGCGCGATGCCATAGTGCTCACCATGAAATATCTAGATGAAGTGTTGCACAAACCTGTGAGCATTGACCTGCCCGACCATATCAATGCCCACATGATTATAGAGCTTGATGGCAACGATGAAGAGGTGCTGATGCGCGATGCCGAAACCATTACCCAAGTGCTCGAAAACTACGAAACAGGCGAGGTGTATTTTGCCGAAAGTGCCGAAGAGAAAGAAAGCCTGTGGCGGTTGCGAAGAAATGTGTCGCCAGGCGTGAATGCCTATTCCCTTACCAAAAGCGAGGATGTGGTGGTGCCGCGCGGCAATTTGCCCGCATTGGTTACCGCTATAAAAACCATTGGCAACCGCCTTGGGTTTCGCTCGGTGTGCTATGGCCACGTGGGCGATGGCAACCTGCATGTGAACATTATGAAAGAAAACCTGCCCGATGCCCACTGGCACAAGGAGGTGAACGAGGGCATTGCCGACATATTTCGTGAGGTAGTAAGGCTAGGCGGCACGCTAAGTGGCGAACATGGCATTGGCATAGCCAAGCGGCCCTACATGCATTTGGCTATGGACGAGGCCAACCTGCGTTTGATGCGTGGCATTAAAGCAGCCTTCGACCCCAATGGAATACTGAACCCGGGGAAGATTTTTTAACTGAAATGGATTGAAAAAAAGAGCCGTCCACCTTTTCGAAAGGCGGACGACTCTTGGTGTATTTATCCCTCTATCGTAATGCGGATATTGCCCACAGCAAGGTTATGTTTTCGCTATGCGTAGCTATACCAAGAAACCCAACCGCGATGCGAAGCGGGGAAAAAGGCCGTTAGACAGCTTGTACCAATACTGCGTATTCAGTGTATTTTAGCACACTTACAAACATGCGCATTCTTGTATTTTGGCGGTACCTTCTAGGCCCTCCTATTGCGTATATCCGCACGTATCAGCGTGATATGCGCATGTTTTGGGGGTGGGAGTTGCGTATATTTACGAGTTACAGGCAAGCATAAACCGACAACATAGACAATAATGAAAAGATTTATAAGAAACGCTTTAATTTTACTTTTCCCTTTTTTGCTTATGGCTTTAATTAACGAAGCCGTTCGACCAAAAATCAAAGAACAACCATACACGGCTCACGGAATTACTGCTATAAATTCAGCCAACTATTTGCCAAAGAAATGCACTTGGATTTGTCACAACAATACTACATACTGCAAAACACATCACGTAAAATATCTAAAACCGTATTATTCAATTACAGACGTATTTTACTTTGGCGTTATAGGCATACTCGCATCAACAGGAAACTACGGAGCAGCCAACATTATTTTTCTTGTGTTTTTATTTCCATTAACAATTTTGTATTTCATTATTAAATCAATCGACATACAAGAAGAGATACAAAAACTTTCAAAACAGAAACTATGAATATCTTAATTCATTTATTCAAAGAACTTTATGCTTATTGCACTGATTTCATAATCAACCTTTCGAATATTACAGGACTATCTTATTATGAAGTGAATTTTGTTATTTTCATAATCATTTATCCATTATTCTTATTCATTTCGCCTCTTGTGTACATCTATCAAAAATCAAGGCTTCGCAACATTAAAAAACAGACTAATGCGACAACAAAAACGGAATTAAACACCTCCTTCAACAATATAAAAACATTTAATAAGCGAAAGATTTTTATCAGTTCAAATCTTGCTTGGCTTTTAATAATAGTTTTGGGAACATTAAGGGTGTTATCAGAGAGTACCAAATACTACGAATATCATTTATCAAGAGGTGATTACCCGCCAGAAGCAGATAGTATCTCAATTCCTATATTTCGTGAAACATTCTTTGCTTTTTTAATTTTATCAATCTTGCTGATTTTTTTAAACATTTTTATTTATTTGACAACTCGCAAAACAAACTTGCCGACAAAGCTTTTCATCAAAGCAAACTTTTTAATCATACCAGCAGTTTTATGGGAATTGTTTTTTGGATTTTGGCTTGCAACATCCTTATTTTTCTTCTTTTATTGGTTTTGGATAGGATATTACATTGAGGGTTTAATAACTTTATTTTTTGCATTTATACTTTTGAATTTACGTGCAGGACAAATTAGTAAATACAACCAAACAACAGAAAATGCCAGCCTGTAACAGCACCTACAAGAAATTGGCGGTTCAGCGGTTAAATGAAGCTTTGTGCTTCGTATCAAGTTCAGTGGTGGCAGACAGTTTTCGTCTCCGAAATCGCCAACTTCTTGTAGCTGCAAACCGTCAGGTTGTGAATTTACCCGTATTTAGTTCGATTTGGAGGTAAATTATCCCCGTTATTTTGCAAAATTAAGCCCTGTGCGGATAGCACTAATTTAAGCAGCCCATTTGTAGTAGTAAAAATTG
>CAMDOM010000049.1 GCA_945903645.1 Chryseobacterium gleum
CAACTAGTTGAACATTATACCAACCGCTATCTGGAAAAGTGAGATTAAAACTGGCACCCAAAATTGTGGTGTCGGTAAAAATCCATTGGGCAGATTCTTCATCGCCCAGTGCGGTAGAAAACGAGGCGTCTAAGCTATTTGATTCGTGCGATACTTCTGCGGTAGGAAGCGCATTTACCGAAATTGTATTGGTTACAGAATCCACGCAACCATTAGCGGTAGTAACCAACATCGTGGTTTCAAATGTACCCGAGTTAGAATATGTGTTTTGCGGATTTTGACTCGTGGAAGTGGCATTTTCATACCCAAAAGTCCATTGCCATTGGGTAATGGTGCCAGACGGCACATTGCTTTCGTCAAGAAACTCGGTTGCATTGCCCACACAAACTTCATTGCTCGAAAATTCAGCCACCGGATTTGGAGCCACTGTAAGTAATGTGCTATCGGTAGCACCACAACCAGCAGCATCTACCACGCTTTGTACGATGTAATACTGCCCGGGGTCGCTAAAGGTGATTTCGCCTGGATTTTCCAGTTGACTTGTTTGGCCGTTGTTAAAATCCCAATCCCATTCTACCACAGAACCTAAAGCACTGTAGGAACTATCTCTAATCAAAACCGAATTTCCAGCGCAAATAAGCGATGCCGTTTGCTCTAAACCTGGGAGTATGGATAGGCAAAACCGTTGTTCGTTGTTGAGTCCACCCGTGCTACCTGTGAACCCCCAAAAAACCATAGGGTCATCGTTAAATATGTCGGCAATAATATCGCCTATGTATTCAAAGCGCTGCAATCCATCTATGTAGACCAGCATAGTTTGCGAGGCTGGATCCCACGACACACGAAGTAAATGCTCTAAGCCATCTTCAATATTCGCATTGGCTGCCAAAGCGGAAGCTGGTCCTATTAAATTATTAGGCGAAGAGTGGTTTACATTTCCGTTGGACATGATTGCTACATGGTCATACACAGGGTCCCAACCGTTGGTATAGGTGTCTATTTCAACAGCTAAGGATGGGTCTATATTTTGGTAACCAAGACCTCCGCCTGTGCTGCCAATACTTGTGCTAATGGGTTGCAACACAAAGGCAATGCCATCTGCTCCCTCATCATTGCTACCCAAATAGACATTGAACGTAAAATCGAATGGGGTGTTGAGATTCAACTGATTGGAGTTCCAAACAGAACCCGATTGGGTGTTGATGGCTTGGGTGAGACGGTAACAATTGCAACTGAGCTGTTCGGCATTGCCGTTTGCCACATATTGCCCTTTGGCGGTGGTGCTTGCGAATACTGCCGCGAGTATAATCGCGCACCATTTTGCTTGAATCATGTACTATTTGGCTTGGTTTAATTGAGATATGAGCCAGCTTTTACCCCACTCATCTTTCTCTTTTTCCGTCCAAAGTTCGGGAAAAAATATGCGCTTCATAAAACGTGGAGGAAGATATTGCTGCCAGTTGGTGCCTCCCGTAGCGGCCACTTCATCTTTTTCGCGCAGCAAATAGCGCGCAGCAGTGCGGTAGTGTTGCAATGGCCAGTTCACATTCACATTGGCATCCAACAACTTCATTTGTTCCAAAAGCTCTGGGTTTTGATGTTCTTCTTTATCCAAACCTTGGTACTTAGCCCAAATGTTCTTGTCGCGATAATCAAGAGCTAGGGCAATCAATTCTTCTCCATATTTCCGCTCAAATTGCTTGAGCGTCAGTGTTTTTTGGCCTGTTTCCAATTCGGTAGCCCCTGCTTTCCAGTAAATGTGCTCAAACATGGCTCGAATCCCTTCTTCGTTGTCCTCTGTAGTAGCAAAATTGGCACGATGGTCTTTGTGGACAAGATTTTTAAGTGATGTAGCGCAAATCTCAATTTTACGATACTGCGCACTTTGAAATCCACTGGCTGGCAAAAGCGCCATTCTGAACCGAAGAAACTGTTCTTTGTCCATGCCGTGCTCCATTACGCCATAGCTTTGGGTAAGCGCCTCGAAATACATGTTGATACGTTTCAATCGCTCTACCAAGAAAGCGCCAGTAAGTTTGTCTTTCCAGCCCAGATCTTGTCCATTGGGCAACACATTTTTGCCATTGCCTGCTATCTGTTCCATCTCGTGCAGTATCAACCGGAAATACAGTTCTGTAATTTGATGGTACATTATGAAAATAACCTCATCGGGGAAATCAGTGCGCGGTTTTTGTAAAGTTAGCAGCGTATCTACACTGGTGTATTCCCAATAGGGAAGGTAGTTGGATAATAGCAACCCATCGAGATAGGCGTTCATATCTTGACCCATAGAGGCATACTTTGCCTCCAATTTGGCAACCTTCTCTTCTATTTCCTTATCCATCTTCTAGAGCTTTTGAGCGATTGGTCGAAAGTAGGAATTTGAAATGGTGCCGAAATGACAGCAGTCAGCTATCCACTAGGTTGCGAATTCCTACCTTGGCGGCAATACTGTAGAAGGAAAACAATGGAAAAGAATACCGTAGTAGGCGCAGGATTGGTAGGTTCGTTAATAGCCATTTATTTGGCCAAACGCGGGGCGCAAGTAGATGTATATGAGCGCAGACCCGATATGCGCAAAGCCGCCATTTCTGTAGGAAGAAGCATTAACCTCGCCCTATCCGACCGAGGATTGAAGGGGTTGCGGGGTGTGGGCATCGAGCAAGATATTTTGGACATTTCCATCCCCATGTATGGCCGAATGGTGCATGATGAGCAGGGAAATACCAATTTTCAACCCTACGGAAAAGAGAATCAGTGCATTTATTCGGTGTCGCGTGGCGAACTGAACCGCAAATTGATGTCGCTGGCCGAAAGCCTTCCCAACGTGTCGCTGCATTTTAACCAGCGCTGCACAGCTGTAGATTTAGACGCAGCCACGTGTTCTTTTTCCGATGATGCTTCTTCCACAGAACAAACCATTGTTGCCGATCGCATTTATGGCACAGATGGTGCGTTTTCGGCATTGCGAGCGCGAATGCAATTCCTAGACCGATTCAACTATTCGCAGCAGTATCTGGCCCATGGATATAAGGAACTTACCATACCCGCAGCCGAAAATGGTGCTTTTCGAATGGAGAAAAACTGCCTGCATATATGGCCGCGTGGCAACTATATGCTCATTGCATTGCCCAATTTAGATGGCAGTTTCACCTGCACCCTTTTCTTTCCGTTTGAAGGCGAACGCTCGTTTGCAAGTTTGAAAACGCCTGAACATGTAACTGCTTTTTTTAAAGATGTGTTTGCAGATGTGGTGCCGCACATGCCAACCTTAACAGACGATTACTTTGCTAACCCTACATCATCGTTGGTCATTATTCGTTGCGCGCCTTGGCACTATAAAGATAAAGTATGCATTATGGGCGATGCTGCCCACGCTATCGTTCCGTTTTATGGCCAGGGCATGAATGCAGGATTTGAAGATTGCTCGGTGTTCGATGCGCTGAGCGATGAACTTTGGGATGATAAAGCCACGCTATTTGAGCGCTATTCCGAACAGCGCAAACCCGATGGCGATGCCATTGCCGATTTGGCCCTGCGTAACTTTATAGAAATGCGCGATTTAGTGGCCGACCCCAATTTCTTGCTACGCAAAAAGATTGAAAAGGTACTCAACGAGAAATTCCCTACCCAATGGATACCCCTCTATAGTATGGTCACCTTTAGTCACTTGCGCTATTCAGATGCATTGGCCTATGGGCAAAACCACGACCGGATTATGAACGAGGTGCTCTCGTGGCCCAATATTGCCACCACATGGCAAAATGAGGATGTGATGCAGCGTATTGAACAGGCGGCTGGATTGGGGTAGCCGCCCTAACTCCCACTAATCAAGCTTCCCAAACCCCCGCCAATGCCACCTAGGCCCTTGCTTTCGTCCTTACGTGAGCCAAATTTGCTTGCAGCCATTATTCTATCTGCCAATCGGCTAAACGGTAGGCTTTGCAAATAGACACTTCCCGGTCCTGTTAGGTTGGCTATAAACAAACCTTCGCCACCAAACAGCGCATTGCGAAAGCCCCCTATAAACTGAATATCGTAGTCAACCGTAGGGGCAAAAGCCACCAAACAGCCGGTGTCTACACGCAGGGTTTGTCCCGCTCTCAATTCCTTTTTTACCACAGTTCCTCCCGCATGCACAAAGGCTAAGCCTTGGCCTTGCAAGCGTTGCAATATGAAGCCTTCGCCCCCAAAAAGCCCAGCACCAATGCGTTTTGTAAAGGCTACTTCAATCTCAATACCGCGCGCTGCACACAGGAATCCATCTTTTTGGCACAAAAATGTTCCTCCCAAAGCAGTCAAATCCAACGGGATAATTTTTCCAGGGTATGGGGCAGCAAACGCCACTTTCGATTTGCCTGTTCCTCCATGCAAAAAGGTGGTAATGAAGAAACTTTCGCCCGTAATCATTCGCTTAAATCCGCTAAAGACGCCACCACCCGTATCCGTTTGCATTTGGATACCCTCTTCCATGTATAGCATGGCGCCTGCTTCGGCACGTACGCCCTCAGCGGGGTCCAATTCAATTTCTACCAATTGCATATCGTCACCCAAAATGGTGTAATCTATTTCATCTGCCATGTGTTGCTGTCATTAGGTTTGGGAGTACAAATGTGCGGAACTATGTGGATTGGCATTAACCATCAATTGCCAAAATTTCTAAAAAGAAAACCATCGCTGTGGTCTGTGTTGCATATTTGTGCGAAATCGAAATTTACATTTGCGTTATCCGATTTTATAGACGAAATCTCTAACAACTTTACTATATGAATACAGAAGAAAAAATGTTTGGTCAAAACCCCACCGAAACCCACGCAAATGTGGACCAACGGGTAGCCATTTTAGTAGATGGCAACAACATCGGCAAGAGTGTGTGGTCGTTGGCAAACAATGAAACAATGCTCGACTACGATTTACTCATTCCAGATTTGCTGCGCGATAGAACCCTCACTCGACTCATTTATTTCCGCGAAGGGAAAAGCATAAGTTCGCGATTTGAGCGCAGACTGAAAAGTAAGTTTTTTGGTAGTGTGATGCCCGCAGGTCGCAATGCCGTTATTCCTATTGCCATAAAAGCCATGCAATTGGCCGAAAAGGTGGATACCATTATCCTAATGAGCGGCAACGATGATTTTGTGGAGCTTTCTGTACACCTAAGAAACAATGGCCTGCGCGTAGAAGTAGCAAGTTTGGACCATAGCACCAGCAGCCGCCTCAAAGCAGAGTGTGATGATTGGTACAACATAGACGACCGCTATTTCTTTACCATTGCTCCCCGCCCAACCGAAGGAGTTTACCAAGAAAGCGGCACTTCATCTTCCATGGAAATAAACGAGATACGCCAAGAAGATTTATACAATGGCTAACGTTATTGGGATAATTCCCGCACGTTTTGCCTCTTCGCGTTTTCCGGGAAAACCACTCGTGGAAATTTTGGGCAAAACGATGATAGAACGCGTTTATCGTCAATCAAGCCAAGCGTCATCACTTAACCGTGTGGTGGTTGCTACGGACGATACTCGAATTTTTGACCACGTTATCGCATTTGGGGGCGATGTGGTAATGACCTCGCCTCACCATGCTTCGGGCACCGACCGCTGCGCAGAAGTAGCGGCTTTACTTCAAGATAAGGTCGAGATTATTGTAAACATACAAGGCGATGAGCCTTTCATAGCCCCATCGCAAATTGATGTTTTGGTTGGTTTGTTTAGCAACCCAAACTGTGAGATAGGCACCTTGGTGAAACGAATTTTAAATGCTGAAGACCTCCATAGTGACACCGTTATTAAAGTGGTGCGCGACCTGCACAGTAAGGCACTTTATTTCAGTCGCAATGCCATACCGCATGTCCGCGGTGTAAAAGGTGAAGACGTGTTGAGTCACGCCAACTTCTTCAAGCATATTGGCATTTACGCCTATCGCGCAGAAGTGTTGAAAACCTTAGCTGTATTGCCTGTTTCTGAATTAGAGCGCAGCGAAGCCTTGGAACAATTGCGTTGGTTAGAAAATGGATATTCCATCCAATTGGCCGAAACCGAACACGAAAGCAACTCGGTGGATACGCCCGAAGACTTGCGGCAGATGTTGGCCTCAATGGCTAAATAAACAGTCTGTTTATTCGTCCAATTCTTCTTCTAAAACAAGCACCACTTCAGCAATTGGGCTGACCAGATAGATGCGGCCAGATTTGCGGTCTGTGCAGCGATAGCGCTTACGCAGCAGTTCACCTTTCACAAATTCGCGTGCGCCAATTTGGAATATCGCTTTTTCGGGCAGTTGCTCTAAATGTATGGTTTCGCGTGGCGGGTCGTAGGCTCTTATCTCGCGCATCAAAGCGGTGTCGCGCACTGTGCTGCTCTTCGGATTGCGCATGTGGCGCGTCAGCACACTTAGCAACGGTTCGGGAAACACGTTTGGCCGAAGAAGTGGCTGCATCAGTGTTTTAAACTCATTTTTCCATTCTTCACCATGGGGATTAATGGTGCGTTTGTAGCGTTCCCATGCGGTTAGATGCGCCATTTCGTGAATGAACGTGATGAGAAACGCATACCGATTCAACGAGCCATTAACCGAGATTTTATGTCCCGATGTTTTTAATGGATGGCGGTAGTCGCCAAGCTTCGAACTTCTATCGCGGGTAATGGTAAGATGGCAGCGGTATTGCATAATAAGCGCTGCCATATCATTGGAAACGCCCAAAGGCAAAAAAGGCCGAAGTGCCTCTTCAATACGCTGGTGTTTTTCTTGGCTCAACCTATGCGCTAACTAAGCAAACCGCACCATAACTTGATTTTTCTCTACTGTATTGCCCTGCTGCACTTCAATGGCAACTATGGTTCCGTCCGTGGGAGATTTGATGACGTTTTCCATCTTCATCGCCTCTAACACCAAAAGTGTATCTCCTTTTTGAACCACATCGCCAACTGCTGCAAGCACCTTAAAAACCAAACCTGGCATGGGTGCTTTTACGGAAGCAACTTTAGTTACAGCGCCTTTGTCCATACCCAATTGTTTCAGCAAAGCATCAAATCGGTTCACGGTTTCGGTGGCGTATAACGTGCCATTGACGCGAACATTGCCTTCACCAAGCAGTTCCACTTCGTACGAACGGAAATCGCGAATTACGTGGTAGATGGTTTCACTAACGCGGGTTACATCCAAATCAAACGGTTTCCCATTTACGGTGCCTTTGGTGGACTTTTCTAGTTCAAGAATAAACTCCTTGCCGTTTACTTTAACCTGATGTTGTTGCATGCGCCAAAATTCCTTAAAAAAGACCTATCACCGATAGGTTCGGTTATTTTTGCCGTCCATTTGATAAAAAAACACGATTTGAACATGACCATTACCCATAGTTTATTCTCGAAATTGCCCGTCATCATTGGTTTTGGCGTGATGCTAAATGCCTGCACATCTCAAAAAGAAACTGCTGTTGCACCCGTGTCTCCAGCTGTAGGAGTGGAAGCCGAGGCCGAAATAACCGACCGCCCATTGTATCAAGAATCCAGAGAACGGAAGTTCGACCTGATTCATACCAAGTTGGATGTGAAGTTTGATATGGATAAAATGACCCTTGATGGCAAGGCCGAATTGACATTAAAACCCTACTTCTACAAAGCTAAAATGCTCGTTTTAGATGCGAAAGGTTTCGATTTGCGTTCGGTAAGTGTGAAAGGTGCCAACACAATGGCTGCATTGGCTTACACCTATGATGGCAACCAAATTACCATAACGCTAGATCGCGAGTACACTGCCAAGGATACCGTGCGCATTTGGATTGACTACACCGCAAAACCAGAAGAACTTAAAGTGGAAGGCAGCGAGGCAATAACAGATGCCAAAGGCCTTTACTTCATAAACCCAAAAGGAACTGACCCAAAAAAGCCTATTCAAATTTGGACGCAAGGCGAAACAGAGGCAAGTTCGTGCTGGTTTCCAACCATAGATTCACCGAATGAAAACACCACGCAAGAAATAGCCATTACGGTAGAAAACAACTTCAAGACACTTAGTAATGGACTACTCATAAATTCGGTAAGCCAAAGCAACGGAATGCGAACCGATACGTGGAAACAAGACAAGCCTCATGCTCCATATTTGGCTATGATGGCAGTGGGCGACTTTGCCGTGTACAACGACAAGTGGAAAAATATTGCTGTAGATTATTATGTAGAAAAGGACTACGCACCATACGCAAAGGCCATTTTTGGAGAAACACCAGCCATGCTAGAGTTTTACTCAAATGTGTTGGACTACCAATATCCTTGGGATAAATATGCGCAGGTTGTAGTGCGCGATTATGTGTCGGGTGCAATGGAAAACACTACTGCGGTAATTCATGGAGAGTTCTTGCATCGCACCGACCGCGAGCTTTTGGACGGTGACAACGAGCGCATTATTGCCCACGAGTTATTCCACCATTGGTTTGGAGACGTTGTGACTTGCGAAAGCTGGGCGAATCTTCCATTGAACGAGTCGTTTGCTACTTATGGCGAATACTTGTGGTTGGAGCATCGTCATGGTCGTGCTGCTGCAGACCGCCATTCAGAAGAACAAATGGGGCAATATTTTGCTTCCACTAAGCAAGCAGGCCACTCCGATTTGATTCGTTTTAATTACGAAGACAAAGAAGACATGTTTGATGCACACACCTACAACAAAGGCGGTCGCGTGCTTCACATGTTGCGCAAAACCATTGGAGACGAAGCCTTCTTCAAAGCGCTGAGCATCTATTTGAAAGAGCATCAATACCAATCTGTAGAAATACACCAACTGCGTTTAGCGGTAGAAAAAGTAACGGGTCAGGATATGAACTGGTTTTTCAATCAGTGGTTTTTGGCGCAAGGCCATCCTGATATTGCTGTGCAACATGCCTATGACGCGGCTACAGGTTTGGCCACTTTAACCCTTACCCAAGAACAGGATTTGAAAACGTTTCCGTTGTATAAATTGCCTTTAGACATCGACATTTATGCGGGCGGAATTGTGAAGCGCGAGCGAATTGTGCTCGACAGCAAGTCAGACACCTACACGTTTAAAGTGAATGCACAACCAAACGTGGTAGTTGTGGACGCAGAGCGCATGCAGCTTGGAACCATCAAAGACAAACTATCGGAAGAACAAGGTATTTTTCTAGTGAAGAATGGCTCGCTTTATCAAGATAAAGTGTTGGCTTTTGGTGCCTTGAAAAACACGAAGAATCAAGCAGCAGTTTCGGCAATGATGGCTGTTTTGGAAAATGAATATTACGGATTAAGGCTCGAAGCGTTGAAGGCATTGCGCAGCGCCACGGTAAGCGATACTTCTCTTTGGAAAAACAGGCTAATTGTGCTCACCCAATCAGACACTAAAGCTGCAGTACGTGCCGAAGCGATAAGCATCTTGGCCGAAAAATTTGGTTCCGATTTCAACGTGAGGATGATTGTAGAGAAAGCGGTTGGCGACAATTCGTACAATGTGGCAGGTGCTGCACTGAGAGGCATAGGCACGTACGATAAAGACAAAGCCATTAAACAGGCTGCGCTAGCAGAATCTGATGCGAAAGGAAGCCTTATTTCGGCCATTGCAGGCTTGTATGCCAAGCATGGTGGAGCCGATCAAATGAATTTCTTCGTGTCTGGTTTTGAGAAAATCACCGATCCAGGAGAGAAATACGGATTGGTGCAAACATTTGGCAAATACCTTATGAAGCAAGATGCTGGAACCCAAATGAAAGGTGTGGGCTTGTTGGAAAACATCGCCCTAAACGATGGCACATGGTGGATGCGACTTTCTGCTATTCAAGTTTTGGCGGGTATACAGCAAAGTGCTGAGGCCGATGCAGCTACAAATACAGCCTTGCTGGCTAAGGTGAAAGAAGTGATGACAGAAGTGCGTGCCAAGGAAACAAACGAAATGATAAAAGGAATGATTGGAGAGTAAATCTCCTGTCTAAGTTCCTTAAAAAGGGCGATTCACTTAAGTGTTTCGCCCTTTTTCTTTATTTCTTCATCCAATGGATAAATCATACGCCCAATAAACACTGCATGACGGGCAGAGTCTTTCAGGTTAAGCAAGGTAAGGTGGTCAATGTAGTAAATAACCGCATCATGCAATAGCGGTGAGCTTATTGGGTCAGGTTTAAAACTCAAATCGCGATAATTAGCCTCAATTCGCGGTAAAGCCTCAGCAATACTTTTATCTGCATCTACCGTGTTGCTCATTTTTATATCGGTAATGGCTTTGGCAAACTGAATATTATCATCCTTCGGGTCAAACGTCAATATTTGCTTGTAGGTATAATTTGCTTTCCGCACATCCTTGGCATCTATATACGACTGTGCTAAAGCAATTCCTTCCTTTTTCAAATCTGAAATAAATTCTTTTTGAGCCGAAACAAACTCCATCTCTTTGGAATCTTTGGTAGCAGCTTTGGCGGCAAATTTCAGCGCATCGCGCAGACCAGCTTTGTAGGTGTCTTTTAGCTTGGCATCTTCTGAGCGATAAAGTGCCAAGTTGCACATGGCAGCCCACATATAAGGTTCAGGAGTCTTTTTGGCTTTCTCGTCCTCCATAAGTGCCTCCGCTTTTTTCAGTATCCATTCAAATTCGCCCTCATTATATTTAGAAATCCATTTGTCCATAGTAGCATCAACAACCTGCGCGTTGGCACAAACTGCAATCATCAAAAAACAAACTATTCCTAAGGTTCTCATCTGCTTATTATTATTCGTTGAGAAATAATCTTGTCGCTTTTTGAAGCAGTGAGGCTATAAATCCCATTGGCAAAGGCACCCAAATCCATCCGCACTGCGTTGGTTTGAATGTTTTGTGTGGCAACGATGCGGCCCATTGGGTCAGTCAATAGCAATTTTCCGTTGGACCAATCACCAGTTAATGCCACTTCAACAAGATTTGTTGCTGGGTTTGGATACACTTTTACAGTATTCAACTCTGCTTCATTAATTCCTACAGGAATGAAACTGGAGTTTTTAAGCTCTACAATTTTGTGGGTGTTTGGAGCAGTATTCGACCAGCTTTGACCATTTGTAGCTAAAAATACACGGCCATCAGGAGCAGTACATATGTCGCGCAAGCGGCCAAAAACATTGGTTAAATACACCACGTCCTCCGTGACTTGTGTGCCATTTACATCATCCACTTTTAAGGCTCGAAGATGTTTGCTTTTCAAAACTGTCATCAAAAACCTGCCTTGCCATTCTGGTATAGAAGGATGTTCGTAGTAAATCAAATCTGATGGAGCGATGGTAGCACTTTCGGTCCAGATAGTTATTGGAGCAGAAAAGTCAGGCATCGCATTGCAGTTGGTTTGTTCCCAACCGAGATTGCAATATCCTTCTACTAGAGGCCATCCGTAATTTTTACCCGCTTCGATAATGTTAAACTCATCATTAGTTGTTGGCCCGTGCTCCGAGCTATATAATTTGCCGTTTGGGGCCAACACAATACCTTGAGGATTGCGATGGCCATAGCTGTAAGTGTAATTATCAGATCCCAAAGGATTGTCGGACGGAATAGAACCATCCAAATTCATCCGCAAAAACTTACCATTGAGGGCGGTTGTACTCTGGGGAAGGGTTTCTGGTTCCTGTGCATCCCCTGTGGACATAAGAAGTGTGTTGTCAGGCAAAATCATCATACGGCTTCCATTGTGAGTAGACCATCCTACGATGTTGTCCAAAAGGATTAGAGGATTGACCAAACCTGTTCCGTTATATTCGTAGCGCACTACACGTTCCTTTATATTATTGATGCCTGCTGAATAGGTATAGGCAACAAATACTTGCGGTGTGTTTTCAAAATCTGGATGCAGAACCATGCCTAGCAACCCAGATTCAGAAGTTTGATATACCGTGGATGTAAGGTTGAGTATGATGGTGCGAACTCCTGTTTCAGGATTTACGCGGCTTATTCTACCAATGCGTTCGGTGAACCATATGTGGTCGTCTGGCCCCCAAATAATTTCCCATGGAATGTCGATGCCTGTAATTACATCGCGAACATCCAACTCGGTGTTGCCAATCAATACGGTTGTTTGGCTGCGAAGCGCGCTCGAGGAAACTATTAAAACAAAAAATGCAAGGAAAGTAGAACGTTTTATCATTAGAAATTGATACTGTTAATTGAAAAGTAGGCGGTAAACGAAGAAACTTTGAAATAGATACAAGTCAGAATCCACTATCTGTTAAAAGGGCTTTTGAGAAATGACTACTTAACTCCATGGGTTGGTAGCCCAAACCGTTACTTCGGGCACAAAACCACGATTGTCCATTTCGACCACTGCGCATATTTGATGGGCAATTTCTTCAGACCGTAATTTATTGACTACTTCTGTTCGCTCGATGCCATCTTTTGAGCCAAATGCGGTTGTTACTTCAGATGGGTTCATTTGCGTAACCCGCACATTGAAGGGACGAAGTTCATCTTGCCAGCATTGTGTCATACCACGCAAGGCAAATTTGCTAGAGGAATACACCGTTCCCTTGGCGTATCCTTTAAGGGATGCTGTAGAGCCGATGTTGATGATATTTCCAGAGCGTTGTGCTTTGAATATTCGCGAAGCGGCCTGCCCAACCAGCATTGCTCCAAAAACATTTACAGCATACACCTGATGCATATCGGAGAGCTGCACCTCGGTTAAATCAGCCCAACCTTGACCAATTCCTGCATTATTAATGAGAATGTCTAATCGGCCAAATTTCTCTTGAAGTAGTTGGAAAATTCGTTCCACATCGGCTGGGATAGAAACGTCTGCGGCAATAGGGAATGCCCCAATTTCATCCGCCACTCGGGTCACTTTATCAGCATTTCGAGAAACAATAATGACCTTCGCTCCTTTTGCAATAAGCATTTGAGCGGTTGCTTTACCAATGCCACTGCTTCCGCCTGTCACCAAGGCTATTGAATCCTTTACATTCATCAGGTTTATGTTTCAAAGAGAACAGCTGAAGAGCATTTCTGTTCTTAATGCTTCATCTGCACCACAGAGAAATCGCGATAACCAAGAAAGTTTTCGCGGAAACCAAGCAGTTTTGATGCATGAATGGCGTACACCTCAAACGAGGCTGCATCGTCATTTCGTTGCAATACTAATCGAGGCTCTTTTCCCTTAAATTCTTCGCCATGCTGCTCCAATAAATGCTTCATGGGATCGAGATATATGCCAGTTACCAAATCCAGTTTGCCTTTCATTACTTCCTCCAAGGTAGTTTCTTTGGAAGGAATAAACTTGAAAATTAACGAATCGAGATAGGGCAATTGATTGCCCATTTCATCCGCTTGAAAGTAGTCGCTGTTTCTAACCAAAACAAAATCACTCGTGCTCTGGGTAGGAACAAATGGTCCAGCGCCTACCACTTGCTGTTCGTCATTATTCCACGCTTTTTCTGATATGATTGCGGTACTTGGTTGGGCGAGCACAAATAAAAACGATTCATCAGGTTTGAGAAGTGTGATAGATAAGGTGTAATCGTCCAACACCTGAATGCCCGAAATTGAAGTTTCGGTACCTTCATGATAGGCGTCTGCACCTACAACACGTCCTTTAAACGTGCTTTCAAAGGCGGGAGAATTGGCTGCGCAAATTTTTTGAAAGGAAAAAACTACATCTTGCGCAGTGACCTCTCGGCTCGTTTTTTCGAAGAATGGGTTATTGTGAAACAGCACACCTTGGCGAATGTGGAACAAATACACACGACCCGAAGTATCGGGTTCTACACGCTCTGCAATAGCAGGCATTGGCGACAAAGATTGGGCATCGAGACGAAGGAGGCTACAGTGCATTTGGTTTCCAATTCGCTGTGCTGCTGCGGTATTTAAACTCTCTGGTAAAAACGAGACTGGCTTCTCACTTTCAGCAAGACGCAATGTGCCACCCAAAACCACATTACCTTTTGCAATTCTTTCTTTCAGTTTGATTGCCGAATTATCGCATGAAACCAATGCAACTGCAATGCTAAAAATAAGTAGAAGGCCCTTCATGACGTAAACTTTAAAGAGTGAAATCCTATGAGTAATCGTTTTTGGATTTACAACGATAGGAAAAATACAGCCACCAATTGCTACCTAGACCAATTGAATGCTTAAAGTTGATGGATTTTTCTGACATTTGCCAAATCTGAAGAATACAGATGAATTGGGATTTTGTAAATCCTCTCGATGTTAGTAGCTTTGGACGGTGAGAATTGAATTAACATTTGCCAAGTAATTTACCTATGAAAAAGTATTGGACTCTTTCGCTAATGGCCTTGATATCGGTGCCTGCTATGGCTGGCACCATACTCTTAGAAGGCAATTACCATGGAAAAAACATTTATGTTCAAAATCCATTTGCATCCGAAGGCGTGGGCTATTGCACCTTTGAGATTAAGGTGAATGGACAAACTACCACTGACGAGATTAACTCAAGCGCTTATGAAATTGACTTGAGTTTCTTCCAATTAAAACTTGGTGCTCCGGTGGAAATTAAGATTATGCACAAAGACGATTGCAAGCCGAAGGTGGTTAACCCAGAGGTGTTAAAACCCATCAGCACGTTTGAAGTTAGCGCCATTGGTATTGACAAAGGAGGAAAACTCACCTTGACTACCACCAACGAAACTGGTGAGCTTCCATATAAAATTGAGCAATTCCGTTGGAACAAATGGGTTGAAGTAGGTGAATTTGAAGGCAAAGGTTCGCCAGATAAAAACGATTATGATGTACAGCTAACTACTGTGCATAGCGGAGCAAACCGTTTTAGAGTGAAACAAGTGGGTAAACGCGGAAAGCCACGCTACTCATTTGAAGCCAAAACCACTTCTGCATTGCCAGAGATAACCTTTACTCCTGGTGATGGCAAAAAGGTGGATTCGGCTATCAATTTCTCGGATGTGACGCTTTACGAAATTTACAACGCGTATGGTAACATCGTAAATAAAGGAGTTGGAAAACGAGTGGATGTTAGCAATTTAGAGAAAGGGGAATACTACCTAAACTACGGCACATTGACCGCCACCTTTAAGCGATAAGATTTGAAATCATTAGAAAGAAAAGGCCGTTCAGTTCTGGACGGCCTTTTCTTTTTTAATAACCTCGATTTACACCAGATGGAACACATTGAGCACTTGGGTATTGCTGTAAAAGATTTACAACTTGCGATTCCGTTGTATGAAAAATTGCTTGGCACAACCTGCTATAAGCGAGAAGAAGTAGAATCGGAAGGAGTGACCACTGCGTTTTTCTTAACGGGAAACAATAAAATTGAATTGCTGCAAGCTACCAAAAAAGATAGTCCCATTGCTAAGTTTGTAGCCAACCGTGGGGAAGGATTGCATCATGTGGCGTTTGCGGTGCAAGACATTCATGAGGAAATGGAACGCCTACGCAGCGAGGGATTTCGTTTGCTAAATGAAGCGCCAAAGCGTGGGGCCGACAATAAGCTGATTTGCTTTGTGCATCCCAAAGATGCTGGTGGAATACTTATGGAACTGTGTCAGGAAATATGACTAAATAGGTCGTTGATAGTTTCGCCATCTTTGAGGTGATAGGCATGGAGGCCAGCAGCACGAGCACCATGAATGTGTTGCGGAGAATCATCAATAAATAAGGTTTCGCTGGGATTTAATCCGTTTTGCTCTACCACCAACCGAAAGATACGCTCTTCGGGTTTGCGCATACCAACATTGCAGGAATAGTAGGTTTGCTCGAAGAGAAAAGACAGGTCATTTATTCCATGCGAATGCTTCATGGTCTGCTCGAAACTATCTACATGTATGCGATTGGTATTGCTGAGAAGAAAGGTGCGTTTGGATTCTTTTAGTTTGGCCAATACCTGCAATCGCGAGGCGGGAAGGTCGAGTAGCATCGCATTCCAAGCATAGTCTAAATCAGAATCGTTGGCAGAAATGGAGAGGGCTTGGCGCAGTTGGTTACGAAAGTCGGCATTGGATATCTCACCTCGCTCCATGGCATCAAACAAGGTGCTTTGCCCCAGTTGGGTGTAATTTTTCTCGAAATCATCAACCCCTAATTTGCGAAATGCTTGGGTGGTGAGGTGGTAATCAATGTTGAGAATGACCCCTCCAAGGTCGAATATGATGTTTGGGAAATCAGTGATTCGAGGCATGTTTTCAATTTGTTGCAAAGTTAGAAGGCTATATCTGCGCGCTGCACGCAGATAATAGACAGAACACTGATTGAACTGATTTAAACTGATTGTTTCACGCTGTTGACGTAAAAAGGACAAGGAAAATTCGCATTTGAATTTCAACTATTAACGATTGCCAGTAAGGCATCAAAAGTTTACTTTTGCGGCTTCTTCGAAAGAAGAATGGGGCCTATAGCTCAGTTGGTTAGAGCACTTGACTCATAATCAAGGGGTCGCAGGATCATGCCCTGCTGGGCCCACCTGAAAACCAAGGGGTTACGTTCAAAATGGACGTAACCCTTTTTTTTGTGGTCACCCTTTTGGTCACCCTTTTAGAGTGTAATCTAATCTTCATCACAAAAACTCTTAAATTTTGCTTACCGAATACTTCTGCAGAAACTGAAAAAACCACTGATTTTTCCTTTGAATATGCCTGTTTGAGGTTGTTGCTGATGCTTTTAATCAAGGTTTCAACAATGGAAATCGTGTTTGAGAAGGTCACCTTCACGGCATGGAGCATCAAAATATTGCGAAGAGGGCAATGAGAATAATAAGGTCTTAGATTATTAACACAACCTCAAACGTGAAGTTCTACCACATCTGAATCTTCCCTGCGGTGGTGCGGTGCCGCCCAGTCATGCGCAAGATATAGATGCTACTTCCGGGGATAGGCATAGGGAGCAGGTTGGCGCCTTCGGATAGGTAATGCACACTGCTATACATCGATCGGCCCAGCATATCGGTTAGAGTAATAGATACGGGTTCGGTCGAGGGCCATTGGACATGCAGGCCCTGTGACGATGTCCACCATGCAGCGATGGTGGCGGTGGACTCCTTTAAACCTGTGAGACCCGAGGTAAATTGCAACTCCATGACCACAGGTAGGTGGTCGCTCATGTGATACATTGCCTGCATCACTTCATAAGGCACTTCGCCCCCCGCGCAGGCGGTGATACTTTGGTTATAGCAGGTGCCATCGTTTCCCAGTGCATCATAACTGTCGGCCACGTAGGCGATGCTATGCACGGGGCCCATCATATTGCGTGAAACGAGGATGAAGTCGAAACGGTCGTCCATGCCGCCACCGGCCCCATCACCGAAGATAGAACTGCCACGGGTGCTCTGGGTGTGTATTTCGCGCTTTGTGAAGGACGAGCTGTTCCACGCGCCTGGACTGTCTATCGGGTCGCGGAACACGATGGCGTTGGTGGTGTCCAACAGTTCTTGGTAGGCCGCCTCAGTGCTGGTGTAAAGGTTAAGGTCGCCCGCAAAGATGACCGATGCATTGGAGGGCAGGTATTGCAAGTGGGTGGTAAAGGTCTGGGCCATGGACAGCCGTGATGCCGCGTTATCGCTACCCTGACTGCTTTTGAGGTGGGTGACGAAGAGGTATAGTTTAACGGTGTCGGCTCCCTGAGCCAGCATGGGGTCTTTCCAGTAGAGGCAAAACTTATTGATGTCGCGCACAGCCGTCATCAGGTAGCCTTCGCTCAGTAGACCGAAAAGGTCGGTGTTGTAGACCATGGCTTGTTGCAGGCTGAATCCGCCAGTGCCGCTCTGCTGGGGCACAAAGGTGGAAGCAGTATAGGTGCTTGACAGCCCTTCAAAACTGCGATTGGCAATAAGCTGCAAACCGCTGTCGGTCTTCAGTTCTTGAATGAGGAAGATGTCCGGGCGCACATGGTCTATAATGATGCGCAGGGTGTCCTCTCGACCCGCGAGGTTGCCCGTGGGGAAGTTGAGCAGGTTATAGCTCATAACGGTAACCTGCTGCTGGCTCAGGGCCGATAGGCTAAAGTGCAGCATCAGTATCGTAATCATAGAGCGCATGGCAGACATCGTGTTAATTTCCAAACTGCAAAGGTCGGTATAAACAACTGCTTCAACATTGAATAGACTGCTATACTTGTGATGACGATGCCAATCTGGATAGATTAAACCTGGTAGGGTGGTTCTTTATAGATAGACCACTGATACCGCATCTGCAGCACTGATTTGTGTGGTAGCACAGACCCTTCGATAAGCTATGCACTAGCTGTAACGTAATTTCCAAAAGCTTCGGGACGTGTATACTATTCCATAGAAGAGACCCCCAGAACATTTAAGCGGGCGGGTATTCAGGCAATCGCTGCGAGAATTTAAGGCAGGCGGATTAAACGTCTGAATAAAACGTAGGTTTGCTACAATTAAAAAACTAAAACATGATAAAGAACCGAGTAATTTTGATTGCAATTGCTGTAGTATTAGTCACTATCACATCGTGTAGCGATAAGGTGATAGCCCCACGCTTCACCTACGTGGAAAAAATTGTTCAGATAAAGCCTGGCTATAGTTTGTCTCAGGTGAAGAGTATTCTTGGTACTGAACCCTACGATTTGTATGTGGATCAGAATAGTGGTAAGGCAATCTACACTTGGCTCTACAAACACAATGAACGTTTGGTCAGCTCGAAATTGTTGGATAAGAAGGAGGGTGCCATCGCAGGCGATGACAGGGTGAAGAATCAATCTACCCTTTACTGCATTTTCGATAAGGACTATGTGCTTCAGAGCTTTTCCACCGAGGCAGGTCGTGCAGATGCAGTGCGTCTCATTCTTTTCGACAACACATTCAGAACGGTGACAAGTGATGTTGAGAAGTACAATGCTTTTAGCCTCCCGAGTGATCGTACCGATATTGATTTGAACGAAAAGAAATCAGGTACAGGAGGTCTTTTCGGAAAGAAGAAGTGATTCTGCAAACGCAAATTCGTTTCTCGGTTTTTCTAATTGCCCTCTCGGCAATATCTTGCGCATCGCATCGGGTTTATCCCCGGTTCACTTCATCGTTGGAGCTTGTGGGGTTAAGTGGTGCAGATGATCTTGAGTCAGCTCAAAGGCGTCTAGGATGCGCTCCATACGATCTTTACCTCTCCCAGAAGGACGGTTACAGCATTTATCACTGGTACTACAAGCGGGAGGCACGAGAGGTCGCGGAGTACAGAATGAGGTTCAAGGATGCCCAGAATGAGGGCGAGGTGCGTCTTGAAAAAGATCTCAATAGCGCATACCTCATATTTGATAGAACTGGCAGCCTCTCGAGTGTTGTTACGCGGTCGGGTAGAGGAGATGCAATTGGGTTGACCCTTTTTAGCAACGATGTGGCCGAGGCTCACCGAAAACGTATCCATGTCTGGTTTGACCAATCTACGCGAAAGGCCGTGACTAATGATGGATTGTCTGTAAGCTACGACCAAATAATGCTGCTGATTGAGCGGCTTTTCGATGGAGACAAGGATGTTAACATCGAGAACATCTATGAGTACATTGATAATTTCCTCGAACAGTGAAGATGAGGTGTGCGCCAATTGTGAGCGGACCCCCAAGCAGATAAATGCCACAAGTTCAGGATGTGCACACGGCTGAATCTATTTTTTATACAGCAGTAGGCGAGAAATGTCTCGTGTTTACTGAATGGGAAATTAAAGATTGAAAAGTTAGGCTTACAATGAATGCGTATGACTGTAAAAGTCAGTTTGCAAATTTTAACGCCTTAGTGGGAATGCGCAAAGACAATGGCACAGTGAAACTTGGCTGGTCTGCTCACCTCACATGGGTTGTAAATAGCTTTGACCATAAAGTAAAGGATTGAAAGAGATTCTTAAACAGTCGCAAGCTAAGAATGACTGGTAAACCTTACTTGGAGCAAATAGACCTAAGCGAATTGCTTGGGCAATAGTGCTAAATTTGAGCAAAACTTAACATGATGAAAAAATCACTCTTAACCAATCCCGTCCTAAACCTTTTTCGGAGAAGATTTTTCGGGCGGTTTCGCTGAGATAGAGGGTTGTTTTGGGTGATTTTCAGAAAAGAACCCCCTGTATGTGATTTTGGACGGGATCTTCCTTTGCTTGTTCAAATGGACTGTCGAT
>CAMDOM010000050.1 GCA_945903645.1 Chryseobacterium gleum
ATAGCTCAAGCAAAAAGCTATGCCCAGCAACGCGGTCAAAGTCTTTCCAAATTAGTGGAAGCCTATTTCAAAATCTTAACAAACGAAAAAATTGACGCCAACCAAGAGGAGCTGCACCCCGATGTGATTGCCCTTTTTGGTGCTATTGACGTGCCGCAAAACTTTGATTGGAAGAAGGAATTGGCTGAAGCAATTGAGAAAAAACATGGTCATGAAGGCATTCGTTGATACCGATGTGATTTTCGATTTTCTCTTGAGAAGAGAGCCATTTTCAACTGATGCTGCCTTACTTTTTAATGCTGGCAGGCAAGGCCGTGTGCAACTTCATGTTTCGGCATTGTGCATAAGCAATATCTACTACCTACTCCGCAAACATATTGGTCACGAAGAAACCCTTGAAAAACTCCGCTTACTTCTTCGAATGTGTGATGTGGTTGAAGTGAACGGGCGCGTTATTCTTGACGCTCTTGAATCGAAGTTCAAAGATTTTGAAGATGGCATTCAATATCATTCTGCCGTAAACGCAGGAGGAATGGATGTAATTGTAACCCGTAATAGCAAAGATTTTAGTACCTCTAAAATACCTGTGACGAACGCTAGTGGGCTTCTCCAAGCGTTGCGTTCTAAGGAAGGAAAGTAGTTTCTACTCCAATATCACCTGCACCCAGCCTGCATGTTCCTCGTCCAGCACTTTGGCGATGTAGTAATACGTGCCTTCGGGAACATAATTGCCCGCCTTGGTGCGACCATCCCAGCAATGCCCCGTAGCTATAGATTCGAATAGGAGCGCTCCCCAACGGTTGTACACCACCAAGGTATAGCAGTCGCTAAACACGCCCGTGAACCCAGGTTTGAAACAGTCGTTCAGCCCATCATCGTTTGGCGTAATCACATTGGGATAAATAATCTCTACCGAATCGTTGGTAAAGAACTGCCCCGAGAAATCCTGAATCACCGAATCGACACACTCCGAACCCTCTAAAGTGGCATACAATACCACAGTTGGGCCTTGTCCGTTGGGAAAAACAAACGAAACATCAGTATTGACCGATGAGGATGGTGGGGTAGAAAAACTCCAACTATAGGTGTAGGCACCCTCCGAAGTATTGGTAAACTTGGCCAACACTCCTTCGCAACTGGGAAGGAATGACGCTTCGAAAGAAGGAACCGGTAAGGCAATGGTTGCTAAATCAACCGATGCCGAATCTTGGCATCCGCTTGCATTGGTGGCAACTACGCTATAAGTTTGATTTCCTACGGGAGTAATGTAAGTGGCTTGCGCATTCGTAGTGCTGACTCCAATAGCTGGCGACCAAACAAAGGATGCACCGTTGGATGCAGTTACGAGCATACTATCGCCCAAGCAAACCGCAGCATCTGGAGATGCACTGGCCGAAACGGTAAAAATGGATATGAATACCGAAGCACTATCCACACAGCCGTTGGCATCTTCCACAGTTACCACATATCGGGTAGGTTCGGTTGGCGAAACGGTTGGATTGGGTGCATTGGGGTCGTCAATGCCAATGAGTGGCGTCCACGAATAATCCAATCCGCCAGAGGCTACCAATTGCGTTGAACCTCCTATACAAATTTCTATATCTGGGCTCACTACAGCGGTAGGAGTTGGTAATACCGCAACACTGACCTCATCTGTATCCAGGCATCCATTGGCATCCGTAATGGTAAGTTGGTAATTGATGTCCGTTAATGGAGTTACTGTTGGGTTAGCGATATTCCCACTGCTCAAATACGTGGCCGGACTCCATTGATACACCACTCCACCCGAGGCATTGAGGTTTACGGAAGTTCCCTCGCATGCTTGCAAGTCCACCCCAGCATTGGCAACGGGCTGCGGAAACACATCCACCACTACATCGCGAACCAAAACGCAGCCTTGCCCATTGCTGATAAGTACAGAGAAAACGGTAGGTGACGATACCGTGGCGGTTGGATTCTGAGCGGTTGGATTGTCTACCAAATTTGGCGGACTCCACGCCCATGAAGCACCATCCGTAGCACCCAATTGAACGGATTGAAATGGACAAACAGCGGTGTCGTTTGATGCTTCGGCATTGAATACATCAATGGTAACAGAAGCAGTATTCACGCAGCCGTTTATATCAGTGCCCGTAACTGTAAAAGTGGTGGTAGTGTTGACCGTAGCCTGCGGACTAACCGAAGTTGGATTGTCTAACCCTGCGGCAGGCGACCAACTGTAGGAAAGCGCACCGCTGGCTTGCAACTGAACGCTTGCATCCTGACATACTTCCACCGAAGGCGATGCCAGCACGGTGGGCAACGGATTGACTACTACATCAACATCGGCCGTGGCGGTGCAGCCATTGGCATCTACAATATTCAAGGTATAAGTAATGTTTTGAGCAGGCGTAAGCGTTGGATTGGCGATGGCTGCATCGCTCAAAAAAATAGCAGGACTCCATAGATACACTATGCCTCCATTGGCACTTAACGCAGTAGATTGACCAATGCACACTTCTTGGTCGGGACCGGCATTGGCCACCGCAGCAGGGGCGACCTCCACAATTACCTCATCGGTTAAAATGCATCCATTGCCATTGCTAGCAGTGACGGTAAACGTGGTGGTGGTGCTAACGGTAGCATTCGGATTTTGTCCCGAGGCATTATCCACTAAATTAGATGGAGACCACGACCAACTGGCGGCATCTGTGGCAGAAAGTTGCACACTGCCCGAACCCGGACAAATGGTGGTGCCACCCGAAGCTTGGAGCGCGAATATGTCAATCTCCACATCGTCAACATCTTCGCAGCCATTGGCATCGGTTACGGTAAGCGTGTAAACTTGCGTTGCAGAAGGATTGGCTGTGGGTTGAGCCACATTAGAGGCAGACAAGCCCACCGAAGGCGACCAACTGTAGCTGTATCCTGCGGTGGAAGTAGAACCAATTTGCACAGCAGATGCCCCGCAAACGGCTTGGTCGTTACCCGCATTGGCAGGCACAGCAATGGCAGTTACAGTAATCGTGGCAAAAGCGGTATCGGCAAAAAGGCCACCTGTGCAAAGGATGGTATCGGTACCAATGAGCATAACGGTGTAGGTGCCGGGGTCGGTGTAGGTAAACACAGGATTCGCAAGATTGGATGTGGTTCCTTCGCCAAATTCCCACACAATATCCGCTGCATTAACCAATTGCGAGGCAAACTGAACCTGAAAAGGCGCGCAACCAGATACATTGCCTCCAGCAGTAATTTCTACATCCACACCAGTAATTTCCATATCTAACTTGATAACGCCCAAGTTGCAACCACTTGGTGAATCATTGGTATTAGACCATGCTCCCGGTGTGGTTGGAAACGCGCTACTTCCGCCACAACCAGCGCACACCGCTTGGTGAATTATTCCATCACGATTGAATCTGCTGGTGCCGCCATCCACGTGTTCTGCTGTGCCTGCACCACCAAAATACGTGGCATAAAGCAATGAAGCAGCATCTGCTTCAAGCACCATAAAGTAAAAATCGCTTCCATCGGTTGTAGACTGAAATGCATTGGATGTAACCGCCAATCCATTGGTGTTGCCCACCACGTTGCCTCCCAAGTTCGACCCATTGGTGCTACCACCCCAACCCGAAACATAAATCCTGTTACACACATCCACTAAGAATGCGGTTGGTGAGATATTGACCGAATTACCTCCGCTACCAAAAACTGTCGATAACAGGGAAACGCCCAATCCCGTGTTCAATTTCTGGATAAACTGCCTGCCTCCAGCATTGGAATATGTGCCCGCTGTTACTGGATAAGCGCCCAACGATTGCCCGTAGACATAGATGTCATCATCTGCATCTACCTCCACAAAATACGTTTGGTCGTAAGCCGATGTGCCTATGTAGGTGGCATTCAAAATGGACGAGCCATCACCAGAAATATGTGCAACGTATCCATCGGCAGTTCCTCCTTGAAATGCCCCAAATAAAGGCGTACCTTGAACAGGGAAATTTTGGCCTTGCGTGCCACCAGCCACAAAAACATCTCCCGTGCTATTCAGCTTCAGTGAATAACCCGCATCTGCACCGTCACCACCCAAATAGCAGCACCACGTAAGTCCAGAAACTGTAGGATTGAATTTGGCAATCAATGCATCTTGTCCGCCTCCAAGCGTAGCATCGAAAGTACCAGCAGTTACTGGCAAATCGCTCGATAACGTACTGCTGACAATAAGCACGTTATTGCTTGCATCCACAATTACTTCACCCCGAAATTGGTCGCCATAGTTGTAGGCAAGAATTCCCGTTTGATTGAGACCATCATTGCCTGTTCCGCCAAAGAAAGTGCTTCCCACCAATGCCGACCCATTGGCATTGAGAATGGTTATCACGATATCCGAACCAGTGGTGTAATTGGTTCCATTGCTGGGAAAATTTATAGCTGCTCCACCATTGTAACTCGCGTCATAAGCACCAACGGTTGTGGGGAAATTGGATGATGAAGTGCTGCCCAATATGACCAATTGCCCAAGACTATTCACCACCATGCTATGAGGCGACTCGGCAGAACTACCACCAATAATTGTAGAATAAATAAGGCTGCTGCCATCGGGCGAAAACTTCGAAATGGCGATATCCACCTGCCCACCAAATCCATTGTTGTAGGAACCTGTGACTGTTGGGTAGTCCACCCCAAAAGAAATACCTCCTCCATAGAGGGCACCAGTATCATCATACGTAGCCGTGAACCCAAAATTGTTGGAAACAGAGCCACTATAGCTGCTAAAAATGAGGACGGGGTCAATAACCAATTCAACTGCTTGATTGTACCCATTCGGGAACTCGAACCCAACTGTTTGGCCATTAAGAGTGAACTCACAGGCCACCATCCGTTTTATTCCATCAATTATTTGATACGCTACGGGACGCATTTCGGTCACTGTATTGAAAGAGTTGACCACATGCAATTGTCGGTTTTTTAAGAAGACTTTATCTGCACCTTCATAGCGCATGGCGATTAACGAGGCATCGGCATTGGGCGCCACAACAAAATCGTACTTTAGGTTTCCTTCTTTCCCGAAATAATTCAAATCGATGCCCGGATAAATACCGAGATATTTCAGTTTCTCAAATGCCCTGACATCGCTTGCCCAATTATTCGGGTCGTTACCAATAAAAAAATGGGTGACATCTTTGTAAGGTGCATCGCCCGAAACACTTACTTGAGCACTCGAATTTTCAAAAATAAGCTGGTACGCATGGGCATTTTTCCCAGTAGCATTATGGTGTGTGCTTCCATCATGGTCGTGATTATGGTCTGCTAAAGCCCTATCCGCGAAGTTGAATACCAACCTATCACGCTGAAAGAACACATCAGCATTGGACACACGCAAATGGTATTGCACCTGCGCTGGGTATTGCCCCTTATTCTCGATAAATCGTGGTCCGTTGCCAGCGCTAACAGACACATGCAGCAAAGCGAGCACACCGACAATAATTGCCCTGCGCACGCCAATCCCGTAAAGTGATTTCATAGCTTTTCCCTTCGATTAGCGGATAAGCGTAACGTAGCTCGCTTTCTCCACTCCGTTCAGCTGGGAAATGTAGTAATAAGTTCCGGCATCCACAGGATTGCCAGATTTGGTGCGTCCATCCCAGCAATGGTTTTGTCCGCCTGTAGATTCATAAACAAGTGCTCCCCAACGGTTATACACCACCAAACTGTAGCAATCACTGAATCGGCCATCAAATCCCGGACGGAAACAATCATTCACACCATCCATGTTTGGAGAGAAGACTGTTGGATATAGAATATCGATAGTATCGTTTCCAAACCATTGGTTAGAAAAATCGACAACTACGGTATCCATGCACAGCCCGTCATTATTGTAAGCCGTTAGCACAACCACCGAACCTGGCCCTGGAACATAAGTATGTGTAACGCTCGGAAGGTCGGATGTGGTGCCATCACCCAAATCCCAAACATACGTTTCTGAATTTTCGGAATTGTTTGTGAATCGCGCATAAATACCATCGCAACTTGGCTCAAACTGCGGTATGAATGCAGCTACTGGAAGTGTGAGAATATCAATCTGAACTTCGGCAACATCTTCACATCCAGAAGCGCTTGTAATAGTAACGGTGTAGGTGGTGCTAACCTCAGGGTTAAGATAAGGCGTTCCAGAAGTTGGGTCGCTCACTCCAGCACTTGGGCTCCACAAGAATGTTGAGCCGCCCGAAACAAATGCTTGTAGACTATCATTCAAGCAAATGATACTATCAGGGCCAGCAGTGGCAGTAAAGAAATCAATACTCACCGAATCGACATCAACACAACCGTTTGCATCCGTTCCTGTTACAGTATACACCGTTGGAACTTGCGGAAAAGCAGATGGAGTGGCACTTTGCGGGTCGCTAAGCCCAATAAGTGGACTCCACAAATAGGTTACACCTCCTGTGGCATTCAGGACCAAATTGCCACCTATGCAAATTGTGCTATCCACTCCTGCGCTAATTACTGGCAAAGGATTTACCGTTACAGCAACCACATCCGTTGCAACACAACTGTTATTATCGGTCACGGTAACGGTATACGAAATGTCCTGCGTGGGAGTGGAAATGGGAAGCTGCAATGTGGCATCATCCAAATTTGTAGATGGAGACCAAACATAGGTTGTACCACCAGAACCTTGAAGTACTGTGCTTTCTCCAACACACACAACGCGGTCTGGGCCAGCATTGGCCTGCGGAAGCGGATTCACTGTGAGGGTCATTTGGTCGGAAGATTCGCAACCAATATTATCTTCAATAAGCACGGTGTATGTGATGGTATTTGTTGGGTCTGCCACAGCATTTGGAGCTGTTGTATTTGAAAGACTAACGGGCGGAACCCACTGATAGGTCAATCCACCAGAAGCTTGCATCGTGTATGATTCACCTGCACAGATGGATGCATCTGGCCCAGCATTAGCAACGGGTTGTGGGTTCACATCTACCTGAACTGTAGCGGTAGAATAACACAAGGTGCTGAACGTAATATCATCCATACCGAAGTCATTTCCGCCTGTGGTAGTGTTTTGATTCACGATACAAATGGTGGCATTTGTTGCACTTCCAGAGTTCCATGTTTCGAAAAACTGGCTCCACGTATTGGCATTAAATGGTGCGTTAAATGGACTTGCAAGCACTTGACCGTTAATAGAGAATTGCAAGATTGCTGGATTGTTAGCTACTACAGAACTTACCCAAGCACCAAAGAAATACTCTGTGTTTGGAGAGACAGAAATGGATTGACACCACACATCTTGGTTTGGAGTTCCAGAGCCATTTACCACAAGGAAACTATCCACTGGGGCATTTCCAGTATGACCAATTCCATTAAATGCGGGATGCACATCATTTGCATCGGTCACAATTCCATACAAGCTTTCAGGTACTAGATTAGTAGCATAAGTGTAATCGCTGGTGAAGCCAACGTTGCCTTGCGAGAAATCGCCATTGGTAACCATATTGCCTGATGGTTGACCAACAGTAACGGTGTAGGTTGTAGAAACTAATGGTGTAGCTGTTGGGGTTGCACTACTTATATCACTTATGCCAGCGGCTGGCGACCATGTGTAAGACGTACCTCCTGTAGCAACCAAATTAACGCTTTGACCAAGGCAAAGAACCGTGTCAGGACCAGCAGTAACATTAGGAGGAGTTTCTTGCCAAACCGTTACAGAAGCAGAGTTTTGGCAACCGAATTGGTCGGTAACCAAAACGGAGAACGTCATGGTATCACTCAGGAAAGTTACCGTTGGGTTTGCCACGTTTGGATTACTCAATCCAGCAGCTGGGCTCCACAAATATGTTACGCCACCAGATGCGTTCAGTTGAGCATTGGTACCTGCACATACGCCTTGTCCAAATCCAGCAGATACCACAGGAAGACTGCTAACGGTCACAATCACAGTATCGGTTCCAAAACATCCATTGGAATCCGTTCCGCTCACTACATAAGTTGCAGTGCTTGATGGAGTAGCAGTTGGGTTCGCGATATTCGGATTGCTTAATCCTGCTGCAGGAGACCACGAATAATCCACCGAACCCGAAGCCACAAGTTGCACTGCATCGCCATCACATGAGGTGACATCGGCTGGGGCTGTAATTCCAGGGTCGGCAATAGAAACCGTTACTGTGGCGGTTCCAATGCAGCCATCCACATTGGTTACTTGAACATTGTAAGTCGTAGTTACCAACGGAGTAGCAACTGGATTAGGAATATTTGAATTGCTCAACGTTGCAGTAGGAGTCCATACATAACTCACTCCGCCTGTAGCTACTAGCTGGGTGTTGTCGCCAGCACAAATAGTCACATCCGAACCCGCATCAGCATCTGTATTCCCAAATAAACTAACGGTAACCTGATCGGTATTTGTGCAGCCCACCGCATCTGTAACCGTAACGGTGTATGTGGTGTTTTGGGTTGCTGCAGAAGTAGGTTGGGCAATTGCCGGGTTGCTAAGTCCTGTAGCAGGGGACCATAAATAGGTATTTCCCGATATGGCAGGCGTTCCAATTTGCTGCGGATCTGTTGGACAGGTACCCAAATCAGGTCCTGCATCAGCAATAACAGGTGCTTGTATCGTTATTATTTGTATCACAGTATCGGTACACAATGGATCTGTAGGGTTAATTGGATTGTAAACCACCAACGTCAAATTGTACGTTCCTGGCCCAGGATATGTGTAAGTTGGTGCTTGTGCAGTAGATTGATCCAAGTTAGTGGAGGTATCGCCAAAGTCCCAGAAAATGCTAAATCCAGAAGAGTTGGTGGCTTGAAACTGCACCAATTCTGTACAGTTGGTAAATGGTGCGGTTACACCCACAGAATTCAAATCGAACGGGTCTGCAATTGGTGCTTGGCAGTTTACAATGCTCACCTGAAACTCGCGTGTTGTTTCGCCCAGCAACACACCATTTCGGAACTCCTGCACACACATACCTACTAAGAAAGTGCCCTGTGAACCTGGCGTTCCTGTAATTTGACCCGAAACTGGATCAATGGAGAACGGAGATGGTCCACCCAACAAATCGGCCAGCGAAAAAGGGCTTGACCACGTCACATTGCCATAAGGTGGTGTGCTTGGTGGATTGGGCTGTGGGTCGCTTATATCGGCACCATCGTTTGGCGTACACAAGGAATACACCAATACGTCACCATCCAAATCCGTAGCAGATTGGTCGATTACAAAAGGCAACCCAGCACAGATATAAAGCGGTGGAAGTTCATTCCAAATTGGGTTGCTGTTTTGCGGTTGCGATTCAGTACCGGGAATAGTTGCGACAAATGTGGCTCCCACATCTCCAGGAGTTTCAATGTTCTGAACTACAGCATTGCGGCAACAGCGTTGGTACGCCAAAGTGTAGCCACCAGCGATAGGAGGCAGGGTAACTATTTCGGTATAGTAACCTACCTCAGTACACACATTGGTGGGCGCACTAACACACGATGAGTTTATGGTTGATTCCAACTGAACAACCGAATCGAGCGATGCTGCCAAATTTTGAATCAAGTTTCCACTTGAGTTAAAAATACCAATCTGAGCTGGATCATCAAATGCAGCTCCGCCAGAGAAACAATCGCGATATACAACGAGTGTTACAGCGTATTGATTGCCGCCAAGATAAATATAGTTGAGTTCACCGCCTACGATATGAGCCGATTTGGCTTGGAAATGAAACAGAGAAAGCGCGCAAACTAAGAGTAGGAAAATTCTTTTCACCTAACAGTTTTTCTAAAAAAATTCAACTGCTAAAGGAAGGAAAAAAAACACTCCGACCACACTTCTCTTTGATCACTGATTTGACTAGGGAAAAATCTGCTCTCCGTCAGGCATTCCATCGGGTTTCCACTGCTGCCATTTACCCGTTTTCTCGTTATTGGTGTACGCTCCAGTAGACTTCACCTGACCATTGTCATGGTAGGTTGTCCAAATACCGCTTTTCTGACCGCCAACATACTCACCATCCATAGCCTTACGACCATCACGATGCCATTCCATCCATTTTCCGTGCGGTTCGCCACCAAAAAAAGTGCCTTGAGATTTCATTTTACCGTTGTCATGATATTCTTTCCACACGCCAACTTTCGTACTCATTTTGTATTCACCTTCTTCAAATTTACTTCCATCAGGATAGTAGGTTGTCCAGAATCCAGACTTCATTCCATCCTTCATAAAGCCTGACGACCTCGGTGTGCCATCGTTATATAATGTGCTTACAGGACCATTTGGTATACCATTCACCATCACTCCTTCTTCCACTTTGGCACCATTCATATCATAATCCTCATAGCGACCATTGGGAACTCCCATTTCATAGTAGGCTAGCGACCACAACTTCCCATTTTCGTACCACTCCAACCATTTGCCATGTTTTTCACCAAGCAAATAATCGCCTTCTGCCATTTTTTGGCCATTTTCATACCAAGATGTGCTTTTTCCTTGGGGCTGTCCTTTCTCGTGTGTTGTAATACTCATCAACCGCTGAGACGGGTAGTATTCTTTCACTTGCTCTTGAGCCACGCTTTGGCCTACGATAACCAACGTCATCACAAGCATTATCACTATAGTTCTCATGGTGTGTATTTATGTTCAGTGATCTTTCTCTGCAATAAGCTTGCCGTCACTGTAGGTCTCCTCGCGTTTGAGGTTTCCATCTATATACCAATAGGTGCATTTCCCTGATAGCAAATCATTTGCATAATTGCATTGCTGCTTCATTTGGGTTTCGTCATACCAATAGCTCCAAGGGCCGTTTTTCTTGCCCTCCAACAGTGCTCCTTCAAACACCACTGCGCCTTCGGTGTCAAATGCTTGGTATGGTCCGTTCTGTTTGCCAGCGCTGTAGGTAATCAACTCCTTTCGTTTTCCGTTAGGATGAAAGGTTACCACCTGCCCATGCAATGCTCCTTCGGCAAGGTTGGTAAGGGCAGATGTGTCGCCAGCAATGGAAAACCGAACCTCTTTCACCAATTTGGCGGGTTCGGTAGTTCCTAAATAGGTTAACTCGGTGTTGCCTTTGGAGTCTTCCAAAAGCACCGTAACAAGTTCGGTAGAACTAGCGCAGGAACCAAGGCCAAAAACAACCCAAAGACCGAACGCTTTAACGATAGTACCTCTCAACACTGTTGATTTCTTAGCATGGCCAAAAATAGGAATTGAATAGAAGACTTCGCGACCAATTTCAACCTATAAAATTACCCCATACAACCACGGTAATTAGAACATAATCCGATACTGAAGCAACGGATAAATACCAAGTTGATTCACGTTTTCCAATCGATTATTTTGCAAATCATACCGCTTGTAAAGTGGGTTTTCTTTGTCCGTCACATTTTGACACGAGGCCGAAAATTCTTGTGTTACTCGCTTGCGACTCATGCGAAACGTAAGGCCAAGGTCTAATCTGTAATACGGATCAAATTGACTAGAGAACGCTTGACTGTCCACATAAACAGCTTCTTTTTCGATAGACGAAGCCGCTTCATCAATGGGTGTGTAACGCGAACCGCCTGCAAGGGTAAATTTCACATCAACCTTCAATGAAATACTTGTAGCGGCCTTTTGCGACTGTTTTTTAGTCCAACGTGCGGCTTGCTTTTCGTTCAATCCTTCGCGAGGCACAGCTAACCCAAGTTTTTTACGCTTGAAACGAAGTTCGTAGCCTCCCAAGACATTCACCACATAATTGCCATTGAATACGGTACTGCGCAACACACCATCGCTGGCCGTGTATTTCGAATCGTAAAACGAGGCGGTGAGCAACCAATAATAGCCTTTAGTCAAGAATTTTTCGAACGTTAATTCCAATCCATAGTTGGTTCCTGTACCACCATTTACCAATCTATCAGGTCCATCGGTAGAAAAACTACCCACGTTTAAAGTGGAATAGGAACTCGAATCTCGGTCAATTCCCGCATGATATATATACTGAAAATAGGCCTCGGCCTTGAAACGCATATCCAACGGCAATGACCAATCGTAACCCAACACCACATGGTGGCTTTTCACAAAATCAA
This sequence comes from Chryseobacterium gleum, assembly GCA_945903645.1. Lineage (GTDB taxonomy): Bacteria > Bacteroidota > Bacteroidia > UBA10329 > UBA10329 > UBA10329. Next base: position 12,034 of record CAMDOM010000050.1, read on the forward strand.
GCTCTCGATTGGGCATTTCTTGATTGCCAAGCGAATCCTCTAGCACCAAAAAGTATTTGTCTAATGCTACCATTTGGCTGTGCAGCCCGTATGCCAACGACAAGCGATGCCGCGCATTCACTTTATATTGTAATCCCCAACGTGGCTCAACGGCAGTTGCCAAATTGAGGGTGAGGATTTGAAAATGAAGCCCCGTATTCATGGTCCAGTTATCATTCCACCGCCATTGCCATTGGGCATAAGGCTGCACCAAAGCGGTGGCGCCATCAAAGTCGGTGAGGGTTTGATACTTGTTCCAAATAGGAATGAAGGCGCTGTCTTTTAGGATGGAATAAAACACCGTGGTGCGAACACCTGCCATCAAATTATGCTTGGCGCTAAATTTCTTTTTGTAATACAACGAGGCCTGTATTCTGTGGTCCTGAAAATCCTGACGGTACCAGTCGAACGGCTGCTGTTGCGCATTTACGCTATCTACCACATCTTGATTGAGCTGCGTGCTAGCAGCTATGGTAAACTTGGTGAAGGAATTGTTTTGAAAAATGTAGGTATGCGTAAATCCCACAAAGCCGCTTTTGGTGCGATTGTAAATATCTAATGGGCCTTGGGTATAAAAATTCGTAACGCTGGTATCGGCCTCGCTGGCAATAAAGTCGATGCTGCTCATGCCACCAATGCCAAACATTTCGAAAATACCCGCCTTTTTGGTAGGAATGCGCACCTTGAAACTCAAGTCGGTGTATTGCGGAACGGCATCGCCCGTGCCAAAATCTACACCGCCCAATTTGAACAATGCCAAGGTGGAATATCTAAAGTTAATGAGGTAAGATGCTCCACTTTTCTTGGAGAATGGCCCTTCGGCACCCAATTCTACACCATTAAACCCGAGTTGCGCCAAAAACTCGTGCTTCTCGTTATTGCCATTGCGCATACGCAAATCGAATGCGCCCGAAATCGCATTGCCATATTCGGAGGGAAAAGCCCCCGTGAGGAAATCGGAATTGGATAGCACATTGCTGTTCAACATACTTACAGGGCCACCCGTGGATCCCAAACTGCCAAAGTGATTGGGGTTGGGAATGTCTACTCCTTCCAAGCGCCAAAGCAATCCTGTGGGAGAATTACCTCGAATTACTATATCGTTGGTGGCATCGTTTGCCCCGCGCACACCAGCAAAGTTGGTGGCCATGCGCGACACATCATTGCGCGAACCGGCATAGCGCTCGGCCTCTTCGGTAGAAAAAACACGGGCCGAAACCGTGGTCATCGTGTTCATGGTTTCTTGCTTTTGACGATCGGCAGTCACCACCACTTCGGCTTGCTTCATCACCTGCTCTACCATTTCTACATTAAGCACCAACTCTTTGCCGCCCGTCAATTCTGCACCCGAAAAGGTACGTGGCTCGTAACCCAAATAGGTAATTTGCACATCGTGGCGACCCACTTGCAAGCCCGATAGTTTGAATTTTCCATCAATATCTGTTGTGGTTCCTATTAAAGGTTCGCTACGCAAAATGACCACCGTAGCTCCTATAATGGTCATCTTGCTCTCCTTATCCATCACGGTGCCCCGAACGGTTTGGGTTTGCGCCATGGCCCATCCTCCACCACACAGCAGGAGCGCTGACAAAAGAAAAGCCCTCATAACATGCATTTGAAACCGCGAAATAACACAACAGATTTCATTGAAACCTAAGGTGAACAGCCTAGTTGTAGGATTGTTTTCGGAGAGGAACAGGAAAATTCGAATTTTGAAAAAACATATAACTTATACGAAACTAGCTGCTACTGTTTTGTACAGACTAAAAACATAAATTTCGAACCACTAAAATCAACGCTGCCATCGCGCTGTCTCTCAGCATTTACAGACATTTCAGCTCACAAAAAAACCGGACACTCCCAAAAACTGGAAGTGTCCAGTTAGGTTGGAGCTAACAGGCCAAATATCGAACCGAATTTTGGAGGAATTTCGACTATTAACTAACGACAAGTAGACTTTTTGAAATGAATTTCTCTATAGACCTGGAGTGATTTAGGATTCTGGCAAATTATGTCAATTCATCGACAAAACTGAATATGAAGTGGGGCAAACAAATTCAGGGGGAATGTTGGAGGTATTTTCCAGTAATAAGATGATTTCCGTCAAACAATTCGCTTTTTTTGCTTCTAGCTCCCTTTTCCGTTTCATTCTGGTTATATGGGTTCGATTGCTCTGCGGGCTTCAGAGAAAACGGCTTTCCGGATTGGAAAGCCGTTTTAATTAAAAGCTGCCGCTAACGGTCAATTGAAATAAAGATTGATTAGCTCATGGACCCGAACTTGAGTGTAAGTCGAATCCCCTTTCAAATAACGTTCTATCGTCTCCTGGACTTCCTCAGGGGTCAGGTCGCCATCTTTGTTTAAGTCGGCTTCCTTGTATTTTATGGCTAAAAGTCGTCTCGATTCCTCTTTGTATACACCACCCTCAGACTTAAGAATGGTGAGAACTCCATCCACGTAGACCACTTTCGCACCACCGAAACCAATCGTCTCCACATTCTCCGTGAAATCAGCGAAATAAGAAGTCATTGCATTGAACTTTTCCGTTGTGAAATCAGATTTTCCGTTAACTATTTCTTCAAGAACGAGTTGAATCTCAGCGGCAGATATAAGCTGATCCTTATCTAAATCAGCACTTGCGAATTCGTCTTTAACCGGTGCGTAATTAATCTTTGGTTGCCGTCCAGAAGAAGGCAATGCCTTGAATCGGGCAATGACTTGTTCAAACGTTTCATTGGAATTCTGATTTCCAGAGGGTACAGTAGCAGAACTGGCAACAACGGAATTTGTACCCGCAACTTCTTCAGAAATGTTCGTGACAACATCTGCTGTAGCATCGGCATCCTCATAATATTGGGCCAAAACAGCAACGGGAGACTCTTTCAACTTTTCTTGAATCAAAGTGTAAACCTCCATTACTTTCGGATCGTAAGTGAAAGGCAAAATGGCCTTCAGAAACGGATTGGCAAGCACGGACTCTGGAACCCCATTGTAAAGGTATCGTTCGAATCGAGATAAAGAATAGTCTAATTGGGTAGAGAACATGCGCTCGCTGGTCTTTATCTTGTCTATAGACTCTTTGATTGCATAAGATGTTGGAATTGGTTCTGGAGCCTGAGCATCAATAACGGACATATCCTTACCAACCTCCTTTGAAGCGCTTTTGGAGACTACGTAAGAAGAATAAATGCCTTGTTTTTCAAGTGCAAACCGTTTGCTGGTCGCATCTTCAAAGCTTTCGTATATGCCGAGACTGTAAACCACTAATGAATCATTAATCACGTTTTCGCGCAACTCAGGCATAAGCGCAATTGCTGCATTCACTATTCCCTTAGAATCTCTTGCTCCAGCACCCACATTTAGCGTGTAGCCATCATCCTTTTTTACAAGCGGATTGGAATATTTACGCTGCCAAGTGACACCATAAACATCAGCCGAAACGGACCAACGTTCTTCCACCAGTTCATAATCGACTGGGGCACCCTGAGTATCCACAATCACGTCCTTTCCTGTTCTTGGACTCCCATCACGATAGTTTGGTATACCGTCAGCATCCTCATCGAGCGGACAGCCCGATTTATCAACCGTCACTCCGCTTGGTGTGGCGGCACAACGGTCGGCCATGCCGCGAACACCGTCACCGTCCATATCTTCCTCTTCCACTTGCTTAAAATTGACTAGCGAATTATAGATGGAAGGCACGTCCCTGCGGTCCCTTCTGAATGCCATAGGACTAATTATCAAGGATACTGTTGAGAAAAAGAACCCATCACTTTCCGCAAACGAACCTCCATCTACACCATCCAAATTATCGGAAAATGAATGGAAATATCGGCTCATGAAACGCGCTGTAAAAGCCCTACTCAAATGTAAATCCACCCCGAAACCAACGCTCAACGAGCCTGTGTGAACGGAATTTCGAACGAGTGATGTCTCGTAGTCATAGTCGCGGCTCATGTTCTGGGCTGCCTCTGAATTTGGCGCATCTTCGGCCAAGTCCCGAATTTTGCCATCCGACCAATATTGATATTTAACACCATTATTGTTCATCAAATCCGTGGAAATATCAAAATAACCACTGTAATAAACCCCACCAATGATAAACGGATTCAAGATAGGCAGCTTCTTCTTATAAAGTCCTGCAAAGTTGTACTCCACATTGAGGCCACCCTGAAATTGTTGACTTTCAAAATTCCGATGCTTACCAAAAGTGTTCTCATTGCCACTCAGCTTACCATAGATAGCGTTGAGATTCATGGTGAACGACCTAGAAAACTGGAATGCAACACTGAGGTCGTAAGCAGCCCGATTTCCCATGAGGTGAACATTGACCTTCTCTGATGCATCCTGAACATCACCCATGAAACGCACAATTCCTATACCAAGGCCGATGGACATTTCCAACTTTTTCTTAGCGGTGGTATCGGTTACCGCGAATTCCTCTGTCTGCGATAAAGCATTCACCGACACAAGTACACTCAATACGAACAGAAATATATTCTTCATTTCTTAACCAATATAATTTGGACGCCTTTCATCAGTATCTACTGTCGACAAAACATTGTTGTTTGTCGATGAATTGGACAAATGTATAGACGAATTTGTACATTCGCCACCGAAAAGATTCGAAAATCGACAAGTGACATGAAACAGAACTACAAACTAATGCGGCAAAAATGGAACCAGGTGGTAAAAATTGGTTTGGTCATTTTGATAAGCACTGTCTTCGTATTCAGTGCCTCAGCGCAATGCACTTTAACGATTAACGTTATTGGGCAGAGTTCTTGTTCGGGCAGCACTGGAGCTGCAAATGCTGTTGTAACAGGCGGCACAACTCCCTATACTTACTTATGGAGCAACGGGCAAACAACACAAGTAGCAACATCATTGGCACCAGGAACATACACCGTAAATGCTACAAGTGCGAATGGCTGCACAGGATCTCAAACAGTAACTATTCAGGCTGTATCAGTTAGTCCAAATGCAGGCCTCGATGTTAGCCTCTGCTTAGGTTCAAGCACACAGTTAAATGCTAGTGGTGGCCAAATATATGCATGGTCGCCTGCAACAGGATTGAGTAATGCTAATATTGCAAACCCAGTTGCGACACCAACGACAACAACAACTTATACAGTTTCGGTAGGTGTGCCCAGTGGAGAATTGGTTACCAATGGAACTTTTAATTTAGGAAACACGGGCTTTACCAGTCAATACGGTTATGTGAATACACCTTACACAGGTACTGTTACATCAGGATTATGGCCCGAAGGTGTTTATGCAGTTGTTCCTAACCCGAGTATTTATCATCCTGCTTTTAATTTATCGCCAGCTGATCATACTACAGGTACTGGTAATTTCATGGCAGTGAATGGCTCAAGACCGGATCAGAATATCCCGATTGTTTGGAGACAAATCGTCAACGTTATTCCTAATACGACTTATTTTTTCTCCACATGGATTACCTCAATTGAACCTAATTCACCTGCTTTTTTGAATTTTTCCGTTAATGGTGTCACCCTAGGAGCAAATATCACAGCTCCTACTCCCGGAATATGGGTGCAATTTGTTACGACATGGAATTCCGGTACAAATACAGTAGCGGATATTAGCATCGTTAATTTAAATCCTGCTGCATCTGGAAACGACTTTGGTCTGGATGATATTTCCTTTACTACCATTTGTAATATCAATGGCACTGACCAAGTAGTTGTAGCTGTTTCCCCTGCAATTGCGACCAATACGATTACCTGTTCTTCACCTTCAACTGGTTGTGCTCCGTTGAATCCAGGAAATATTGTTGGTTCAACTCCAACCGGTGGAAACGGCACCTATGCGTATCAATGGCAAAGCAGTGTTGATAACGTGGTCTGGACAAACATTTCAGGCGCAACGACTATCTCTTACGACCCACCTGCAATACCAACAACCACTTTTTACAGAAGAATTGTAACTAGCGGGGGATGTTCAAGCACAAGTGTTGTCTGTAGCTACGTTGTTGGGACGGACATTACAAATAATACAATTGCTGCTCCTTCTACGCAGGCATTTTGTGGGTCTGGCAACCCTGGAAATATTGTAGGATCAGTTCCTACGGGTGGTGGTTCATCAGGTTCCTTTACCTACCAATGGCAAAGTAGCACCGATCAAATTTCTTGGACAAATATTGCCAGCGGAAGCGGAGGGACAGGACAATCTTATAATCCTCCTTCACTTTCGCAGACGACCTATTATAGAAGGATTGCATTACGAAATAATTGTTCCGCAGAAACCAGTACTGCTGTTGTCATTACTATCAACCCTAATCCAATACCGGTAATTACTGCAAATAATCCATTGAGTTTGTGTTCGGGGGCAACACCTCCAGACAATGTTACCCTCAGCACGGCTGCACAAACTGGTAATGTTTATTTATGGTCACCGGGTTCAGCTACCACTAGCAATATTTTTGTTACTGCAGCTGGAAGCTATACAGTTCGAGTTACTGATGCCAATGGTTGTGTAGGAACTTCGGCTGCTACGGTTGTAACAGCTACCTCCTCTCCCACTCTTACTTGCAGTAATACAAGTGTTCCTTGCAAAGGAGCATCAACCGGAACCGCTTCTGTTAACGCAAGTGGTGGTGCAACGCCATATACTTATTTATGGAGTAATGAGGGGACTACTTCTACAATCAGCAATCTTACCGCAGGAACTTATTCTGTAATTGTAAACCAAAACGGTTGTTCTACAACCTGCTCAACAACAATCACAGAGCCAGCAACACTACCAGTACAACCAACAACAGCATGTTACGAAACAGCAAACTTCAACACAGCAACATGTACATGGGATGTAACAGGAACACAACCAGTTCAACCAACAACAGCATGTTATGAATCAGCAAACTTCAATACTACAACTTGTGCTTGGGATGTAACGGGTACACAACCTACTGCTCCAACAGGATTAGCATGTTATGAATCAGCTAACTTCAATACTACAACTTGTTCGTGGGATGTAACGGGTACACAACCAGCTACTCCAACAGGTCTTGCATGTTATGAATCAGCAAACTTCAATACGACAACTTGCGCGTGGGATGTAACGGGCACACAACCAGCTGCTCCAACAGGTCTTGCATGTTATGAAACTTCATCATTCAACACTACATCATGTCAGTGGGATGTAACAGGAACACAACCTGCTGCTCCAACAGGATTGGCTTGTTATCAAACTTCTACTTGGAATCCAACGACCTGTATTTGGGATATCACAGGAACACAACCAGCCGCTCCAACTGGACTTGCGTGTTATCAAATTTCTACTTGGAATCCCACAACATGTATTTGGGATATCACAGGAACACAACCTGCTGCACCAACAGGACTTGTTTGTTATGAATCATCGAATTTCAATACGACAACTTGCGCGTGGGATGTAACTGGCACACAACCTGCTGCTCCAACAGGACTTGCTTGTTATCAAACTTCATCATTCAACACTACATCATGTCAGTGGGATGTCACAGGAACTCAACCTGCTGCTCCAACAGGTC
>CAMDOM010000051.1 GCA_945903645.1 Chryseobacterium gleum
TTAGCAGAACTCGAACAAACATTTTTGGCAACCATAGAGGAATTTGGAAGAATTGGAAACGTGGCTGAGATGATGATGAACTTGGCAGAACTCTACACATTCTACATTCATGATACTCAAAAAGGTATAGATTTATTGAATGAAGTAGCTGAATTGCCTGGAATTCAGATAGAATATTTGGCTCAATCCAAAGTGCAATTAGCAGATGCGTTATTGTTCGTAGGTGATGTTTGGGAGGCAACGCTACTCTACTCACAGGCAGAAAAAATGATTAAGACAGGTGACATAGGTCGGATGGCGAAATTGAAGAACGCTAAATTGGCGTACTACACAGGCGAGTTTGACTGGGCTCAGGCGCAATTAAACGTGCTTAAAGCTGCCACAAGCGACCTTATTAGCAACGATGCGTTGTACTTGGCGATGCTTATTAGCGACAACTCATTTATGGATTCCACTTTTGCGGCCTTGCGCATTTTTGCAAGAGCTGATTTGCTGATATATCAGAACAAATTGGATAGCGGCATAATGGGATTAGATAGCATCGAGGTATTTCATCCCAATCATAGCTTACAGGACGATATCCTTTTTAAGGAAGCAGAAATTGCGATGAAAAGAAAAGAATACCAAAAATCATCCGAGCTGTATCATCGTATTTGGAAGGAACATGGTTCGGATATATTGGCCGATGATGCAGTATACCTGATGGCAAAACTCCACGAAAACATTTTGGGAGAACCCGACAAAGCAATGGAGTATTATCAAGAATTATTGCTCAATTATTCGGGCAGTTTATTCACCGTAGAAGCTAGAAAAAGGTACAGAGCTCTTCGCGGAGATTTATTGAATTAGGATTCAATTTTCTGCTTTGACCAAAAGTATCCGAACGACATTCCGGATACGATGTGCCAAATTCCCCACCACGCGCAGACTAACGCCATTTCACCAATTTCTGGAAAGAAATTAAGGCAGAGAATCAATCCAAGCCCTGCATTTTGAATTCCTGTTTCAATTGAGATTGTTCGGCATTGTTGTTCTTTTAGAGCAAACAATTTTGCGATTGCGTATCCCAATACTAAAGCCATCAAATTGTGCACGAGAACTAGAATAAAAACCTTGTCGAGATACTGCGCAAACCCATGGCGATTGTTCCAAAGTGCGCCAATAATAAACACAGCAAATACAAGCATACTTATCTTTCGGATTGGTCCTTGAATTTTCAGGGCAAACTCCGGGAACTTTCTTCTTAAGCCCATTCCCAAAATCATGGGTATGAATAAAAGCATAAGAACTGCTTCAAATAACTGGATCACATTCATGCTTACTGAGCGCAACAATGGTTGAACTTCTGGCAAGATTCCAGCCCAAAACTCGAAGTTAAATGGAGTGAAGAATATACAAAACAAAGTAGAAATAGCTGTAAGTGATACGGATAATCCCACATCTGCCCGAGCGATGGCAGAAATAAAATTAGAGATATTCCCTCCTGGACAAGCCGCTACAAGAATAAGTCCGAGGGTAAGTCCTGGTTCAGGTTTCCAATAATAAACCAGAACAAATGTCATAGCAGGCATCAATATAAACTGCGAAAGGAGCCCGACACCAGTTGATTTTGGCTTCTTAAATGCGTTCAATATATCATCAACCGAAAGCTCAAGAGCCACTCCGAACATGATAAATGCCAACAAGATATTAAGCAATACTTGATTGCCATGTTCAAATTGAATCTGGACAGCTTCGGTCATGGAGCTTAGAATCTACTATTGAATTCTCATCTCGATTATGCCGTCCACGCCACCAAAATATCGCGTGGCCCAGTGTATGGCAAGCGACCATGAGAAGTGCTAAAGTTGTCAATCATCAGCACATCGCCCAGTTTCCAATCGAACGGACATAGATTTTTCCAAATAACATCTTCCACATGTTTCACATACTTCAACGGAATTGGCGAACCATCTTGAAACACTACATGCATGGCCTCAGTAGTTGGATTTTTGAACAATCGCTTAAACAGCGTGGCAGATTGAACTATTAGCCAATAACGCAAGGCAAAGAAGTCCTTTCTATGCCTTAGAATATAAGAATATTCCACCGCAGCAGCATCGCGGTGAAACACCTGCAAATGATTGAACCAAACCATATTTTTTGTTTCTGGATGCGCCTGAACCGCTGGTCGATTATTCTCCAATCGCAATCGGTCATCTGGTAACCAATTCACGGTTAGGTCGTTTTGTTTGGCCTGCTCCTCAATCACGGCATGATCGGTAGTTTTAAAAAGTTCGTCCCAGCGTTTCAATTGAAACATATCACTCCCCTTTTTTGAATTTGGCCCTGAGTAGTTTCGGATGTATCGCACTCCTTTTCGCTCAAATTCTGCTCTTATTTGTGGGTCAATTTGATTGTACACCTCTCTAAAATCACAAATGGGAGTTTGACCGCCATCCAATGGTTGAACGTGGCAAAAGAAAAACAGAAATCGAGGCGCAGTTGGAAGGAAACTCATTTCGCAGTGCTGCATAATGGGATAATGACCAGGCAGTTCGCTTGCAGAATGCACAAATTTTGTTCTGCTATTTCTTGGCGATGTTCCTTGATAATTATTTTGAAGTCCGGGCTGCAGTGCCAATGCCACTTGCTCAAAATCATCAGGAGTAGCTAAAGCAAAATCGCGAAAAAGAACTGCTCCTTCCCTCACTACATCGGCAAGAAAGCAATCTCTATCTAATGATATTCGATGCAATAAATCACTCAAACGAGCATTTTTCTCAGCGCTAATAGTAAAAGGTTGATTCATTATTTTCTACTTGATGCGGCTAAGTTGAAGAAATCAATTCATTTTAACAACCATTTGCAAATTCATGTGGCTCAAATAGCAGAGAAAGTGGTGATTAGACGTTTCTTTGTAGCAATGATGCGGTTCGCCCTAGCTATTTTACTTTGGTTCATCTTTTATGGCGCGGCATACTCCCAAGAAAAAGGAACAGTTAGAGGTCTTTTGCTTGATAGCTGGGTAGAAAAACCGGTAAGCGGTGCGCATATTGTGAATTTCACAGATTCACTAGCTACTATTTCTACCGTAGAAGGAATGTTTGCAGTTACTACTTCCATTGGCGATAGTATTTTTATTTCCTGCATTGGTTATAGCGGCAAGGCTTTTGTGGTAGACTTCGCAATGCTGTTGGCCGAAGTTGTAGTTATACGCATGGCTCCTAGAAGCTACCAATTGGCCGAAGTTGAAGTGAATCCATTTGGATCTAAATCCCAGTTTCAGCAACGATTTATGGAGCTTAAAGTGGATGACGGCTCTATAGATATTATTGGCGTAGCTCAACCGAAGCGACCACCACGCGACATACCCGTAACAGAAGATGCCAACGAAATAAAGAAAGCAAAATACATGATGAGTCCAGCATCGTTTATTTATGGCAATCTTAGTAAAGATGCGAAATCACGGCAAGAATTGCATCGTTTGCAGGCGGAAGAGCGAAAATTTAGTGCTAACAACAAGAAATACAATGAAAAATTAGTAACCCGAATTACTGGCTATGACATTGAGCGGGCGCGGAAATTCATGGATTTCTGTAATTTTTCGGAAAGCGATATTTATCACTACAACGATTATCAATTGACCATCGCCATTTTAAATAAACAGAAGGAATTCGAAAGAAAAACCAGTCCATCGAATCAGTGAAAATCCAGTTCGCACAAATGTTTACATTTGCCACACCGCAATAATTCGTAGTGCATAATATTGTGCTGCATTTAGCCTGATTGATGAGACACATCTTCATCTTTATCTTTATAGTTTATTCGATGACCGTTTATGGTCAAAGTCCTGTTCAATCCAAACAGCCCGCAGCCGAAAAAGACTTCTCTCAAATGACAAAGGAGGAGAAAATAGCTGCGGCCAAAGCGAAATTAGCAGCAAGCGACACCACAAAAAAGACGGCAGAGATGACTCCCTATGAGGAAGCTGCCAAGAATTATGATGAAGGTTATGTGTTAGAAACTGCTCGTCAGTACGATAAAGCGCAATTATCGTATGATAAGGCTATTGTAATTGACCCTAATTTCATTGAGGCTTATGTAAAAAGAGGCGGGATTAAGTTTCAAAAAATTGAGTTCCCAGCGGCAATGGAAGACTACAACCGAGCAATAGAAATAGCGGAAAATTTGCAAGAAATGCATGAGTACAAAGCTTCCATTAAGAATGTACTTGGCGATTTTGAAGGTTCAAAATTAGAGGAATCTAAGTCAGAATACATGAAACGCAGAGTTGGCGAAGCTTATTTTCACCGCGGTCACTTGAAGCGTTTTATGGAAGATCAGGCAGGAGGATGCACTGATATTCGCAAAGCCTTAGATTTAGGATATAGCCGCGCAAAAACTGCTTGGCCGTCTCTTTGCCAATAGGCAGGCTCTTAATTCAACCCGTTAAAAAGAATATTTGCTAGGACCTTTTGTCCAAAAAGAAATCTCGCTATTCCAAACGAGGACTAGCGAGATTCTTATGTTGCGGGGGCCAGACTCGAACTGACGACCTTTGGGTTATGAGCCCAACGAGCTACCAACTGCTCCACCCCGCGATATATCTGAACTGGTGTAATCCAGTATCTTTTCTTTAACGGGGTGCAAATATATAATTTGTTTCTTTGCGCTCCCAAATTTTTTACACCAAATTTTCATCATGTCGCATAAGGCTGGTTTCGTAAGTATTATTGGAAGGCCGAATGTTGGAAAATCCACCTTGATGAATGCTTTGGTAGGTGAAAGGCTTTCTATTATATCCCCGAAAGCTCAAACCACGCGCCATCGAATTCTTGGAATTTGGAACGATGAAGAACACCAAGTAGTATTTTCTGACACTCCAGGCATATTAGATCCTGTGTATAAACTGCAGGAAACAATGATGACTGCGGTGAATGACGCTATTAAAGATGCCGAAATCCTAATCTATATGGTAGAGTTGGGCGAGTCGGTAAATGAAATGGTTGTTGACCGTATCAAGAAAATAAACGCCAAATTGGCCTTGGTCATCAATAAAGTGGATGACGCAGAGCAAGAGGCTGTTGAGCAGAAAATACTGGATTGGCATACAGCGCTTCCAGAAGCTACTGTTATACCACTTTCGGCATTGCACCATTTCAATACACTAGAGTTAATGGAATGGATAAAAAGTCAATTGCCAGAACATCCACCCTATTTCGACAAAGAGGATTTGACAGATCGCCCTGTACGCTTCTTTGTTGCAGAAATTATTCGCGGGAAAATTTTAAAATACTACAAGAAAGAAATTCCTTATGCAGTGGAAGTAGTGGTAGAGGAATATAAAGAAGAACCCGGAATCATTCATATTCACACTGCTATTTACGTAACAAGAGAAACCCAAAAAATGATAATCATTGGCGAGGGTGGACGGGCTATAAAACGTATGGCAACTGATGCACGAAGGGATATTCAAACGTTCTTGGGTAGCAAAGTATTTTTAGAAACTACCGTTAAAGTGAAAAAAGACTGGCGTGATAATGACCGAGACTTAAAGCAATTCGGTTATTTATAGCATCAATTAAGTCGTACGATTCAATCAGAAACGCAAAACTTTGTTTCTGAAATAGACAATCTAATAACGCCATCGGGCAACAAGCCCAAGGCAAATCACACAATTAAATTTAGCATTATGAGTAATATAGTAGCAATTGTTGGGCGACCAAACGTGGGGAAATCCACTTTTTTCAATCGAATGATTGGAGAAAGAAGGGCCATTGTGGACGAACAAAGTGGTGTGACTCGCGATAGAACCTACGGTAAATCTGAATGGAACGGGGTTGAATTCACAATCATTGATAGCGGTGGCTACATCAAAGGTTCTGACGATGTGTTTGAAGCTGAAATTCGGAAGCAAGTAGAAATTGCGATTGATGAAGCCAGTGTTCTCATATTCGTTGTTGATGTCGAATCGGGAATAATGGGTGCCGATGAAGCTGTGGCAGAATTGCTTCGCAAATCTCAAAAACCCATTATGCTTGCGGTAAACAAAGTTGATAATGGAGAGCGTCAAACCGATGCTACCGAATTCTATAGTCTTGGGTTGGGAGATTATTATTGCATTTCAAGTATGACAGGAGCTGGAACTGGCGAGTTACTCGATGACTTGGTTAAGCATCTTGACAAAAATTCAGAGGAAGTAGACCTTGGCGATTTGCCAAAGTTTGCTATTGTAGGACGTCCAAATGTGGGTAAATCAAGTTTCACCAACGCGCTATTGGGAGAAGAACGCAACATTGTAACAGATATAGCTGGAACAACTCGCGATTCCATTCATACACGATTTAGTGGCTTTGGATTCGATTTTATTTTGGTGGATACCGCTGGTATTCGCAAAAAGAAATCCGTTCACGAAGACGTGGAGTTCTATTCAGTTCTTCGTTCCATTAAGGCCATAGAAACATGCGATGTATGTGTTTTGATGATAGATGCTTCGCAGGGATTTGAAGCGCAAGACATCAACATTCTCCATCTAGCGCAAAAAAACCATAAGGGCATTGTGATTTTGGTGAACAAATGGGATTTGGTGGAAAAAGAAACCAACACAGCTAAAGAATATACGCAAATGATTCATGAGCGCATTGCTCCTTTCACTGATGTGCCAATTCTATTCGTTAGTGTGCTGAATAAGCAACGTATTCATAAAGCCTTGGAAATGGCTGTTCAAGTATTCAAAAACAGAGAACGTAAAATCCCAACGCGCGTGCTCAACGAATTGATGCTTCCAATTATTGAGAATTATCCTCCACCAGCATCAAAAGGAAAGAGCATTAAAATCAAGTTTGTAACTCAGCTCCCAACCTATTTCCCGAGTTTCGCATTTTTCTGTAGTAATCCAAAGTATTTGCGAGAGGATTACCGAAGGTTCCTTGAGAACAAACTCCGCGAAAATTATGACTTTAGCGGTGTTCCCATTGAGGTTTATATGCGGCAGAAATAACTCGCTTATATTTGGTGAGAAGGGTAACTAATCCAGTAGTGAAATAACTTTTAGTTCCCTTCACATAATTATGGCCGATTTGGTGCATTCGGTGAGGCATTTTACATTTTCGTATGTGATGGTCTATGATACTCGACCATTGGCAACAATGGCCTAAAAGAAAGTATTCCTTAATGATGCCGCAGCCAAAAACTACATCCTCTTTTTTGAGCACGACCCCTTTAACGAATGCTGCACGGTAATCACTACAGACAAAGGAGTACGGGCGGGCGATACCTTTCGATTGAGCGAATTGTAGAATGATTGGGGCAAAAAAAAGCCCCGCCATTTCAGGCGGGGCCGGTTTCCTTGGCTTCAACTTGGCGGGTTCGAAGCCTCGGGCTGACTTAAAAGGTAGACCAGCGCTATATTCTCGCTCTGGCGTATGTCAGATTGAAGTTTGGATAAGAGCGATACCACGCCAATCACCGGCATCTGCTCAAAGTTGTGGCGCACCCAATCTTGTTTTTCGCCATTTCGTTGGTAGGTGCGGCTGGTGTCAAACGGGAACATGGCTTTCATATCTGCTTGCACTTCCTGCGGATAACTATTGAGTAAAACCTGTTCGAACCGACCAAGATACTCTACCAATTTGCCATGATGGTAGGGAGAATCGACACTGCTACCAAAGAGCAAATGCGTTGGAACATCAAAATTGTCCTTGTTTCTAATGGCTTCCAGCGAAATAGTGCGCGCCTTGCTTATCGAAATGCCTTCAGCATCGGTGATGATGGCCAACTTGAGGTTTTCGAGATACTGATAGGTTTCATCGGCACTCTGTTTCACCAGTTGCGCATTGGCATTGCCCGATAGTTTGGCATAAAGCCCTGCGTTGTTCGACCCATTTGCAGCCGATTCACGCAATTGTGCATCTATCATAGATATGCCACGTTCGTAGTGAATACTTGGATTTACCCGTGTTAGCGCAAACACCAATATCAAGCACGTGATAGCCACCAAAGATGCCGAAAGCGTAATTGGCTTATTGACCGATGACTGGTATTTTTTATAGAAATATAGCGGTACATATCCAAAGGCCAACGCAGCCATGCCGCCCAGCAATATCACCGCTGCGCCCGGCCAGTGCATTATCTTGAATAGCGTGCCCAAGGTGGTGAACGCTAGTCCAAGAAAGCCCGTGGTGTGCATCAGCGCCTCGCTTCGAGGTGATTCTTTCAGCTTGTAGTACAATAGCAGTGGTAGATAGAACAGCACGAGTAGGCTCGCACCTATCACTACCATGATATTGGCCCCCGGCCAATGCATGAGTTTGAAAATCGTCCCCGCCAAGAGAAGAAAAGTAGAAGTCAGCCCGAAACCAAACGCTAATTTTTTCATGATTGTGTTTATTTCGGTTAGTAATTCAAAGGTGTCCTGTTGCACTTGCATCAAGCCTCCCGGACCAAAGAGTTTGATGGTATAGTGAAAAGCGTCCTCAAATGAGTCGCCTTGTCGGAGTCTATTTTCAATACTGGTGCACACATGATCTAGTAGGTCTTCGTGCAACTCATCTTGCGCCACGCCATTTTCGCGGATGTAGGCGCTAACTATATCTATCTGAAATTCGCTTAGTTCTACCATGACCATTGCATTTGGGGAAGGATGGGATTCAATAAGCGGTTCATGGTTTCCGAAAAACTGCGGAACTCCTCTACCCTATCGTTGGCCTGTGCATTGCCATTTTCGGTAAGGCGGTAATATTTTCTCACCCGTTTGCCGATGCTCACCTTTTCGGTGGTTAGCAAACCTTCGGCTTCCAGTTTGTGCAGCGTGGGATAGAGGGCGCCCTCGGTGAGTTGTATTTTACCTTCAGTGCGCTCTTTTACGTGCTGCGTTATTTCATAGCCATACATCTTTTCTTTCTCGGCCAATAGGCTGAGCACGATGATTTGGAGTGTTCCTTTTAAGAGTTCTTGCGAATACATGCCGCAAATATACATAAGAAACCTATGTATTTGACTCTTGGGTAAAAAATATTTTTTTGCAAAAAAAAGCCAAACCAAAAATGGCTTCGCTTTTTAGGCACTATCTATCTGCAAAATGTAGGCATAAAAAAATCAAAAGTGCAGCCAACTGCCAGCTACGTTCCTACTTGACCAGAAAATACATGTACTATTTATGCTTAAACGCCTTTACCGTATCCACAAACAACTTCACCTTCTCTGACTCAATGTCGGGATAAACGCCATGGCCAAGATTAGCAATATGAAGCTGCGGCCCAAAAGCACGAAGCATTTCGTGGGTTTTGCGAACGATGGTGACATCATCGGCATACAGCACACATGGGTCCAGGTTGCCTTGCAATGTTTTGCCATGACCAATAATGGCGCGACTTTCAGCTGGGTCCATATTCCAATCTAGCCCAATGGTGCGACAATTGAGCTCGCCCATTTCCTTTAGAGCAAAGAATGCACCTTTGGCAAATACCGTTACAGGCACTTCGGTAATAGCATCGCATATTTGGGCAATATACCGAAGCGAAAACTCGCGATACTGTTCGGGGCTAAGTATACCCGCCCAACTATCAAACACTTGCACTACATCTGCCCCAGCGGCAATTTGCCCTCTGAGGTAGTTGATGGTGCTTTGGGTAATCTTTTCGAGTAGAAGATGAGCAAGCTGCGGTTCGGTGTACAGAAATTTCTTGGCCTTGGAGAAGGTTTTAGAACCACTACCCTCAACCATATAACTTAGAATAGTCCAAGGAGCACCAGCAAACCCAATTAGCGGCACACGGCCGTTGAGTTCTTTTTTGGTTAGTGCAATGGCATCTATCGTATATCGCACATCATCGGCCTGGGCAATGTGCAGGCGGTTTATGTCGGCAGCAGTAATTATAGTGTTTTCGAACCATGGTCCGCGCTTTTCCACCATTTGGTAGGGCAATCCCATAGCCTCGGGAATAACAAGTATATCAGAGAAAATGATGGCCGCATCTACCCCCAGAATGTCTACTGGTTGGATGGTTACTTCGCAAGCAAACTCTGGAGTTTCTACCAATTCCTTAAATCCGCCCATCTTGGCGCGAACCTCGCGGTATTCGGGCAAAATGCGGCCTGCCTGACGCATAAGCCATACGGGAGTACGCTCTACCATTTCGCCACGGGCAGCACGGAGAAATAAATCGTTCTTCAATATCATGGGGCAAAAGTAGCTGTGAAGATTGAAGTAATGAGGGAATGAAGTAACATTGGGATGAAGAAATCTCTTTCGCAGTACGATTCAATCCTTGCACTCGAGCAAGCGCGAAATGTGAACTTTGCAAAACGCAAATCCACCACGGAGGTGCCAAGCTTAATACCGATAACCTAATGCGTACTCTTCTCAACACCACATTTCCAGAAAA
Source organism: Chryseobacterium gleum (assembly GCA_945903645.1). Taxonomy (GTDB): domain Bacteria; phylum Bacteroidota; class Bacteroidia; order UBA10329; family UBA10329; genus UBA10329. Next base: position 10,368 of record CAMDOM010000051.1, read on the forward strand.
ACATGTTCGCATTGCATTGGGATGGGTGCTCGCTTTTGGATGGATGGCTATAGTGCTGCTGTACCGACTAACCCTGCGGGTGGAAAGAAAAGGAACACCAAATTTGGCGTACCATCCAAACCGTATTTACGTGTTTTGGCACGAAAACCTACCCATGTATTTCCATACTCATCTGCGCATAACCGAACCGCAAATTTGGATGCAACACCCTGCATTGTTCATGACTCCAGTGCATGCCATGATACAACTAATGGGCGTTCGGCATTTGACTTTTGGTTCTTCAGGCAGCGATGGCAAACAAGCTTTGCAACAGGTGATTACTGGATTGAAATCAGGATTAAGCACCGTTATAACTCCCGATGGTCCACGTGGCCCAGTGAAACAACTAAAACCCGGTGCTCTTATTATGGCTGAGCAAACGGGTGTTCCAATAATTCCTATGACCTTTAAGGCCAGCTCAAGTTGGATAATGCCCACATGGGACAAAAAGCTTTGGCCGAAGCCTTTTTCGAGAATTACGATAACCTATCATACTCCAATCTGGGTGCAGAATGTAGGTGATATAGCCATTGCTGAGACGCTATCCGAGGCTTTAAACAGCTGAAACAAGGATTTTTGCATTTAGCACAACCTTGTTGATTTTCTGCCGTTGAACCACCATCACCAAAAGGACATTTTTGGTAGACCAATTGAATCTCATGCTCCACCAACAGTAGAATGAGCGTCCTAAAGCAATTCTGGAATCATCCTGTAGTGCAACGCGTAGCGTATTTCTTTCCCATTCAGCTCTTCATGCTTCACATTAAGCAGAATCATCTCTTGCTGTTGTTTTGGGCTGTATTGTTGGGCTTTATTACCAGCAGTATGGGTGAAACCTACGGTGCGCCCTACCTCTTTCTAGATCCAGAGTACATGGGACGAGTCGATTTTTGGTCGTTCTTGCTTTTAGGCTTTTCTGTTGGTGGATTTATTATGGCCTACCATATTGCAAGTTACACCCTGAATGCATCTAAATTTCCCTTTTTAGCCACACTTGCAAGGCCATTTTTTAAGTACTCATTTAACAATTCTATTATCCCAACCTTATTCGTTGGTATGTATATCTATTGTATTGTCAAGTTTCAATATCGAAACGAGCTATTCGTTTTGGAAAACAATCTTAAGGCAGGGGAGCAGCTTATATGGTACATCATTGGGTTTGTTGGGGGTATTTTGCTCTTCATGGTTCCAGGTTATCTCTATTTTATTGCGCTGAGCAGAAATATCTATAAGGTTTTTCACCTCAAAGAAACCGAAGGGATTACCAATAGCAAGGGTAAAACAACCGTAAGGCGATTGTTAAAGAAAAATATGGAGTGGCGAAATGTGGCTGTTAATCCAGAAAATGAACACCATTGGAAAGTGACCACCTACTTGGCGCATCCGCTAAAAGTGGGATTGACCCGCGATACCGAGCACTATGAATCTGAAATGATCCAAACGGTATTTCAGCAAAATCATATTATAGCGGTAGTATTTGAGATTGTTGTTTTGGTATCCTTTCTTATGGTTGGTGCCTATCGAGAAACTCCTGAATTAAGCATACCATCTGGCGCAGTAATCTTCTTGGCATGCACTGTAGTACTTATGGCAGCTAGCGCAGTGCATACTGCATTGCGAGGCTGGAGCGCTGTATTCGTTATTTTACTTATGTTTTTGGTACAATCTTTAGTCAGTCGCGATATACTCCATTATAAAAGTGAAGTGTACGGCATGAATTACGATACCGCTCGAGCTACCTATCATTTAGATACCTTAAAAAACTTTGACCAGAATTTTAAGCTGTATGACCAAGATGTGCGGCATCATTTTTCCATTCTAAACAAATGGAAGGCGCGAAACTCTGTTCGAAAAACGGACAAACCAAAACTGGTTCTAATTTGCGTTACAGGCGGTGGTGCTCGCTCGGCCATGTGGGTTTTTAAAGCCATGCAGGTGGCGGATAGCATAGCTCAAGGCCAAATATTGAGGCAGGCACACCTTATTACCGGTGCATCTGGTGGCATGTTGGGCATGGGCTATCTCAGGGAATTATACCTCCGGTCGCAAACGGATACTTCGGTGCATTTGTACAGCGAAACCTACACCGACAAAATGGGAGCTGATTTGCTTAACCCAATTGCTGTATCAATAGCGGTGAACGATTGGTTTATTCGTTTTCAGAAGTTTAAGGATGGTAATTACATCTATACAAAAGATAGAGGTTATGCATTAGAACGGCAATTAATCATCAATACAGACAGCGTATTTGATAAGCGCCTAGGGGATTATACTCTACCAGAAGCCGATGCCAAAATACCGATAATGGTGTTTACCCCAAGCATTATCAACGATGGAAGAACTCTGTTTATTGCCTCGCAACCTGTCTCGCATCTCACATTCAATCACCCCAACATACTAAAAGGCCAATCGCTGCAATCGGGGGTCGAATTCAGAAGAATGTTTAAAGGACAAGATGCCGACAACACATGGTTTACTTCCGTTATGCGAATGAACGCATCATTCCCCTACATCTGTCCGTCTGTAACGCTTCCTAGCGAACCGGAAATTGAGGTGATGGACGCTGGGTTTAGAGATACCTATGGCATATCTATGGCCATGAAACACTTGTATGCAATTCGCTCTTGGGTAGAAGAGAATACAAGTGGCGTGGTAATTATACAAATCCGAGATAGCGAAAAAATAGAAGCTGTAAGTTCTAATCCGCCACGTTCGGTACTCAACATGCTAATGAACCCGCTGGGCCATATTTACGATAACCTTTTTCTAATGCAAGATTATACCAATGATGACCTCATTGTGAATGCCCAAGAATGGCTAGATACAGATTTGGAGGTTGTAGATTTGGAGCTAATGCGCTCTACCGAAAATATGATTTCGCTTAGCTGGCATTTAACGGCAAAGGAAAAATACTTGATAAAGCGATCAGCCTATCATCCCAAAAACAAAGCTGCTATGGAGCGCATTGTTCAGTTCTTGAACACCAAGAATCAATAGCTAAGCAGCGCTTGGACTTGCGCGGCAAAACGGTCGCGCGGCAAGAAATTCCACTCCAATTCTGAAACAAATGGAATGGGAGTATCCAAACTTGCACTTCGCATAACAGGCGCATCCAAGTACTGAAAGGCATTTTCGGTAATGAATGCCGAAAGCTCTGCTCCAAAACCGCCCATTAGTGTGTCTTCATGCAAAATAATAATACGACCCGTTTTCATAGCCGTTGCCAATACAGCATCTTTATCAAATGGAAGCAACGTACGCAAATCCAACAAGTCGGCAGAGATTTCAGGATTAGCATCCAAGAAATTGTTGGCCCAATGCACGCCAACTCCATAAGTAATAATGCTGCAGTGTTCCCCTACTCTAACCAAGTTGGCCTTACCCAATTCAATCGTATAGTAGCCTTCTGGCACATCCTCTTTCACACTTCTGTAAAGCGATTTTTGTTCGAAGAAGATAACTGGATTGGGATCTTCAAATGCAGAAAGTAGCAGACCCTTTGCATCGGCTGGAAAAGCGGGATAAACAACCTTTAGGCCGGGAGTGTGGATAAACCACGATTCGTTGCTCTGCGAATGAAACGGCCCCGCAGCTACACCAGCACCAGTAGGCATGCGCACCACCACATCCGCATTTTGACCCCAACGCCAATGCGACTTGGCTAGGTTGTTCACTATTTGATTGAATCCGCAGGTAACGAAATCGGCAAACTGCATTTCTACCATGCTCTTTCTTCCGCCAATAGAAAGCCCTAAAGCAGCGCCAACTATTGCAGATTCGCACAAAGGCGTATTGCGTACGCGATCTTTGCCAAATGATTCCACAAATCCCTCAGTCACTTTAAACACACCACCATAATCGGCAATGTCTTGTCCCATAAGCACAAGGTCGGGATGGTGAAGCATGGCCTCGCGCAAGCCATCCGAAATGGCATCTACCAAGCGCATTTCTTTTACGGATGATGATGGTGCAACCGCACTGAAGGTGTGCGCCCGATACACATCTGCAAATTCAACTTCGGTGGAAGGAATTATCTTCTCTTCGGCATAGGCCAATTCCAGTCCCTGCTCAATTTTGGCTTTGATATTCGAACGAATTTTGGCTACCTCTGTTGCAGAAACGATTCCTTCTTCGAGAACAAACTTCTCGAAGTTCTCTACAGGGTCTTTCTTGGCCCACTCGGCAAACAACGCATCTGGAACATACTTGGTGCCCGATGCTTCTTCGTGGCCGCGCATCCGAAAGGTCATACATTCCAGTAATACTGGTCGCGGATTTTGGCGTAAATCTTGGGCAATGTGCTTTACAGCAGTGTAGACTTCCGTGATATTGTTGCCATCTACCTGAACGCCTTCCATACCAAAACCAATGGCTTTGTCTATAAATTGTTTGCAGCGAAATTGCTCGTTACTTGGGGTACTCAAGCCATAACCATTGTTTTCGATTATAAAGATGACTGGCAAATCCCACACTGCTGCCACGTTCAAACTCTCGTGAAAATCGCCTTCGCTTGCACCGCCATCGCCCGAAAAAACGGCCGTAACCTTAGGTTTTCCATCTAACTTATTGCCTAGTGCGATTCCATCGGCTACACCTAACTGGGGTCCCAAATGCGAAATCATACCTACTATGTGATGCTCGCGTGTGCCGAAATGGAAACTTCGGTCGCGGCCTTTGGTAAACCCACTCATTTTACCCTGAAACTGTGCAAACAAACGATGATATGGAATTCCACGTGAGGTGAACACTCCCAAATTTCGATGCATGGGTAGAATATATTCATCTGAATGAAGAGCCTGCGCCACAGCGACCGAAATGGCCTCTTGGCCAATGCCACTAAACCATTTGCTAATGCGACCTTGACGAAGCAAAACCAGCATTTTCTCCTCTATCATACGCGGCTCCAGCAGCGCTATATACAATTCCTTAAGCTCTTTGAGCGAAATACCTTCGGTTTTGAAATTCATTAATTCAATTTATTTGGGCACCAAAGGTAATAGGCCAACTCCCGTAAGCGTTTGATTTAACCTTTAACTGTTTGAGTTAATTTGCGTGTTGAAAAGTCGAAAAACACCTTTAAAAACATCAATTGGTACATTAGTGAATTATTATAAATTTGCAATTGTTAAACCAACCAAAAACTACTAATGAAAACAAAATTTTTCCAATTGCTGAGTGTTGTTGCTATCGCAACAGTAAGTTTTAATTCTTGTACAACTGACGCCTGCAAAGACGTTGATTGTGGTCTTTACGGTGAGTGTGTTGATGGTGATTGCGTATGCGACACTGGATATGAAGGTGTTAATTGCGACACTGAAATGCGAGAAAAGTTTGCGGGTAGCTACCTTGCTAACGAAGCGGCTTGTGGTGTTACTGATTTTGCATCTTCTATCGGAAACTCTTCTACAGGAGTAACTAAAATTGCAATTACAGGATTTGGTGGTTTTGCATGCAGCGGAAGTTCAATTGTGGTTATTGCTACTGTTAGCGGTTCGGACGTAACTGTTGATCCAAACCAATCTTTTTGCGCTGGTGAAGTTGTTATCAACAGCGGAACTGGTTCTATCAATGCTTCTGGTACTGTTGTAACTATTACTTACAATGCTACTGTAGGTGGTTCAACCTCAACTTGCACCACAGTTTACACTGGAGTTTAGACTAACAAATAATTTAATTAAAAGGGGCTCCAAATTGGGGCCTTTTTTTTGCACTAAACCTTCATGAATGTAAAATTCATTTCTCCTTAGGATGTTCTGTATAGTTTGAAATTCGGTAGAAAATTGCCTGCAATACATAAAAACATTAGTTGCTATGTTGTTCTTCTTAAATACCATAACATGCTTTCCCTTTAAATGGGATGAATAAATTTATTTACTGTTGCAAATAAAAGGTTTCAACGAATTCTGAGTGACTATATCAAGTGTGAACATTTAAAAAATGCCAATTTATGCAAGACATGAGGTCTCCTGAGAGGTTGAACGAACAACCAACGTTTATTTCTAAATTTTCGAGGCTGCTAACTAAAATCCTAAACGCAAAAAAGCCAGAGCCTTTAAAGGACTCTGGCTTTTGAAAACAATGATATTGGGACTTATTTTCCGCCTTTAGTAACTTTTGGCTTGTCTGTAGTAACCGTTTTTCCGTCTGTAGTTACTGAAGCACCACCTTTAGTTACGGCTGTTGTAACAGTGGTAGTTGTAGCTGGTGCTGAAGCTGGTTTAGCAGCAGGAGCAGCAGTAGTGCCTGTTGCAGCGGCAGCAGCTTCAGCTTCTGCTTGACCTAAAGCGTAAGCAGCAGCTTCAGCTTCGGCAGCAACTTGAGCCATTGAATCAAGACGGAATTGCTCCACTGCTTTCAATGAGTCTAAACGTGCTTGCTCTGCAGCAGCTTGCTCCTCTGGTGTTGGTCCGCTAGCGCATGAAGCAAGAGCAAGAATTCCTCCGAAAGCAACAATCGACAATGTGTTTTTCATTTTTTGTTAAGTTTTTTGGTTTGTGAGTTGCAAAGATATATTTTATGTCATTTCTCTGAAACGCAAGGAACTAAAAGAAATAATATGAAAATCAACTACTTACATAATTGTTCAAGCTTTGGAAAACACAACGCTTGAATTATTACCTCCAAAGCCAAAGGAGTTGGATAAAACGTGTTTAATTTCTTGATGATTTGGTTCTAAAACCGGTGTCCAATCATTGTCGGGCATTGGCGTGCTGTAATTGAGATTTGGAAGCACTATTTGATGCTGAATTGCAAGCACAGAAAACACGCCTTCAATGGCTCCCGCAGCAGCTAAAGCATGACCAGTATATGCTTTTGTGGAACTTATGGGTGGCTTTTGTTCTCCAAACAACCTATGAATGGATACACTTTCGCTTTGATCATTGTTTGGCGTACCTGTGCCATGAGCGTTTATATAACTGATGTCGGCAGGAGTTAAATTAGCTTTCTTAATTGCCAACTGCATCGAGCGGAAAGCACCATCTCCATCGGGCGAAGAGGCCGTTTGATGATATGCATCATTGGTATTGGCCCATCCAGAAACAAATGCAAAAATTTTAGCACCTCTATGCTCTGCATGTTCGCGACTCTCTAAAACAAGATACGCAGCACCCTCACCCAAATTAAGGCCCGCTCTATCTGCAGAAAAAGGCCGACTCCATTCTT
>CAMDOM010000052.1 GCA_945903645.1 Chryseobacterium gleum
GGCAAAGTGATTGCCTTTGGGGGCCGCATTTTGCGCACCGATAAGAAACTTGCCAAATACATCAACAGTCCGGAAACGGAGGTGTACCACAAGAGCAATGTGCTCTACGGCATTCATCAGGCTAAAAAGGACATTATTTCGCTGGATGTGTGCTATTTGGTGGAGGGCTACACCGATGTGATTTCGCTGCACCAAGCTGGAGTGTGCAACGTGGTGGCCAGTTCGGGCACTAGCCTAACGGTGGAGCAAATTCGCCTCATAAAACGCTACACGCCCAACCTCACCATTATGTATGATGGCGATGCTGCGGGCATCAAAGCCAGTTTTAGGGGCATCGATTTGGTGTTGGAAGAGGGAATGAATGTGCGCACCGTGCTGTTTCCCGATGGCGAAGACCCCGATTCGTATTCGCGCAATCATGGTGGCGAAGATTTGAAAGAGTATGTGAAGGCCCATGCTACGGATTTCATTGAGTTCAAAACGCAACTGTTGGTGGCAGATACCAAGGGCGATCCCATTCGCACAGCCGAACTCATTAAAGAGATTATTGCCAGCATTGCGCTCATTCCCGACCCCATAATGCGCAACCTCTACATCCGCAAATGCGGCTCCATTATGCAGATGGAAGAAGAGGTGCTGATGATGGAATTGAACCGTAGACGCAAGCGCAACTATGACGATAAGGCCAAGCAGAGCGGCAAAACAGAAGACGGTCAGCCCACAGCAGACGACACCCAAGAACTACCCCGAACGGCCACCAAGCCGCAGGTGGAACCTCTGCAACGCGACTCCGAAGCCCAAGAGCGCGACATTATCCGCATCCTTATTTTGCATGGGGGAAAAATGATTGATTTTGATGTGTGGAACGAAGACCAAACCGCCATAACAGGGATGGAGGAAGTAAACGTGGCCGACTACATTCACACCGAATTGGTGGAAGATGCTTTGACGTTTGAAAACCCGCTGTATGTGCGCGTTTTCGAGGAATTTGGGCAACTATTAGAGCGCCACGAAGTGCCCACGGCCGAGCATTTTACCCAACATCCCGACCCCGAAATGGCGCAATTGGCGGTCAATCTATTTTCATCGCCCTACTTGCTGAGCGAGAAATATAGTGAGCACAACATTACGGTGCGCACAGAAGAAATGATGCTAAAACGCTCGGTGTTATCTTCGCTCAATTCGCTCAAATTGCGCAAACTAGAGAAGATGATTCTCAACTTGCAAGAGCAGTTAAAAACAATTGACGAAGAAGGCATGATGCCCGTGCTGGAAGAGATAAAACGCTTGCATGGGTTAAGGCGCCAACTGTCGGACCACATCGGCACTATTGTGCTGAAATAATAGACCGTCTTAATCTTTAGCCGCCTCCAGTGCCGCTATCCCAAGCCATTGTTGGCAAACTTTCTCCACTTCTACTAATGATGTATGAGCCTTAATGCGGCTTTTGGCTACTCGCTTAGCGCCATCGGCCAATTGCGATTGATGGTTTCCCGCGCTCTGCCATAGGGCGTCCAATTGTGTGGGAAGACAACCGCCTACGTAGGTTACGGCAATGCTTAATCCACGCCACAAATTGGGCTGCCGCATTGCATCAAATACGGCCATCATTTGCAGCACCATTTCCAAATCGCCCTTGCTGATGTACCACAAGCTGCGGCCCAATCCACGGTCGAAGGCAGGCAAAAATTCTGATGAAATGGTTTCTGGAATGGTTTGCTGCCGCACGGTTGGCCTCCTTCTTAATAGCCCAAAGTAATAGCCGTAGCCATCTAGCACTGCGTCTGCATCTGTGCAACTTGCCGGCAATTGCAATGGTACATTTTTCTCGGCCAATGCCCAACCCAACCCAATGTGAACTTGCACCGTGTGCATTGCCCCTTCTTTGGCCAAAAAGGCGCTCCATTGTGGAAAAGCTGCATCATTATTCGTGCTATCGCGCAATGCCAAACCCATTGCAGCGCCTTCAAAAGCCACAGAACAGAAATACGCATCAGAATGCACTAAAAAATCCGATACTTCAGCACTTAAACCATGCGCCTCAGCAAGGGTTCGAGCAGATTGAAAGGTTTGCATCACCCGATTCATGAGTTGGGCAATGCTATCATAGGGGTGTTGTTCCACTAAACTGCAGCCTCTTCAGGCAACGGATAGAGCCACATGTTGCGCATTTCAGATGCCACATACGCATCCCAAGCTACCATTTTACTATTCACGCTAGTAAGGGTCTTGGTAGGATCCATCGTCATGGTGTAAGGATCTACTTCCATTTCTAATGGAGTGCCATGTGCCATATTGCTCGCCAAGCGAAATATCTCGGAGGCTATTTTCTCCAACATTTCCATGTTGCTGTGCAGTTTATTCAGCAACACATCCGTTTCAATTTGAATCTCCACAATATCCTCTTGAAACTTCCGAAGAAACGCTAAATCAAATGGGTCGTTATAGCGGCCAGTGATATCGGCTGTGTCATACGGTCCCCATTCTTTCAGCATCCCTTGCATGCGGGTGCTCAACTCACCATAGCGCTGCAAAAGCGATGTTGGCCCAGACGAAATTCTACGTAGTAAAGTGATATTGGTAATGCCGTGGTTTACAAAAAGCAGCGTATTTATTGACCAATACGCGCCCCAATCCCAGAAAATCTTGGCCACCATAATTTGAGTATGTCCCCAAAGTGGGTACTGATTATCATAAATCGGCATCCAGTTTTCGAATATGGCGCGATGCACTTCTGCATATATTTTGGTGCGCAAGGCCACATCTTCACCTGCCAAATCGCGCAGAATAAGGTCGCTAACCCATGTGTTTGCCATAGAGATGAAATCAGTGCCGGGAGAATAGAACGGATCTAGAAAGAATCCTGCTTCGCCTACCACTGCCCATCTGTCTTGCGAATACAACTGCCCCGAACCATGGGCAAAATGTTTCATTATCTTGAAATCGAGAATCTTGTCAAGGTTTTGGTCTAAGTCCAACGCAAATTGAGGTTCGTTTTTACGAATCCAGTCTAGCGCTTTGTCTAATTTGTTGAAGTCCTCAAATGGATGCAAAGCTGGATCGGCCACAATACCTACGCTGGTTCTATTGCCATACAGCGGAATGATCCACACCCAATAGCCATCGTCCATAAGGTGAACAGTGCTTAAAAAGCGCATGCCGGGTTGCACATGCGAATGCCATTTTGCATCATCACTCCATGAGTCGATGTCAATTTTATAATCTACTCTAAACCAAGCTGAGTTAGCTGCATGATTTACAGGTTGAGAAAATCCAAATTTGCGTTTCAAAAAGCTTCCGCGTCCTGTGGCATCCACCGCCCAGCGCGAGCTAGCTGTCATTTGCTTTCCGTTGATGCTGTAGGTAACGTGATGCACACCATCTATAGTGTCCATACTGTCCACTTTAGCGCCAACCTCCACTTCGTTGCCCAATCCCAGCGACATAATGGTCATGTCGTTTTCGAAGGATCCTCTATCTATTTGATGACTTGGAACAGGAAGCAAATTCTTCGGCCCAAGTTCTACGCGTTGGGTAATATCATCTTTGTGCAACGGAGAGAAGAAGAAGCGCAGGCCATGCTTCGGCAATTGACGTGCTTCCATGTACTTTTTTAGTCCAAGCACCTCTCTAATGTAGTGCGTACCCAATTCCACGGTCGATTCGCCCACTTTATGTGCTGCATCGGGCGCTGCGCCATCTCTACGTTCTAAAACTAGAATCGAAATGTCTTTTTTGGCTTGCTTTAGTTGAAGCGAAAGGGTAAGCCCAGCCAAGCCACCACCCATAATTATTACATCATAATTACTTTTCATATCAAGGTGTTTTTGAAGATGTCAACCACTAAAAAGTCAATTTGTTCCAAAATCCTTTAGCACAGCAAAATTAACTAGGACAAACGGTATTTGAGAACACAAAAAGTAAATTACACTTGATTACACAGCTGCTTTCATCTAAGCCAAAAAGCACGATTACTCGAATTCTAAGCCTTTGAGAATGGCTTGCAATTGCACCATCAAATTGCGTTTTTCCTTGGCTGGAGCAAACACAAACCCGTGCAAGTAAATTATGCGCTTGTTTGGTTCGTCAAGCAAGGCATAGCAAACAAATGGGCCACCCATAATATCGCCTTCCACGCGCCATAAACCACGCAATTCGGTTGCGTAAATTTTCCCAATCGAAGTCTCGATGAATTGTGGCGGATATTCAACAAACGTTTGCATGTAGCTATTGGGCAGCGCTCCGGGCACATGGTTTTGAAGAAACAAATCCATTACCTCAATCATACCTTCTTTGGTAAAGGTATTTTGCCGCGTGTAGGGTTCGGAATACACCAAAATGCTTTGGTTTACATCGGCAGTGTTGTAGCGAATCCAAATAAAGTTGGTGTCTTGGCTGGCAATACTAAACCCTTTTGGAATGGGCAATTTCAACCCAAACGCCTTGCTCAAACCTTTGGCAACATCTGTGTCCAGTTGTGTTTTGTAGCTTGTGCGGTTGCGATCTTCTTCCTTAGAAATGAAGTAATTGCTAATGCCAACTTTGTTCGCGAAGAAAATGCGGAGAAACTCATCTGCATCTTTAGCCGAAATTTCTACCACAATTTGAGGCGTAGACCACACATCAATTTTCACTTCGATTGAAGGGGCAAACTGCGCGCCAATGTTGGCAATGAGTATGTTGCGGTGGGTTTGAAAAATCTTGGTGAATGCCTGTGAATGAATATGAACGGCATCAAACCTCGGCTCAGGTTGCGGAAGGCCATAAACAGCTTCCGTTAGAGTTTTATAAACCGTGTCGCCTGCTGCTGCGTCCCAATAGGCATTGTCCATCACAATGACCAATTCACCTGCCCTACCAGTAGTTCCAGGCAGCGGCATTACAGGTGCTTCGCAGGCTTGAAAAATTAAGAGAAAGCCCAAAAGGGCAACAAATCGCATCGCTTATCCAATCTTAATCTTCTCGCCAATCTTAAGACTATGCTTGTTTCCCATGCTGTTCAGCTCCTTCAACTCTTGAACAGTAAGGCCGTTTCGCTTGGCAATGTCCCACAGGGTGTCACCACGTTGCACCACATGAACCTTTGGCGCGCGTGGAGTAGCTACCGAATCTGCCTTCTGTATATTAGCTGCAGCAGTTGCAGGCGTGGTATGAAAAACCAAATTCTGGCCTTCCTTAATCATGTTGCCACGTATATCGTTCCAATCGCATATTTCTCCAACACTACAGCGGTAGCGCGAGGCAATTGAACTTAGGGTTTCTCCGCGTTTCACGCGATGATATTGCTTTTCTGTAGCCACTTGCTCCATCACCATTGGAGGGTCTACATGCGCCACAATAGTAGTTTCTTCCGAAGCTTCGTAGATATACGAAAGGTTGCTTAAAAAATCGCCTACGCGTTGCTTTGGAAGCACAATAGAAATCCCTGCTGATGTGGCAGGAACCACCGTAGAACGGAAGGTGGGATTAAGAAATTCGACTTGCGAAAATGGAACCTGAACGGCTTCGGCAATTGTTTTCAAATCGCAGCGTTGACGAACAACTACAGTATCTAATTCGTATCCAAAAAAGTCTGGTTTAACAGGATAGATATTGTGCAACGAAGCATGCTTCATCACATAGTTTACGGCAATAAACGCAGGGACATATCCTTGTGTTTCAACAGGCAAATAAGGGCGAAGTTCCCAATAGTCGCGCTTACCACCGGACCTGCGGATGGCTTTATTTAGGGTTCCTGGCCCACCGTTATAGGCTGCCAAAACCAGTTCCCAATTGCCAAACATGGCGTACAAATATTGAAAGTACTGACACGCGGCTTCGGTGGCTTTATAGGGGTCACTGCGCTCGTCCATATAGGAAGTGGTGTTCAAATCGTAAATTTTACCTGTGCGATACATAAATTGCCACAAGCCAACAGCACCCGATTTGGATTGCGCCCTTGGGTTCAATGCCGACTCCACAATGGCTAGATATTTCAGCTCAAGCGGTAGGTTGTATTTGTCTAACGTTTCTTCAAACAATGGAAAATACAACTCGGCCAATCCTAGCAATTGCGCCACTTTTTTGCGATTTCTTACCGCATAGGCGTCAATGTATTTCCGCACAGCTGGGTTATACACCAATTTGAATGGTGTAGCGGCATCCATTTTACTTAACTTGGACTTGTAGTGGTCGTCCGAAAACTTAGGAATAGTATCCTTGTGCCACTTTAATATATTGAGGCGATGGGTGTCGGTAGAGAAATTACTGGCCTCGAAATACATGGCCGCATCCAAGCTATCGAGCATTGCCAACACTGGATCATCGGCCAATATAGCTTCGGTCGAATCTTTTTCTTTTGCCCATCCTTGCGACACCGTCAACAAGAAAAAGAACAACAAGATTTTAAAATGCTTCATGCTTAAATTGGTTAAAGAGGGCATAAGTAACGCAAAGTCTACCTACAAATTTAACCCTTTAGGATCATTTAACAGTTGCAATAACCGATAAAGTTAACTACTTATTAGACTTACAGGCTTGTTTTGCCGTCCAATAGGTGTTTTCCGTAGGCAAGCATTACGGTCTCGTCAAACGAATTTGCCATTAATTGCAACCCAAATGGAAGCCCATTCTTCTCTCCCAAGGGAATACTCATGGCAGGAATGCCCGCTAAATTTGCCAGAACAGTAAAAATATCCTCCAAATACATTTTGATGGGATCTTCAGAATTCTCACCAAACTTGAAGGCCACATCTGGCGTGGTAGGCGAAAGCACAATATCATAGTGATCGAAAAGGTCGTTCATTCGGTCCTTCACCAACCTCCGCACTTTTTGTCCTTTGGCATAATAGGCATCATAATATCCAGCCGAAAGCACGAATGTTCCCAACATTATTCTCCGTTTTACCTCTGGGCCAAAACCTTCGCTTCGCGATAGTTTGTAGGTGCTTTCGAGGTCGTGTGCTTTGGGGCTGCGATAGCCGTAGCGCATTCCGTCATAGCGCGAAAGATTTGACGAAGCCTCGGCCGTGGTGAGCACATAGTAGGCAGGCACCAAGTGCGCAAGCAAGGGAAAATCGACCGCATCCACGGTGTGTCCTTCCGCCCGAAGCTTGTCTACCACTACCATAAATTGCTGCTTTATAGTAGCATCTAACGCTTCGTTTTCTACACACTCACGCATGTAGGCAAAACGCTTTTTCCCTGAAACACTTAATTCCTTTGAATAAGCTGGCACGGGTTTGCTGCTTGCGGTACTATCAAAAGCATCGGCACCAGCCATTACTTCGAGCACTAGTGCTGCATCTTCCACATTGGTGCTGAGTGGGCCTATTTGATCAAAACTTGAAGCATAGGCCAAAAGTCCGTAGCGTGAAACTCTACCATACGTTGGTTTTACGCCAACTATGCCGCAAAATGAGGCTGGCTGACGAATGGAACCTCCGGTATCCGAACCCAAAGCCACATGGCACAACCCAGCAGCAACGGCCGCAGCCGAACCTCCAGACGAACCTCCAGGAACACGGGTAGTATCAATAGGATTTAGAGTATTGCAAAAGGCGGAATTTTCCGTAGAACTTCCCATCGCGAATTCATCGCAGTTCAATCTACCAATGATAACCGCACCTTCGGCCAAAAGGCGTTCGATAACGGTTGCACTATAAAGTGATTCGAATTTGTCTAATATTTTGGACGATCCCTGAACGCCAAAACCCTCTAAGCAGATATTGTCTTTAATGCCAATAACCACACCTGTCAATTTGCCGAATTTACCAGCGGCAACATCAGCATCCAATTCCTTAGCTCGCTTTAAGGCATATTCAGAATAGACTGCAAGAAATGCGTTGAGATGGTGTTGCGCTGCAATGCGAGCAAGGAAGCCTGCAACTGTAATTTCTACCGTGGTATCCCCAGTTTTTAGGGCACGGTGATACTGTTCAATGGAAGAAGAACTCATCTAATAGAAAGAGAATCAGTCCTTTTTATCGAGCTTATCGACAGTGCGGCTGTCTTCACCTTTAGAGGCATCTTTAAACTCCCTGATGCCATTGCCTACTCCGCGCATCAACTCAGGAATTTTTTTGCCTCCAAAAAACAGAAGAACCACCACAATCACGAGGATTATCTCACTACCTCCGAAATTGAAAAGAAGTATGTTGCTTATCATGGGGTCAAAGATATACCAGTTTTCTAGAAGATTGTTCTTCCTAAAGAACTAACGATTTCACTTTTGTTGTGCAATCCAAAAGGCGGGGTTTTGCTTAATTGCGCCTTTCCATAATTCGAAATGAAGGATGGTTTTATTTTCTTCTGTGTCGGTTACAACAGTACCCAAAGTTTGTTTCACAGAAACCTTATCGCCCATTTTTACTTCTACACTTTCGATATTGGCATAAACGGTAAGATACTCGCCATGGCGCATAATAACCGCCTTGTGTGCACCGGGAATTGAAACAACCGCAGACACAGTG
Source organism: Chryseobacterium gleum (assembly GCA_945903645.1). Taxonomy (GTDB): domain Bacteria; phylum Bacteroidota; class Bacteroidia; order UBA10329; family UBA10329; genus UBA10329. The sequence goes on from CAMDOM010000052.1 coordinate 8,451, forward strand.
CCTTCAAACACAGCACGGGCTTTTGTGCCTGGTTCAGTGGCAATATCAATACCGTTATTAACGGTTTTAATATCACGCAAGGTTGGATGCTCGTGTTCTCCAAACGTGGATGTTATCACCCCACGTTCGGCAGGCCAAGGCAGGCGTGCGCGGTTTTCCGCAAAGTTGTTTGATAGGGTTAGCTCTTGCGGAGTAAGCGCGAAACCAGACTTGGTAACCTTACTGTCTGTTTTTACCACCTTATCCTTAGCTTTTCGAATCTCCTCTTCGATAATGCGCGCTATGGCCGACTCTAATTTCTTAGATTCTAGCTCCTTCTTTTTGAGGGCTTTACGAAGTTCTTTCTCTTTATCCTGCAGGTTGCTTACAAGAGCATCTCGCTCTTCTTTCTCGGTGGAAAGTTTGAGTTTTTCACGTTCGCTATCTTCTACTAATTGAGAAAGTTCTCGCTTGCGCCCAGACAGCTCTAGGCTACGCGCGTTCAAATCTTTTTGGGTTGCTTCTATGGCTACTACTTGCTGCTTGCGATGCTTGGCATATTGCTGAAAATACTTCACCCGCTTAAACGCCTGATTTATATCGTCAGAAGAAAGAATGAACATTAACCTATCGTATTGACTTTGGTTTTTGTAAGTGTAATAGAGCATTTTGCCATATTCGTCTTTCAATTTTTTCAAATCTTCCTCAAGCGAATTGACAACGGCACGTGTTTCGGACATCTGTCGCTCTACCAACGATGCTTGGCGCACAACGGTATTGATTAACAATTGCCGCTGTGTGATTTTTGCCCTCATCAACACCAATTCTGAAAGGGTTTTCTTCTTGTTTTGCTCTGTGTCTTTCAGCAGTTTGTTGGTGTACTCAATATCCTTTTGAAGCTGCTTTTTCTGCTTCTCCAATTCCGTTTTAGATTGGGCCAATGCTCCACTTGTGCTTACCACAAGCAGCAGCATTACAAGGAACAGGTTACTTAATCGGCTCATATTTGTCGGGTACACTAAACGGAAATTCTTGTCCGCTGGTGAATTCGGTATTGGACCACTGCAAATCAACTTTCATGGGTTCTTTGCCTGCAACTTGGAATGACATGGTTTGCGGAAAATGAATGGCACCAACGGCACGAAGGTCGCTATAAGTGGCGTCCATTTTATACTCCGATGAAGTGTCGTGAATCACGCCACGTGTCACGCTAAAATGCTGTGGTTCTATCCACGACTGTTGATTGATGCGGGGCGACAACGCTCCTTTCTTTAATTCTTTTTTGGAAGGTGCGGCCAAATCAATAATGTATCTATTGCTTTCGGAACGCGATTGGTAGCGCTCGACCTCATACAACTCAATGGTATTGCCTGTGAGCAATGCTTGCAGCATAGCAAAGTTGAGTTCCGTTTTCAGCATTTGATTGATGCGGTCGAAATCGCCTTTGTAGTACCGCTTGTTGAAGCGGTCTAGCAGCATCAAACTATCTGGAGTAATCACCGCACGAATCAATTCTATGCCGAAGATGGGCGCCACACTTACCCAAATAATGCTGTCTTGTTTCATCCGAACCTTCGCGCTGACAGTTTGCTTTTCTGTGCCTTTGGCGTAGGAAATACTCACTTTGGCGCTAAGTTCGCCAAAGTTGCGGTTTACACCAGATTTTGATAAGATTTCCGCTGCGGTAAGACTGGGCAATGGCCCTGTGTAAGCCGCTTTTTCAGATGTTTTGCACGAAAACAACAGCGTAGATGATAGTAACAGCAGTGCGAAATAGGTTGCTCCCTTCATTCCAATTATTCTGCGGCCAATTGTCCTGTGGTCAATTTCAGCTCGAGGATGTCTGAGTAATCTCCAAGCGATTTGGCTTTGAGCCATTCTGCTTTGGCTTCTTCCTTTCTATCCAATCGGAAAAGGATGTCGCCTCGATGTTCCACAATAAGACCGCTGGTGTTGCCACCGCTTGCAATGGCTCTATCTATCCATTCCAATGCTTCGGCATAGCGTTTTTGCTGAAAAAGAATCCAAGCATACGTGTCTTGATAGGAGGGCTGGCCCGAGCGAAGAATATTGGAGCGTTTGCTCATTTCTTCGGCCTTGTCCAAGCGCTCTTTTCGCAACGAAAGAAAGTAGCTGTAGTTGTTAAGTACAAGTGCATTCACTGGATCACGGGCAAGGGCTTTGTCGAAGGCTTCGTCAGATTCTTTGAATTTTCCTTGGCTATTGTAGGCATCGGCAAGGGTAGAAAGCAGTTGCACATACAGATAGGTTTCGCTTTTGGCAAAGAGTTCTCCTTGTGCCAAGATGCTCGCAGCTTCTTTGTGTTTTTTCTGCTGATTGAGGGCAATGCCATTGAAAAGATACAAGATACCTTGGTTTGGAAAAAGCTGCAAAGCAGTTTCGCTATCGCGCTCCATGGCTTTGTGGTCGGCTAGTTCGTAACTCACTTGCACCAATTGATTCCACACAGCAAAGCGACTGCTGTCTAAATTAATGGTGCTATAAAACGCTTGGCGCGATTCTTCCAAACGCTTGTCGCGGTAGAGGAAATCGGCCTTCATGGCAAATCCTTTTGCGTCTTTAGGATGTGCCGTTGTGGTGAGGTCCAATAGCTGGTAGGCTTGTGGCAATAGCGTTTGGTCGGTGGCGGTGATGGAGTAATACGAAACCAGTACTTGAATCTTTTGGTCGATGTTTAAATCAGGGCTGACGAAAGCAAGTTTCAACTCTGAAAACGATTGGTCGTATTTTCCTTTTCGTTTGTAGTATTCTGCCAAGTTGAGATGAAGGATTGGATCACTTGCATCGTTTTTCAACATTTGCTGATACACCTCAAAGGCTTTATCATCCATATCGTTGGCAAAATAGATTTCGGCCAACATGCCCATGTAGCGTTGTTCGGTAGGGAAAGCTTCAATTAGTTTTTCAAGCTCGATAACTGCCGCTTTGAAATTGTTTAGCTCCAAATAGATTTTCTCTTTTTGGATGGAGATTTCTTCAGAAATGCCTACAATCTGCTCCACTTTATTGTAGGTTTTAATGGCTTCTTCAGGGTTACCCAAAAGCAGCTGGGCGTGGGCTATTTCGTAGAGAAATTCAACTTTCTCTGGAAAGCGCTTCATCAATCCTTGATAGATGACTATGGCGCTTTGCCCATCGCCCAAGTTCATCAGAATGTCGGCTTCAAAGAGATTGTACCATTCGTTATTGGGCTCTAACTGACGGGCTTTGCTGGCAAAAGGCAATGCATCAGTGAGCTGTTCCTTCTTGTAGAGGATATTGGCCAATTCGAAATAGGAGGCTGCGTGGGTACCATCAATTTTTATGCACTCGTGGAAAAGCACAGCTGCTTCGTCCAAATTGCCAAGCATTTTTTCTTTGCTGGCATCAAAAAAGGTTTCTGTTAGCTTTCGCTCTTGTTCTTCGCCAATGCCTTTTACAGATTTTCCCCGCTTTTGAGCAACACCAATGGAAACGCCAATGGCCAGCATAACTAGGGAAAGAAAAAGGAATTTCCTCACGTTAATGTTTTCCGGTGTGGCCAAATCCTCCAGCGCCTCGGGTGGTGGTGGCAAGTTCATTTACGGATTCCCATTGCACCTTGGCATGGGCAGCAATAACCATTTGCGCAATGCGCTCACCGGTTTTGATAGTGAATATATCGCTGCTGAGGTTTACGAGCAACACTTTAATCTCGCCCCGATAGTCGGCATCGATGGTGCCGGGCGAATTGAGCACTGTAATACCGTTTTTATACGCCAACCCACTGCGGGGTCGTATTTGGGCTTCGACACCTTCGGGCAAAGCGATAAAAAGCCCTGTAGGAACCAATGCACGTTGCAGGGGATGGAGCACGATATCGTCAATAAGATTGGCGCGCAAATCCATGCCAGCAGATAATGCGGTAGCGTATTCTGGCAGCGCGTGCTGCGATTGATTTACGATTTGAATTTCCATTTCTCCACCACCCAAAAACCTAATACACTTTCTTGAGTCTGGGCAAAAGTACTTAAATAGGAAAAGAGGTGCAGTCTAGATTGCACTCCTTTGGCATAGTTTGGCAAGTTGGCGAAATTGACGGTCAGTTGTTCTGAGCGATTTCTACCAATACATTCCGTACAACAGCGCGAGTACAATAAGAATAACCAAAGCGCCAAAGGCAAATGTGCCACTGGTGCGGAACATGGTTGGGTCTATTTCGATGGTGCTTTTGGAAGGTTCTTTTGAGGATAAACTGAGGATTACCATACCCAAAAGGCTTAGTACAAACACAAACGCCATCCGATCAAGGAACGGAATTTCGAAGCGGCCAGATGCGGGGTTGAGCACTGCTAAGCCGAGGCTGTTGAGGAACGACAAATCGATATAGGAAGGCAGAAACTTGAAGCAAACAGATAGCGCAAATCCGCCTAAAATGGCAAACATGGCGGCAGTGGCGGTGGTGCGTTTCCAGAAAAAGCCCATGATGAACATGGCAAAAATGCCAGGGCTTACAAAACCTGTGTACTCTTGAATAAACTCGAAACCGCCTTTTCTGTCGATGCCGAGGAAGGGAGCAATGGCCAATGCGAGCAACATGGCAACCACCACGGCTATGCGGCCCACCCAAACAAGTTGTTTTTCGGAAGCCTCTTTGTTAAGGGTGTTCTTGTAAATATCGAGGGTGAAAATGGTAGCGATACTGTTAGTTTTCCCTGCCAAAGAAGCCACCACCGCAGCCGTAAGGGCGGCAAATGATAGGCCTTTGAACCCGATGGGCAGCAGATTGAGTAGCACAGGATAGGCGTTGTCTTTGGCTAGCATTCCGTCTTTAAGCATTTCGGTTTGGAACATGCCATTTTTCCACAACACATAGGCCGCAATACCAGGAAGCACAACGATTACGGGCATGAGCAGTTTGAGAAAGGCAGCAAATAGCAGTCCGCTGCGGGCGGTGTTTAAATCTGCGCCCAAAGCACGCTGGGTGATGTATTGATTGCAGCCCCAATAGTTGAGATTGGCAATCCACATGCCGCCAAGCAATACCGATACTCCAGGCATGCTCATGAAATGGGGGCTGTCTTTTTGGAACACCATATCGAAATGGTCGGATGCGTGGGTGGTTACCAACTGAAAGCCTGCGAGAACGCCTTGGGTATTGAATTGGGTGGAGACAAGATTGAGGGCCAGATAGGTGGTTGCCAAACCGCCCAAAATGAGGAAGAAGACCTGAATAACATCGGTGTAGCCAATTACCTTCATACCTCCAAGCGTAATGATGATGGCAAAAGCGGCAAGAAACACCATGCAAAACGTGAAGCTAAACCCAGAGATGGTGCTCACTGCCAATGCGCCAAGAAACAGAATGCTAGTTAGATTGACCACCACATATAACGATAACCAAAAAATGGCCATGAGCATGGCCACCGATCCATTGTAGCGCTGGCGCAAGAACTGAGGCATAGTATAAATCTTATTCTTCAGATAAATGGGAAGAAAGAACACCGCCACTAAGATGAGTGTGGCGGCTGCCATCCATTCGTAGCTGGCAATGGCTAGGCCCATCATAAACCCATCGCCCGACATGCCGATGAACTGCTCGGCAGAAATGTTGGAGGCGATGAGCGAAGCACCAATGGCCCACCACGTGAGCGAGCCTTCGGCAAGGAAGAAATCTTTAGAATCTGCTTGGGCGGACTTTTTGCGCTGATAGACCCAATAGCCGTAGCTAGCAACAATGACAAAGTAGACGAGAAAAACAATGTAGTCGTAGAGATGGAGGCCTTGAGTCATGCGCGCAGTTTTGATTGGTGCCCTTTAGTTCTTACAAAAGAGGACGCTCCGAAACTACTTAAATTGAAGAATAGGAATGGATAAGAATTAAATGGGAAGAGTTTGGGTATACGCTTAGTAGACAAATTACTTAACGATTTTCCATTTTTATTACACCAACCCCTCACGCAAGGCTTTGCTCACCGCCTCGCCCATCGAGTGGACGTGAAGTTTTTCGTAGATGTTCCTGATGTGTGAATTGACCGTGTGGAAGGATATATGTTCGCGATCGGCTATCATTTTATAGCTGAGCCCTTCCACCATCAGGCTTAGGATGGTTCGTTCACGGTCAGTAAGAGCATAGGTGGTTTGACCACTCGTTGTATCTGCCTTTTCGGTTGTCTGAGACTGAAAGTAGCGCAATACTTTCAGGGCCATTCCAGCATTCATGCTCGCTCCGCCATTGTATGCCTCACGCACCGCTTCAATGGCGCGATAGGGGTCATCGCGTTTCAGTATATACCCCGAAGCACCGGCCCTGATGCTGTTGAAGAGGCTATCATCATCCTCAAATACCGTTTGCATGATGATGGTTATCTCTGGCATGACCGCCTTGATCGCCTTCACCCCTTCTATTCCATTGACACGCGGCATTTCGATATCCATCAGTACCACATCAGGCTTACAGGCCTTGATGTCCATGGCGGCTTTGGAAGCATCTTCAAAAGCACCCACACAGACCATATCTTCAAATAGGTCGATGAGGTAGCTGAGGCTTTCGCGTCTGTCACTGCTATCGTCAAAAACTGCCACTCTGATGGGATGTAAAATACTCATGGTGCAAATGTCATAACGCCTGCTTCACTGATCCATCACTAATTCTCGCTACATCACAAATGAGCCTTATTCGGGTACCTATGCCTGCTTCTGAGGTAACTGAAAGCGATGCATCAATGGCCTTGGCTCGTTCCCGCATATTCCTTAGGCCGTTGCCTTGGGGCACTCTGCGCATATCAAATCCAATCCCATTATCCGCTAATTCCATGATTAAACCGTCTTCTATAAGAAGTATTTTTATTCTAACCTCCGATGCCTTGCCATATTTGGCCATGTTGTTCACTGCTTCCTTAAATATGAGATATATGTTCTTGCGTGCTAGGATGCTCGGGTGCAGACTCTCCACCCTTTCATCCACCTCATACTGCGGTAATATGCCCAACGGGCCCAGAGTTTCCGTAGCAAAGGTCTTCATGCGGAGTAGCATGTTCTCTCCACTGTCATTTCGGGGGCTTATACTCCATACAATGTCGCCCATGCGCTCCATGACACCCGAAGCGCTCTGACGGATACGCCCCAGCAGTTGAAACGCTTCATCAGGGTTTTTAGAGGCCTGCATCAACGCAGCTTCGGTGTATATGCGTATGCCGGAAAGCGATGCCCCAATATCATCATGCAGATCGCTGGCAATACGGTTACGCTCTTCGTTTAGGGCTTGTATTCGGTCTTCAACCGCCCTCATTTCCATTTGGCGCTGGGTGGACTGAATCTGCTGGTTGAATTCCATCCGCTGAATGCGTTGGCGCTGTCGGAATGCCCGATGACCTACCACCAAGAGCAGCACTAACAGTATGGCTAGGAACACAAGAAACATCTGTTGCCGTTCGCGCAGTTGGAGCTGCTGTCTTTGGGATTCACTTAGCGCATTGGTGATAGCCAATTGGCGGTTCTTCTCATAAAATTGCTTGAGGATATCAATTCGCTGCTGTTGCTCTTTGGTGCCAATGTTCCGAGTTAGCTGTTTCAAATCGTTTAGCACTATTGCCGCCTGTTCCACCTCTTTCATACGGATGAGCATAGTTGCAGCCGAATCCATGAATTCCATACGAGAGAAATCCGTGTTAAGTGGATCGTCATTCTCCTTCAATCCTTCCGATAACATGTGCAATGCACTATCAGGTTGAAGCAGTGCGCTATGGGCGCGCATCATCGTAGAACAGAATATTTGGACCACATCGCGATGCGGAGAGTGCTTTACTATGGCCTTACCTTTTCTCGCTTCCCGCAGTGCTTCATCGGGTTTGCCTTGCATCAGCCTTGCCTCGGCAATATTCCAGATGGCAATGGCCAGCCCTCGTTCTTTGCCCAGAGAATCTGCTTCTTGGAGGGAGAGCATCGAATAGGCGATGGCGCTATCAGGCATATGGAGTCGTAGGAAACATTCACCTATGTTGGCTATTGCGTGATAGTTGAAAGATAGATAGCCATTGCCATGATAGCGGGGCAGAAGGCGCACTGCCCTACGAAGATGCACAAGGGCTTCTTTGGTCCTATCAAGATTCATGAGAAGCAAACCGAGCAGATTCTCTGCACTACCAAGCAATGCACTGTCAGCAGAATGCTCGACCAGCGCATGCGCACGCATCGCAGTATTGAGTCCCTGTTCAAACAGCGCATTGTAATACATAATCTCCGTTTCCAGACTGTGCAGATAAAACAGTTCTGTAGTGGAAAGGGCATGTTCCGATTGCATGAATGCCTCACTCAGTATGGCCTGGGCGCTATCATACCTGCTTATATTCATCATCTGCACAGCCTTTTCAAAAGCTGGGCCTACACTTGGGCTGATGCCATTGGGCAATGATTGACCCAAGCATCCACAAATGCTCCATATGCCAATAGCAATGGCGACAGTTCCAAACTTCAATTTTGAGAGGCTAATCGCCATCACTGTTGCATCGGATATTTTGGTGGGGCTGAAAGTAGTGTGCTTTAATGTAGACCGCAGCGCTGGGATATCCCTAACATTAGTGATTGTTTTTCCCGTAAGCAGGTGAGTTATTTGTAAACATTTTAAATACTTAGACCAATGAAGCGTTCATTTTTTTTAGTTGCTATGGCATGTCTCTTGTCTATCAAGGTTCAGGCGCAGTGGACCGCGTCCGGTAGTGATATTCACAACTCCAATGTTGGCAACGTTGGTATAGGCATATCTATTCCTTCGGCAAAGCTGGATGTGAATGGGAGTATCAACTTGAGTGCGGGCAATCGGATAACCATAGGAGGTGTAAGAGCGCTTTCAGTACCTAACAATGGACAGAACATCGCTATTGGCAATGGAGCAGGGCAGTTGGTAACAAGTTCACTCGGGAATATGCTGATAGGCAATAATGCTGGTTCGTCACTTACCACTCAAGGATTCAACGTGATGATTGGCAATCAAGCTGGGCAATCAACCACAGCAGCGTTTAATAGCTTCATTGGAAATCAGGCAGGACTGAGCAACACCACTGGCGATATGAACGCGTTCATCGGCCATCAGTCGGGCATGAACAATACTGCAGGTCGCCTCAATGTGGCCATTGGGTTCAGGGCGGGATTCA
>CAMDOM010000053.1 GCA_945903645.1 Chryseobacterium gleum
CAAGGTCCAATTGGCTTGACAGGCCCAGCAGGACCAAATGGCATCGATGGTATTAACGGATTAGACGGAGCAGTTGGCCCCCAAGGCTCGATTGGTTTGACAGGAGCACAAGGCTCAATAGGTTTAACAGGTCCAACTGGAGCAAACGGCATCGATGGAACAAATGGAGTTGACGGGGCAGTTGGTCCACAAGGTCTGATTGGTTTAATAGGTCCAACTGGAGCAAACGGCATCGATGGAACAAATGGAGTTGACGGGGCAGTTGGCCCGCAGGGCCCAATTGGCTTAACCGGACCAGCAGGGATAAACGGCATCGATGGAATAAACGGAGTAGATGGAACAGTTGGCCCCCAAGGTCCAATTGGTTTAACAGGTCTAGCAGGAGCAAATGGTATCGATGGAATTAACGGAGTTGACGGATCAGTTGGCCAACAAGGCCCGATTGGTTTGACAGGAGCACAAGGCCCAATTGGTTTAACAGGACCAGCTGGAGTAAACGGCATCGATGGAATTAACGGATTAGACGGATCAGTTGGCCAGCAAGGCCCGATTGGTTTGACAGGAGCACAAGGTCCAATTGGTGTAACAGGTCCAGCAGGTGCAAACGGCATTGATGGAATTAACGGAGTAGATGGAGCAGTTGGCCCCCAAGGCCCAATTGGTTTAACAGGTCTAGCAGGAGCAAATGGCATCGATGGAATTAACGGATTAGACGGAGCAGTTGGCCCACAAGGCCTGATTGGTTTGACAGGAGCACAAGGCTCAATAGGTTTAACAGGCCTAGCAGGAGCGAATGGCATCGATGGAATTAATGGACTAGATGGTGCAGTTGGTCCACAAGGTCCGATTGGTTTAACGGGCCCGCAAGGCCCGATTGGATTAACGGGTGCTACAGGCGCTACTGGAGCAGTTGGCCCACAGGGCGCAATTGGCTTAACAGGACCAGCAGGAGCAAATGGTATCGATGGAACAAATGGAGTTGACGGGGCAGTTGGTCCTCAAGGCCCGATTGGTTTAACAGGAGCAACAGGTCTAGTAGGCCCGACAGGCTTAACTGGTGCAGTTGGCCCAACCGGACTAACTGGAGCTGCAGGTGCAACTGGTCCAACAGGATTAACTGGAGCTACCGGAGCCGCTGGCCCGACTGGGTTGACTGGTTCTACTGGAGCCGTTGGCCCAGCAGGTCCGACAGGGGTAACTGGAGCTTTAGGTGCAACTGGCCCTGCAGGTCCAACGGGATTAACTGGTTCTACAGGGGCCACTGGCTCAGCAGGTCCAACAGGGTTAACTGGAGCTGCAGGTGCAACTGGCCCTCAAGGTCTAATTGGTTTAACTGGTTCTACTGGAGCCGTTGGCCCAGCAGGTCCTACAGGGTTAACTGGTTCTACAGGGGCCACTGGCTCAGCAGGTCCAACAGGATTAACTGGAGCTGCTGGCCCAGCAGGCCCGATAGGGTTAACTGGGGCAACAGGTCCTGCCGGACCTGTAGGTTGCGCTACGTCAAATTTTCTTGTTAAATCAAATGGCACATCTGCAGTATGTAGCATTGTTTATGATGATGGTACCAGCGTGGGTATAGGAACTACAGCTCCAAGTACCAAACTTCACGTGACTGCGGATATGGATAATAAACCTGTAATTTTGGGACAGAACACCAACGTTTCTGCAGGTACGAGCTCATTTGGAGTTAGAGGGGAATGTGGCGCTACTGGGCTTGGTTCAGCTGGGGTTATTGGTGTTTCCACCAATAGTGGTCAAAATGAAATGGGTGTTATTGGCGATTATGGTCTTTGGGGAGCAGGAGTTTTTGGATTAGGATGGGCATCTGCCTATTCGCACATGCCTAGTGGATACGATTTTGGCGTTTTTGGAACGGCAACATTCTACACTGGTACTGGTGTTGGTGCTTATGACGGCTCGAATTCTGGTGCATCTCAGGCATTATATGCTTGGGGACGAACTGTTGCGACAGGAACAAAATCCGCTTCAGTGCCAACATCCAAAGGAAATCAACTGGTATATTGTATGGAAAGTCCAGAGATTTGGTTTGAAGAGGTTGGGTCTGCAACGTTGGTGAATGGTCAAGTTCGCATTGATTTAGACCCTATGTTTTTAGAAACCGTTTTTATCGATGAGCAACATCCGATGGAAGTGTTTTTGCAAGAGCAAGGCGATAGCGAAGGTTTGTTCGTTACCCCCGATCAAACCGGTTTTATGGTAAAAGAAAAACGGGGTGGTAACTCAAATATCCGCTTCTCATTTAGGGTATTGGCTAAAAGGAGAAACTATCAAGATCACAGATTTGGAGTGGATGGAATGCAGCCGTTAGAGGACAATCTTTCAAAATCGAAATACATACCACCAACAACTACAGATACCGAAGTGATGCGCCAGCTGCTTGAGAAAGCAAAGGCAGAAAAGGAAGCCACAAAATCTAAAGCAGGTCGTTAAGCTATTGGTCAGCAAAGAAATAAGGCAATGAATTTTCTGCGATTTACTCCTTTAGTGATGCTACTTCCTCTGCTTATGTGGAGCGATGCACGGGCGCAATTCGTGGTGCATAATAATGGTGCATTGGTCACGCTTAAAACAGGCTGCGTTGCCACCATTAAATCAGGAGATTTGGTGAACAACATTGGCAAGATTGACAATGCTGGTGCTTTAACAGTTGAGGGAGATGTTGTGAACAATGACATGGTTACTGGTGGTGGATTGAACACTGGAAGTTTTACAGTAAGCGGCAATTGGGAAAATAACCAATCGTTTACAGCCAACCAAAGCCGTGTGGTTCTAAATGGTGGAAATCAGGATATAACCGGTACTGCCATTTCTAGCTTTTACAATTTGAGGCTACTTGGTTCTGGTATTAAGCGTTTGACAATAAATGCTGATGTGGTAGGATCATTGGAGTTAAATGGGTTGGAATTGGCTACGCAGATTAATTTGTTGCGAATCTTGAATACTTCTAGTTCGGCAATAATCCCATCGGGCGGATTCGTAAGTAGCCTCGGAGCAGGTAGACTTTCATGGAATATGAATAGCACCTCCATTTACGTTTTTCCATTAGGAAGTAGTGCAGGTACGCAGCGCATTCGTCCAGTTTCAATCAGGCCAACAAGTGCAGCACCTCATACGTTTGCTGCGCGAATGGCCAATGTGGATGCGACAGTTGAAGGATTTGATGTTAATCAAAAAGCAACGGATGTTTGCGAAGTAAATAATTCGTTTTACCATTTGGTGGAACGCGTTTCGGGCAATGCAACTGTCGATGTTGGCCAGTACTATATCTCAAGCCAAGATGGAAACTGGGAAAGAGGCGGTCATTGGCAGAATATCCCGCAATGGCAAAGCATGGGAGTTGGAGTGCCAGCAAACGTAGTTCCTTATTCCATAATCACAACTTTTGGTTGGTCTAGTTTTTCTCCTTTCGCTTTTTCGTTAATCAAGTCTCAATCAATTGTAAGTGTCATACCTTCCACAACTGGCGCATGTCTTCAAGGAAATGCGATTGGTTTAAGTGGTGTTCCAGTAGGAGGAGTATTTTATGGACTTGGCGTTCAAGGCAATCAATTCATACCAAGCTCAGCAGGAGTAGGGGTGCATGACGTGAATTATGCATACACTTATCCAAATGGTTGTATTGGCAATGCGATTCAGTCATTGGAAATTTATCCTCAGCCTCAAGTGTTTATTTCGGCAGATCAAGCCCCACCGTATCAAGTTTGTCCAGGAGACGCATTCGTATTTAATGCCACTCCCGGTTTTGCCAATTATGTGTGGAGCAATAGTGTCCAAAGTGAGTCAATAGAAGTTGGTATCGCAGGAGTTTATTCTGTCGCAGCTACAGATGCCAACGGTTGTCAAGCCAACTCTACTTCTGTTAGTGTGACTTTGCTTCCAGCTCCAAATCCAGTAATTATTGTGAACGGACCCATAGAGTTTTGTGAAGGAGGATCTGTTGTCCTTTCCACTTCAACAGGTTTTGGAAGTTATAACTGGAGCAATGGAGCAACAGGTACTTCGACTACAGCTGCAGTTTCTGGTGCATATACGGTTTCGGTTACCAATCAATACCTATGTTCGGGCACTAGCGAACCTGTTCAAGTTAACGTAATTGAGCCTCAAGTTAGTTCTATTCAAAATGTTGGCGATTCCATGTATGTAGTTCCGGCTGGTGGAAGTAGTTATCAGTGGTTTTTGAATGGAAATCCTATTTCGGGTGGTGTCGGAAGCCATTATTTTGCCACACAAAGCGGAAATTATTCCGCTCAGTTTATTGGAGATAATGGTTGTGAAACAAATACCGGAGTAATCGAATTAACCTATTCTGGTGGTAATGTGAGTGTCGAAAATCCAGAAGGGTTTGGCTCGTTAGAACTGTTCCCTAATCCAGGAAATGGGCTGTTTAATATCAATGCATTGTTGCTCAAGGATCAGAATGTTCACATCGCGATTACTAATATATTGGGCCAGCAATTGATGCCTGATATATTTATTCAAGGCACCAATGAGTTCAGTCAAAGGGTTGACCTTAGCCAATTTGCGAATGGTGTTTATTTCGTTCGTATTTATATAGCCGATACTTCATTAACCATCCGCTACGTCAAAAGTTGAGTTTCTTTCTGACATGTATTTGTAGTGTCAAGGCAGTAATTTTTTCTTTTTTCTAATTTTTTGTTTTAACCATTACTTTGCGTCCATATATTTGAAACTCTTGATTACATTAAACTTTTTATTGTTTTAATATGAAAAAAATCTTATTCTCTGCGGTATTTCTAACTTTTGTCAGCGTTGTAACTGTTGAAGCTCAGGATAATATGAGCATTGGAACGGTATCACCCGATCCTTCTGCAATCCTCCATTTAGAGGCAAATGACAAAGGCTTGCTAGTTCCAAGACTTACCTCAACGCAGCGAATTGCTATTACTTCTCCTGCAACAGGGCTATTGGTTTTTGATATTACTCTAAATCAGTTTTGGTATTTTAATGGAATTATTTGGGTACAGGCAGTTGGCCCAGCAGGAGCGCCAGGAGCACTAGGCCCAGCAGGTAACACAGGAGCAACTGGTATTCAAGGACCTATTGGTCCAACAGGAAATACAGGAGCAACTGGAGCAGATGGTATTCAAGGACCTACTGGCTCAACAGGAAATACAGGAGCAACTGGAGCAGATGGTATTCAAGGATCTACTGGTGCAACAGGAAATACAGGAGCAACTGGAGCAGATGGTATTCAAGGACCTACTGGTGCAACAGGAAATACAGGAGCAACTGGAGCAGATGGTATTCAAGGACCTACTGGCCCAACAGGAAATACAGGAGCAACTGGAGCAGATGGTATTCAAGGACCTACTGGTGCAACAGGAAATACAGGAGCAACTGGAGCAGATGGTATTCAAGGACCTATTGGCCCAACAGGAAACACAGGAGCAACTGGAGCAGATGGTATTCAAGGACCTACTGGTTCAACAGGAAATACAGGAGCAACTGGAGCAGATGGTATTCAAGGACCTACTGGCCCAACAGGAAATACAGGACCAACTGGAGCAGATGGTATTCAAGGACCTACTGGTGCAACAGGAAATACAGGAGCAACTGGAGCAGATGGTATTCAAGGACCTACTGGTGCAACAGGAAATATAGGAGCAACTGGAGCAGATGGTATTCAAGGACCTACTGGTGCAACAGGAAATACAGGAGCAACTGGAGCAGATGGTATTCAAGGACCTATTGGCCCAACAGGTAACACAGGTGCAGTAGGACCAGTAGGGCCATTCGGACCTACAGGGCCATTGGTAACAGGTACTATCCACCAAACGCTCCGTCATGACGGAACGACCTGGGTGGCCAATTCCTTCGTGCACAACACGAACACGCAACTTGGCATAGGAACAACGACCCCAGCGGCTTCCGCAAGAGTGGAGATTAGTTCCACAACGCAAGGACTTCTGATGCCCCGTATGACGACCGCACAGCGTAACGCAATTGCATCTCCGGCAGAAGGTCTCATGCTCTACAATCTGGACTGCCGAGACATGAATTTCTACAATGGCACAGCGTGGGTCGGAATTACCGGAATCAATCCACCGATTGCCTCCGCTGCGTCAACAATTACAGCCACTGGTTTCACAGTCAACTGGGTGGCAAGTGGTGCGGTCACGGGTTACACATTGGACGTATCCACAAATCCGTTATTCGGAACATTCGTTTCGGGTTTCAATAATCTTAATGTAGGCAACGTATTGAACCAAAGTGTTACTGGTCTCGCTTGCGGCACGACCTATTATTACAGAGTTCGGAGTGTTAGCGCTTGCGGCACAAGCAATAGTTCTAATGTAATCACTGTACAGACGGCCCCATGCTGTGTAAGCAGTTATACCGCCTCAAGTATCGTGTTCGCACCCATCTCAGGAACAGGAACTAACGTAACATTGATTGACGATGAGATTTCAGCTGCAATACCAATCGGATTCTCCTTCAGTTTCTACTGCACAAATTACACGCAGCTTTTTATCAGTTCCAATGGTTTCGTAACATTTAATCCAACAAATTCTGGCTGTTGTGTTGGAAGAGTGTTGCCGGATGCGATAGCTGGAATCACCGACTTCATTGCTGGATATTGGAATGACCTCAACCCTGGTTCCGGAGGAACAATCAGCTACTTTGTCTCAGGTTCCGCACCAAACCGTGTATTTGTGGTGAGATATGCTGGTGTTCCCCATTTTACCAATGGCGGTTCCAACACTTTTCAGATTCAGCTTTCTGAGACAACCAATAGAATTGAAGTGCACGTGACCTCAGTAACGGACGATGGAAGCACAGCGACCATTGGTGTGCAGCAGGGCGCTGGCCCAAATGCAACGGCAGCACCAGGACGCAGTGGTGCCAACTTTACTGTAGCGAACGAAGCTTGGAGATTCAATTGATTCGACTGATGCCTCTACTAGCATTTGAAAGGGCCGCCTCACTTCAAGAAAAGATATTTTTGTAAAGAATCAAGAGAAACTTTGCATACCTACAAAAACAAGTGTTGATGAACCCGGAAACGCAGATTAGACACCATTTCACAAATAAAGGCGGAGATTGAATTTATTAAGCAATTAGAAGAAAATAAATACCGATACGTTCTTTTAAAATCGATTAAACAAGCCGTTGTTGATGTTACGGAGGAGGAGATGAAAAACTATTAGGAGCAACATATCATGGAATTCAATCCACCAAATCAGTTTTCGTATTTGAGAGCTACGTTGTAGGATACTTCAGCGGTCGCTATTAAGACTGTAAAACAAAATTGGATACCTATTCCAAAAACGAAACTCAACTGGACGAATTTAAAATGGGGAATAAAGAATCGTATGTGATTGGTTTTGAGAAAAATAAATTGGTTCATCCAATCCAAGTTGAGTTTAAATAGTTGGAAGGATTACAAGTCAAGAAAACTAGTGAGGTAATGTGGTAAAATGGCTTCAAAGTGATGTATTGCATCACGAGTAAATCAGATGTAACTCTAAAGCGATTTGAAGATGTGAGGGAAATGTACCGAAATTATGTTCAGAATCAAAAACAAACAGTATTAAATGAAGCATTAAGAAAAACTGCATTGGACAAGTATCCTGTGTTTTTGGACAGTAATTTCTTTGGACAGTAATTGCGTGTAAAACAAGTTGATGGTAGGTATGTAAATAAGATTCAAGTGGGTAGAGTGCTTCATCTGAAATGATTTTTATACTATTAAAATATATCGTGCGATGAGAATTAAATTTATTTTTTTAGGCGTTATGCTGTTACTGGCAGCAGGCGCACAAGCCCAATTCGATGTTCGAAATAATGGAGCTTTAGTTCGATTTGCACCAGGCTGCATTGCTCAAGTGCATACGGGTAGTTTTCTCAATAATGCAGGCACCGTTCACAACGCAGGCAACTTAATTGTGGAGGGAGATTTTGTAAATAACGATGTGGTTACTGGAGATGGAGCAAGTACGGGTGTTTTCACTGTGGAGAATGATTGGGTGAATAATCAAACCTTTACAGCAGACCAAAGTACAGTGGCGCTCAACGGAGCAAACCAAAACATCACAGGAACTGCAGTTTCCAACTTTCACAATTTAATCTTATCGGGTAGCGGCATAAAGTCCATGACTCTTGATGTTAGCGTATTGGGCGCATTATCGCTTAATGGGTTAGAATTGGCCACGGATGCAAACACATTGCGCATTCTCAATCCAGCAAGTAATGCCATTAGCGCAGGTAATGGTTTTGTAAGCAGCATTGGTGCAGGACGTTTGTCTAGAGCAATGAATAGCGCCTTATCTTATATTTTTCCGTTAGGCAGTAGTGTTGGCACAGATAGAATTCGCCCATTGGCAATAACTCCCGAAAGTTCTAATCCCAGCACATTTGCGGCTCGTATGGCCAACGTGAGTGCTACAATAGAAGGGTACGATTTGGCCCTTGCGGCATCAGATTTATGCCAGGTGAATCCGTTATTCTATCATTTAATTGATAGAACGGAAGGCAGTGTAGCATCCGCTATTTCGCAGTACTATATTGCTGGTCAGGATGGAAACTGGAGCACTGGAGGGCATTGGCAAAATGCTCCACAATGGGAAAGCACTGGTACATCAATAACTACGAGTTTAGCGCCATACACAACAGTTACAACTGCTGGATGGACTGATTTTTCAACTCCAGCATTTGCATTGGTTAACTTAGCTCCTCAAGTAAATTTGAGTACAGCTGCTTTAGCTTCATGTATTCAGGGTAACCCAATCGTATTAACAGGCTCACCCGCAGGTGGTGTATTTGCAGGTCCAGGTATTCAGGGCACTCAGTTCGTTCCAGCTTTGGCTGGAGTAGGTTCTCACGAAGTAACCTACACCTATACTATTGCAAATGGTTGTTTTGGTACAGCTACACAATTATTGGAAGTATACACTCAGCCTCAAATAGCGATTACTTCAAATCAGAATGCACCTTATCAATTGTGTCAAGGCGAAGCAATCACATTTGATGCTACACCTGGATTTGCCAACTACGAATGGAGCAATAATGAGCAAGACGTATCCATTGAGGTTGCAAACGCAGGTTCTTATTCAGTTACTGCAACCGATGCCAATGGTTGTCAGGCAGTTTCGCAAGCTGTCAATGTAGCTATTAATCCGATACCAAACCCAGTTATCAGTGCGGATGGGCCATTAGAATTCTGTGAAGGAGGATTAGTTTTTTTAAGCACATCAGCAAGTTTTGGAAGTTACAATTGGAGCAATAATGCTACAAGTGTTTCTACTATGATAACTACCTCGGGACTATACACCGTTACTGTAACCAACCAGTTTTTATGCGAAGGCACCAGTACTCCAGTCGAAGTTAACGTCATTGGCCCAGCATCAAGTTCCATCGAAAATGTAGGCGATTCAATGTATGTAGTGCCAGCTAATGGATCAGGATTTCAATGGTTTCTCAATGGTAATCCAATTCCAGGGGGCACTGAATCGTATTATGTAGGGCAATCTAGCGGAAACTATACCGTTGAATTTACAGATGTGAATGGTTGTACATCCACGAGCATGAGTTTGGAACTTACCTACTCTGGGGGAAATACTGGATTGTATGAGCAAGACATTTTCAGTCAGCTCGACCTATATCCAAACCCTGGAAAAGGCATCTTCAACATCAATGCGGTGCTACTAAGCGAAGAGAATGTTCTTATTGCAGTTACAGATATGTTGGGCAAACAATTGATACCAGATGTTTTTATTCAAGGCACCAATCAGTTCAATCAGCAGGTGGACTTGACCCAATTTGCGAATGGCGTTTATTTCGTTCGTATTCAGGTAGCTGATACTTCATTAACTGTCCGCTACATTAAAAGCTAAACACGTTACACGTTAAAGCCTGTGAGTCCAAGAATAGCTTCTGCCATTCGTGGACTTATCTTTACGGCATGGACCGAATTCTGAATAAAGAACTATTTCGTTCTGCTTTTGTGCCCGCTATTGTGGTTGTGGTGCTATTCAGTGTTAAGCTTGTAGAAGTGTTATTCGACATAAGTTTGGCGCGCTTTGGTGTGCTTCCAAGAAACTTAATGGGTTTATCTGGCATTCTTACATATCCCCTAATTCACGGAGACTGGAAGCATTTGTTCAATAATTCGGCAGCCATCTTTGTATTGGGTACCATTGTTTATCATTTCTACAGAGAGTTTGCTGGAAGGGCGCTTTTGTGGATGCTTTTACTAAGTGGTTTATGGCTTTGGATTGGTGGACGGCCAAACTATCATATTGGTGCAAGCGGTATGGTGTACGCTCTATTTGGTTTCCTTTTTCTTAGTGGAATTTTGCGCAGACACATGAAGTTGATGGCGCTTTCACTGTTGGTTGTTTTTTTTTACGGTAGTTTGGTTTGGGGCATTTTCCCTATGGAGGAACACATATCGTGGGAAGGCCATCTTTTTGGACTGTTGGCAGGCTTGGGAGTAGCATTGGCATATCGCGGTAGAGGCGCGCAACGCCCGTCTTATTCTTGGGATTTGCCTGGTGGAGAAGAAGTGCCAGAATGGTATACCCTCGAGCAGGAACAATTAAAAGCGAAACAAGAAAATTCGCTTCAAATTCAGTACGAATTCAAATCAAAAAATGACAAAAACGAGAAGTAAAGCAATTGATAAGCTCATTGCGTTTATACTCTATGGTATGTTTGGCGTTACCATTGAAGTTTGCTACACAGCAATCGTTGATTTAATCGAATTTTGGGGACCTGGTATGGATTTGTCGCTCAAAGGGGTCTCATATATTTGGATGATTCCAATTTACGGTTCAGCATCATTTTTATTTCCAATAGGCTATAAGCTTTCGAAAAACTGGCCACGTTTGCTTCGTTATTTAAGCTACGGAGTAGGCATTTTGATTGTGGAGCTAATTACTGGTTTTGTATTGGAACAAACTACAGGAAGATGCCCTTGGGAGTATCAAACCGGTTGGCATTTAGGTGGCTATATCCGATTAGATTATTTGCCGCTTTGGATGTTGTTTGGAGCTACGCTTGAGGAGTTTCATAAGCTGGTTCATCAGATGTTACCTGCACATCATCCCCATCAAATATGACGGTTGTTTCTTTTTTCGTTACCAATAAAGTCCATCTTCGCCACAAACAAACAGCATGAATCACATACTTGTCCCATTCGATTTTTCGCACAATTCTAGAAATGCGTTGAGCTATGCTGCTAAACTGGCCAAATTGGCGAAGGCCGATATCACTATTTTGCACGCCTACGACCGCGCAGCTGTGCTCGAGGGCATGACAACGGAAGCGACACAAGCAGGGATACGAAAGGAACAGCACCACCTTCAATCACATTTCGATTTACCTGAGTCAGTAGTTTTTGCAAAAACTATAGAAGGTGAGTTGGTAGATGTGGTTTCGGAATTTCTATCCACCAATAATGTGGATTTAATAGTGATGGGAACGCGAGGATCTTCTGGGCTGCAAGAGATTTTGGTAGGAAGTAGAACGGTTGAATTGCTTCAAGAAATTGAAGTGCCCTTGCTCATTGTTCCCGAACAAGCATCTTCCAACGCTATAAGCAAGATTCTTCTTTGTTCAGATTTAAAGGAAGTTGAAGACGATAATAATCTCGATTTGGTAAAAGAGTTGGCATTGCTTTTCAATGCGAAAGTTCGAATTGCGCATGTGCATCAACATGGCGAGGTTTCTACCTATGAAAATCAATTGGAGCGCGCCAGGGAGCTAAGTGTTTTTAGACCGGAGGTTGATGTTGCTTACTTGCAAATAAAGGGTAAAACTATCCTTGATGGCATTCGGTATTATTTGCATCACAAGGGTGATATCGACCTGTTGGTGATGATAAACAGGAAGCACAGCTTTATAGAAAGTCTTTTTCAAGTAAATTATACCCACAAAATGGCGTATCACACGCATTTGCCATTGCTAGTGCTGCCTGAGGCCAGGTAATACTCTGGGAATTAGATTATTCCTTGTTTGAGAACTATTCGAAGTGCTTCCAACAAGCGAATAATAGGAGATAAACGGATAGATATGCCAAGTAGCTCCAACGGGCTCTAGCATAGTCACTGTTGTTTGGGTAAAGATTGGTGAACAGCCCTTTGAACTCAGTAACAAAGACGGGTTTGATATTTATGGTCCAACTGTCTGTTTTATAGACCAATTTGCGAAATCGACTTCGATAAAAGCCCATTGGCATACCCCAAGCTAGAAATAGAACGAACCACACATTATCTGAAAACCAAAGTAAAATATCCCCCATAGGAAGGAAATATCGTTCGGTTTGGTTTTGTTCAATCTAAATCACAAAACATTCCAGGAATTATGTCAAATTGTTGGAACAGGCTCTGGTTGCAGCAAAAATTCTACAGTATTCACTCCATCAGCATAATCCCACGGATTGGGTTCTTGCGATTTGCCAAATGACACAGAATTCTCTATTCCAATCGCATTTGAAGCCACAATACATTGAATTTCATTGGCTTTAAGAAAGAGTTCTTTTTTAACCGTATCCAATGTATCAAAGGTTTGGTAGTGAAGCACACTTACAGGACAAGCCAACGATTCATTTTCGGTAAATAGGAGAAAACCGGTGTCCAGGTGCTTTATCTTTTCTACCAAGAAAATGGCTTTGTGAAAATCGTAGTTGTTATGATATTTGTTGTGGTTTGAAATATGCTGCCATCCTTCAAATTTATGAAGTAGTTCGGGCAACGAAACGCTAGAATGCACATACAATTTGGATACATTTCTGCATCCTAATCCAAAAAATCGGAATATGTCTTTCCCTAAAGCCCTCAGTTCGTCATCCGTTTCTGTGCCATTGATGATGGCAACAGAGTTTCTGTTTTTTCGAATAATGCTTGGATATTTCTTGAAATAGAAATCGAAATATCGCGCACTGTTACTACTACCCGTGGCTATAACATGGCTAAAACTGGTCATTTTCCCATCAACAAATCGCGCTGAATTTGAGAATCTTGGCTCAATGGATTCTAACGTCTCCATCAACTTTCGGGGAAGAATATCGTCCTGAGATGATGTTTTTATAATGGCATTATTTCCAGTGATAAGAACCGTCATCAGGTCATGAAATCCAACCAATGGGATATTGCCAGCCATGATAATACCCACATGTTTTGGATATTGGTTGCTGAATTGTTCGGAATAGGGCAGAAGCCATTGCGCCAATTTTTCAGCGGTCAGCATGCCTGCTATTCCGCGAAGGGCCAATCGTATATTTTCTTCTGTAAACCATGCATTGTAGCTGCGAGCGTTGCTTATGGACGAATCCCAATAGCTAGACTCGGTGCTTTCGGCCACATTTTCGAGCACTTTTCCTAATGTGACAAATGCTGAAATCCGCTGTTGAACATTCATTTTTGAGGAACTATCTTTGCTGCAAATCTACAAACCACCAAACGTTAGCTACGATGGCAATTAAAATAACGGACGAATGCATCAACTGTGGAGCTTGCGAGCCCGAGTGTCCAAATAATGCAATTTATGAAGGAGGAGCACAATGGCGTTTTGCTGATGGCACTTCGCTCAAAGGTCAATTCACTGGGTTTAGCGGTTTTACTGCCGATTCAAATGCTTCGCAAGAACCCCAAGAAATGGATACCTACTACATTGTGACAGATAAATGCACAGAATGTGTGGGTTTTCATGAAGAGCCGCAATGTGCAGCTGTTTGCCCAGTAGACTGCTGTGTTCCAGATGAGGCGAATGTGCATAATGCAGAACAAAACTTAAAGAAGAAAGAAAGTCTTCACCTTTAAGTAAGAATCATTTTTAGAAAAAGGTGGACGCCAAGGTGTTCCGCCTTTTTTTTTGCAATTTCAAATCTAATTTAGCGTTAAGCGTTTCATGAAGGCATTGGTTGTTATAGTAGTCGTTATGCTGAGTTGTTTATCAACCAATGCCCAACTTTTGCCTAGTGACCAAGATTCTGCCAAACGTTGGTTTGCCCAAATGCGTTTAGGAGAAGATTCGAGCAGGGTGGCATTGGCTAGTCAATTGGAGCGATTGTTCGTGCACCATTTTTCGAATAAAAATATGTTTGCAACCAACCTAGATTCGCTGCCTTTTCTCGGTCAGCTGCGGTCTGACGATGGCAAGTTGCTTTTGCTTTGTTGGAATATTGTTCTTTTGGACGAATCGCTACGCTATTACTGCATCGCGTTTTGTAAATCGGGTAAAAAGGCCGATGTGCGCAGTTTTGTGTTTCGAGATGATGATGCAGACTGGGAGAAAATAACCCGCAAGTCGGTGAATATTTCTGATTGGTATGGTGCCTTGTATTATAAGATTCTCACGAATCGCAACAAGAAGCGCACTTACTACACGCTACTTGGATGGGATGGACATGACTTTCTAACCAATCGAAAACTGGTAGATGTTTTAACCATAGAACAGAATCGCGCTACGTTGGGCGCTCAAATTTTTGTGCAGGACAATCGTCCTGCCTACCGCATGGTTTTTGAATATGCCAACGATGCTAGTATGGCGCTGAATTGGGACGATAAAGAGCAAATGATTGTAATGGATCACTTAGCTCCAACGGATGCTAAGTTGAAAGGACAGTACCAGTTTTATGGCCCCGATTTTAGTTATGATGGACTCAAGTTTGTTAAAGGAAAATGGGTGCTTCAACTAGACTTGGAAGCCAACAACAAAGGGCTAAATAATTTGAAAGAAGGGGAGTGATTCGAAATACTTACTTTTTCTAAAGGAATGCATTAACTAAACTTGTACTTCCAAACAAAACATTCAATTGAGTCACCTTATAAATACCACCACTTTCCGTGTTCGCTTTAGTGAGGTAGACACCTTGCAGATTGTGTGGCATGGTAATTATTTAAAATATTTTGAAGATGGTCGCGATGCTTGGGGCGCGCAGTACGGGTTGGATTTTGTTCAGGTGTATGAGCAACATGGGCTTTTGGCTCCGTTAGTAAGCACCAATCTTAAATTCAAATATCCCTTGCGCTATGGCGATGTTGGTTTAATAGAAACTACATTTATAGATAGCAACGCTGCCAAAGCTATATTTCGGTACCGTATTTTTGATGAAAACCGAACACAGTTGAAAGTAGAGGGCGAAACCATTCAGGTATTTACCGATATCAATTACAACCTACAGCTATTTACTCCTACCTTTTTGGAAGAATGGAAAGTGAAGCAGGGCCTGCGCTAAAACGAGTTTTTATTGGTGCTAAAAGTGTGGTTTGCCCCTTGGGCGATACTCCTTCAGAGGTTTATAACGCCATGTTGGATGGTCGCAGTGGGTTGCGACATTTCGATAAGCCTTTTGGGATGGATATGGCCTGTCACATGGGGCGTGTTTCAAGTACTTTATTGCAAGAGGAGACCGTAAATAGTACCAAGTTAGAGAATATGCTTGCCAATTGCTATAGCAATTCTCTCCGAAAATTGGCCTACGACCCATTTAGTGATGACAGTGGATTGGTGATTATTTGCACCACAAAAGGCAATATCGATTTAATAGCCAACCCAGAAGACGAGCGGCTGCCGTTGCACAGGCTAAGTAGCTTTTTGCAATATCAATTCTACCTGTCCAAAATGCCACTGGTTGTTTCCAACGCCTGCATTTCGGGCGTTTTGGGAATCATTACTGCCGCAAGACTTATTCGCTCAGGACAAGTGGATCATGTTATGGTGCTTGGGAGTGACTTAGTTTCCGAATTCACGCTGTCTGGTTTTGCATCGCTTCATGCATTGTCTTCAGTTGCTTGCAAACCGTATGATTTGAACAGAACAGGAGTTAACTTGGGAGAAGCTGCGGCAGGATTGGTGCTAAGCGCTGACCCAGATTTGTTCAAAGGTTCAAGTGCTGAGTACGTTTCAGGTGCATCTTCAAACGATGCCAATCACATTAGCGGTCCATCGCGTACAGGAGAAGGATTGTATCGGTGCATTTCTAGGACATTGGAGAGTGGCAAAGTGAATGCATCCAAGATTGGTCATATTTCTGGACACGGTACAGGAACTATTTTCAACGATGAAATGGAATCCATCGCTTTCAATCGCGCAGGACTCTCTGAGGTGCCAACAAACAGCCTAAAGGGATATATTGGTCATACTTTGGGAGCTGCTGGCGTTGTAGAAACACTATTGGGCTTGGAGTCGATGAAGCAAGGTAAGCTACTTCCTTCCTATGGTTATGAGGAATGTGGTGTGTCGCAGCCGTTCAATATTATTCGCCAACCGCAACGTGCTGATGGGGCATATTTCCTTAAAACTGCTTCTGGGTTTGGTGGCGGCAATGCTTCCGCACTTTTCAAAATGCTTTAATCTAAAGTCGTGACCTTTCGCATCTCCACATATTGTCATATTCGAAATGGCGAAGCCCATATCAATGGCGAATTGGTGTACCAACACATGGGTGACGTTTCATTTCTGCTTGAACTTTACCGCCATTTAGGTATTACCTATCCAAAGTTTTTCAAGATGGATGAGCTGTCTAAACTTGCTTTTTTAGGTAGCGAAATGGTGCTTATGCGTGCTGAATTGGGTCAGTTTCAGGAGGACGAAATCGGTTTATTGTTCGCCAATCAACGGGCAAGTCTTGATACGGATATTCAATACTACAACACGCTGAAACAAGGCATTCCAAGCCCAGCGTTGTTTGTTTATACACTTCCTAACATTGGGATGGGCGAGGTGTGCATTCGTCATAAACTTTTTGGCGAAAACAACTTTCTTGTGCTCGAACAATTCGATGCAGAAGCATTGATTAACGCAAGTTTGCCTATTTTAAATCAAGGTGCTGCAAAGGCTATGTTCTTAGCCTGGACAGAAAACACATCTGATGGACACGATGGTTTTTTTGTCTTCATTACTGAATCGCCAACTATTGAAAACAAAGAAGCAAATTCAGTTACGCTAGCAGCGCTCTACCTCAATTCTTAAATTCCTCTCGCGATGAATCGAGACCTAATTCCTTTTAAGTAACGTGGAAATTGCAATTACAGGTATCGGGATTTTTACCGCCATTGGGAATAATGTAGAGGAAAGCCTACAGGCCTTAATCCAGAAACAAACAGGAGTTGGAAAAGCCACAATTCTTGAATCTGCTTTGAGCCAGACTCATCTTTTTGGTGAGATTAAAAAGACCAATGAGCAGCTTAGAGCCCAACTAGATTGGAAGGGAGAAGCTGTATCGCGCACATCATTGCTTAGTGCTGTGGCATTGCAACAAGCCATTGCTTCAGCTGGAATTACCGATTTATCTGATGTTGGTCTTGTTTCCGCTACTAGTGTAAGTGGTATGGATAGAACTGAGTCGTTTCTTGGTGATTTTTTGGTTCATAAAAATACAACTGAAGTTGAGCGTATACTTACTCATGAGGGAGGAACAACCACGTTGCAGGTGGCGCAGCATTTTGGCATAGGTGGTCCAGTCAATACCATAAGCACAGCTTGTTCTTCTGGCGTTAATGCCATTGCAATGGGTGCGCGTATGTTACGTCAAGGCATGCTGCAACAGGTGATAGTTGGAGGAACAG
>CAMDOM010000054.1 GCA_945903645.1 Chryseobacterium gleum
ACAGGCATCAGCTTCATCGACTCCACGGTGCTGCGCGTGTGTCATGCCAAGCGTGCCAAACGCAACCGGGTGTTCCGCGATGTGGCCCATTCCGGAAAGTCCACCATGGGCTGGTTCTTCGGTTTCAAACTGCATCTAATCATCAACGACAAGGGCGAGGTGCTCTCATTCTATCTCACCAAAGGCAATGTGGACGACCGTGACCTCAAGGTCATCACCCGTATGACTGAGGAAATCTTCGGTAGGCTTTTTGGAGACAAGGGCTATATCTCCAAAGCCCTGAGCGACATTCTCTTCGGTGATGGGATACAACTGGTCACTCACGTAAGGCGAAATATGAAGCAAGCAGCATTGAGCAACGAGGAAAGGTTGCTGCTGAGAAAGCGGTCGGTAATTGAGATCGTCAACGACCAGCTCAAAAACATCTGCCATGCTGAACATACACGGCATCGCTCCATCTCAGGGTTCCTACTGAACCTAATGGGTGCACTTGCAGCCTATTCTTTCTTTGAGAAAAAACCCAGCATCACCCCAATTGTCAAGGAAACAAAACCAGCCGAAATCTACACCAATGAAAGCCAATTGCTATTGGCGGCTTAACCCGAACTCAGGTTGCTAACAAAATCAACTTCAAAGGGTCAAAAAATAAAGATGTTAAAGTTTACTATGGACTGAATGAAACCTCCCTATAAACTAGGTATAAGATGGTTGGGAATCAGGATATTTGCAACAGAAAAAGAGTGCCAAAACTTATTTCAAAATATGACTGGTAAAAGGATATTCCTGATTGTTTTCGCCACATTAGTTTCAATAGGAACTCAAGCCCAAATATTCGATCCTGTGAAATGGGCCTTTACTGTAGAAAACCGAACAGCCAACGCAGCCGATTTGGTGCTTACCGCCACTATAGACAAAGGCTGGCACCTGTACTCCCAACATTTGTCGGGCGATGGCCCCGTGCCAACCACCTTAACCTTTAAGCAACTGGGCAGCGCTGCGCTAAAAGGCACTGTAAGCGAAGGCAAAGGCAAGGTGGAGCTGGACCCCAACTTCGATATGGAGCTGAAGTATTTTGAGGGCAAGGCACGTTTTATTCAAAAAATTGCTCTTAGCCCCAAAGCCACCGAGGTGAGTGGCGAAGTTGAATTTATGGTGTGTGATGACAAACGCTGTCTGCCACCTGATGTGCAAAAATTTGCCTTCAAGATTTCAGAATTCAGTAGTCAGAAATCAGAAACTAAAATCACGGTTAGCGAAACTTCAGCGCCTCAACCCGACATTACTTCATCACCAAAACCAGAAATTCTCGACCCCATAGAATGGGCATTCAGCGCGGTAGCAGGAAAGGACAATGAGATAGAATTGCGGTTTACCGCCAAGCTCGACACAGGGTGGCATTTGTATAGTACCGACCTGCCAAAAGACGGTATACCCATTCCTACTTCATTTTCATTCACAGGAAAAGGATTTGAGAACGTGGGCGAAATAATTTCCCCAGCACCCATCAAAGAACACGACCCGATACTCGATTTAGACTTGGCCTATTACAAGGACTCGGTCACCTTCGTGCAGCGCATAAAACTGACAGAGGACATCCAAGCTGTAAAAGGAAAAATTGATTTCAATGTGTGCAATGACAACGGTTGCCTTCCGCCCGATGATGTGGAATTTTCTATTGCTGTTGCAGATAGAGGAGCCATGCATGACGTCTCTACTAACGATATAGACACGAATGCCGACCGGTCGTGGGTAGGTATTTTCATTGCCGGTTTCCTTGGTGGACTTCTCGCACTACTTACGCCCTGCGTGTTTCCTATGCTTCCGCTTACGGTCAGTTTCTTCACCAAACAGAGCAAAACCAAAGCAAAGGGTGTTCGCAATGCCATCATCTACAGCCTAAGTATCATTGGCATTTATGTGGCCCTGGGTTTTCTTGTCACCGTAGTTTTTGGTGCCGATGCGCTCAATGCGCTGAGCACCAACGTATGGTTCAACTTATTTTTCTTCTTCCTGTTGGTCACGTTCGCCATCTCTTTTCTTGGTGCATTCGAAATTACATTACCCAGCTCGTGGGTAAACAAGGCAGACCAAGCCAGCGACCGCGATGGGCTTATTGGAATTTTCTTTATGGCGTTCACGCTTTCGTTGGTGTCGTTTTCATGCACAGGGCCTATAATCGGCACATTGCTCGTAGAAGCTGCGGTGAATGGTGGAGTAATGGGCCCTATTATGGGCATGACAGGTTTTAGCGTTGCCCTTGCCCTACCCTTTGGACTTTTCGCAGCATTTCCAGGATGGTTAAACAGTATGCCCAAATCGGGTGGATGGCTCAACGTGGTGAAGGTTAGTCTTGGCCTACTCGAATTGGCATTGGCCTTCAAATTCCTCAGCAATGCTGACCTTGTGGTGCAAGCTGGCCTATTGCAACGCGAATTGTTTCTCGCCATTTGGATAGCCATTTTTGGAACCTTAACGCTTTATCTGTTTGGGTTCATTCGTTTCCCTCACGATAGCAAAACTGACCATATCGCCATTCCACGTTATTTCTTTGGCCTGATGGCGTTGATATTCACGGTAT
This sequence comes from Chryseobacterium gleum, assembly GCA_945903645.1. Classification (GTDB taxonomy): domain Bacteria; phylum Bacteroidota; class Bacteroidia; order UBA10329; family UBA10329; genus UBA10329. The sequence goes on from CAMDOM010000054.1 coordinate 2,579, forward strand.
ATCTTGTCCCTGGATTATGGGGCGCGCCTCTTAAAGTAATTTCTGGATTTCCACCACCACAATTCTACAGCGAGTCGCCAACCGGCTTTGGTGGTGGTGGCAGTTCTACCGCGCCATTGGTAGCCAATTCTGCTGGCGAAGTGGTGGGCGACCCCGACCATTGTCCACACGGATTGCCCTGCTTTCATGATTATGAAGAAGGTATGGTCTACGCTCGCGAAAGCGGTAAACCCGTGTTGCTCGATTTCACAGGTTGGGCATGCGTCAATTGCCGCAAGATGGAAGAACAAGTGTGGAGCGACCCACGTGTGCTCAAGCTCTTGGGCGAAGACTATGTGCTCATTTCCCTTTATGTTGATGAAAAAACGGCCTTGCCAGAAAACGAGCAAATTGAAGTAAAAATAGGAGAGAAAACCAAAACCTTACGCACTATAGGAAACCGCTGGAGCCACATGCAAGCCACCCGCTTTGGCATCAACTCGCAACCTTATTATGTAGTACTCGACCATAATGAGAAACAACTGGGCGAACCCGCAGCCTACGACCCCGACATAGACAAATACATCCTTTGGTTGGAAAACGGATTGAAAGAATTTGGGAAGAATCGATAAAAAATAAGGAATGAAGGTACTAAGCTGTCCCGCTTCATGTCATAAACACCTACTTGCGTTTTTCTTTCTTCATCACCTCATTTCTCCATTACTTGATTTCTTTTTTCATCACTTTCCATTACATTTGCACTGTTTAGAATCAATCTAAATAAACATGACAAACGCAATTCGCATTGGTATAGCAGATGCACACTACGTGGTGCGCGAAGGCTTAAAAGCTGTGCTATCTCGCGAAACCGAGTTTGAGATTGTAGGCGAATGCGTATCGGGAGATTGTATTGCTGGCCTATTAAAAAAAGGCGTAGATGTATTGCTCTTCGACTTCGATACCGAAGGCAATATCACGATAGAAGACATAGAAAAAGTACACCGTATCGATTCTAGCGTGCAAATTATTCTCGTTTCATCGCATCAGGAATCATCAGTGGTAACCCGCGCCATGCGTCAAGGGCTTGCGGGCTATCTATTTAAGGAATGTGACGAAAGCGAAATCATCAATGCGGTAAAATTTGCCAAAAGAGGCGAACGGTTCTTTTGCAATCGCGTTTTGGACATTCTTTTAGACACCAAACGCAAACAGTCAGAAGCCGACTGCAAACCATCGCTGCTTAGCAAACGCGAACTCGAAATTGTGGAACAAATCTCACAAGGACTCACTGCCAGCGAAATTGCCGACAAACTTTACCTATCGGCACACACCGTAAGCACACATCGTAAAAACATATTCCGCAAGTTGGGCGTAAATTCCACTGCTGAGTTGGTTAGACATGCGTTGACCTCGTCTATGATTTGACGACTTTATTGGTAACTAACACCAATAGCTCAAGGCAAAAGGCTAAGAGCACACTTACCTTTGCCCACCGGAAAAAATTTGCACTACCATGATTACACAGGATCAACTTGGCGCCCTAAAAGAACGACTTCAGGCCCTGAAAGGCTACCTCGATATTGATAGAAAATTGCGAGAAATAGCCGATGAGCAAAAAACAACGCTCTCTCCTGGATTTTGGGACGACCCCGAAAAAGCTGAAACACTGGTAAAGAAAATAAATAGCAAAAAGGTGTGGACTAACGCCTTTGAAGCTGCATCCTCAGCCCTCGAAGACCTAACGGTGCTTTTCGAATTTAGCAAAGAAGGTGAGGCCACCACCGAAGAAGTTGAAGCACAACACGACCTATTTATAGAAAAACTCGAAGATTTAGAGTTCCGAAATATGTTGGGTTCTGAAGGCGATGAACTGAATGCCGTACTCGAAATAAACTCAGGAGCTGGTGGCACCGAAAGTTGCGATTGGGCCAGCATGCTAATGCGCATGTACATTATGTGGGGCGAAAAGAATGGCTTTAAAGTAAAGGAAGTGGATGTGCAAGGGGGCGATGTGGCGGGTATAAAAAGCTGTACGCTTGAGTTTGAAGGCGAATTTGCCTACGGAAACCTAAAAGGAGAAAATGGTGTGCATCGCTTGGTGCGCATTTCTCCATTTGATAGCAATGCGCGTAGACATACATCATTCGCCTCGGTATTTGTATATCCAGTGGTAGATGAACGCATCAATATCGAAATCAACGTGGCCGATATTTCGTGGGACACTTTTCGGTCAGGTGGTGCAGGAGGGCAGAATGTGAATAAGGTAGAAACGGGGGTTCGGGTAACTCACAAACCTTCAGGCATCATTATTCGCAACACTGAAAGCCGCTCGCAAGGACAAAACAGGGAAAATGCCCTGCGCCTTTTGAAATCGCAACTCTACGAAATAGAACTGCGCAAGCGATTGGACAAACGAGCTGAAATTGAAGGCTCTAAAATGAAAATAGAGTTTGGAGCACAGGTTCGCAACTATGTTTTTCATCCCTATAAATTAGTGAAAGACTTACGCTCCAACCACGAAACATCCAACGTGCCTGCAGTGATGGATGGCGAGCTCAACCCATTTATAAAAGCATTCCTGTTGCAGTTTGGCGGGGAAAAAGAAAAAATAGACGCCTAAATGAAGATATTCCACAATCCACGTTGCGGCAAAAGCCGCGAAACTTTGAAATTGATTCAAGATGCTGGAATCGAACCTGAGATAATTGAATACCTCACCAATGTTCCGTCCGAAAAGGAACTAACTGAAATTGTTGGTTTACTAGGTATTTCCCCAGAAGAATTGGTGCGCAAAAACGAAGAGGACTACAAAACCCATTTCAAGGGCAAAAAACTTTCGAATGTCGAATGGATAAAGGCGATGATTACCTATCCAAAACTAATAGAGCGTCCTATAGTTGTAAAAAACAAAAAGGCCGTCCTTGGACGACCTCCTGAAAACGTAAGAGCGTTGTTTTAAACTAGGGACGTGGCGCAATCAATGCAGCCAACTTCTCTCCCATAGCTGGGCTATATTTTTCCATAAAAAGCAATGTAGCCATTAGTGGGACCCATAGGCTTAGAAAAATTAGAAGCCAAAAACCAAGTACCATATAACTCAAAATTACCGTGATGCCCAAAGCTGCCATAGGTGTCTGTTTAGGCTGGCGAAATTAGGGACTGGAATCAATTTAACAAGAAAAAAATTGAGCGCCTTAGATTTTTATTCACACCTCATTTTTAGGATAGAATTCGAATCCATAGGCTTCAATTCCGAAATTACATTTGCAGACGTTTTACGCACCAAACCGATAATTTACATTTCCAACTAATGAGCTACAGAATAGAAAAAGACACTATGGGAGAAGTGCAGGTGCCCGCAGACAAATATTGGGGCGCGCAAACCGAACGTTCGCGCAAAAATTTCAAAATTGGGCCTTCGGGAAGTATGCCCAAAGAAATTATTCACGCATTTGCTCATTTGAAAAAAGCGGCCGCACAAGCCAATTGCGATTTGGGAGTGTTGTCAGCAGAAAAACGCGATTTGATTGCTAAGGTGTGTGATGAAATTCTTTCTGGCGCATTGGACGATCAGTTCCCTTTAGTAATCTGGCAAACAGGCTCGGGAACGCAAAGCAACATGAATTGCAATGAAGTTATTGCTAATCGTGGTCACGTTACAAGCGGTGGCAAGCTGGAGGACGAGAAGAAAGTGCTGAATCCGAACGATGATGTAAACAAGAGTCAATCCTCTAATGACACGTTTCCAACTGCAATGCACATTGCAGCTTACACGTTAATTGTAGAGGTTACGCTACCAGGAATTAAAAGGTTGAGAAATACGCTTCATCTTAAAGCACTTACATTTAAAGATGTGGTAAAAACGGGCAGAACCCACTTTATGGACGCCACACCACTTACGCTTGGACAAGAATTTTCTGGCTATGTGCAACAATTAGATAATGGCATGCGCGCCTTGAATAATGCCTTGGTTATGGTGAGCGAACTTGCCTTGGGAGGCACGGCAGTTGGTACTGGTCTCAACGCCCCAAAAGGCTATGATGTGCTGGTGGCTAAGAAAATTGCCGAATCAACAGGACATCCATTTATCACTGCGCCCAACAAATTTGAAGCTTTAGCTGCGCATGATGCTATGGTTGAACTTTCTGGTGCATTGAAACGCGTTGCTGTTTCATTGATGAAAATTGCCAATGACATCCGCATGTTAAGCTCTGGACCACGCAGTGGCATTGGCGAAATCATCATTCCAGATAATGAGCCAGGTTCGTCTATCATGCCTGGAAAAGTAAACCCAACCCAACCAGAAGCCATAACCATGGTAGCTGCGCAAGTAATGGGCAACGATATGGCCGTAACGATTGGCGGTTCCAATGGACATTTTGAACTTAATGTGTTCAAGCCACTCATTGCAGCTAATGTATTGCAATCGGCTAGGCTTATTGGCGATGCCTGTGTTTCGTTCAACGATAATTGCGCAGCGGGCATCGAGCCCAACAGACCAGTGCTTCAAAAGCATTTGGAAAACAGCTTGATGCTAGTCACCGCCCTGAACCCATATATTGGTTATTACAAATCTGCCGAAATTGCCAAAAAAGCGCACAAAGAAGGTTCTACCTTGAAAGAAGCTGCCCTAAGTCTTGGTTATGTAACATCAGAAGAATTTGACGAATGGGTAGATCCACGGAAAATGTGTTAGTCTAAATTTTACTCTAAACGCCAAATTAGTCTGAACCGCGACCGAAGTTAATTCTGTCGCGGTTTATTATTTACTTTCACTCCGTCTCAAATAGAAATGAAAGCTATCCTTATTGCAATCGGATTTTGTTGCTGGACTCTTGAAGTTTTTACTCAAGCAAGCTTTGTAGAATCGAGCCAGCAGTTGGGAATTATTCATTTTCAGCGTTCATCTATGCATTTGGGTGGCGGTGTGGCCATTTTTGATATGAACAACGATGGATGGGAAGAAATTTATCTCACCGGAGGCGAAAACCGAGATAAGCTATACCGCAACAATGCGGACGGCACGTTTACCGAAGTAGGTGTTGCTGCTGGCCTTGGATTTACAGCTGCTGTAACCACAATGGGAGTAACTACAGGCGATATCGACAACGATGGATTTCGGGACATTCTGATTCTTACCGATTTGGGCGAAGAAGTGCTTTTGTTTCGCAATAATGGAAACAGCACGTTTAGCCGTGTTATTGGCCCATTCGATGCTAGCACTTCTCAACGCAATCTTTCTGCATCATTTGGAGATGTAAATAAGGATGGCTTTCTAGACCTATACATCACTAATTACATTACTACCTCGCAGGTACTTTTTGATGAAAATGAAGTGGTAAATGGCTTTGACCACGACTGCGCTCCTGATTTGCTTTTCATTAACCAGGGCAATCTCACATTCACTGAATCTAGCGCTTCGTATGGGTTAACGCAGAATGGCTGCGGTTTAGCCACAACGTTTACTGATTTTGATGGCGACTTTGATGCCGACCTGTTTGTGGTTAATGACTTTGGAGAATGGGTACTACCCAATCTACTCTATGAAAATCAGTTTCCAGAAACCTTTTTAAATGATGTTAGTACCTCCTTGGGAGTAGATACCCGCATGTATGGAATGGGGATAGCTGCGGGTGACTATGATCGTGATGGTGATTTTGACTACTACGCCACCAACATCGGTCCCAACTTTTTATTCCGAAATGATGAAACATCGTTTTCGGAAGTCGGAGAGATATCAGGCGTTGAAAACGATAGCATCAATGGATTAAACACCACAAGTTGGGGTTGTTTTTTCTTTGATTTCGACAATGATGGCTGGAATGACCTGTTTGTGGCAAATGGCGAAATCCCAGCAGCTGAATTTATTGCGAATGTCTTTCTCGACCCTGATAAATTATTCAGAAATAACGGAGATGGAACATTTGAAGATGTAACTGCAGTATTAGACACAATTTCCACTCAACGCGGACGAGGAACCGCATATGGCGACCTTAACAATGACGGAATGCTGGATTTTGTAGTAAACAACGTGTCGAACATCCAAAATGGAGCTTCCGCCTTCGTTTACCTCAATTCAAGCATTTCTAATAATAATTGGATAAATGTAAAAGCGCAAGGAACTCAAACCAATCGTGATTGTTTTGGTTGTAAGGTGCGCGTAGTAGCTAATAGCATTTCTCAAGTAACGGAAATTAGCGGTGGATCAAGCCATGCAAGCCAAAACAGTTCCATCGCTCATTTCGGTATAGGCGAAACTGCTTTATTGGATTCTGTAATTGTTCATTTCCCCTCTGGAATCACTAAAGTCGTGGAGTCAATAGCAGTTAATCAAACGATAGTTATTTCAGAGGATGTGCTGACAGGCGTAACTGACTTGGAACTTAATAATCCAATTCGGCAACTAAACAATCGCGAATTTGAACTTTTGATTGAAACCGAAACTCCAATGCAAGTAAGCATATATGATTTAGCCGGTCGTCTAGTAGTTTCTGACATAGAAATCAACTCCAAGTTTCGGGTTTCAGCAGAACTAAATGGAATTTTCGTTTTAGAAATTCGACTACCAAATCAGACTTATAGAACATGTGTTTCTTTGATGAACTGAGTCCAAATCATCAAAATTTGTCGTTTGAATTGTTTATCTATATTAGCAAGCGATTTTCGGGATTTATTTCCAACAATTCGGCCATTGAAAAATTAGCTAATATTATCCCCGTTTTAAGAATAATTAAGATATGAATATTTTATCGTTCTATATAATTCTTAAGACAACGTTTAATTAATAAACCTTGGTTTAACTTGAATAAAATTTAACTCCAGGCAAGTAAACTTGTGGTGATTTGCTTCAATTAATACATCTCCCAAACTCCTTTAACCTTTGCCCATGAAACAGTTTTCTACATCAGTTCGCATTTTAGTTGCCGCTGTGGTGATTTTAACAACTACGCTTCCCGAAACAGCAAAAGCCCAATGTGGTTGTACTGGAACCATTTGGACTACTGTAAACGTATCTGGTTGGGCAGTTGGTCAAACCCAAACTGTCACCAATATGTGGGGAGGCGAGCGTTCTCCAATCTTAAATACGGTTGCAGGTGCAGTTTATCGTTTTTCTACTTGCGGCACATCTTGGGACACACAAATTTCGGTTTATACCAATCCGGGATGTTCGTTCTTGGGTTACAACGATGATGACGGACCAGGTTGCAACCCATCTTTGCAAGCATCTGTGGATGTTACTTCCGCTGGGGGAGATATGTGGGCAGTGTTAAACGAATTCAATTGTATTACTAATTCAACTTCCGGCAATCTGTTTGTTCAGTTAATTAGTATTCCAACTCCTCCAACTCCATTAGGATGCGGTGTAGCTCTTGAGGGTCCTTCGCCAGCACAACCTACTGGTTGTTTAAACCAAATTGCAACTTTTGGTGCCGGGGCTTATCGCGACATCGACATCACTGCCAATACTTACTACAATTTTACATGGACTGATAACGGTGCTCCAAATATTGCGGGATTCTGCGCCACTCCGCAAAACGGTAATGCCACTGGTTTTACCACAAATCAAATTGGCTGGTTTTCTGGAACAACAACCGTACTTCGTGTGAGCGCCAATAGAACCTCTAGCACTTGGGCTACGATTTCTGCTCAGTTAAACTATCGCCATACGGACCCTGTCCTTTCGGCCAATACTCCTGCTACTGTTAACTCCTGCCCTGGCGCTTCGATATCCATTGCTGGTGGTGCTACAATTTATGGCAATCGCTATTGGCAAGGAACCACTTTAAACGGCACAAGCATTGCAACTCCAGGTACACCAAATAGCACAGCAGCTCTATCTGCACCGGGTACGTTTACCTATAACTACAACGCCTCTAATAACGGCTGTTGGAGCAACGATCAGCAGACAATTATCACCGTAGTTACCCCTTCTCTTGACCCAGTTAGTGTTGCAGCCACTCCAGCAACCATTTGTACTGGAGCTCCTGTGACACTTTCAGTAACTGGAACACTTGGAACAGATGGATCTGTTTGGACATGGTATGCTGGTGGTTGTGGAACTGGAACAGCCATCGGTACTGGCGTGTCCATCACTCTCTCTCCTGCAGGTACAGCAACGTATTATGTAAGGGCAGAAGGCGGAACTTGTGGCAACACAGGTTGTGCAAGCGTAACTGTCACCGTTAATGGTACTTCAACAAATCCGACAGCAATCGTTGCAAGTAGTTCAAATATCTGTGCTGGAAGTGCTGTGACTTTGACCGCAAGCGGAGGAACACTCGGCAGTGGGTCGCAGTATTTTTGGTACATCGGAAGTTGTGGAGGGTCGCTGGTAGGTTCGGGCGCTTCAATAACGGTTAATCCTTTAACTACTGCCAATTACTTTGTGAGAGCAGAAGGCCCATGCAATATCACATCTTGTGCAAACGCTGTAATTAACGTAACACCTGCTCCAGCTGCTGGATTTGGAGGGATTACTAGCCCTTCAGGCTGTGGTTTGCAGGATGGAACAATTCAAGCCATAGCAACGGGTGGTACGTCTCCCTACACATATACGTGGAGTGGCAATTTGACTGGACAAACAGTAAGTGGATTAGGGGCTGGTCCCTATATATTAACTGTAACGGATGCAAGCGGCTGTACAGACCAATCTTCTGTTGCACTTAATGACCCAAATGCTTCAGTAGTTACACTGACAAGCAGCGATGCCGACAATACAATTTGCGCTGGCGAAACAGTTGTTTTCGCAGCCTCAGGATCATTTCAGTACCAGTATTACATCAATGGAAATCCTGTTAGTACACAAAATCCTTTTGTAACCAACACATTGACGAATGGTCAAACAGTTTCTGTTGTTGGAACTGATGTTAACTTCTGTAGCTACACAAATCCTGGGATTTCAACCGTGGTTAGGGAAGTTCCTGTTATCTCTGCTACTGTTACTGACCCTTCTATTTGCGCTGGAGCAGATGGAAGTATTCAATTGGTTGTTACCAATGGACTTCCGCTATACACATTTGCCTGGAGTAATAATGCAACCACGCAAGATGTAACTGGTCTTGTTTCTGCACCTTATTTGGTCACAGTAACCGATGCAAACGGATGTTCTACAAACGGTACATACGGCTTGAGTGACCCAGGTGCTGCACCAGTAACTATGGTGAGCAGCGAAGACCCAAACAATGTTATTTGTGCTGGCGAAAATGTAACGTTCACAGCCTCTGGCTCTAACGCATACAATTTTTATGTGGACGCGCAGGCAACGAGCACTTCAAATCCTTTCTCTACCACAACACTAACAAACGGTCAATCTGTTACAGCCACTGGAACAGACTTAAATAATTGCACCGCCACAGGCAACATCGTTACAATTACCGTAAATCCAGGCCCAATTGTTAGCATTCTCTCTAATGCAGTGAACAACACAATTTGTGTAGGTCAAAGCATGTCCTTCTTTGCCTCGGGTGCTTTAACGTATGAGTTCTTAGTTAATGGACAGTCTCAAGGTGCATCAAGCTCTACATCGCTTTTCCTTTCTTCCACTTTACAAAGTGGGGATTTAGTATCGGTAATTGGAACGGATGCTAACGGATGTGATGTTGAAAGTGCCGCAATTACAGTGACGGTTAATCCAAGTCCAGTTGTTACTGTCATCAACCAAGTAGACCCGTCTTCCTGCGGTGCAGCGGATGGTTCGCTTACAGCAGAAGTTACAATTGGTACAGGTACATCACCATTTACGTATCAATGGGCAGCAGGTCCAGCTAGCGATATATATACTGGCCTAGGTGCTGGTTCATATTTCGTGGAAGCTACAGATGCTGCCGGCTGCACAGCCACAACGACTGCTTCACTTAGTGATGTAGGTTCTAGTCCTGTGTTCCTTACAAGCGATGCTACAAATGAAACTGTTTGTGGCGGATTTCCTGTAACGTTCACTGCAACCGGAGCTACTACCTATGTGTTCTATGTAAACGGAGTGCAAGCAAGCACCATCAACCCATTTGTAACTACAACGCTTCAAGATGGCGATTTTGTAGCCGTTACTGGTCTTGATTTACAATTGTGTTCTGCTACCAGTTCAGCACTTCAATTCACTGTTCTTCCAGAAGTGCAAATTGGAATTTCGAACTCCCTTAACCCATCTGGCTGCCAAGCTACAGATGGTGCAGCTAATACGATTACCATCGGTGGAACTCCTCAGTACACTTATCTATGGACTGACGGTCAAACCACTTCAAATGCGACTAATCTACCAGGAGGGCAATGGGCTGTAACAGTTACAGATGCCAATGGTTGTACATCTACAGATGCAGTTTCCTTAAGCGATGTAGGAGCAACGGTTGCAGTGTTAACAGCTTCTCCGCTAGGGTTAGCCATTTGTTCTGGAACGGAAATCACTTTTACTGGTAGTGCTTCATTGTCGTACGAGTTCTTCCTTGACGGAGTATCGGTAGGTACGACAAATCCTTACATCAACTCCGCACTACAAGACAACGAAACCGTTGCTTTGGTTGGAACTGACGTAAACGGTTGTGTATACACCACTGCGGGACTTACCTACCAGGTGAGCACAGCACCATCTGTAGGATTAACTTCAGTTGGTTCTGCGTGTGAAAACGTAGAGTATATTCAACTTGCAGGAGGCTCACCAGTAGGGGGTACTTACACTGTAGATTACTTTAGTTTCCCAATTACAGCAGAGTATTTCTTCCCAGGACTCGCTGGACCAGGCAACACTGCGGTAATCTATGAATACGTGGACCCAATTACTGGTTGCGCTGGAACTGCAACTGACAACTTCGTTGTATTTGCTCCACCAGTAGTGGATTTGGGTCCTGATGCAACGGCTTGTGTGTACACCTTGGATGCTGGAGCTGGTTTCGCATCATACTTATGGTCACCAAGTGGAGACATTACTCAAACAACACTGGCCAACGCTACAGCAAACTATGTTGTAAGAGTTGAAGATGCTACAAACGGTTGTTTTGGCTGGGACACCATTCTATTGGAAATCCTTCCAATTCCAACACCATTCATTAACCCGAACGATACAGTAGAGTTTTGTGCTGGTGGAAGCATTTCAGTTAGTGTGGCCTTAGGTTACGATAGCTATGCTTGGTCTGGTGGAACTGCTAGTGGGCAACCAAACGTTCAAATTATCAATCAACCTGGAACCATAACTCTTACAGTTACCAACCAAGAAGGTTGTGAAGGAACAGTTGATGTGTTCGCCATAGAAAACCAACCTATGATGGTTTCAACGATAGAGGTTATTGGAACCCAACCTTTCTGTGTGGGAGGTAGTGTTGTACTTGATGCAGGTCCTGGCTATGCTTCTTACTTGTGGAATACTGGATCAACTACATCTTCAATTACTGTTCTTCAATCTGGTTCTTACTGGTTAACCACTTTAGACCCGAACGGTTGTGTTGACAGTTCATTGCAAGCCACGCCAGTAGAAATTTTGGTTTGGGATCCCCAACCACAAGTTTCTGTTGTTGCTGATTCACTAATCGTAACAGATGCAGTAAACTACGTTGGATTCCAATGGTTCCTAAATGGCAACCCAATTCCTGGTGCTACGCAAGAATTCTATGTTATCAATCCTACTGGTAGTGGTAATTACCAAGTAGAAGCTACTGATGCCAACGGTTGTGTAGGTGATTCAGAAACATTTGAATTGACCTGCTGCACAGGTGTTAATGAAACAGCATTTGACGGTAGTGTCAGCATATATCCAAACCCAACTAATAGCGAATTCATGGTAGACATCACAATGAATGCAAGCCACGAGTTTACCCTTGACCTCGTTGACTTAGTGGGTAAGGTTATTTGGACAGACGCTACAATTGGAACTACAGACCAAATCCGTAAACAATACTCTGTGAAGGATTTGACGAATGGTGTTTATTTCCTAAGAGTAACCGCTGATAATAAAATGTCAGTTATGAAATTGATTAAACAATAAAAGCTCAATCAAGAGTTTAGACCAAAAGAAAGGGCCTCCTGAAATTCAGGAGGCCCTTTCTTTTTAGCCAATGTTTAGCAGGCGTTTATTATCCACGCAAGTGATACGACTTTGGCTGAACAAAAGCGCGGATACCTTGGTGCGATAATGTTGACCCCAATCCAGACCAACCTCTACCGGACCACGGAATGTTTGGACTTACACGGTCGCAACAATTCCAATACACTGTTCCAGATTGCATTTCACTCATTATCGACTCTGCTCTTTGCTTGTTTTGCGTATAAACCGCTGAGGTAAGTCCGTAAGGCGTGTCTAACATCAATGCAACCGCCTCCGCATCATCTTTCACTTTTTGAATCCCAATGATAGGCCCGAAGCTTTCTTCCATCATTACTTTCATGGAATGGTCAACATCAACAAGTACTGTTGGTTCGAAATAATATCCCGCACCCGAAACCTTCTTTCCTCCTAAAAGAACCTTGGCTCCTTTGGAAACCGCATCGTTTACTTGTTCTTCCAAAACTGCCACCTGTGGTCTACGTGTTAGGGGGCCAATGGCAGTGGCATCATCCATTGGAACACCTAAAGGCCAATTCTTCGTCTCAGCCATAAACGCAGCTAGGTATTCATCATAAATTTTCTCGTGTACATAAATGCGCTCCACTGCACAGCAACTTTGACCTGTATTGTAAAACGCTCCTTCCACACCAGCACCAGCCGCAGCTCCAATATTTACATCTTCGCACACATACATCGGATCTTTACCGCCAAGTTCTAAGCCAACCGGCACTAATTTACTTGCCACTCGCTCGGCAATACATTTACCTGTGGCATACGAACCTGTGAAAAAATACCCATTCAAAGGCAAGTTTAGTAATGCTTCACCTGCTTCTTTTCCTCCTATAACCAATTGCATTACGTCCTTAGGAATTCCAGCCTCGTGCAACAATTCCACGAGATTAATTCCTGTTAGCGTGCTAAATTCAGATGGCTTGTAGAGCACTGCATTTCCTCCAATCAATGCTGGAATAACCACATTAACCCCAACCAAAATGGGATAGTTCCAAGCAGAAATGTTAGCAATAACTCCGAGCGGTTCGTAGGTCACTTTTTCCTTGGTATCACCCTCCGAAACCATCCATTCTTCAGCAAGATACTTCTCCGAATTATTTACGAAATAGGCACTTCTAGTGCGCCCTCCGCGAATTTCTCCCTTTGCCTGCCCCAACGGTTTGCCAACTTCAGACGTCAAATCAGCTGCAATTCTGTCACTTTGTGCTTCAAGCAAATCATTGAAACGAGAAATGCAAGCTATTCGCTCTTTCAATGGCACTTTGGCCCAACTCTTTTGTGATGCTTTGGCGAGTTCATACTTCCGCGTAATGGACGAAGTCGTATCCTCTGTTACTGTTTTAATTAACTCTTCGGTCGCTGGATTTATTATGTTCATTGCTTGTTTCGTGTAAAGTCTAAAAAGGTGTCTATCAAAATGTTCGGGTCAAGAACTTGCTTACCCAAGGTGTGCGAATACTCTGGATGCCATTGCACGCCCATAACTCTTCCTGGTTCATAATCCTCATGGATATATGCCTCTAAAATTCCATCTTCAGCGCAATGGGCCTGTGGTACTAATCCCTTGCCCAAATCTTTAACGCCTTGATGATGCACCGAATTAACACGATGAGTGGTATCCCCATTATATAGCTTTTGCATATAGGAGCCTTCTTCCCATTTTACCCCATGATTAACGCTATCGTACACCACGGCATCGCGGTGCTTAATGCTTTCGGGGCGCTGTGTGGCAATATCCTGATATAGCGTTCCATCAAAATACGCATTGAGCAATTGAAAACCTCGGCAAATGCCAAAAACAGGCTTTTCTTTCTCCAGAAAATAACGAACCACTTCCATTTCATATTCATCTCGAAAACGATCCCCCTTCCATTTACCTTCCAAAATTGGAGTTTCCCCATAGCTAAGCGGAGATAAATCTGCCCCACCTTGCAGCACCAATCCGTCCAGTTTTGAAATCAATCTTTTGATGTCTGCCTTTGCAAGGTCTGGAATAAGCACAGGTATTACATCCTCGCGTGTGATGTACCTGGCCATGTCATTTTCTAAATAGCATAGCGTTTTGGGCCCAAACGTGGTGCGTTGCAAATCTGGATAAAAGAAGCAAGACGAAATCCCAATGTGAAGCATTGCTCAAAATTTGGGCGCAAAGGTAATGGGCAGCAAAGCGCTTTACGCACTCAATATTTTCCTTGCTATTTCGTTTACCTAACTTTACCCGACATGCGCATTCTTTCTATTGTACTCCTATTTGTTCAGATACATACATCTGGATTTAGCCAAAAAGTAAAGTGGGTAGACACGTCCGTTAGTTTCGGTACGGTGCGCGATTGGGACAGCTCTCCAGCAGTGTTAC
>CAMDOM010000055.1 GCA_945903645.1 Chryseobacterium gleum
TTGAAAGGTATGCAAAAGTTGCAAATCGAAAAATAAATTGAACTGACTGTTGCTCTTAATTTTTATACCACAAACTAAAATGCTTTTCCAAATTATCCTTGCTCTTTTCTTTTCATGCTCCGCCTTTGCTCAGGATTCTTTGGTATTAAACTCAGGTGACACATTGAACTGTAAGATTCTAAGTTTTAACGGAAACAAGTTTTTGTATTCTACAGAAAATGGCCTAACTCGCACCACGATGCCATCTTCTGAGGTGAAATCGTATTATCAGAATAATCAGTGGAATCCAGTTTTAGACCTTAAAAAAGTGGAAGATTATCAGTCACAACCCGACCTAAAAATGTCGGCTCAATACCTTCGAAATGCAGGTGGAGGTTTTACATTAGCAGGTGTTTCTATTTTGCTTGGAAGTGGAACACTTATCGTTTCATCTGCGCTTGCACAAGAGGGAAAATTAACTTCATCAATTCCGTTCTATGTAGGTTATGGCCTTTTGACAATCGGAGGGATTGCTACTATTGGCGCATCCGTTTCACTGGTAAAAGCTGGCAAGGCTTTCCCAAGAGTAAAGCTAACCGCTGCTGGTGTGCCGCTCAACTAGATACGGGTGGTTTGAGAATCGCAATTAGCTTTTTTAGTCGCCCTTATTCGTTGTTCTTGCAATGTGTGTAAGCCCCAATCGAAGGTCTCGCACAATCTGGTCATGGTATTTTGAGGGATTAGCGTTCCATTCTTCACCAATGGCCTTCCTGATTCGCTTTTCAAGCTCCATAAGTATCTGCTTTACTGCGTTGGGTTCAAATTTCACTGGCTTAGTCGGGCCTGCCTCATCCAATGGTTTAGCGTTCAGTTGATAAAGCTGAATCAGTATGGGCATAGACCATGAGGCATATAGCACGGCTACATAACTCAAGTATCGCAAGTATTCTTCTTTAGTTTTGAACGAAAATCCGCCTTGGATGATGAACAGAATGTGGTCGGTCACAATCTGGAGGGCTGATAGCTCCTCTTGCGTTATTCGGAGCTTCATCGGCTATGGTAGTCCAACTCTTCCGCAAGCTCGCGGATTATTTTATCTCGTTTGGGATGCCCCCAATTCAAGAAAGAAAATCTGCCTGTTCCCCTCACTGCCTCCAGTATTTGCTTAATTATTTCATTTTGAATCTCATAATTTTTTTTCATAATTGATTGATTTATAATAGATTGTTATTTTCGTTTTTGATATGTCCTTTGAAAAAAAGGCAGGGCCGATTGAGGTATCCGATACACTCGGTTTTTCTTGATTCCCGTCCATTGGGGCACACCAGATGCAATCTGGGTAACTCTTCGCTCACTTAGGCCGACAAGTCGCGAGACTTGATAGGTGGATAGATAACTGTCGTTCATGTATTTCGTTTAATATAAATATGGAGAGTTTCGGAAAAAATCGGTATGTTTGATATATTCATGTAAACAGTGAAAGATGCTGACGCTGGCTGTAACTGGCGTACCTTTTCCGTAGGAGGCGATACGTTGGAGAGATTTACCATGAAAGTGGGTAGCCTTAACCGTAACGAATATGTCTAACGGGGATATTATGACCTTTAAGGATGTTCAAAAACTGTTGAAAATCAGTAAGAACACTTTACTTGGACTTGAGCGTGACTTGCTGATAGTACCTGATTTCAGGATTGGAAATCGAAAAAGGTATTTTCTTAGGTCTATCGAGAAAAGCATCAAAAAGATGGAGGCTTAACAAAGAGAAAAGAGGCATTAGCCTCTTTTTTTTGACCAAAATTACTACGTAAATTACTACGTATATAAACAAAAACCCCTGTAAACACTTGGTTTACAGGGGTTTACTACTATTAAAGTAGCCCGTAGGGGAATCGAACCCCTGTTACCAGGATGAAAACCTGGCGTCCTAACCCCTAGACGAACGGGCCGTTGCTTTTGGGAGCGCAAATGTAGTATTTTCTGTTTTTCACATAACAGCTTTATGAAAATTATTTTTCTGGTGTTTTTCCTTTTTGTAATAGGAATCCCAAGGGCTTTGATGAGTGCGTCCTCATGGTACGACTAATCTCATTTATTTGTGCTACATTAATGGTTGTAAACTGTTCATATTCAGGTAGTAATAGGTTGAATTGCAGGCAGTAATTTAATGAAGTTAGTAATACTTCTCGCATCTTTATAGTGGTGAAACCACTACTTGCTAGGTCGTTGTATAAGAAGCCCAATTGCTTATTACCTTCAACAAAAAAGTGATTTTCGTGATTTACTAGGATTCTTCCAATCATGTAGCCCAGGTCATCAAAGCGATTAGTTTCCAATGAAGACCGAAGGAAACTGAACATGCTTATCATGCAGCAAAACGCATTGTTTCGATTTTCTTTGACATATGATGTTTTCCAAAGTGCGTGACTTCAATCGAAATCAAATACATCATCATGCAAATTGAAAATCAGCACATCTTCCCCAAATTGAATTTCGAATTGAAACTCTCCCGAATCGCAAAAGAGCACTTCAACTTCAAATGACGCACTCAATGAGGTTGAAAGGTCAATAGAAAGTTGCTTAGCCTCGGTTTTAAGGAGTGCGAACGAATTTTTAGCGTTACTAACAACCAATAACTTGCATTGCCCCTTGACTTTTAAGGACTGAACAGCTTGATCGAATGGTATGAGCTGTTCCAAATTTCAATAAGCACGAGCAAAAACAACCCGTTGAGAAGATGGCTTGCCCGAATAGATGCAAGTGCCCTCTGTTTTATAGCTTTCTTCCAAAGGAATAAGTCGAATAGTTGCCTTTGTTTCTTCCTTGATTTTCTGTTCGGTTTCGGAAGTTCCATCCCAATGCGCCACAATAAAGCCGCCTTTTCCATCCAAAACTTCCTTGAATTCAGCATAACTGATCACTTCAGTGGTATGCTCTTGGCGATGACGAAGCGCTTTTTCATAAAGACTTGCTTGAATTTCATCCAACAAATCCGCAATTCTATCTGCTATGCCTTCTCGCGGTGCCGAGCCCTTGGTCAGGTTGTCCCTTCGGGCAAGTTCAACAGTACCAGCTTCAATGTCGCGTGGCCCAATTCCTATGCGTACAGGAACACCTTTGAACTCATATTCAGCAAATTTCCAACCAGGCTTTTGGGTGTCGCGGTCGTCTAGTTTTACCGTAATTCCTTTCGATTCCAACTCTTTTTTAACTGCTCTGCCATGCTCACATACCAATGCATATTCCTCATCGCTGCGGTAAATTGGTACAATAACCACTTTAATGGGCGCAAGTTTTGGCGGCAAAACCAAACCATTATCATCTGAATGCGTCATAATTAGCGCGCCCATCAATCGTGTGGAAACTCCCCAAGAAGTAGCCCAAACATGGTCCAACTTCCCATCTTTCCCCGTGAAAGTGACATCAAATGCCTTAGCAAAATTTTGTCCTAAGAAGTGAGATGTTCCAGCTTGCAACGCTTTTCCATCCTGCATTAGGGCTTCAATACAATAGGTTTCCGTAGCACCAGCAAATCGCTCATTTGCAGATTTCACACCTTTCCAAACGGGCATTGCCATGAAGTTTTCGGCAAAATCAGCATACACATGCATCATTTTCTCGGCCTCTTCAATGGCTTCTTGTTGCGTGGCATGCGCAGTGTGTCCTTCTTGCCAAAGAAACTCTGCCGTGCGCAGAAATAAGCGCGTTCTCATTTCCCAGCGAACAACGTTTGCCCACTGATTTACGAGAATAGGGAGGTCTCTATAACTTTGTATCCAACCACGGTAGGTATGCCAAATAATTGTTTCAGAAGTGGGACGAACAATTAGCTCTTCTTCGAGTTTTGCATCCGGATCAACTTCAATTCCTCCATCAGCTGAAGTGCGTAAACGATAATGGGTAACAACGGCACACTCTTTGGCGAATCCCTCTACGTGAGCAGCTTCCTTAGCGAAGAAACTTTTAGGAATAAACAGAGGAAAATAAGCGTTCGAATGCCCAGTCTCCTTAAACATCCGATCCAATTCTTTTTGCATGGTTTCCCATATAGAATAGCCATAGGGTTTGATAACCATACAACCACGAACAGCAGAATTTTCGGCCATATCAGCCTTTATTACCAGTTCGTTATACCACTTAGAATAATCTTCTGAACGCTTTGCGAAGTCTTTCGCCATTTTGGTATGATGTTTGCCCCTTGAAAAAATAATAACAGCGGCCAAAAGTAAACATAACCTCTGCTGAAGGTCAATAGCAACGCAACATCTAAACGGAAAAGCCATGAAAAATTTAGCTCAAACCGCAGTTAGTCCAATACTCTTAGGATTTTTCTCCTTGTTTGTTTCATCTGTTAATGCTCAAGATGATGGGATTTATGAGGATATTCGGCAAACACCTGTTTATGAGGATGTGAAACCAAGTGGTTCTCCGTTGGACGGATATTCTACGTATGATCAAGATGATTATTACCAACCACAGAACTCATCTACACAGAATTCAAATAATTCAGAGCAATATGTGGATGAGGATGGAAATACCTACATAACTAACAATTATTATCAGGACGATTCGTACGATTATTTCTATGCTTCGCGCATCAATCGTTTTTATCGCCCGATGTATGGTGCTGGATATTATGATCCTTTCTATACCAACATGTATTGGTATACTGGTAATCCTTACTACTACGGAACAAGCATTTACTCAAATTGGGGCAATGGATGGTGTTACAACCCATGGGGTGGTGGTTATGGAATGTGGGGTGGAAATTCTTGGGGTATAGGTTTTGGCTTCAGCTCATGGGGTTGGGGTGGTGGATGGGGTTATAGCCCATACTGCTACGGAGGCGGATTTGGTGGCTTCAATAACTACTACAACGGGTATAACCAAGGTTACTGGAATGGTTACTATGATGGCTTAGCCAACGGCAATGGTTACTACAACACATACGATCAAAACAGTGGAATTTACTACGGACATAGAGGTGGTTCTGGCGGTGCACTGGGTTCAGGTTTGAGGTCGACATCATTTGCCGACACCTACAATAAAGCTGCGAAAGAAGGTGTAGTTAGTCACGCCAATAGGAGTAATGTGCTTCAAACTGCTGATGCTAAACCTGTGGTTTCTCGTTCGAATATTGATGGACTGAACGGAAGAAACATCAGTATGACAAAGCCTGTGAACACCAATGTTCGCAACAATGCAGAGTTTACTAAATCGCCTAACAATCGCGTAGTAAATACGGAATCCAATAGACAGAATGTGGATTCTAAGCCAGCAATTCAATCTACTGGAAGAGAAGTGAATAGGGAGTTTTCTCCAGCTACACAAAACAGGGATGCAATTAGTGGATACACCACGAAACCACAGCCTGCTCGCGATAGTCAAGTGCATACGGAACGTGTATCACAAACACAAACGGAACGTGTGCCACAAACGCAGCCACAGCGTGCACCACAATCTTACGGAGAGCGTAAACCGCAAGCAGCACCCGTTCGTCAGCAATATTCAAATGTTGATAGAAGTCGTCAGAATGTGAATCAGCTTCCTAACAGGAGTCAGCAACCATCAAGAGGTGATGTGTATCAACGTGGTGGTACTCCAAATATGTCAAAACCTTCGTATCAGTCGCCATCTAACAACGGACGTTACTCTTCTCCCGAACGAGTTCCTTCACGCAATTATTCACCATCTCCACAGCGCCCTGCGCAGCGGTATGAAAATTCTTCGCCTTCGCAGTCGCAACCATCACGAGGAGTTGCGCCTTCTCAAAGTCAGCCTTCACGGAATTTTTCAGCGCCTTCTCGGCAGAGTTCTCCCTCACCTTCTCCCTCACGAGGCGGTAGTTTTTCCAGCCCAGGAGGCGGTTCAAAAGGAGGTGGCAGCAATAGTGGAGGAAGAAGAGGTGGTTAAAATGATAGTACTATTATGAGATCTGAATTATTCTCGTAGGAAATCCAAAAGGATTTTTTGCGAGAATGTTTCAAATTTGACTAATTCAACAAAAGAATAATATGAGAATCGGTATCATTTTAGGCGTTTTTATAGCATTTACAAGCAACTCGCTCAAAGCTCAAAATGCTTTGGATGCGCTACGTTATTCACAGTTAGATATAACAGGAACTGCTCGCTCTTCGTCCATGGGTGGTGCATTTGGCGCACTTGGTGGCGATATGACCACCTTGAGTGTAAATCCAGGTGGAATAGGTGTATTTGCCAAAACGGAAGCCACCCTCACAATCGGTTTGCTTTCCACTACTACTGATGCCACGTATCTCGGGACCACTTCTAGCGATAATAGATTCAACTTTAATATCGGAAATGCTGGTTTTGTAGCCCGATTCAATCGGAAAAAGGGAGAGGAAAAGCAATGGGCATGGAAAGCGTTTCAAATTGGGGTGGCATACAATAGAACAGCATCTTTTAATGGTAGAACTTCTGTTGCTGGAACCAATTCTAGCAGTTCTTTGATTGATCAACATGTGAATGCGCTAAATGCAAACACAGGATTAACAACATCATCACCCTATGACATCGAGAAATATGGAGGAACAACTGGTTTGTTGTATGATGCTTTTTTGTTCGACCCGGTTTATGATGCCGATACCAATGTAGTTGGATTTCAACGAGCTGTGCTACCGTTCTATGGTCAGACCCAAACGGTTTCAGAAGTTACGCGTGGCTCCATGAGTGAGTTTGCGCTTTCTTTTGGTGGAAATTTTGGAAATGCACTGTATTTCGGTGCAACTGTAGGAATTCCAACGGTGAGCTATGAGGTTGAACGGAAGTATACCGAAAGCGATACTCAAGATTCAATAGCCAATTTTGATTCGTTCACTATGACTGACAATTTGAAGGTGTCGGGTAATGGATTCAACGTGAAGTTTGGAGTTATTTATCGTCCAACAAAATGGGTTAGAATAGGCGCGGCTATTCACACGCCTACTTTTTTTGAAATGGATGAATCGTTCAGTTCTGTGGCAGTTTCCAAGATTTACGATACCCAATATAACAGTTCTTCGCCCGAAGGCAAGTTCGATTACAGCTTGGAAACACCATTTCGTGCAATAGGTAGTTTGGCTTTTGTAATTGGGAAAGTTGGTCTTATTTCCGCAGATTATGAGTATGTAGATTATAGCATGGCACGTTTGCGGTCAAGTGTTTATGCTTTTGATGCGGAAAACATAGCTGTTAAGAACAGCCTTCATTGGGCTGGGAACATCAGAGTTGGAACCGAATGGCGCATTGATATTTTGAGCATTCGTGGCGGGTTTGCAATAAACGGGAATCCCTATACAGGTGCTTATTCTATGCAAGACACACGTTATTCACTGGGTTTAGGAGTACGGCTAAAGCGATGGAGTTTTGATTTGGGGTACATGCTTCATCGCAAAACTGGCGGTTATGAAATGTATGATGCTCGATTAACTCCGTTGGCTGAAACCATCACATTGAATCATAATGTGATTCTGAGCACAGCATTCCGATTCGGGTCATAACCGCAACAAACCAGCCTTTGCTTTCTGGTTTATACTATCGCGATACTCCGTGTTTTTAAAGCTGGAGCATGCTTGAAAGTGCTTTTTAGCTTTATCCTTTTCTCCAAGTTTTTCATACAACAAACCTAGTTGCAGCGATGCATTTGCGGCAAAGTATCGAGCACTTGATGCGCCTTGTTTTATTGTGGTTTCATAGCGAGAAATAGCTTTAGCATGTTCCCCCATTTCATGATAAATTCTTCCCAAGCGATAATTATACTCTAGTTTGTCATCTTGGGTTGGAAAGCTACCTTCTGGGGCGTTCGCTAGTGTATTCACAGCTTGAACATAATAGGCGCCATCGAACATAATGCGTGAGCGAAGCAGGTATACATTAGGAAGTTTTTTTTCATCAGCTTCTCTTTGGGCCGATTTATCCCCATCAATCGTGGTATTTCCTACTGTGGTGACACGGGCCAAATGTTCAAAATATCCTTTTTGGTCACGTCCCACTAAAAGCGAATGCCACGCCAATTTCTGCTGGACCGACTTTAAGTAGCTTTTGCCTTTGAACAGAATTGAGTATGCTTTTAACGGTTCATTTGCGTCCACATCCATGCGTGAAAGCTTCATTTCTCCAAGCAAAAAATGAAGGTATGGGAAAGAAGTAGGTTGTTTTTTTAGTGAAACTTCAAGCAATCCAATGGCGGCATCCGTTTTTCCAGAACGTTGAAGTACTCGAGCTTTCGCAAAATCAATTAATGGCCCATTATGACGGTCGAGGTGACGTTGTAATTCCTTCAAAGATTCGGGTTTGTTTACCAAATTGATTTGAAGAAATGTGAATAGAAAGAGCGTTTCTTTATGGACTAGCGGAAACTCTTTGCGTCCTGAAGTGCCTTTTATAACACGTTCCATTTCCGAAATTCCTTGATAGATTGTGCCATTAACTCCCATCAAATTGGCCGCCCATTTGTAATTGTCTGGTACGGTTCCAACCAGCGTGTGCAACAATCCCATCGCTTTGTAGCTATGGATAAAAGATGGGAATCGCTTGGTGTTATCTTCCAATAATTGGAATGCCTTACGCACGCTCATTGCGCCTGTTACATAATTTCCAATTCGCATATTTGAAAAGGCCCAATGCAAATGAGCTTCTCCCAAAGCAATGTTCCGAAAGGGGTCATTGTCGGCAGCAGTTTCAAGTGCTGCTATCCGTTTATCACGGAATTTTGCTCTGCGTTCAAACTCCTTCTCATCCTCTGTCACTACGATATAAAGAAAGTCTGCAACGTCCTGTAGATAAGGGACACAAAGATTTTTAGGCTCTTTTGATTCCAATACTTTCAATGTAGAATCGGCTTGTTTGAATTTCAAATCCAATAGCAATCCGTAGGCCGAGCAAGCCTCTTCGTTCCACGTAAATTGCTGTGCAAAAACTCCAGATGGAATCCAAAGCAAGATGAAAGCAAACGTTGAAAAATGAAATTTCATTAATAAAAAAAGGGACCCTAAAAGGATCCCTTAAAATTACTTTATCACGCTTAAGATAAATTAGGCTTCTACAGCCACATTCTCAATTTCGTTATCTACCAAAATACGACCACAATGCTCGCAAACAATAACTTTTTTCCGCAAGCTGATGTCCAATTGACGCTGTGGTGGAATCATATTGAAACAGCCACCGCATGAATCACGCTCAATTTTTACAACTGCAAGGCCATTGATAGCGCCAGTGCGAATACGCTTGTAGGCAACAAGCAAACGACTTTCGATTACTTTTTCTGCTGCTGCAGATTCCTTTTGAAGGCTCGCCTCTTCCTTTTCGGTTTCGGCAATAATGCCATCGAGTTCGCCTTGCTTTGCAACTAAGTCAGCCTTGCGATTCTCTAAATTGTTTTTGGATGAAGCTAAAACTTCGCTTTTTGCCTCAATGTTGGCTTTGAATTCACTGATTTTCTTTTCACACAATTGAATCTCCAAATTTTGGAATTCAATCTCCTTGTTCAATGAATCAAATTCGCGATTGTTGCGCACATCCTTCTGCTGTTCCTCATATTTCGCGATGAACGACTTAGAATCAGCAATCATATTTTTACGTTGCACAATGGCATCTTCAAACGTATTTACTTCATCCGTAACATTTTGAAGGCGGGTTTCTAAACCAGCAATTTCGTCTTCCAAATCTTGCACCTCAAGTGGCAATTCACCACGTATAGTACGTATTCTGTCAATTTCAGAGTCAATGCGCTGAAGGTTATACAGAGCCTTTAGTCTGTCTTCAACGCTGAATTCGCTTACTTCGGATTGTTTCTTAGCCATGCTTTATAAGTAGTAGACAGGGTTCGTTTTTACCCTTGTCAAATGGGTCGCAAACTTAGGAAAAAAATCCGCCAGTTTATCGACCAAAAATTGCATAGTAAATTGCTCGCTTTCGTAGTGCCCGATGTCGGCAATTATTACCGAATTTTCGGCATCGAAGAACTGATGGTACTTAAAATCGGCCGTGATAAACACATCTGCTTTTGCGGCAATTGCATTGGACAAAAGGAAACTTCCAGAGCCACCGCATACTGCAATGCGCTTCACTTTATGTTTGTGCGGAAGCGTGTATTTGACGCAATCCGTTCGCATAGTTGATTTTAAGCTTTTTAGGAATTCTAACGTATCCACTTCTTGGGGCAATTCGCCAATCAAGCCAGCTCCAACTTCGTTCCATGCATTTTCTATCGCTTGCAGGTAGTAGGCCACTTCTTCATAAGGATGTGCTTTTTTTAGGGCAGCGATAATTTTTGAAGAAGAATAGGCAGGAAGCAATACCTCTATCCGAATTTCTGGTTCGAAATGCATTTTGCCTTTTTCGCCAAGAAAGGCGTTGGTTTCGTCATTTCCACGAAACGAACCTTCTCCACTGCTGTTAAAACTGCATTGGTCATAATTGCCAATCGCTCCCGCGCCAGCCTCAAATAGTGAATTACGTACATGTTCAGCATGGGCAATTGGAGCAAACGTCACCAACTTTTGAAGTAAGTTTTTTTTCGGAGCTAAAATTCGAGTGTTTATTAACCCTAGCTGCGATGCAATTTGTCCATTTACGCCATCCAGTACATGGTCAAGATTGGTGTGAATGGCATACAGCAATATGTTATGCTGTATGGCTTTTATCACGGTGCGTTCCACATAGTTTTTTCCATTGAAGCGTTTGAGGCCCGAAAAGACAATGGGATGGTGCGACAAAATCATATTACACCCCAGCTGAATGGCTTCATCCACCACATCTTCGGTGCAATCCAGACTAATAAGAACACCTGTTAGGTCTGTGTTTTGATGGCCTACAATAAGCCCACTATTGTCATAGCTTTCTTGCAGCGATGGCGGGGCAAGCGTTTCAAGGTAGGAAATGAGTTCGGATGCTTTCATAGTGCAAGGATAGTGGGTTTGTGATTATGCTGCGCATTTTTCCTTTTGCACCGCTATCTTCGACCGCTATGCGATACCTGCGTCACGTGCTTTGGCCCATTGCCATCATTTACGGTGCAATTGTGGCCTTTCGCAATCTGCTTTTCGATGTTGGGATTCTTTCGTCCACGTCATTCAACGTTCCCATCATTAGTGTTGGAAACCTTGAAATGGGTGGTACAGGCAAATCGCCTTTGGTGCTTCATGTATGCAAATTGCTCTTAGATAAAGGAGTAAATGTTGCTGTACTTAGCAGAGGTTATGGCCGTAAATCATCAGGTTTTTTACTGGTGAATGAAACGGATTCTAGCACCGAAGTTGGTGATGAGCCTTTACAAGTCAAACACCGTTTTCCAAGTGCTATAGTTGCGGTGTGCGAGCGAAGAAAAGAAGGTGTTGAACGCTTGCTGGAACTGGATTTACTGCCTGATGTTATTGTACTTGATGATGCCTTCCAACACCGCTGGGTGAAGCCATCCTTGAGCATTCTCACTACGCCTGCGCCATTTCCATTTTGGAGAAATCATCTCTTTCCAGTGGGTTCATTGCGGGAATCGACTTTTGGGGCAAAGCGCGCGAATGCTCTAGTGCTTACCGGTTCGTTTGAAGAAGAGGAAAATGTTCCGTTTGATGGCGCAGTCTTTCATTGCCAAGCGTCCATTCAATACGTTGTCCACTTCTCTGGCAAAAATATTGACCTAAAGAAGGACGATGCTGTGGTGCTTTTGTCGGGAATTGCGCACCCCGAAAGGTTTGTGCAAAGTGCCACATCACACTTCACTATCTTGGGTTCGCAACTGCACCCTGACCATCACGAATTCAAGCAAGAAGACATGAAGCGCCTTCTGCAGCTATTCCATAGTTTTGGCGTCCTGAAAAAAGCGGTACTGATAACGGAAAAAGATGCCGCAAGGCTCCGAAATAGCTCGCTTTTGGAATTGCTAAAAGAAATGCCTGTCTACGTTGCCCAAATTGGGCTGAATTGGAAGGCAAATGATGAACAACGTTTTAACCAAATACTACTGCACCATGCTGAATCAAATAAATGAAACTGCCGAATACCTGAAGAAACGAACAGGAGCCACACCTCAAGTGGGCATTATCTTGGGTACTGGCTTAGGCGGTTTGGTGAACGAAATTGCTATAGATTTTACCGTACCCTACAAGGAAATCCCTCACTTCCCCGTAAGCACTGTGGAAGGCCACAGCGGTAAACTTATTTTCGGTTCGCTTGGAGGTAAAAAAGTTCTTGCTATGCAAGGTCGCTTTCATTATTACGAAGGCTACGACATGAAGCAAGTGACGTTCCCGGTGCGGGTAATGAAGGCGTTGGGTATTAACGACCTTGTTGTGAGCAATGCCAGCGGTGGCGTAAATGCCTCGTACGAAATTGGCGATTTGATGATCTTGAATGACCACATCAACCAATTTCCAACCAATCCACTCATAGGTAAAAACTACCCAGAATTGGGGCCTCGTTTTCCTGATATGAGTGATGTATATGACAAGCAGCTTGTAGCCAAGGCTAAGGCTATTGCTGTTGCTAACGGAATCCGTGTGCAGGAAGGTGTGTATGTTGGCTTGTCAGGACCGTGTTTAGAAACGCCAGCCGAATACAACTATGTGCGTGCCATTGGTGGCGATGCAGTGGGGATGAGTACCGTGCCTGAAGTTATTGTGGGGCGTCATGGAGGCATGCGGTGTTTTGCAATTAGCATCATTACCGACCTTGGTGTACCAGGCCGCATTGTGAAGGTAACCCATCAAGATGTAATTGACGTGGCCTCGGTAGCTGAGCCAAAAATGACCTTGATAATGAAAGAATTGGTTGCGGGATTATAGTCCGTAACTATTTGCTCTCGATTTTACAGGCCTCGAAACCCAATAAGGCACACGTCATCCAATTGATCAACGCTGCCTTTCCATGTGTCGAAAAGCGATGCTACTTGCGTTGGTTGATTCAAAATGGGAAGTGGAGCTATGCATTGCAAAGCATTAGCCAGCCCACGCTTGCCTATACGTTTGTTGGCTTCTCCTCCAAACTGATCTGCAAAACCATCTGAGCTAAGAAAAACCATATCTGATGGTTTCATTTCGAAGGTTGTATTGGTAAACACGCGTTCTGGATTGCCAATGCTAATAGCACCTTTGGCGCATTGATGCAGCTCCACACCTGCCGATTTTACGATTATCAATTGAAGATTGACGCCTGAAATAATGAGGTGATTGCTTTTCTTATTCCAACTGCAAATGGCCATATCCATTCCATCCTTTATGTCGGGATTGCCGCTGCGATTCAAGTCATCGTGAAACAGTTGATTTACGCTGCTCATTATTGCCGCAGGATTGCTGTAGCCCAATAAGCTAATGGAACGTTGCAAAGCCGAATTGGCCAAAATGCTCATAAACGCCCCCGGCACACCATGGCCAGTGCAGTCGATAACCGCGAAGAGAATGGTGTCTACACTTTCTTCTACCAAATAGAAATCGCCCGATACAACATCCAACGGGCGGTAGAAAACGAAAAGCTGGTTGCTTAACTTGGTAAGTGTTTCTTTAGGAGGTAACACCACCTGTTGGATGTTTTTCGCATAGTTGATTCCTGCATTGATATGGCGGTTTTTCGCCTCGGTTTCCTCAAGTAGTTCCCCAATGCGAAGTTCGTAATTGTGATTGAGCTGATTGAGGAAGAAAAAGCCTGAGGCAATTATAACTAGGCTAATTACCGAGGTAACACTTATGAAAAACGCATCGTTGACTTTAGGTTCAAGTAAACCCATTCCAGCGCCAAAAAGTGATAGCAGTTCATTGAAGAATAGGAGGGTGAAAATATTAGCGCCAAACGACACAAACATACGCAACCGCTCCGTTGGGCTAAAAAGTAGGAGTGGAAAGAAGCTAATTGCGGTTAGGAAAAAGCGCGGAATGTAAAAACTGGCTTGATGCACCTCGTTTGGCGTGCTTAAACGGGCATGGGCCACAATGGCGATAATAAAGAAGGGCATCAACGAGGATAGCATATGCCTCGAGATGTAGGTATGCCCTGTAGCATTCAATAACGGCATGATGAACACCGAGCCAATTAAAAAACAAAACCAATAGAGCGTAATCGAGCTGAATCCTTCCTGTAAAAAATAGGATGCAAGGCCCACTCCAAACACTAAAACTACAGCAGCCACGCGGTTGGTAAGCACGATGCGCCTGCTGATGGGGTCTTCAGCAAATTGCGGTACCCCAAGTTGGGAATACCGCTCCCAAATCTGGGATAGATAACGAATCAAGGGGGTTTTAAAAAGCGCCATGAACAAGGGAGGCTGTCAATAACGTGTTTTGGAAAGGAAGGTTCAGGTTTAACCTGACATCATACCACTTTCGACAAATGAAATTGCAAGTTTTCATTCCTGCTTTGGAATTTAGTCCATCTGACGCGCTCTTGATATTTCATGCCTTATTCACTAACGCCAAAGAAATATTGTGCAAATAACGTTCTTTTGTTGAATGAAATATCTGATACCAATTGCTTTATTGCCGCTGCTCCTAGGTGGCTGTATTCCCTTAAAGGCTATTTTCTTGGGCGGCCCCGATGGTAAGGATATTCATCGCGCTCCGTCAACTATAGTTGCTGCGGGACAAGATTGCTTTCAGTTTCATGCGGATGTTTCGGGGATTGGAAAGCGCATCAAAGTGAATGAATGGGGTAGTGGGCTACCTGTGTTTATGCCACTTTCGGGCCTGTTGCAGGAACATGCAGTTCGCAGCTTGGTAGTTATTCGCAACGACACGGTTCTTTTTGAGGGCTATGGACAGGGTAAATCCAGCTCAGATGTTCACGCTTCGTTTTCCATCGCCAAATCCTTCACTTCGGCACTCATCGGGATA
Source organism: Chryseobacterium gleum (assembly GCA_945903645.1). Classification (GTDB taxonomy): domain Bacteria; phylum Bacteroidota; class Bacteroidia; order UBA10329; family UBA10329; genus UBA10329. The sequence goes on from CAMDOM010000055.1 coordinate 14,793, forward strand.
GCAATCGAGGAAGGCGCTATAGGCAGTGTCCGCGATTTGGTGATTAACTACGTTCCCGAATTGAAAGACATTGCTGGTGCCGAATCTTTGCGTATCGAGCATTTGCTCAACATGACATCGGGAATTAATGGAACCTTGCAAAACGATGCTATCATTTATTACGGAAGCGATGTGAAGAAAGCGCTACGCCATGTGCAATTTGAATTTGCACCCGGAACTCATCAGGCGTACGTGAATATCAATGTTCAGCTACTTGGGATTATCCTAAACCGAGCTACCAAGGTTACTCCTGCCGAATACCTCAGTCAAAAAATTTGGAAACCATTAGGAATGTGTGCGAACGGTCTTTGGAGTAGGGACAAAAAGGGGGAAAACCTCACTTTTTGCTGCTTGGGCGCCACGGCACTAGACTACGCTAAATTTGGTCGGCTATATTTAAATCGGGGTATATGGAATGGAAAATCCATCGTTTCGCAGCAATGGGTTGCCAAGTCAATAGCCCGCGACACCACCGAGGGCAGCAGCTTTGGCTACAACTATGGATGGCACATTGGCGAGCAAGCCTATGGCGATTTTATTGCCGATGGCCTTTACAAACAGCACATTTATGTGCATCCCGAAAAGAATATCATCATTGTTCTGCTTTGTGATAAAGAAAACGCATTGAAAGCCGAACGCGTGCGCTGGCAATATGTGTTTAGGCAGATTGTGGATCAGCTTTAGGCTCCAATTTCAATCCTACACGCTTCCAACATGGCCAAGGCTTCTTGCTTGGTAGTACCTTCCGCGTAGGTGCGCAGCACAGGTTCGGTTCCCGATGGACGAATCATTACCCAACGTTCTGCACCAAGCCAAAATTTCCAACCGTCTAAAGTGTCCACGCTGGTTACGTTGTAGGACCCAAAGGCTTTGAAATCATTTTTGCGGCAACGGGCTATAATGGCATCTTTCAAATCGGGCGAAATGATCAAATCGTTGCGTTCAAAGGCAAATGGGCCAGTAATGGCATATACTTCGGCTATCAAATCTTGAAGCGATTTTCCTGTTTTGGCCATCAGTTCCCACAAAAGAAGTCCATTCCAAATGCCATCGCGTTCAGGTATGTGTCCTTTCACGGCAATGCCACCACTTTCTTCGCCACCTACCAGCACATCTTCTTTCAGCATAATGCTGCACAGATGTTTGAACCCAATCTTCACGGTTTCCAACTGTAGGCCATAGTGGTCGCACAATTTTTTTACTTTCACAGAAGATGAAAAACCTGCGCCAACCTTGCCTGTCCAGCCTTTGTAATGGTGGAGGTAGTGGATAAGCAGTAGCAGCACATGGTGGCTATCCACGTAATTTCCTTGATGGTCGAAAAGCGCGATGCGGTCGGCATCGCCATCTGTAGCCAAGCCACAGTCGATGTTTTCGGCAAGGTGAATCACTTCAGCAAACTCCCCCAAATTTTTGAGAATTGGTTCTGGAGAAATGCCACCAAACAACGGATTCCGCTCACAATGCAGGAACGTGATGTCGGGAAATAGTCTGCGCATTACGTCTTGTCCCGAGCCATACATGGCATCGTAGGCAAACTGCATTTTTGAATTTCGAATGGCCTCCAAGTCAAAAGCGGCCTCAACTTTTTGAACATACATCGATTCTAAATCGGCATCAACAAGGCGGCCTTTAGCGCGATAGTAGGCTAAATCTACGGCACGTAACTCCACGCCTGGCCATTCTGTAATGCGCGATTCAATGGCCATCACATCATTTTC
>CAMDOM010000056.1 GCA_945903645.1 Chryseobacterium gleum
CCACTGCAACAGGCGGTAATGCTTCGGGTAGCGGAGGAACTGTTGCTTATTCGGTAGGACAAATTGTTTATACCACTAACACAGGAACCATAGGTTCGGTAGCACAAGGTGTGCAGCAAGCTTACGAAATTTCTATTACGCTGGGTATACAAGACAATTCTATTATTTTGGATTTAGTCGCTTACCCAAACCCAACTGTAAATTTTTTAACTCTTAATTTAGGTAACGCTGAACTTTCTAGTTTGAATTTTCAGCTTTACGACATTAGTGGAAAATTAATTGAAAGCCGAAAAATAGTAAGCAGTAGCGAAACCATTGCAATGGAAAACTTACCTACTGCCACTTATTTTTTAAAAGTAACCAACAATAACAACGAAATAAAAATATTTAAAATCATTAAAAACTAAAAATTATGAAAACAAAAATTTATTCAATCGCAGCTGGGCTTTTATTAACGGTAAGTGTATTTGCCCAAGCCCCACAAAAAATGAGTTACGAAGCGGTAATTCGTAACAGCAGTAATGCTTTAATAACATCAACTCCGATTGGTATGCGTATTAGTATCATTCAAGGTTCTATTTTTGGTGCATCCGTATATGTAGAAACCCAAACACCAATCACCAACGCCAATGGTTTAGTAAGTTTAGAAATTGGAACAGGTACAGTGATAACAGGTGCATTTTCTGGTATTAATTGGGCAACTGGGCCTTATTTTATTAAAACAGAAACCGACCCAACGGGCGGAACCGCTTACACCATCTCCGGTACAAACGAATTAATGAGTGTGCCGTATGCATTGTTTAGTGCAAACGGAACTCCTGGTCCACAAGGTCCAATCGGATTAACAGGAGCTACAGGTGCAGCAGGCACAAACGGTATTGATGGAGCAGTTGGAGCAACAGGCCCACAAGGTCCAATCGGATTAACTGGAGCAACAGGTGCAGCAGGAACAAACGGAACAAATGGTGTTGACGGAGCCGTTGGAGCAACAGGCCCACAAGGTCCTATTGGTTTAACAGGAGCTACAGGAGCAACCGGCCCACAAGGATTGACTGGGACTTTCCAGAGTGGAGCAGCAGCAGGGGAAATGTTGTATTGGGATGGCAGTAGTTGGGCTGTAGTTGCTCCAGGAGTTAATGGCCAAAACTTAACTTATTGTAATGGTGTTCCCATTTGGGGGCCATGTCTCGCTATAGGCGATAGTTATCAGGGTGGCATAGTTGCCTACATTCTTCAGCCGGGAGACCCAGGGTATACAACCAATGTGCAGCACGGTCTGATTGCAACTTCATCCAATCAAAGCAGTGGAGCAGCCTGGGGATGTCACGGAACAAGTATAAGCGCAGGCACAGGCACAGCAATTGGCACAGGCGCACAGAACACAGTCTCCATACTCTCCACTTGTGTCACCTTGGGAATAGCCGCAGAGCTTTGTGGCAGCCTGATTATTGGAGGCTATAGCGACTGGTATTTGCCAAGTAGAGATGAGTTGAATTTGCTTTATACTAATAATTCCGCAATTGGAGGGTTTATAAATAACGGCTATTGGTCCTCTACTGAATTCGGAAACAATAATGCATATAGTCAGGACTTTAGCAGCGGTATTCAGACTTGGGGGTACGGTAAGTCATCGACATTTTATGTTCGGGCCATTCGGTCTTTTTAACAATTCAACCATTTAACTATGCATTTATCAGTTTATTTAGGCAGACAGCAACCCCCGCTGGGGCAAGTGTCAATGAGCATCGCGTAAGAGTTCCAAAACGACCATAGGGAGCTTATTGCGGCACACATTAACAGAAGGGGTTCTCTTCAATGGAATGCAACACGCACAGTTTTCTACCTTCGGTAGAGCGGACGCTGCGCTAAGTAATAACCGTCCACAACTACCCTGCAAATAGATAAAGAGATTGATAGGATGGTGTATGGGTTGTATGGGTTGAATGAGGAGGAGATTAGGATTGTTGAGGGGGTGTGAAAGCCTTGACGTTAACTGAAATAAAAGTTGACAAACACCATCCATTAATATTTTCAACCGAATGTCGGGGGCTTCAATGGCGCTATTATTTTTACAAGAACGTAATAAGAAAAATGAAATTCACCTTTTTGTTGCTCAGTTCTATATTAATTTCTGTGCATTTAATGGCGCAAAAAGAATACACTATAAGTGTTCCTACTGAAACCTATTCACAAATAGAAATCGCCAAAGGTGGTATTGAACCAGATAAATTAAAGGCTCTTCATTTAATAAAAGAAATTGCCAAGTATGCCAACTTAGCCTCCAGTATTTCGTGTATGGAGAAAATAAATCCTGTTCTCGATGATATGTTCAGGAAGGAAATGAAAAGAATAAAAGAAGAAACGCCTTATGTGCTTTTGATGGATTGGGATGATTGCAAATTCATTTCGATGAAATTGGATAAGGATAACGATGATAAGTATGGGTCATACAATAGTCCGTCAATAACTACATACCACATCAAACTATATCCAGACATAACCTTACATCCAAATTTCCCATCCACTCCGATTGAAAATTCCGCATCTGGAAGACCGATTGTGGCAACTTTTGAAGGTGATGAAGGTTGGATTGCAATGGGCCCCTACGGGCCTTCAGGTGTTCATCCTACAGAAATACGAGCGCTGGATGAACTTTTTTATGGCAATAGAGGTGATCTCACTTTTCTTTGTGACAGAGGGAAATATAAAATTTATATTATCAATGGGAAAACTGAAAATATCAGAAAAGATGTAAGAGCTTCTTTAAAGCTGTTAGGTGTAAACGATATACCTGAGTAAATGAATAAGATCAACATTTCATTTTTTGCCTTTGTGACAGGCTTGCTATTGCTCCAGACAACTGCATTAGCGCAATGCACGGAGGCAAAAGACACGGAAATGGCCAAGTATATGGAGAAAACAAAAACAGGCGATGCGCAGGCGTGTTCGCAATGTGGAATGTTAACGTTATATTACTGCTCGGCTAAATATTGCGCTACAGTAGAGGATAAAAGAAAAGTAGGGGCATTGATTTCTGAAGTCAAGAATGATATTAGGGTAATGGGATTACCTGGTTGCTGTCCGGAATATATAGTGAAAGGTGGGAGCAAGGAATTTCCAGAATGGGGGCTCATGGTGGGAGGGGGAAATACCAATCAATCCTCCGGTTCTGTAAATGCGCCTCAGGGAAGCGGCCACTACGGAGAATATAATAATGGCACTTACATTGTAGAAGGGAGCCCCTCAGGTAATACGGCAAATCCATTGCAGAGCAATTCAAATACATATAACTCTGGCGATGCCGATGTGGATGCCGTAGTAAATGGCAGTGTAGACCTTTTGAATCAGTTAAGTGGTGGTGGTGGCGGCTTGGCTACGCCTTACGGTGGAGTAAGCTCCTATAACTCTGGCGATGCCGATGTGGATGCCGTTGTAAATGGCACTGTAGACCTTTTGAATCAGTTAAGCGGTGGTGGTGGTTCTTATATCGGTGATTCTTATGCTGGTGGGGCCGCAGTTGCTGATGTATTGGATCTATTTGGATCCGCCTTTAACGACAATGGTGAACAGAACCGTCTAAATGCACTTGCTGAGGAAAAAAGAAGGCAGGATGCAGCCCGGTTGCAGGAACAAGTCCGCGCACAGGAGCAAGCCTATGCACTGGAAAATAAACGCATTTACGAACAAAAACAGCGAATGGCTGCGGAACGCAAGGCATTAATTACCAAATATCCCGATGGCAAAATGCCGCTTTCTTATCCCGATATAAGCGAATCTGAAATCTACTTTTTTGTTTATAAGTCATTTGAACCGGCTGCATCTACTTCGCCTACAAATTTTACTGGTTTACCAATACCGTTATCAGCCTTAAAAAAGGGATATTATTATTTAATTGAAGCACCAGCAGGGAGATATTACGTGATGGTTACAAATTATTCCAATGGTATGTTAACAGGAGAATTTAGAGTTGTTGGCGACCTCTCTAATACATGGTACTCGAGGGGTGGATGGGCAGATCCAAAAATTCTGAATGAAGTGACCGAGCAGGAAGCCAAAGGAACTAAAGCAGCACTTACGGCCGTCATCGCGGGGTTGCCCGAAATTTCAATCTCCAATGTATTTTCGGTTTCGCGGTTTTCTGACAACTCATGGCCCTTCAAAAGCCAGGTGATAGAAAAATTGGGCATGAAAGGCAGTGCTGCCGATATAACCTTATCAGGTTATTACACCAGCCGCACCGATGCAGAGGCTAGCCAGCGGTATTTGTTGAGTAAAGCAAGAGAATGTGCTTTTACCGTCAGCTCAATTAATTGCAGTGCCATTGAGTCGGCCAAAATAGTGACCCCGGTTACTGATTTTTGGGGCAACCCCAATGATAAAACTAATAACGCAAGTGTCACTACAACTCCGGTTAAAGAAACTATCAGCAATAAGCCTAAGCTTGATTTTTGGGGTAATCCAATAAAGGATTAATTGCAACCGTACACTTCCGATTTTTCGTCAAAAATTTAACCAACAACCAAAGTCCAATCATGAAAAAATACCTCTTTTTCTTTTTGATATTCAGTTCTACTTTACTTTATGCACAGGATAAAGATTTACAGGCTACTGCGTATTACATCAAAGCAGAAGCTGCATACAACAATAATAATTTCAATGAAACAGTGAGCTACTTAAACCAGGCTGAGACACTGCTTGGCGGCCCTAATCAAAAGACGCTTTATCTTAAAATTTACGCGCTGAATGAACTGACCCAAAACAGTTCAAGTAGAATGACAGAACTTAAGCAGGCACTTGAAACATTCTTTGATATTGTAGATAAAAACACTTACTCTACAGAAAAATATCTTGAGATTACAAACATCTTTTTGGAACAAAAAGAGCGGGAACAAAAAATGAAAGAAGAAGCACAAGCGGAAGAAGCGCTTTTTAAAGAAGAAGCACAAGCGGAAGAAGCGCTTTTTAAATATGTAAAAGAATCAACCAACCTAGATGATGTAAATGGGTTTTTAAATCGTTACCCAAACTCTAAATTCATACCTCAATTAGGGGATAAAATAAATGCCTTACGTGAACGCACGGAACAACGGAGAGTAGAAGAAGAAAAGCGAGTGCTTGATGCAAAAAAGAGTGTTAAGCCTCAGGGCTTTTACATGAGCCTTGGATTTTCACTTCAAAACACTGACGAAATATTTCAACCATTTAATAATAGATTTATGGCTAAAGGCTTTAATTTTGATTTAGGTTTCAAGACTTTCGGTTATAGGAATCTGGATAAGAAATTCAGAGTAGGTTTCGACTTAGGTTTGTTTAGTTATACCTATGCTATGTCAGACTATTACAGCGACACTTACTATGATTATTTTACCGGTCAGTATACGAGAGATAGAGCAATTTTGTATGCTACTCTTCAATTTCTTAAAATGGGCCCAATTTTTATGTGGAACCTTAAAAAGAGCCAACATTTCTTATACTTCACACCTCAAATTGGTGGCAACTTTGCCTTGTATGATATTCCGGGATTCTATGGCAATGTGCTGGGATTAGGGGCAACAGGTGGCTTTAAACTGGAGTACCTATATCGCAAATTGCTGATAGGCATAAAGTATCAGTACAACTTCGTTTACGATTTTGAATCGGAAAGTTTATTAGGCGGTCATCAAATTGTTGTACCAACTATTGGTGTAAAGTTCTAAGAACAACATGCTAATCACAGCTTGGTCACGTGTTGTGGATGCGCTCGTTAATTGGTTCCGAACCGGCCATAAGGAGCTCAGTGTGACACACGGCAATGAAGAATCTCTTCAATGAGACATGATTTAGACGGTAACCAAAACCGAGTCTACTTCGGCCTGTGTGTATTGTTTTCTGTTGTCCCCGCTATCCGTTCCATGTCAAACAGCGCAGCACTCAGCTACTTCTGCTTCCAAGGAAGGTTTGGGAATATGCAGTTTTAATAAGTATAAATTGAATAGCGCAAACACCTCATCTCACACCCATCTCAGTTCAGTATGAAAAAACTTCTCTTCCTCTTTACCATTGGCCTATTGAAGTTCAGTCTTCCTTCCATTGCGCAAGACCCATCTGACATTGCTAGGGTCTATTTCACCAAGGCAGAGAGCGCATTTGCTGGAGGACAGAATACCGATGCCCTAAAATACGTGAAACTGACAGAAGAAAATCTTGGCACATCCAATTCCAAGATTCTGCGCCTCAAGATTGCAATACTCAACCAGCTTTCCGTCCAAGAGGCTGCTTATCTGAATGAGTTGGACATGGTTCTTGAAGTGTTCTTTGCCACCGTTGACAAGACAAAGATTGATGAGTCAGTCTATCTGGATATCCTTGGAGTACAAATCGATACAAAAGATCGGCTGAAAGCTATAGAGGAAAACTCGCAGCAGACGCAAACACAATTATCTAGACCTAAAGCCAAGCAAATATATTTCGAACCGAAGGTACCCAAGATTACCATCACCAGGCAGATTCAGGGCATGAACAATTGTGATGATATTAAGGCAATGACCAGTACTCATGATATGAGGGGTATGGTCTATGTGCGCTGTGTCCTTACTAATTTTGGAGATGAAACAAACCTCACCATTAGGATTCAACGTAGAGGCAATGATTCTGAAATTCGCTTTGTTGAACAGTCGCAAGGTGGAGATAAGAACTGCCGTTGGATGGATATTACTGCAAAGAAGAGTAGCCAGCTCACTTTCGTAGTGGTGAACAGCTTTAATAGGGTTGTTGCACAGGCCAGTTTGACGGTTTATTGATATAGGTTTCGGTCGTTTACCAAAATTGTTTTTTCACCCCTGTTGGTGTAAGTGTTCCCGACACGCTCACATAAGAGTTCCGAACCGACCGAACCGACCAACGGGAGTTCATTGCGGAACGCAATAACGGAGCTCATGGCCGTGTAAAATAACAAAGGGGTTCTCTTCAATGGAATAGTACACGTATAGTCTGTGACTGGGCAATAAATGGATTGATTAAAACTGAATTCTAGTTTTAGCGGTTCCATTCTATCTTCACGATCCATTTAAGCTGCACGCCAGTGAAACAACTCATTCTCGTTTTTAGTCTTTCGCTCTTTTCCGCAGGCGCTTGGGCGCAAGGTATGTATCGTCCTAGTGAAAGCGAAATTGCCACATTGCCAGCATGGGCGCAGGCCATGTATGGCCAATCGCCAAACATGTGGCAGGTAGATAGCTTGTTCAAATCTTATTACCGCAGTCATACGTTTTCCAAGAGCTATCACACGCAATATTACAAGCGCTGGAAACGAAAGATGGTGCCCTACGTGCAAGCAGATGGCAGCATAGTGCAGCCTACTGCGCTAGAGTACCATCGCTTGAATGCTGCTTACGAGGCCAAGCAAAGCGGCCAACGTGCCAGCAATTGGTCGTTGGTTGGGCCAATTCAAGTGCTCAGTAATTCTGGAAATCCGGGCAACGACCAATCGAATATCTACAGCGTGGATCAATGTGCAGCAAGTCCCAATATCATGTATTGCGGCAGCGAAACTGGAGAGGTGTATCGCAGCAATGACGGTGGCGCTTCGTGGTTTAACGTGAGCTATCAAATGAATTTTGGTAGTGGAGTAACTGCCGTAGAAGTGCATCCCACTAATGGCGAAACGGTGTTTGTTGGCGCAAATGATGGAATTTTTCGGAGCATAGATGGTGGCCAGAATTGGACGAACGTGCAAAGCGTTTATGGCGTAAATGAGATTTTAATAAACCCCGGCAATACGCAAATTGTACTTGCTGCTACAGACCAAGGCTTGTATCGGAGCACCAATGGTGGCTCTGGGTTTACGCAGCTATACAGTCAAAAAAGCTATGATGTGAAATGCAAACCGGGTACTCCAGCCACCATGTATTTGCTCAAAAACAATTCCTCAGCAATCAAATGCGAATTCTTTCGCAGCACAGATAGTGGCGCTTCGTGGACCATTCAAACCACAGGATGGTACAATAGCACCGACCCCAACCGTAACGATGGTGGTGCCCGTTTGGCGGTTACTCCTGCCGATCCTAATCGTGTGTACGCCTACTTGATTGGGGAAGCAAAGGCAAACGATTTTGGTTTTATCGGTATATATCGAAGCAATGATGGCGGAACTTCGTGGAGTTTGCCCAATTCGCCCACGGGTGGTCCATATACTGCTGAACATGCCAATCTTGCTATCGGATATCTCGGCTGGGACTATCATCAAGGATTCTACAACTGCGCCATAATGGCCTCCAACACCGATGCGGATAATATTATGGTTGGTGGTCTCAGTTTGTACCGCAGCACCGATGGAGGAGCCACATTCGAATCTGTGGCGGGCTATGCTGGTGGACCATTAAACATGCATGTGGACAATCAAGACTTTCGCGCCTTTGCAGGCGAGTATTGGATAAGCACAGATGGTGGCATGTATCGCAGTACAGATTTTTTCGATACACAGCCAGAGTTTAGAATGTTTGGCGTTAGTTCTGCCGACTATTGGGGCTTTGGTAGCGGGTGGAACACCGATGTGCTTGTGGGTGGAATGTACCACAATGGTAACAACGCTTATCACGAAAACTATGGCTTGGGCAATCACCTCGAATTGGGAGGTGGCGAAGCTCCCACAGGTTATGTAAATCCCGGAGATGCGCGCAAAACCTATTTTTCGGATGTGAATGGCAAATACCTACCACTTACCATCACCGACCCAATTACCAATGCACCTTTTGGCATGAGCCCAAACGAAAGCTACTATGGGGCCGAATCGAGCGAGATGGAGTTTCATCCCAATTGTTACAACAGTGCTTTTTTGGGCAACGAAAACAAACTTTGGAAAACCACCAATGGAGGCGCCACTTTCAATTTGGTCTATTCCTTTGGGTCTAATGTTAACAATCAGGTGAAATACATTGAGATAGCTTCAGACGACCCCAATGTGATGTACCTCAACCAGCAACCAGCATCGGGCAGTAATGGAACGCTTTGGAAATCTATCAATGGTGGATTGGGCTGGAATGCCGTCACAATTCCATCAGGCAATAGCCGCAGAATGGTGCTTGCCATTGACCCCACGAATAGTGAGCGGTTGTGGATAGCTTATCCAGGAGGCAGCAATGGAAATAAAGTGTATCGCACCGATAATGGCGGACAATCGTGGAACAATATCACCACTTCGCTTTTGAATGATGAAGAGGTGCATAGCTTGGCTCACGTTGCAAATACCAATGGTGGAGTATATTATTGCACCAGCCGCAGTGTGTATTACCGAAACATGGCGATGCCCAATTGGCAACTGGTCAACGCAGGACTACCCGTGTATTTTAATAGCAATATAGCACGACCGTTTTATCGCGATGGCAAGCTGCGCATAGCTTCTTACGGCAAAGGAATATGGGAAAGTGAACTGCACGAACCGCAAAGTGGTCCGTTAGCACGTATCACAGTCGATAAGCTTCGTTTCGATCGAATTTGTGCCAATGAGGCGTTCCAATTTGAGTGCTATTCTTTTCTTAACCACGATAATGCCACATGGCAATGGAATTTTCCCAATGGTACTCCTGCAAACTCTGATATCCGCAATCCTGAGGTCACTTTTGCCAATGTTGGACTTCATACCGTTACCCTAACGGTAACGGATGCCAATGGAATGCAAAGCACCAATCAATTAGAAGTAGAGGTGGTCGATGTAAACCCACCTACAGCGGTAAGTGAGGATTTTCAAACAAATTTTCCGCCTGCTGGATGGGAAATGGTCAATGAAAACAACAATGATAATTGGGAGCAGACCGATGATTGTGGTGGCTTTGGTAATTCTACCCAAAGCACGATTTGCCGCAATTTCGATTTTGATTCGCAAGGCACATTTGACGATTTACGTTTCTTTCTCGACAACACTGGCAATCCATCTCCCAATCTTACCTTTGACGTGGCCTATTCGCGCTATGGTGGGCAATACAGCGATACGCTCGAAGTGCTGATTAGCACCGACTGTGGAGTCAATTTGACTAGCGTTTATCTCAAAGGTGGCGACCAACTAGCCACAGCACCATCTAGCACTAACTATTTCATTCCATCTGCCTCCGAATGGCGGAATGAAGCCATCAATTTGAGCGATTTTTCGAATGAAGAATCGGTGCTTGTTGTTTTTAGAAATAGAGGTCGTTTTGGCAATAACATTTATTTGGACAATATCAACCTGAGTTCTCCAGTTAGTTCAGCTTCCAAAGGGAATTTGCCTGAAGTTAACATTTGGCCTAATCCAGTTCAAAGCGGTCAATGTCTTACTATTTCAGCTCCTTTTGTAGGAGTTATTCAGCTGTTTGATATGCAAGGAAAAAGGATAATGCAATCCTCCATGAACGGACGAACTAGCCTAAATCTGCCCGATAATCTTTCTCCAGGCACCTACGTTGTTTCCATCACAACTCCCGAAACAATTTGGAATAGAAAAGTTGTGGTGCGTTAACCAGACTAGTTCTTAATAATTTAATTCCCTGTTTTCATTTGCTCTTGGTGTGGTATACAAGTACTTCAAATCGTAAAATCGAGATTGGAATACTATAAGAGATAGGTAGTCTCTTAAGTTCAAAGGCTGAGATTTATTCTCGTCTTTTGCGCAAAGGCGTAGCTTTGAACAATGAAAACTATCTACATCCATTTTTTTGATGGCATAGACCCCTTCAAAGTCAATCGGTTTATTCAGTTTACTACCGATGCTATTGCGATGCACCAACCCACGGAGGTGTATTTTCTTATGGCTTCAAACGGGGGTGATGTTGATTCGGGTTTTGTGCTCTACAACTACCTCATTTCGCTTCAAAGCAAGCTTACCGTAACCATGCACAACGCAGGAACTATAGACTCCATTGCCAATGTCGTTTTTGCTAGCGGTCAGCAGCGGTATGCCGCTCCCAATGCATCTTTTTTGTTTCATGGGGTTTCTATGAACTTCAATGGTCCGCAAAATCGAACTGCCCTTCGTGAGTCGCTAAGCAGGCTAGAAGGCATGGAAAACCGAATAGCACAAACCGTAAGTAGGCATTCCAAACTCACCGAAGCCGAACTCACCGCACTGTTTCTGCAAGGCGAGGGCAAGGATGTAAACTTTGCCTTGAGCAAAGAGATTATCCATGAAATTCGTGTGCCAGCCATACCAGTAGGAGCAATACATCTTACTATGCCAAACAACTAAACTGAAATCTATGCGAAAGGTAATCAGTGCTATTAGTGTTGTAGAAATGGTGGCAAGCGAAGCTGTGTAGGGCCACGACTTGCGGGAAGGTATTTTTAATCTAATATATAAAGATTACCCACAATTTGAACGCAACAGTCATATCTTACTTGATGAGCTGAATAAATACCGAAGGCTTTATCTCACTTCGTTTATAACGCAAGAGCGTGGCGAACTTGCTGCCATAGACCATGATGTGATGAATGCTATTCGCAACAATTCGGTGCTATCTGAAAATGTGCAGGATGAAAAGGAGTTGCCGTTAACATTGGGACAGCGCATGGCGGATAAAAGTGCACATTTGCATTCACATCAATTTTAGTTTCATAATGAAGATTTTGTGGGTAATACTTGGTTTTGCAGCATTGGCGAGTGCCATGCTTATTCAGTCGTGCAAAAGCGAAGGTGGAGACGAGGTGAGCATTAGCCAATACAATGGCGATGAAAGCCACAATAAAGGTCAAAATTGCATGAACTGCCACAAGAGTGGGGGTGAAGGAGAGGGATGGTTTAACGCAGCTGGAACGGTTTACAATGCTGCTTTTACAGCTAGCAACCCAAACACAACAGTCAAGTTATATACTGGCCCTAATGGTACTGGAAGTTTAGTAAAGATAATTGAAGTTGATGGTCAGGGCAATTTCTTTACTACCGAAGATATTGACTTTGGTCAAGGTCTTTTTCCTGCTGTGCAAGGCGCTACAACCACAAAATACATGGGAACCACAGCCGCATCTGGGCAATGCAATAGCTGCCACGGAGTTTCTACTGATAAAATTTGGACGGAATAGCGAATTCTTGTTGGGTTTGTAAAATCCAAAAGGCTACAAGAAAGTTAAATGGCACTCTTTGTTGGTTTTTAAGTCCAATTCGAGGCCTCTAACCTTGCTCAGTTTATAGCTTGCTTTGAGTAAGACGATTTTGTCTAGCACACACAGCAAGAAAGCGCCCGCATATGAGCGTGATTGCTTTTCTATTTCATTTCGGCATCCACGGCTTTTCGCACACTACCGTGTTGCTTTAGCAAGGCATTAGCTTTTTCCATAGTGATGCCGAGTTCTTCGGCAATCATGCGTGCACCACGGTCCACAAGTTTTTCGTTGCTCAACTGCATATCCACCATTCTGTTTCCTCGCACTCTACCCAACCGAATCATTGTAGCTGTGGTAATCATATTGAGCACTAGCTTTTGCGCAGTTCCAGCTTTCATGCGCGTACTTCCAGTCACAAACTCAGGGCCTACTATAACTTCAACTGGAAAATCACAAGCATTTGCCATGGGCGAATTGGGGTTGCAAGCGATGCTCCCGGTGGCAATGCCCGCTGCTTGGCATTTCTTTAAGGCTTCAACAACGTAAGGTGCAGTTCCAGAAGCACTTAATCCAACCACAATATCCTTAGGGTTTATTGCATACGCCTCTAAATCTTCCCAGCCTTGTGTGGTGCTGTCTTCTGCAAATTCTACAGCCTTTCGAATGGCGGTATCTCCACCAGCAATAATGCCTACCACAAGCCCATGTTCCACTCCAAATGTTGGTGGGCATTCAGAAGCATCCACAATTCCCAGTCTGCCGCTGGTGCCAGCACCCATGTAAAACAAGCGACCTCCGGTTGCTAAGCGTTCAACTACTGCACTCACCAAAACTTCTAGTTGTGGTATGGCGCGTTCAATAGCGAATGGAACGGTTTTGTCTTCCCTGTTAATGTTCGATAGCAAATCTACTACCGTCATCTTTTCTAGGTCGGAGTAATGGGATGCTGATTCTGTAATGCGTTTTTCCATAATGCATAGTTTGATGCACAAATAACGGAACTTGCTATCCCATAAAACGGTGCATCATGTGATTTCCATCACTATTCTCAGCAATGCATGTGCCTACCTTCGCTTCAATGTTCAAGATGTATAATCCTAGATTCTAGAACATGTACTCACTTCCACTGTTATAGTAATAAATCTAAAAGTCATGAAAACAATTAAAAACGTAGTACTAGCAATTGCATTACTCTCGATACCAATTTTTTCATTTGCTCAAGCGGGTATGGAAGATGTCATTTATCTTAAAGATGGAAGTATCTATCGGGGGGTAATAGTCGAGCAAATTCCGAATGTCAGCATGAAAATTCAAACACTAGGCGGAAATGTGTTTGCAGTTCAAATTGCGGATGTAGCTAAATTCACCAAGGAAAAAAAGGAGATTGACCCCTTAACTATCGATGGTCAATGTGGCCACATGGGTTGGGGTCATTGGAGAAAAGATACCACCGCCTTTGCCCCAAGAAAGAAGGGGTATTTTAATCAAGTTCAGGTTTTGCTCGAAAATAAGCAAGGAGGTGTTCGCTTCATTAACGGATACAAGTTTGGTAGACTTGGTTATTTGGGTGTGGGTATCGGCTTCGATAGAGTTTGGTCCTCACCGTTTAACAAATGGGTAAACGACCTCGAGGATGAGGCCTTGGAGGGAATTTATCTGCCGTTGTATTTGTTCTACAGTGGTGATATCATGAACAGGCGCATCACACCTTATTATACCGTAGAAGCGGGTTATGCTATGGCCTTTGGTGGAATGGACGATGAATTTAAATCGGATGGCGCGGGCCGCAGACCAAGCGGAGGTGCAATGGGTGGAGTTGGTTTGGGTATTAAGATTAACTCAAAACGACATAAAGGTCATTTCAGTGTACTGTTCAACCTCAATTTCAAACAAGTGAATTACGAGCAGGATGTTATCACTTTTGATGCTTTTGGGACACCAATTGATGTAACTACGGTTAAGAGTTCTGCTGATTTACTGTTCCCTGGGGTTCGGTTTGGAATAGGATTTTAGTCAGTTACCCTCGCCTATTGAAAAGGTCATTGCTCTGCAAAGGGCTATTCTGCTCGTTTACGAACACATTCCAGTGCTTCCTGAGCAGTAAAATCTTTTGATTTTATGTGTGCTGCAATTGTAGTGGCATCCATTTTAGATAGCATACCACTGTGGGAGACGTTGATTCTAATCGGATTTTTCATTTCTCATACTCAAGGTAAGAATCATTCTTGTAGGTCAAAGATAATGGCAGTCCAAATAGGCACTGGCTGCAGGGTATCACTTTTGTAGGATTTATTATCCTCTTAGTCTATCTCTCAACGGAAATACACCTAGTTGAATCTGTTCTCCTCTACGTACGTTTTAATCTAAAGTTTTTCAGTTAAAATTCTCACCTGATTTTAGCTATTACTCAAGCAACCTAAATGCACCTTTAGAGTCTATTTTTCTAGGATAAAAGAAGTGATTTACGTTTGTTACACTTCCTTTTATGGTGTAAATTGTGCCACCGTTGAAATGATTCAAAACTTTTGGAAATCTGGGTCTTCTTTGGCGCTTAATTGCGTCACAAAAGGCATGGTTGTCCTTTTAATTATAGGTTTTTCAATTGGAGAATCAAAAGCCCAATTGGTGGTGCAAGGTGGGTTAACCCCACTTCAGTTGGCGCAAATTATTGCTGGTCCAGGAATTGCAGTTTCCAATGCAACTGTCACTGGTTCTGCTCAAGCGTATGGATCTTTCAATGGTGCTTCTAGTAATATAGGTTTGCCAAGTGGAGTTATTCTAACCACAGGTCCCATAGGATTAGGCGTTGGGCCCAACAATTCAGGAACGGTAGGAACTGGACTTGGACTCCCAGGTAACAGCGTGCTGAATGGCTTGGCAGGTGCGCAAACGTTTGATGCGATAGTTTTAGAATTCGATTTTGTTCCCTTGTCCAATACCGTAGTCTTTGATTATGTTTTCGGTTCGGAGGAATATCCCGAATTTGTGAATTCGATTTTCAATGATGCGTTTGCTTTTTTTATTAGTGGACCAGGCATTGCAGCAACCTATGGAACAGCAAATTACAATATGGCTCGTGTGCCTGGAACTGCACAACCCGTTACTATTGATAATGTGAATGCAGGTGCGAACAACCAGTATTATTTTAATAATGGGGGAGGGCAAACTGTTCAGTACGATGGTTTTACCCGCCCTTTAGTAGCAACGGCTAACGTGCAAGCCTGTCAAACCTATCACATTGAGATGACCATTGCCGATGCTGGTGATGGTATCTACGATTCGGGTGTTTTTATTGAGGAAAACAGTCTTATCAGTAATGCGGTTCAGATTGCTGCAAGCACAGCTTCGGTCGATTCTACAGCTTACGAAGGGTGCTCCTCAGCCACAGTAACTTTCACCTTGGGTAGCGCTGTAAGT
>CAMDOM010000057.1 GCA_945903645.1 Chryseobacterium gleum
AGGAAAATAATAAGATTTTTTTTCGAAGGCCTTGCACACATCAAACCCTTAGTTACATTTGCACCCCCAAATCGGGCTCTTAGCTCAGCTGGTTCAGAGCATCTGCCTTACAAGCAGAGGGTCACTGGTTCGAACCCAGTAGGGCCCACCAAAATCCTGACGCTGCAAAGCGTTGGGGTTTTTTGTTTTAGGAAGTTTAATCCAACCGTTTGTATTTGAATCGGATGGCGTTGCCAATGACCACCACATCAGATAAGGCCATTGAGAATGCAGCTACCATGGGGTTGAGGAAGCCAAATGCCGCCAATGGGATGGCGATGATATTGTAGACAAAGGCCCAAAAAAGATTTTGTTTGATGGTGAGCACCGTGTGGTGGCCCAGTAGAAACGCTTCTTGCAGTTTGGCAAGGCCACCATTGTCCATAACGATGACATTGGCGGCATTGATGGCAATTTGGCTGGCGCTACTGATGGAAATGCCCACGGTGGCGCGGGTAAGGGCAGGAGCATCGTTAATTCCATCGCCTACCATGGCGGTGGGTTCGTTGGCGGTCCATTGCTGCATACGTTCAAGTTTTTGCTCGGGAAGTTGCTGAGCGTGCACCTCTTTGATGCCAAGTTGGAGAGCCACACCATCGCATTTGGATTGACGGTCACCGCTAAGGAGCACTGTAGTAATGCCGCGTTGATTTAGAAAAGCAACAATTGACTGGGCATTGGGACGTATCTCGTCTTTCACATCGAAAGCGGCTAACAAAAGGCCATTTTTTAGAAGGTTGATGTCTTGGGCTTTAGGGCTGTCTTCCTTGGATAGAAGCGCAAAGGAGCCTACTTGCCAAGTATTGCCTTCATCATCTTTGGCTCGCATTCCCTGGCCTTTTATTTCTTGAATTTCGCGCAGCACAGCACTATGGTTGGTGTTTGACGTACCTAGTAACGCACCACTTTCAATTTCGCGAACAATAGCTTTAGCAATAGGATGTGACGATTGGCGCTCAAGTTGGAGCATAATTGCCCATGCTTCTGCGGAGGTACAATTGTAAAAATTGGCGTTGTCCAAACGCATATTGCCAGTGGTGAGTGTTCCAGTTTTGTCGAAAACCACGCGTGTTACTTTCGAAATAAGTTCTACGCTTTCCGCACCTTTAAAGAGCACACCTCTCTTTGCGCTTCTTCCCAAACCAACCATTACCGCAGTAGGAGTGGCTAGACCCATGGCGCATGGGCACGAAATAACCAACACGGCCACGGCATTCATAATGGCTGAAGGGAGGCTGAGGCCAAATGCAAAAAAGGCCAAGAGAAATGTGAGCAATGCAATGCCCAATACCACAGGAACAAAAATGGCGCTTACCTTATCAGCCAATTTTTGCATGGACGGTTTTTCTTGTTGCGCTTTCTTTACCAATGCAATGATGCCCGAAAGCACAGTGGTTTTTCCAATGGCCGTGAGGCGTATTTGTGCATTTCCGTTTTCGACCATCGTGCCTCCAATAACTGAGTTGCTCACCGATTTTGTCACCAAGCTGCTTTCGCCCGTTATCATGCTTTCGTTGGTGTGCAATTCGCCTTTCAACACTTCGCCATCAGAGGGAATGCTATCGCCTGTATTCACTTGAATTACATCGCCAACTAGCAGGTTTTGATAAGGCGTTTCCACAATTTTTTCAATGCCATTTTCTGTCACCAATTTTTTTGCAATGCCCACTTGCAAGCGACTGAGGTCGGCAATGGCCGTGGTGGTTTGTTTCACAGCGCGGT
This sequence comes from Chryseobacterium gleum, assembly GCA_945903645.1. Classification (GTDB taxonomy): domain Bacteria; phylum Bacteroidota; class Bacteroidia; order UBA10329; family UBA10329; genus UBA10329. The sequence continues at coordinate 1,762 of CAMDOM010000057.1, forward strand.
GCTCCATTACGTTGCCTAGCAACACCAATGAAATAATGGTAGCGGCAGTTTCGAAAAACAGATAGTTCGATTCGTTGCCTGTGCCCCAACTTATACAAATCCCAAAAACACTGTAGAGAAATGCCGAAGTGGAGCCAATGAAAATGAGCACATCCATATTGGGCACACCATTACGCAACGAGCCCAAAGCGCTTTTTCCAAAATGCCAAGTGCCTAGAGCTACAACCGGAATAGCAAGACACATCTGTACGATAGGAAGATGAAGCGGATGCCACGATAGTACCATGTGTGCCAGAAGTGGAATGGTAAATAGCAATGTGAATAGAAATTTTCTCTCAATGCTGGCTAGCCCCGAATGAGCAATGGTTTTGGTGCCGATATACGTGTATCCCGCTTGGGTTATTAGGGCACTCACATGGTCGAGGTCGATGGGTGAATGATTTTCAATGGCCACCTCGCCAGTAGCAAAACTCACGTTTACATGGTCGTAACCTGCTTTGGTCAGTTTGCGATGAATGCCCGCTGCACAATTGGCGCAGGTCATACCCTCTACTAGAACGAGTGCTTCATTTTCCATGGTGATGTAAAGGTACAGGTCAGATTGCAGCGCTTATCCAAGGCAGAAAAGAAGGATTAAAATAGCCTGGGTGGAAAATTGCATTTGGTGTGTGCTATATGGAAGTGAGTGCTATCTTTGCCTCCCGAAACGGTGGTTGTAGCTCAGTCGGTTAGAGCGCTGGATTGTGATTCCGGAGGTCGTGGGTTCGAGCCCCATCATCCACCCCAAAACTAAAAGAGGCTGTCTCATAAGTTGAGGCAGCCTTTTCTTTTTTAATGACTGTTGAAAACTACTATAGATTGGATCTTGACAATTTGATTTTGGCGATCGACCTTAGTTGTCATGGAAAAGAAAGGGAAGGTTGTTTTCAAAGAATATGCGCAGGGTCAGATGATGTTGCTGCCACCCACGTTTGATGAGTTAATACCGGCCACCCATGCGGTGCGTGTGGTTAACGCTGTAATAGATAGGATAGACCTAGGGCCGCTGCTCAAGGTGTATAGCGGAGGCGGGGCATCGACCTACCACCCGCGCATGATGCTCAAGGTGCTGGTCTATGCCTATCTGAGTAACATTTACTCTTCACGCAGAATGGAGGCTGCCCTGTGCGAGAACATCCACTTCATGTGGCTTAGCGGTATGGTTCGCCCCGACCACAACACTATCAATCGCTTTCGCAGCCATCGCCTGCGGAATGCGATGAAACAGGTGTTTAGCGAAGTGGTGTTGATACTCATGGAGGCAGGTCACGTTGACCTAAAGGCGGTTTATACAGATGGCACCAAGATTGAATCCACAGCCAACCGTTATACCTTCGTGTGGGGAAAGTCTATTGTTACCAATCGCGAGAAGATGAAAAAGCAGTTGGAAGAACTATGGGCCTACACGCAGCAGGTGGCAAAAGAGGAACTGGCCGATGAGCAGCCGCCTGAACTTGGAAAGATGGATCCAGAAAAGGTGGAACAGACCATCGATAGGATAAATGAAGCACTCAAGGGCAAGGACGTGGACGCCAAGAAGCAGCAGAAGCTCACATACGCCAAGAAAAATTGGCCGAGCAAGCTCAGAGAGTATGCCCAGAAGGAGCGCATCCTTAACGGCCGAGGTAGCTACTCCAAGACCGACCCAGATGCCACCTTCATGCGCATGAAGGACGACCACATGGGCAACGGCCAGCTCAAGCTTGGCTACAATGTCCAATGGAGCACACAATACCGTTACGTTATCAACTACAGCCTACATTCCGACCCCACCGACACGCTGACCATGCCTGCCCACATCGACCAGTTCCAAGATCAGTATGACAGGATGCCCGAGGCCGTTGTGGCCGATGCAGGCTATGGCTCTGAGCAAAACTACCAAGAGCTAGAAAAGAACAACATCACTGCCTATGTCAAGTACAACATGTACCACCGCGAACAGCAAAAAAACTGGCAGCAGAAGAACCCCTTCCATGTCTCTATGCTACACTACGACAGGAAAAAAATCACTACATCTACCCCATGGGCCAGCCCATGCACCACATCAGGGACGCCCATAAGCAAAACCGTTCGGGCCATGTCAGCACCGTATCTCACTACCGTGCCCAGGACTGCACCAGATGCCCAATCCGTAGTGCATGCTTCAAGGCAGCAGAGGGCAATCGTGTCATAGAGGTCAACCACAGGCTCAATGCGCTCAAGGAAAAGGCACGTCAATTGCTCACTTCCGAGGAAGGACTCCATCATCGCAGTCAACGCCCAGTAGAAGTGGAATCGGCCTTTGGAAACCTCAAGCGCAACATGGGCTTCACACGCTTCATGCTCCGTGGCATAGACAAGGTATCCATTGAGACTGGGCTACTCGCCACAGCTATGAACCTCAAGAAAATGGCAATGACCCGCAAGACCAAAAAGCCATCAAGATGGCCGTAAAGAGCCTCCAAAAACAGCTTTATGCTCCGTTTGAGGCCTCCGAAGCGCGAATCTATCTAGCTTCCATAGCTTAATCCACACAACACAACCGTTAAAATAAAACAACCTCTTAGTCGATATAGATTGTATAGGGCAATCGCGCCTGAACACCTTTCATATTCATCAATTCTTCTACATCTTTCATGTAGGTGTAGTAATTGCCAAGGCGCGCTTTAAGCAATGCCTCTTGCCCTTCGCCAGTAATGTCCTTCACCAATTGCTCCATAGCATCTTTCTCTTCTGGAAGTTCAATTACGCGATAGTCATCAAGTCCAGCCATGTTAGCAGCAATTTTCACTGCATCATCAATACCACCTAAAACATCCACCAAGCCAATGCGCAATGCGTCTCTTCCGCTCCACACACGGCCTTGCCCAATGCTGTCAATTTCGGCTGTTGTCATACCACGGCCTTCAGCCACTTTACCAATGAAATCGAAGTAAATATCGTTTACACTGTTCTGAACAATCTCGCGCTCTACCTCTGTAAGTGGGCGCAATGGCATTCCAAGGTCAGCAAATCGATTGGTTTTTACGGTATCTACGGTAATGCCAAGTTTGTTGTTTAGCATTTTTTGGGCGTTAAACAGTACGCCAAACACACCAATTGAACCTGTAATTGTGTTAGGCTGTGCCACAATGGTATCGGCCGCACAAGCAATATAGTAACCACCAGAAGCAGCAACATCACCGAAGGAAACCACGAACGGCTTAGCTTTTTTAGCCAAAACAGTTTCTCTCCAAATTACATCTGATGCCAAAGCGCTACCACCACCGCTGTTTATGCGCAATACAATGGCTTTCACTTTATCGTCAAGTCGAGCTTCGCGTATTTCTTTTGATATTGTTTCAGAGCCAATAGACTCATCATCACCTTCTCCAGAATTGATTCCACCCACCGCGTAAATTACTGCAATACGGTCTTTTGATGTGGATTTCTTGTCATCATCATCAGAATCAGTAATTGGGGCATCCTTGTATTTTCTGAGTCCTATGAAATTGATTTCATCTTTCTCCTCCTTCAATTCTAGGCGCTCACGAATTTTCGCCAAAACTTCATCCTTGTAAATCAATTTATCCACTAAACCAAACTTCATAGCATGTTCGGCATTTTGGATTGAAGCATTTTGAGCCATTAAATCCAATTCAGAAACAGTCTTTTTTCTGGATGCAGAAATACCTTCCAACATTTTGTCCCAAAGGGCATCCATATAGCTCATGGTTTGCAACCTATTGGCATCACTCATTTTATCTAGCATCAAAGGCTCGATGGCGCTTTTAAATTTTCCGTAACGAATAATTTGTGGTTCAAGTTCTAGCTTCTCGAACATGTTTTTAAGAAAAATGACCTGCGAACCCAATCCACGCCATTCCACCAAACCTTCCGGGTTCAACCAAATTTCATCCGAAACTGATGCCACGTAATATGCTTTTTGGGTATAAATTTCACTGTAGCTCACAATCCACTTGCCGCTTTCTTTAAATTTCAGCAAAGCATTACGAATCTCTTCAACCGTTGCCATTCCAGCAGGAATAGCTGTCATATCCAAATAGATGCCTTTGATTTTGTCATCAGAGGCGGCATTTTCGATGCTCGAAAGAATATCATTAAGTCCCAAACCACCATTGGGTTTGAAAGTAGATGGATCGATATCAAACGGGTTATCTATTCCCCGCTCTTTAATCTCCTCATTCAATTCGATATGAAGCACCGAATTATCTTTCACTTCGGTATGGCTTTTACTGCCAATAGCTGCACCAATACCAGCGAGAATTGCAAAAAGTAGAAGAATGCCCAAGATTAAGCCCAAGGCACTGGCAAACATGAATTTGAAGAATTGTCCCATTTTAGTAGTTATAAAATTTGAGGTGTCAAAAGTAGTTAACGGTTCAACTTTACGTAAGTCATACCGTTATTGAATGTTAAAAGCCATATTCGCGGGCTCAAATTACCTTTTATGGATTTGCCTAAGTACAGTTACAACTACGTTTTGCTTCTTGGCTCCAACTTGGGTGATTCATTAGGTATGCTGAAAAAATCGTGTACCGATCTTCTTTTGAGTGTCGGAGAAATTACAGCTTATTCTAAGATTTATAAATCTGATTCCTGGGGATTTGATGCACCAACTCCTTTTTTAAATCAAGCGCTACTGGTAAAATCACAACTTTCTCCATTAGAATTGCTTCATGGAATTCATTCCATTGAACGTAAACTTGGACGAGTCAGGACCGAAGAAAAGAACTACACATCAAGAATAATTGACATCGATATATTGCATTGGGATGGAGCAATAGTGGCAACCGAGGAATTATCAATTCCGCATAAGCTAGTGCACCTACGTAGATTTGCGCTGACGCCAATGTGCGAGCTCGTAGGGGATTTGCTTCACCCCACAATTGGGTTAAACTATAATCTGATTTTACAAAATTGTCCTGACCAAAGCGTAATCACTGAACTTTCTCTGAGATGAGCCAAATGGAACAAATCCATAGAGATTATATCGTGATTGAGGGAAACATTGGCTCAGGGAAAACTACACTTGCCAAACTATTATCAGAACTATGGGGAACGCGATTGATATTGGAACATTTCGCTGACAACCCATTCTTGCCCAAGTTCTACGAAAATCCTGAAAAACATGCATTCGCATTGGAACTGAGTTTCCTTGCTGAACGGTATCATCAGAATCGAAATGAGCTTAATAGAACTGATTTGTTTCACCCAGGCGTTGTGGCCGACTATTCCTTTGCCAAATCCTTGATATTCGCCAAGATAAACTTACCAGAGGATGAGTTTGAACTCTATCAAAGCCTTTTTCAAATAATCAATGGTAGATTACCAAAACCGGACTTACTTATATACCTACATTGCACCGAAGAGAAATCACTTCGGCAAATTGTATCGCGCGGTAGAGCATATGAAACGGTTATAGAACTCGAATACCTACAAAAAATCACATCAGGCTATTTGGACTATTTCAAGCAGCAACTAGAACTAACGATACTCATCATAGAAACCAACAACATTGACTTTGTGGCCAATGAACAAGACTTAACTGCGCTAATACGACAAATAAATCGACCTTATTCAACTGGTATCCATCGCATTGCGATATCATAATGCAGTATCCATATTTTTTTTTATCTCTAGTTCAAAAGTGACATATTTAATTACTTTTGCACCGTGAATGTTCCTAATCAAGGAACTAACGAAAAAGATATAAGCAAACAACCTCTTACGAAATTAGACATGAAAAAGGGATTACTATTTCTAACAATTCTCTCCGTTATTAGCCTGTCAGCTGTTGCTCAGGATAAGGATGGTAAGAAAAAAGCGGACAAACCAGCTAAAGAAGCTACTACTAAATCAACAAAGGTTCGCTGGAATAGCTTTTCTATTGGTGCTCATGGAGGCTACACCTTATTTTATGGAGACATTCGTCAATATGACTTTTGGCCTTCTGACAATGCAACTGAACGATGGAATTTCGCTGGCGGTGGATACATTAACTATCAGCTAAATCCAGTTTTTGGATTTAATGTTAATGTTATGGGCGGTACTTTGGGAGGCATAAAGAGACTAAAGCACAATTCATCTTCCGGAAATGCTAGCGTGCCATCCACAGAGCAGAAAAACGTAAAATTTACCACCACTTTTATCGACTACACTTTGAACGCCACGTTCAATCCAATTAATTTATTGTACACAGACCGAACTAAACCAAGGTGGTTTACATCATACGTTACTGTGGGTATCGGTTTAATCACATTTAGAAGTGAAAAAAGAGGTCTATACAGTGATGAATTCATAAGCGGTTATGGTTTTTCTGAGACTGGTGAAGGAGCAAATCCTACTAATGAGGTCATAATGCCTGTGGGTGTTGGGGTTAAGTTTCGTCTATCTAGAAGATTTGACTTAGGCGTTGAATACACGCACAGATTTACGTTCTCTGAAAAATTGGACGCTACAGTTGGTAACACAGGAACTAAGGATAGCTACAGTTACCTTAACCTAAGTTTAGCGTTCAAATTTGGCAAGAACAAAGACAGCAAAGAATGGGTCAATCCTTACCAAGCTCTTGCGAAAAACATGTCCGACATTCAGGCCAATATCGATGGTCTTGCCCAAGATGCTGACGGTGATGGTGTCTCTGATTTGTTTGACAAAGAGCCAGGTACTGTAGCTGATGTGGCAGTAGATGGTAGTGGCCGTGCACTTGATACAGACGGTGATAGTGTTCCAGATCATTTGGATGCAGACCCGTTCACAAACAAAGGTGCTCGAGTTGATGAGAATGGACGTGAGCTAGATTCTGATGCTGATGGCGTTGCTGATAGCAAAGACTTGGAGCCAAGCACACCTGCTGGAAATCTAGTTAACTTCCAAGGTAAGACTATCAATGCAAAAGGAGCTGGTGATAAATCTGCAACTTCTTCAACTGTTACTTCTGGAAGTAACTTAATGTCAATATACTTCAAGGTGAATAGTTCACGTATTGACTACTGGAGCAGTTACGACAAACTTGCTGAAGTCGCTAAATTGATGAAAGCCAACTCAGGTGTGAAAGTTAAAGTAGTTGGTTCATCTGACGTTTCTGGAGCAGAAGATTTCAATAAAACTCTTGCTGAAAAACGTGCGCAAGCTGCGGTTGACCACCTAGTTAAAGTGTACGGAATTGATGCTGGTCGTTTATCAGTAGTAAGCGAAGGAGAAGCTAAGCCTCTTTCAACTTCTGTAGATGCGCTTAACGTGAATAGACGAGTTGACTTCATAGCTCAATAAAAGCAGGATTAATAGAATTAAAAAAGCCGTTCCGAGTTTCGGAACGGCTTTTTTGTTTGCTAAAATTCTGACTTATTAAATAAAGAAATTAGTTCCTAACTTCTTAGCTTGGAAAAGAATTCCCAAACAACGATACCTACACTAACCGCAACATTTAACGAGTGCTTTGTGCCAACTTGCGGTATTTCAACGAAATAATCACATTTATTCAATAGTTCCTGACCTACACCATAAACTTCATTACCAAAAATAAGTGCGTACTTCTTCTCAGTGTCTAGCGAAATAGCCTTTGGAGAGACCCCTCCCAATACTTGTTCTACACCAACAAGAATAAAATCTTCTTTCTTCAAGAAAGCAATTGCTTCGGCTGTTGAATCCCAGTATTGCCAAACAACACTTTCAGTAGCACCCAGGGCTGTCTTATGTATTTCTCGATTTGGTGGAGTTGCCGTAATACCGCATAAGTAGAGGCTTTCAACAGCGAAGGCATCAGCAGTTCTGAAAAATGATCCCACATTATGTAAACTCCTGATGTTATCCAATACAACCACAACAGGTAGTTTAACTTTGCTTGAAAATTCATCTATTGTTGGCCTTTCAAGCTCCTGCATTGTCAACTTTTTTCCTTGCTCCATTCTTTAGCCGTATTACCTTAGCGTCCCTCCAAAAATACCCTAATACAATTGGCCAAAGAACCAAAAGATTCAGTTACGCCTCTAATGAAGCAATTCAATGCAATCAAGGCGAAATACCCTGATGCTATATTACTGTTTCGAGTTGGTGATTTCTACGAAACCTTTGGAGAAGATGCAATTAAAGCATCTAAAACCCTTGGAATTGTATTAACCAAGAGGACAAACGGCTCCGCTTCACATATTGAACTAGCAGGTTTTCCTTATCACTCCTTGGAATCATATTTGCCAAAATTAGTTCGAGCAGGATTTCGCGTTGCAGTTTGTGATCAATTGGAAGACCCAAAAACAGTAAAGGGAATAGTTAAACGTGGTGTTACAGAATTGGTGACTCCTGGACTCTCCATGAGTGATAACGTCCTTGAACAGCGAAGTAATAATTTTCTGTGTAGCGTTCATTTTGAAAAAGATAGCATTGGTCTTGCGTTTCTAGATATTTCCACGGGAGAGTTCCTGATTGCTGAAGGAGATGACAGCTATGCCCAGAAGTTGATCCAGAATTTTTCACCGAATGAAATGGTTTTCCGAAAGAGCTATCGTCAACGATTTCAAGAACTTTTTGGAAATGGATATTGCACGTTTACAATGGAAGATTGGGTCTTCACTTCCCAATTTGCAGAAGACCTACTAAACCGACACTTTGGAACAAGAAACTTAAAGGGATTTGGAGTAGAGCATCTAAATCATGGAGTAATTGCCGCTGGTGCAATACTTCAGTATTTAGCAGACACGGAACATGTAAAAACAGCGCATATTACCGCACTTGCTAGAATTGAGCCCGAGCATTACATGTGGGTAGATGGCTTTACAATGCGCAATCTGGAAATCCTTCAGCCAACAAGCAGTGATGGTAAAAGTCTGTTGAATATCCTAGACTCCACAATTACACCAATGGGAGCGCGCATGTTGAAGCGTTGGCTAGCACTCCCCTTAAAAGAAACACATTTAATTGAAAGGCGATTAGATGCAGTAAGCACACTCCTAAAACAAGATATAGCGCGTCAGAATCTGCAAAAATTCTTTAATGATGTAAGTGACTTGGAGCGACTTGCATCCAAAATTTCTACTGGACGAATTAACCCAAGAGAACTACTAGTTCTAAAACGAGCTCTTCAAAAACTCCCACTAATAAAGCGCGATTTACAGTCTTTGCCATGTGAATCATTAAAGGACATGGGTATTCGTATCAATGCCTTAGAACATGTGTTTGAACGCATTAACTCCACCATAAAAGAGGACGCTCCTGTACTAGTTTCGAAAGGTGGAGTAATGGCCTGCGGGCTTTCAGAAGAACTTGACTATTTGAGGGGTCTTGCATTTTCCGGAAAAGACCACCTTGTTGCCATTCAGCAGCGAGAAATTTCAGCTACTGGAATATCTAGTCTGAAAATTGGGTTTAACAACGTTTTTGGATACTATCTAGAGGTTACAAACTCTCACAAAGACAAAGTACCTCATGAATGGATTCGTAAGCAAACACTCGTAAATCAAGAACGATATATCACTCCAGAATTGAAAGAGTATGAAGACAAAATTCTAGGGGCTGAAGAAAAAATTCTCAAAATAGAAACAGACCTTTATCATCAACTTGTACTGGATCTAGCTGAGTTTATTCCAGTATTACAGCAAAACGCCAATATAATAGCTCAAGTAGATTGTCTTCTTTCTTTTGCGCAAATAAGTGAGGCTAATCAATATACAAGACCTCAATTTTGCGAGGGAAATAAATGCCAAATACTTGATGGCCGTCATCCTGTAATTGAGCAATCATTACCAATTGGCGAAGAGTATGTTGCTAACGATGTCCTTCTAGATAGCAGTTCACAACAAATATTGATAATCACTGGACCAAATATGAGCGGTAAGTCCGCTTTACTGCGCCAAACTGCTTTGATTAGCATAATGGCACAGATTGGTTGCTTCGTTCCTGCAAAAAATGCTCTACTTGGAATTGTAGACAAAGTATTTAGTCGTGTGGGAGCCAGTGATAATCTAACCCAAGGCGAGTCGACTTTCATGGTAGAAATGAATGAAACTGCGAGTATTCTAAATAATATGACATCCCAAAGTCTGATTATTTTAGATGAAATTGGGCGAGGCACAAGCACCTATGATGGCATTTCTATAGCAATGGCCATTGTAGAGTACTTGCATGAGGGAAAAAAAGCACGCCCAAACGTTTTATTTGCCACGCACTATCACGAACTAAACGATTTAGAGCAACGCTTTCCTCGGGTTAAAAACTTTCATGTTTCTGTAAAGGAAGTTGGAAAAAATGTGTTGTTCTTGCGCAAGTTAAAACCTGGAGGAACCGCTCACAGTTTTGGAATTCATGTGGCAAAAATGGCAGGGATGCCAGTTTCCGTGGTGCAACGCGCGTCTGAAATTCTGATTGCCCTTGAATCTTCGCGAGATAATCAGTCCGAGCACAAAAAACCAAAAACTGCAGGCAGATTAGATAAAGATTTACAGTTAAGCTTCTTTCAACTAGACGACCCTGTTTTAGAGCAAGTAAGGGAAGAGATTCTCAACACCGACATTGACACACTTACTCCTGTAGAAGCCTTGCTCAAATTGCATGGCATTAAGAAAGTACTTACTGGTCGAAAGGGCTAAACATACTTTTTATCCCAAATATCTCAATCGCCTTAAGAATCCCGCTTCAACTATGGATGAAATAACCAGTTATAAATCTTCTTTGATGTTATAATCAACCAAATATTTCAAGGAATCCAGGTAGAAAAATTATATTTCGTTAGTTGGAAAAAGAAAATTTAAACTTGTGCAAGTTTGATTTTGAAAAATCAACTAAACAGTTACATTTGCAGCCCCAAATGCGAGAGTAGCTCAGTTGGTAGAGCACGACCTTGCCAAGGTCGGGGTCGCGGGTTCGAATCCCGTCTCTCGCTCCACAAATGGTAAAGCGAATCCTCCTGGCGGAGGATTTTCTTTTTGTAGTTATGTGTTGAAGTGTTATGCCCGGATGGTGGAATAGGTAGACACGCAGGACTTAAAATCCTGTGGCCATTGCGGCCGTGCGGGTTCGATTCCCGCTCCGGGTACACGAGTTGGCTAGAATTAAGCCATTCAGAAACGAGCTTAAATGTTAATCCATTGCTCGGTAGAAGTGATTTCCTGTCCCATCATCGCACATGATAGATTTACGTTCAGATACAGTAACAATTCCTTCTCAGGAAATGCTTGCTGCCATGAATTCTGCCCAAGTAGGCGATGACGTTTTTGGTGAAGATCCGACCATAAACGAGCTACAAGATTATGCTGCAAATCTTTTTGGCATGGATGAAGCTCTTTTTTTCCCAAGTGGAACTATGGCAAATCAAACAGCCATTAAAGTTCATACACGACCAGGAGATGAATTAATATGCGATGCAGAGGCTCATGTTCATTATTATGAAGGTGGTGGAATTGCATCAAATTCAGGTGTTTCAGTTAGTTTAATTCCTGGTGCAAGAGGTGTTTTTGGCGTACAAGATGTGCTAGACCGAATTAGACCAGACAATGTTCATTTTCCTGCTTCCAGAATAGTCTGTATTGAAAATTCGTGCAATCGAGGTGGTGGGAAAGTGTTTCCAATTTCCAATATCAAGAGTATTTCGGAGGCATGTCGGTCAAATGGGCTAAAATTGCACATGGATGGCGCCAGGTTATTCAATGCCATGTTGTCTGAAGGTAGCACTCCAAAAGATCATGGCGCCTTATTTGACTCCATTAGCATTTGTTTGTCTAAAGGCTTGGGCGCTCCAGTAGGATCTATTCTTTTGGGTGATACGAAGTTTATTTCGCAAGCCAGAAGAGTTCGAAAAGTTTTTGGAGGCGGAATGCGGCAGGCTGGTTTTATTGCCGCTGGTGGCCTGTTTGCTTTAAAGCATAACGTTGGTCGCTTAGCCATTGACCATGAACATGCGGAGTTAATAGCCTCAACTTTAAATGGGTTACCATATATAGAACACGTTTATAAGCAAGAAACTAATATCGTTATATTTCAACTTCAAGAATACGCTGATTTAACTAATTTCATGTCCTTTCTATCAGAAAAAGGAATAAAGGCACTCACCATGGGGCCGCGGATGCTGCGATTCGTTACGCATTTGGGGATAAGTCGAGAACAGGTTGAAACAACAATTTCTATCCTGAACTCCTATAAATTAAATAAAGGTAATTAGACCTTTCGTAGCTTTTTCCGTTTCGATTGAACCCAATGGTCTAATCGGATTACTTCTGCTCCCACTGCGTTCCATTTGTATCCCTCAGACTCCTCAATGCTTTGATCCAGCAAACTCTCTGTGTTTTTGCTTAATTCATCGAATTCCAATCCTTTTCTTAACAATGCGCTCAAGATATCCAATGATGCTTTCACTCTGGGAGTTAGAAGCTTTCGATTGCGCGCAAAAAACTTGCGAAGGGTTTGAATTCGAAAATCAATCCATTCTTCTTCTTTCTTTTCAATCATAATCATAATCTCCAAAAGACGAAATTGAACGTTCCAATCGTCTCTTTGCTTGGTTAGGTATGCATCACGATTCAAATTCCGATAAGCTGAATCAATATCACCGTTTACAAATTGAACGCACGATTGGAGAAAATACCATCTGGGTAGAGTTGCTGGTTTGGCCTTTACCCTGGGGTGATTCAATGCCAAATGAACAGTTTCAAGCGCTTTATCAAAATTTCCTGAACCCAAATATGCCCGATAAAGTAATTCCAGATTTATCAATCTATTGTTGCCTGCAACAGGGAAATTTTTATCCGAATTGGTAAAATGTATAACTGAATTGACATAATCTCGAACATTTAAATATGCTGATCCCAGCATTTGGTTGGAACCAGCAATATCATTTTTAGAATGGATAGAGGGATTGTTCTCTACTAGAATTACAAACTTTTTGCCTGCATCAAT
>CAMDOM010000058.1 GCA_945903645.1 Chryseobacterium gleum
TCCGTACCAAAATCCAATATGTAGGGAAGCACAATATCGTTGTGCAACGGATAGCCCACCGCAGGACCCGCAGCACCACTGCGACTCAGCTCTTCGGTGAAAACCGTATTGTATCTAAAATCGCTAATGCCCATTCCTCCATATTGCTCGGGAGTTTGGATGCACAGAAATCCATTGGCACCCAATTTCTCCCAGCTTTCACGACTCACCATGTGGTTTTTCTCCCATTCGGCATTGTTGGGAACAATCTCTTTATTGATGTAATCGCGAACGGATTGACGAAACATTTCGTGTTCCTCGGTGAATAGTGGACGGGCTATGAACTCTTGCATGGTTGATTTTAATTAGGTGTGCGAAATAAAGGAAATATGAGGTTAATTGTTTTGAAAAGTATCTGTTCTATCCACTTGCCGTAACAGCCTAGAAATGCGCTACCTCATTTAGCAATCTTGTCGTAAGATGCGACAATGCCTTTGATAAGTGCAGAGCTAAATCCAGCGTGCTCCATCTCATTTAGTCCCACAATGGTGCAGCCTTTGGGTGTGGTTACTTTATCAATCTCTTGCTCGGGGTGTCCGCCTTTTTGTATCAGCAGTTCGGCTGCGCCTTTCACGGTTTGGCTTACAATTTTAGTGGCCGTTTTGGCATCAAAGCCCACTTCTATTCCGCCTTGAATCATGGCGCGAATAAACCGCAGCGCATACGCTATACCACAAGCACCAAGAATAGTGGCCGATTCCATCAAGTCTTCGTCTATAAACAACGAAACACCAATGCTATCGAACAAAGCAGAAACTTGGTCGCGCTGGGCTGCAGAGGCATGCACCGAACAAATAGCCGTTACCGATTCGCGCACATCTGCTGCCGTGTTGGGCATGGCTCTGAATAGCGGCATAGTTGCGGGTACATGCGCCCCAATTTGTTTGAGCGTGATGCCTGTGGCTACAGACACCACCACATGCCGATTGGCATCCAATAAATCGGCAAATTCCTTCACCAACGGTTCTACATTGTAGGGTTTTACCGCAAGAATAATGAGGTCGGCATTAGATACCGCTTCTCTGTTGTCGCTGGTAAGTTGTACTCCCAACTTGCCTAAAGCGCCAAGCGAAGAGAGGTTTCTGCGGGTAACAGTGATGTTTTGAGCGGGCACCGCGCCCGATGCAATAATGCCGTTAGCGAGGGCTTGGCCTAGGTTGCCACATCCAATTATGGCAATGCGAGAAGGATTCATAGGTGTGTGGAAAATGGTTGGTGGAATTAGGAATCAAATGCCCAACTGGAATCGGAAGGCAAACTGCTGGTATTGCGCTTCGCGGAAGGGAAACACAAAATCAACCCGGATAATGCGGAATATGTTTTCGATGCCCACCGTAAGCTCCCAATAGTTGCCGAAGTTGGGCTCGTAGAGGTAATGGGCACCTATCACTTCCTGCCATTTCAATTTCTTGATAAGCGGAATTTTGCCCAACAACAGCCCCGGAAAATGATGCTCCACGTGGGCCGACACATACACATCATCGGTGCTGGCAGCATAGTAAGGCATTGCTTTGAAACGGCTAAGTCCCGATGGCGTAACGTGCACTTGAGCGGTGTAGAAATGCTTGAAATCGGTGAAGGCTACGTTCTTATTGTAAGCAAACCAACCGGCATCCACCGCCCATTCAAACTTACCTGCCAATCCAAATTTGTGCTCGTCTTCTACCTGCAATTGAAGAAACGAGAAATTGCTGCTGGAACCTCCTACCTCTGGAATGCCCCATTCGTAGTTCAAATTGAACTCTGGCCACTTGCTCCCCAAATTGATTTTGCGGTCGGGAAACTCCAAATATTTCTGATAGGGACGGAAACGCACCCCGAATTTCAACTTAAACGCACGGTTGTCCGCAAAGCGCGAATTGCCGTAGGCCAACTGCTCATTCGCAGGTTCATTGAGGGTAAACTGCTTGCCTTCCGTGTTCACATATTGCCCGTCAATATCCGCTTTGGGCACATTTTGCACCGCATTGCGCTGGCCATAGTAGGTATTCACCGAAAGCGACACCCCATTCAGCACTTCCATGCCCCAACCCAAACGGCCATAGCTTTCGGTGTAAAACTTCGCGTAGTTCTCTTCCAGCAGAACAGTGTAAAGCGAATTCAAGGATTCAGACACGGCATCGTCCTGAAACTGGCGGATGTAGTGCCCACCTTCGGCAGAAATGCGCATTCTATTCTTTCGGTTGAAACGGTAAAACACCGTTCCTTTTCCAAAATAGCGGTGTGACGCAAAGCCATAGCGATTGGTGTAGCTCGCCACAAACCCCGTGTTTTTATCATCTCCATTCTTGTTGAACGTGATTTTATGGTCAATAAGGTAACCCTCTACCGTATTGAACTGCACTGCGGTAAACGGGCTTTGAAACTGCAGCGACCAATTCTTTTTGCTGTTTTTGTACGTGTATCCGTAAAGCAAATCTTGCGCTTTGAATCGGTTGTTCTTCCTATCCATCGAATCCTTGTAAACAATACTGTTCACCACCACCTCGATGCTATCCTTCACCTTGTAATCATTGGCCTCCAATGCCGTAAGTGGAATAGACCTGATTTCCGACCAAAAGGTAGAATCTTTGGCATTGGCTTCCGATTCAATCTTCACCAGCGGGCCTTTCTCCCATTGCTTAAAATCGAATGCGGTAGCACCCACACCCACGCTGTCCTGCTGTTCCACCTGTTCTTTCAACTTGGCAATAGCCTTTGGTTGCTTTTTCTCCTTCGGTTTAGAGGCCTCTTCTTCGCTCACCTCATCGGGCTCTAGCTGCGGCACAAGGCCATTCAGGTATGCCACGTCCTTGTTGTATTTGCGCACGCTGTAGTCCGAAAACACGGAGGTAAACGTGCCAAATCCTTTCACTTTCACAATCTTCACATTGAACGAAAAATCGAAGGTCAGCGTGCCTTTCAACCACAAATCTTTGGTCAACGGAATAAAATCGGCCTTCATACGCACAGTGTCTACAAACTCAATACCCGACTCGGAAGTAAGCATCACATCTACCGCATGAATGCGCCACGAGTTTTCTTGAATGTAGATGAATCCCTTAAACAACGGCACCCCCTTGGTGCGCGGTATCACCTCAATTTGGTTCACAATAATGGAATCCTCCATATAAAACCCCTTGTACTTAAATCGGTAATACATGGTGGCATTGGGCGACAAGGGCGACACCAAATTGCGGTCCGACAACCCCTCCAAACTATAATTGCGATCGTAGAAATTGAACTCCAAGCTTGTGGCATTATTCCACGTAAACCCCTGCGATTTGCCGCTCACCTTCGAGGCAATAACCCGCTCTTTGGTAACGTTGGGCGCTTTGAAATGAAACTCCGAAAGGCTTTCAGACAAATACACAATGCCGCTACGGGTTTTATCCAAGCCTGCAAAATCCAACGATTGGCCCAGCACACGCTTCGGCAAGTTTTTCACCGAGTTGGTGCCTTTTATATACACCTTGCACGAATAATCCTGCACCTGATTGCGAAAAAACTCGCGCTTTCCGCGTGCCATCCGCATAATGCGATAGGCAGGGTCTTCACTACCATCGGCTACCGCCTCGCCCAGTTGAAACACCACCCGTTTTAGCGTAACGTCCAGTTTCATATCCGCCTCCACCGTTATGGGGCGTATCTCGGTGCCATAGCCCACATAGCGAAACACCACAATATGGTAGCCCGGTTTCAACTCCAATTGGTAGTTGCCATCGGCATTGGTGGTAGTGCCAAGGGTAGTGCCCTCTATATACACCGTAACAAACGGCACAGGCAGCCCCTCTTTGTCACTCACCAGGCCAGTAACCGAAAAAGCCATTGCGCCAAGCACGCAGCATACCAGAAAAAGCACCAGAAAAAGCCGAAGCGCCATACCGTTTGGGTTCATTGCGCTAAAGTAGCATTGCAAAGTAGCAATCCGCCACCCGCGTGCTCTTTTTTTGGGCGTTCCCCCGCTTCCAAAAAAGCGGGGTCGGGCTGTGCGTTCCCATCTTTTGCTCCAAAAAGCAAAAGGATGTCCACTGCCATCCCTAACGCACGCAGCCCGAACGGTCAGTGCCACTGCACAGGCTACCTTTTAGTTTAACAATTGTGGTAGCGAGGAAGCTACCGAATAATAGGCCCTAGGGAAAGACCCCTAGTGCTAACATCGGACACCCACGATTTGCGGAAGGGTGGGCTATTTAATTCTGTGTTCTTCGCTAAGGAACTTTAGAATTGATGCTTTCGAATAAAGAAAAGCGTTCCCCTTCTTCACAAAATTCAATTTTCCTGAAATTCTGATGTGCATCAAATCACAATCTTGAATCTTCAATACTGCTTTAGATTCTTTACTGCTTAAATATTCTTCCTCTTTCATGCATTAGTAAGCCTTAATCTTTC
Source organism: Chryseobacterium gleum (assembly GCA_945903645.1). Lineage (GTDB taxonomy): Bacteria > Bacteroidota > Bacteroidia > UBA10329 > UBA10329 > UBA10329. The sequence continues at coordinate 4,411 of CAMDOM010000058.1, forward strand.
AGAATAGTTTGGTCTATCAACTTCATACTTTCCGTTTCCAAGCGTTACAATCCATTTATAGAGCACTTGAATATTTTCTGTGATTTCCCATTTCCGAGGAGTGGGCACATCCGCGCAGTTATTGTGGACCCACTCTTTTGCTGATCCGAAATAAATTTCTCCTGACGTTTCTATGTTTTTCAAAAAGCCTTGGACGAACATGTGAGAGAAAAATGCTTCCGTAAGTCTCTTAATGAATTCTGCTTTAGGCAAGCCCAAAGGAATTTTATACAACGCTAAATCATGCAGAGCGCAGTTCAATTCTGATTCATTCTTAATCTCTTTCTCCGCATAAATTCTGTAAAGCGCCTCTACACTAAAAGTCATTGGCAAAGCGGAAATCAAAAAATCTTTGTCGGGTGCTTCAAATCTGAATTGAAATTCTTCTTCGTCAGGAAATTCTTTTTTCTTTTCAGGAAGTTGTTCGCTTAATTGCTTGTAAATATTGTCTGTAATTAAAATAGAATCACTTTCAATTATGCTGAAATACAAACGGTCCTCCATCCCCAAATTTTCTACGATAGTTCCGATTTCGTAATTGTAATTGGAGTAAGTTGGAAGATTCAGAGCCCGTGAAGAGATATTCGCGCTTGTGAGAAAACAATTTTGGTATTGATCCAAGTATGCTTTCAAATGCAATCGTGAATTTCTATATAAGGTAATTCCTTTGCTACTCAAGTAAGGATAAATTTCTAAGTCGGATGAACCAAGAATTAAATCTTTGGTTTCCCACCTTACAAAAACTGCTTTGACGGTTTGTTGTTCGTCAATCAACGCTTTCAGCGTTTCAAGTTTGATATATGGGGAAAAAATAAAAAGTCCTTGCGATTTGTTTATGTAATCACTGAGTTTTGGCTGTAGGTCACTACCATTCTTGAAGAGCATCGCTTAGTCTTCTTGTAAAAATCCTCTCGCTATTCTTCCCCAATCTTGACGTGATTCTTGAGCGCTCGATTTAAGTTTTCCATCTGGTTGTTCGTCTTCATATCGTGCCCAAGCCATCAACAAAAGTTTCAACCCTTCTGAAGCATTTGATAATCTTCTTTGCAATTCTTCTTGTGATGCTCCTTCGGTGGATTCTTCCAACACTTCAACAAGTTTGTGGTAAGCAGGATGACTTGTGTTTAATGAGATTAAAATTTTACCGCCTTTTGATTTAACTGAAAAGAACGCTGTGCTTTCAATATCAGCATCCACAAAAGAATACTTCAAATTGTTTTTAAAAAGCCACTCAACAACTTCAGCTGCATTTGTAACGCCCTCATCCACTAATGACTTGGTTATTTCTGCTTTCTTTTCGGCTTCTGATTTTTTTTCCTGTTCATCGCTTGTACCTTTATGTCCTTCTTCAATTCTTTCTTGTGTTGCCTCTGTTGCTATTTGTTCAGCAGAAGTTATTGAACCGTGGCGGATTTTTCCACCTCTTTCTTCGTTTTTATTTTGGGCGGCAATAAGTCCTCGTAAAATTGATAGTTGGGAATTTATTTTTTGAGCAATTTCAATTAAGAAAGCTTTAGGATCTCCTTCTTCAACTAATTCCTCTCTCAGTTGAGCCATTGTCTTGCCATCTCGCACTAACTCTTCTAAATTTATTTTTCCTAACTCACTAAAATTATGTGCAAATTGTTTGTTGTTTGTTACACCAAAAATTTCATCTAAAGCTGGTGGAAATTCTACTTCTACTCCCCACCATCTTTCTCTTGTATCGTATTGAACTACCCAAGCTTGGTCTAAATCTAATTCTCTTTCAGCTCTGACAACTGAAACTCCAATATTTCTACCTGCATGTTTACCGTGAGGTTTTGATCCTGCATTAAATCCTATCCTTGCTTCTGATTTAGCAATCGTAAATCTCAATATCACTTCATGCTTCTCTCCTTTATAAGTAATATCAAACTTCACTTCATAGCTATCATCTCCCCATTTATCAAACATTGCTTTATCTGCAAATGGAACAGGACAAGAAGTTTTTTCCATTAAATATATGGGGTCATTAGGTTTAGCGTTTTGAACTTTAGTGTAAGCAGTTGGATTACTTTCTTTAAAAGCAATCATCTTTATTTCAACTTTTCCATTCACTATAAACTTACGATACATTCTTCCAATAAGAAATTCAGAATTATCAATAATGGCTTGTGCCGTTTTCCATATACATCTATCAATATTTGACCATACAACAAGAGTTCCACTATGACCAAACGCTTTGCCTGCAATACGCCACATTTCAGGAATTTCTTTCGTAATAGGTTCAGGAACTTCTTTCATTTCTTGACCAATGATTTTATCAATATCAAGAAAAGAATATATAGCACTGTCAATTCCTTTTTGCCAAGTCCACACTTCAACTTTTTTGGCTTGAGATATAGAAGAAGAAGGTAAACCCATTCCAAATTTACCAATTCCCTTTTGATTGCCTGAATCCAAGTGAGTTCCGTTTCCGAATTGCAAAGCCATTCTGAGAACTTCCTTCTCCATTCCCTTTCCATTGTCAAGAACTGCAATCTGATTTACTCTAGTTACATTTCTCATATTGAATTGAACATCTATTTCAGCACACAAAAGTTCAACTTTAGTTGCTCCGTGTTGAATAGAGTTGTCAATTAATTCAGCAAGAGCATAGGCTGCATTTTTATAGCCGTTATCTCTCATTGCTTTTACTGCTAAGTGGGCAGGTACTATTGAATTATCCATATTGCTATATTTTTATATTGTTTAATTACCATACATCTTCCCAATTGAAAAAAGCATTCGCCACTCCATCAAATCCGGGTAAATTACTGTCAACTACTGTAACAATTTCTGCTGTTGCATTACCACCTGATTTTGTGCCTCTGATTGCTCTACCTACCATTTGACTATAAAGCACCAATGAATCTGTTGGTCTTGAAATCAAAGCACAACTTGTTCTGGGTGCATCAAATCCTGTTGTAAGAATTCCGTAATTGCAAAGAACCAAAGGAATATTTTCATTGGACTTGAATCTTTCGATTAATTTTCTTCTTTGTCCTATATCTGTATTGCTTGTTATTGAAAAAGCATTTACACCTCTTGCTTGCAAACAAGTCGCAAGTAAATTTGAGTGTTCAACATTCATAGCAAACAAAATAATTCGTTTGTGTCGTGTTACAAGTTCATCAATCTTTTTCAGTATCAAAATATTTCTCATTTGGTCTTCTGAAAGCCTTCTTAAAAAGGTATCTGATAATTGAAAGTTGTCTTTCAAATATTCTACGTCCTTTTGTGAAAATGCGAAACCACTTTGGTAAAGCAGTGGTGAGTTTTGCACTCTTGCTAAATATCCTTCTTCAACTAAGTAGTCAACAGGATTTGTATAACCTTCAACTTGTAAAGTAACTTTTTGACGATTGAAAAATTGTGAAAGCTCTAAATCTGCATCAGGGTCATTCCATGTCCTACCAGGAGTTGCAGACAAGCCAAGCAATGAGGAGTTGAAAGAAATTAACACTTTCAAATTGAGTTTAAATGTCGGAGCAATTGCCATGTGTGCCTCATCCATTATTACAAGCGAACAGTGTCCTGCCAACTTGCTGATTTCAGCAGCGCTTGTTTTAAGAAGATTAAAAACTTTTGTTAATCCACCGACAATGAAACCGTCCTTTATTTCACTAATCTTTTCTGAACTGTTTCCCCAATATCTAATAATATTTAATTCTCGGTTTCCAAGATTTTTCCAAGCCGTTTCAAATTCTGTTGCTGCCTGCTCACAAAGTTCTTCTGTGTGTGCAAGCCAAATCACAACTGTTGGTTCATGCAAACGGTAGTGATTGCAAATCACATTCATAGCAGTTCTTGTTTTGCCTGAACCTGTCGGCATGTGTAGCATTACTTTTTTTCCACCGTTGTAAAGTTTCTGATTTAATTCTTCAACTGCTTTTCTCTGATGCTTGAATAGTGGATAATTTGTTTGTACGTCTTTAGCAGAAACAAATTCATACTCATCTAGAATTTCTTCAACTACAATTTCAAAATACTCCAACAGCTTTTTCCAATCGTCTTCGGAATTAAAGCGAACCGATTTGAGTGTTGAATAAACATCAATCTCAACTTTTTTTCCAAGTAAAGAACAAAGTGCTTCTGCTTCGGGAACTTTTAGAATATCAATGAATTCATTTCTGATTTCCCTATTTTTTAAAAGTTCTACTGGGGAATAAATGTTTAAGAGAACGCTTTGCAGACGACTGATTCTGGTCAAGTCAGTATTCAAGGAATTCAAAATTTGAATCGCTGATTTACCAACTATTTGCTGAACTATTTCTTCGTTTAGTCGTGTTACAAAATTTTCAAAATTCATTTTGCTATTTACTTATATCCAACTCAGAGTGGTAGATTGAGAGAGGTATTTAGGGTGAGAGAATAGATAGGATAATTTGAACTGTTTTTTAGGTCTCTTCCACCATTCATCAAACAAAACAACTAATGCAGCTATTCTCCTCTGCATCGTCCAAAATATCTATTAGGTAGCTAGAATCTTTTGATTTTTCGCGGTTGGCGCGTTTTAGATGTTCACGTTTGATAGCTTCAATGCGCTGTGGTTGTATGAGGTCTTCGAGGGATTCGTTCTGGTTCCAAGTAAAGCCTTCATCTATCTTCTCGTAGTGCTGCGCTTCTTTGAACAGGTCTGGGTGTTGTTCATAGAGCCATACCCACTCAATACGCTGCTGAAAGAAGCAGAAGAAGCAACCGCTGCGGCTGCGGGCGTATTCGCCCTTCTGCCCATCCACTTCATATTCTATCTTCTTGTAGTAGTTGGGCACTCCAACGCCTGAATCTTCTAACAGTTTGAAGATGTCGGCACGGTTGAGGTTGTCCTCGTTATCCAATAGCGCGAAATCGCTCTCTTTAGCCAAGGGATAGTCGGTGCTCTTCAACCAATCGAAGGTCACATGGTTGAAGAGGGCAATACCTCTTCCCAACAGCAGATTCTGCTTGTCCGAAAAAGCTTTGCTGTTCTGTTGGGGGTTGCGCAGCTCTAAGGTCAGTTCGGCATCAATGAGCTTTGCCACACGATCTAACTGGCTGCCCGAAATGTGCTGGGCGTAAAGTTCCTTCAAGGTGCTTCTGTTGCCATTGGCAAGCAGCTTGCGCACGACATCTTCCGACCACATGTTCTTCCTAAAAGGAAAGATGGATTGGATATTGGATTTTTTAGAGATGTAGCCCTCGCGGTCCTCATCGCCACGGATACCGACATAGGAGATAACAGGGTCATCGCCTACGAATTTCTCAAATGGCTCCAATTTCATTTTGGCGGTACACCACCGCGCCACTGATGAAGGCAAGTAGCCCCGGTACATCTTATAGAAGTATTCAAAAGGGTTCTGGCCGGCCTTCACGGCATCCTCAGCCGTCAAGTGAATTATCTTTTTTCCGAGATAGCCTTCAATATCTGTTAGAAGCTGATAGGTTTCATCCAATTCTTTGCCTGTGTCACAGTAATAGTAGGTGGGATTAAGCTCGGGATGTCGCTGGTGCAAGTAGATGGCCAACGCTGCGCTGTCCTTACCTCCTGAAATTCCTATAAGATGCCTTGCTGCGCTCATTTGTCTAATGCCTTTTGCAGCAACCTGCTAAGGACAGCCAAGGTAAGTGTATTGTTCTTTGAAAGTAACAACTCTATTTCTTTTGCCACCTTTTCTACTTCTTCAGCCTTCGCCTTGGGAATGCGCACATTCTGAGTTCGCATTCCATCAGCAGAAGTGAAGTCAAGTTTATAGACCTGTTCACCCTCTTCTGACTTCATGTTATGCAAGCTCAGTAGATTGTCCAATTCTACGACCATCTGCGATAATCGGTCTTTCAGTACATCCTCCTCACGGTCTTCAATATTGGTCAGTGGTTTGCCTATCAACGTCTGCCCAACAGACGCCCACCAACTGTCTCTGTCATCAATAGGTGAACTGAGTCTTAGTAGAAAAGTCTTTTGCTTTGGCAGCAATTGATGTTCCTTGATACCAGCAAATCTCTTGGTCAAAACTTGCTTGTACCTCACGAATTCCATTCTTTTACCAAGAACCTCATCGCACAGGTAGGATTCTATCCTATTAAGCAATTGCGGATATGCGGTTTTTAACTCCTCAATTGCGCCATTCAATTTTACTGCGAACTCAGCCAACTTTTGGTCAGATGTATCTGTAACCTCAATGCCCAATGCTCTTGGAATGGCCTCGAAGAAAGTGTACTCAGGGTCTTTGGCATTGACAATAGCCGTCCTCAACTCTACCGCTTCAATGCCAACCCGATTCGTGCGCTTGGCATAATCATCCAAATTGCGATAGAATACCAAAAACGGACGAACACTATCGAGAAATATATCTTTAGTGAACTTGGGATGCTGGTCTTGTTGAAGGAATTCTCTGTACTTGTTAAATATTTTCTTACGAAAGTCAGTGAACTCAAATGCCTTGACCTGAACTGTCTTGGGGTTCTTAGTAATTAAATTGAGTACGGTTCCGTTTAGATTGGGTTGGAATTTCCCTTCTTCAAACAGCGCAAAGTCACCACGATTGGCAAATAGAAAAGTAGGTACTAAAAAGTCTATTAAACCTTGTTTCAATTTATGTGGTGCTATGCTCAACCTGTCCATAAGGATGTTCAGGCTGAGTGGCTCTTCCCGCGATTGGTCTAAAAAATCAATGCACTCTTGCCAAACCCCATCAAACCCATTCTTGTTATGAGGTTCCTGTAAGTCCCAAACCCCATCTTTTCTTCGGTGCATGCCATTGTCCAGAATTAACGAGCGGTAAATGGACTTTTCTGGTGGGAACTTGTCCTTTTCAAATCCAAGGTCTTCTTCCTCCCAATGATTTGCCAATTGTTCGAGGAAATTCTTTCTGGCGGTATGGATAGAACTGGAAATCTTGTGTTTGTTCATCAACTCATTGTCCAAGCGAGGTGTTGAGCTGTAAACGACATCGCAAATGAGGGACAATTGAGCATTCAACGCTTTGTGGTCAGCTATTGATATTATCTCACCCCTGTATAACCAACATACTTTTTCGGAGAACAAAGACCCCTGTACCTCATGATTCAACAAACGCTCATGTGACTGTTGAATCTTCTCAAACTCCTGCTTTGCAACAAAATCCTCTTTATGGAATTCAAGAACTTTTTCGGTTTTTAGTATCTCAAAGAGATGGTCTTGAATGGATTTGGAATTGGTGAAGAACCCGTAGAGCACAGCCTCCTCATTCTTCTTTGAGAAATTCTGTACATCCAACGGTTGCAGGCGGTCGTTGAAGACAAGATTGATGTAACCGTCAATTTCACCTTTGGGCTGCAATTTCAATTTCGGTTCCTCCGAAATTTCAAACTTGAATAATCGGGGTGTGCCCTTCGTATAGCTCACCTCTTTTGCCATCAAAACAGGAAAATCAAAGTACTTTGTGAGCAAAGCTGTTACGTTGAATCCACGGTCAACGGCTTCTTCAGCTCTTATCAGCTCTAAATCGAAATCGACATCTGTTCCTTCAATGAGTTTATAGGAATTGTTGTAACGTGCAAAAACAATCAGCTTGCGTTTTGCAAGTTCTTTGAGTGCGTCCTCAATATCGTTCTTTAAGAATCGACCATTGAAGTAGGTGCAAAACAATTCAACATCCAAGCTGGCTGCTTTAGAACCGAATAATTGGAGTAGTCCAATCGCTTTAAATACCGCCAAAGCTACTTCCCATTGATCGAAATCTCCTAACTCGATGCGCTCAACTCCAGATTGCATGCCTTGCCAATGGCGGTAATGCTGATTATGTCCTGAATTGAGTTGCGAATAGAAAGAGCCGAAGAGGTAGTCATAGACCTTGGACACGTCCACCCATTCATCATCGCGCAGGTCGCTTTCTAAGAAAGTGAAAAGCGAACGTTCGTTCTGACCATAGACCTGCAACGCTTTGGTGAGGATAGCAGCAGAAATGATATCCAAGGGAGCCAAACGAGTATCGAAAGCATCCACCGAATCTGATGAAAACGGCAATAGCTTTTTGGCTTTGGCTAAAGCGAGTCGGCTGCGGCCTTTGCCGTTGCCTTCCAACTTTTGAGCAGCAAGGAAAAGTAATTGCTCTACAGGTTCGTTAAAGGTCAGTTCCTTGAACCGGCCTTTAACCTTACGCCACTCTCTTTTCTGAGATTCCTCGGCCATATTGGCCGCATAGGCTTCGAAGTTCTGATGGAGTGTGCTTACAAGTAGTATCTCTTTTTCATGGTCATTGACAAACTCGGCCAATTGCTGTAGGAAGTACAGTTCTTTATCAGCCCCATACTTTGAGCAAAATTCCAAGAATTTACCGAACTCATCGAGATAGATAATCAACAGGTCGCTGCCTTTTGCAAGCTGATAGAGGTGGTCGAAAATTTTCTGATTGCCTTCGAAATCATCGTGGATGTCAAACAGTTCGTGGAAGTGCCCGATGAGTGATTGGTATTGCCCAACTATTCTAAGCATTTCCAACTTCTTTGGTCGGAAACCAAGGTCGATACCGAGCAGGTTCTCTCCCTTGATGCTGCGCTCTAAGGCCATGAGGAAAGATGACTTGCCAGTGCCGTAGGAACCGATGATGGTAAAAGAGCGCAAGCCGTTGCGGTAATCGCGGCCCATTTGCCCAGCAATTTGCTCGGCATTGGGTGTAATGACGTAATCCAACTGACGGCCTGTATCGCGAATGATATTGACCGAAGGAGAGAATTTACCTGCCATAATAGTCTTCAAGTATTTTCTCAGGGTTCAATTTCTTCTTGAATTGCAATTCGCGAATACCCGCTTCATTGCTAAACGTGATGCCTTGGTCTTTCATTTCTTCGGCAATACGTTGAAGTGAAATAGTGAGTCCTTCCTTGCTAAGAGCGAAAACGGAGCCCACTTCGTTGGGTTCAGAATACAACCGCTCGAATCCAATAGACAACGAATCAGGATTGGTAATCAGGATACAATATAATAGGATGTGCAACGGAAGGTCATTACGTTGAGAACGTTCAATCAACCAAACTTCCCGCTCCTTTTTGCTACCATCTTTATCAAGGTAGGGCTTCTGCACTTTTTTGAGGATTCCCAACTCGCTTAGAATACCGTTGAAACCTTCCTCCAAATCTCCTGATGTGAAGTCTGCAAAGTAAGTGCGATAGAAAACGGTAAAGTCTTTACCTAACGTGTTCGGGTTGTAATCGCCCTCCTTTCGTTGATTAACAAAATTCAAGAAGTGCTCAGCCACGAACTCAGGCCGTTCACGAATCAGCTCATTAAAGAGAATAGAATATATGGAAGCATAACCTGAGGTAACCAATCGGTGATGCAAAAGCCACAAGCTGCCGTGGTCTTCGAGATAGGGGTCCCAACCTTTCTTTCCTAGCAACTTTATAGCAAAAGGGGTGGGTGTGTCTCCGTCCAAAATGCCAAAGCAACGCGCCCAATAGCGGATTGCTGTGACCATGTTCTTGCCCACACCAAGGTCAAGTGGAGCATTGAGGTCGTTGAAGTTTCCTCCAACCTGCACATAGTCAAAGGCTTTCTTCAACCAGAATTGCCGACAGTGAAACGTATCGTGGCCTGAGAAGGTAAGTTGGCTCATAATGCAATAGTAAGCATTAGCGCAATGAGGTTATCGTTCAGTTGGAGATTTTCAACACACTCAACAACAATATCGGTTTGTGCGGTGCCCCGCCATTCGTGGGCGCCCTGCGCAGCTTCGTAAAAGCCTTAATGTAATAGGGTAGGGAAGCAGTCATGCAGTGCTGCAATGATACTCGTCAATCGCCAATCACCATCTATCGTCTATCGTCTAGAGAGTGTTCAATAAACTGTGTCAAATAAATTTAACCACTAAAATTTGACACATGAAAAAAGAACCGATTGATATAGAGTCCTTGAAAAAGGAGACTGCCAGGCGCATGAAAGGGTTGCCACCTGGCACGGGCATAGACACAATACTT
>CAMDOM010000059.1 GCA_945903645.1 Chryseobacterium gleum
ATGTTCAAATATTCAGAAAGACCAGGAACATTGGCTGCTAAGAAATTGGAAGATGACGTGGAGGAATCTGTAAAAGGTAGACGCCTTCAAGAAATAATTGACTTGCAAATGAGCATTAGTGAAGTGAGCAACAAGCGCGACATTGGTAAGACTTTTCAAGTTTTGGTAGAAGGTCCAAGCAAGAAATCACCTGATTTTCTTCAAGGCAGAAATCCTCAAAACAAGGTTATCGTTTTTCCAAGAGATAACTTTGAAAAAGGACAATATGTGAACGTTTTGGTGAACGGTTGTACTTCAGCTACGCTTAGGGGAGTGACTGTTTAACAAAACAAGTATTGCCTCACACTCACATTTTCGATTTTCTAGAAATAAATGTCCTTAGAAGCAGTAAAACAACGGTTCGGAATCATTGGGCACAGTCCATTGCTGAATCATGCTATTGAAACCGCAATGCGCGTAGCTCCAACAGATATTTCTGTTCTAGTAACTGGCGAAAGTGGAACGGGAAAAGAGGTTTTTTCGCAGATAATTCATCAGTTAAGTGCTCGCAAACACGCTCAGTATATTGCGGTGAACTGTGGTGCAATACCTGAAGGCACAATAGATTCCGAACTTTTTGGACACGAGAAAGGCTCGTTTACTGGGGCTCACGAAGCGCGCAAAGGTTACTTCGAAGTAGCTGACGGAGGCACCATCTTTCTGGATGAAGTAGCCGAACTCCCGCTTAGCACGCAGGTGCGTTTACTTCGTGTGTTGGAAACAGGAGAGTTTATCAAAGTTGGTTCCTCGAAAAGTTTAAAAACCAACGTGCGCACCGTTGCGGCTACCAACATCAATATTGCAGATGCCATAAACAAAGGCAAGTTTCGTGAAGACCTTTATTATCGTTTAAATACTGTTCCTATCATCATGCCTCCTTTGCGCGAGCGAAAAGATGACGTGGTACTGTTATTCAGGAAATTTGCCAGCGATTTTGGCGAGAAATATCGGATGCCTTCCGTTCGATTAACAGAAGAAGCTGCGCAATTGCTGATGGGATATTCATGGCCAGGTAATGTGCGACAGCTTAAAAATGTTGCCGAGCAGATTTCGATTATTGAAAAAGAACGTGAAATAGGCCCAGAAATTTTACGTCACTATTTACCAGATGGTGGAAAAGCCAACCTACCTGCGGTGCGCACAGTTGCAGCAGAAAGTGGCGGAGGTGCGGATTTTTCAGAGCGTGAATTGATGTATAAAGTGCTGTTTGACATGAAGCGCGACATCAACGATTTGAAGAAAATTGTGTTAGAGTTGGTAGATCAAGGCGGAGATATGCACCATACTGTTGCAGAAACCCATGCCCAAACACTGCGAAGATTGCATCAGGATATTGAACCAGTTTCCACAAGCACGTTTAGCACCACTCCAGAAGTTCAAATACACCGACCTGGCGACCAAAACTATCACGCCCACGAGGAAATGGAAGAATCGCTTTCGTTGGGAGAACGCGAAATGGAACTCATTAAAAAGGCGCTAGAAAAGCATCGTGGTAAACGAAAAGCAGCCGCTGATGAATTGGGCATTTCCGAGCGTACGCTTTACAGAAAAATAAAAGAGTACAAATTCGGGTAGCCTGAAATGTCACATCTCGATTCTAGTTCCTGTAAATCGTTTCGTTTTTCAACATCCTTGTTGAGAAACGTAGGTATATTTATGCTAATCAGCTTATTAGTAGCTGGATGTAAAGTATATTCATTCACTGGCGCTAGTATTTCTCCTGAAGTAAAATCGGTTAGCATTACTTTTTTTCCATCATTTGCCGCTTTGGCACCAGCCAATATGCCTCAAATTTTTACGGAAGAATTGCGTGACAAATTTGTGAGTCAAACCAATCTTGATTTACTACCAAATGGTGGAGACATTCGCCTGGAAGGCTTCATATCGGATTATCGCACGCAGCCGGTGGCTATTCAAAGCAATTCTGCTGCGCAAAATAGGCTGACTGTATCGGTCAATGTCACATTTACTGACACTAAAAATGAGGACAACAATTTTGAAAAAACCTTCACGCGCTTTGCCGATTTCGATGCAACGGTGAACTTAGCGGATGTGGAGCAACCCTTAATCTTGGAAATCAACACCCAATTGATTCAGGACATTTTTAACCAAGCCGTAGTGAATTGGTAATGACTGGTCCGTTGTTCCATAGTTGGGTTCAAAATCCATCTCTACTGGATAAAAATAGCCTCGCTCAGTTGCAGGATATAACTAAACGTTATCCTTATTTTCAGTCTGCGCAGCTGTTGTTGGCCAAAAATCTGAAAGCGTTAAACCACATTGATCAGCGCAGACAGTTGCACATCGCAGCTGTTTATGCAAGCGATAGAACGTTGCTTTTTGGTCTGATGAACGAAACGCATCCGCCAATTGCAGAGGAAATGAGTGAATCACAGCGCGATGCTGTTCTCATTCAGAATAGCGAAACGGAGCCTATTCCAGAAACTCCTATTATTATTCCAATTACCGAAGAGGTCAATCCAATAGAAATTGAGATTGATGAACCCATTGAAAAGATAGAAACAACAGAACAGGTTGAAGAAAACCACATTGCGAGACAGAATCTTTACGACCTGATTCCCGAACCACTGCTCTATCGTATTGAAGATGCGGAATTACCTCCACTAGAAACGAAAGAAGAATTGGACGACACTGGTGTTGAGTTATCGTTTAATCAATGGTTAACGAAACTAGAAAGCTCCAAAATTGGGAGTGTAAAAACAAAAAAGAAACCAATTCCCAAATCCGAATCAACTTCAAATCTGAAAGATAATTTGGCTTTAATCAACGACTTTCTTGTGGCGCAAGCGAAAGAAGGCAAACCGCAACGAACGGAATTTTTCAAGCCCAGCAAGGCAGCCGAACGCAGCAATCAATCTGAATTCTCCGTTGTTAGCGAGACTTTAGCGTCAATTTATGAGCAACAAGGGAGGTTCGAATTGGCCTTTAAGTCTTTTGAAGCATTGGAATTGAAATATCCAGAGAAAAGCAGTTACTTTGCTAACCGCAAGAAAATAGCCTTAGAAAAGCTAAACGCCTTGGGATAGTGACCTTTGTAAGAACATTTGCACTCTACTTAACTACGTTAAACTGAACTAATCTTTGTAAAATGTATACGCTTATTATCATTCTTATTCTCGTTATCTGTGTGCTACTTATAGGTGTTGTTCTTGTTCAGAACAGCAAAGGAGGTGGCCTTGCTTCCGATTTTTCTGCAAGCAATCAAATTATAGGTGTGCAACGCACAGGTGATTTCATTGAAAAAGCAACGTGGTATTTGGCCTTAGCACTGATTGTGTTAAGTTTAGGTTCTAACTTTTTCATTGACCGTGCCGAATCAGGAACTTCAACCGAATCAGCAATTGAGGGTCGCGTTGAAAGTGCACCTGCACCAATGGAAGAGCCTGCTGCTGAGTAACTCCAATTTCGCTAAACTTAGAATGTCAGGATGTCACGCATTCTGACATTTTTTTTTACCCAAAACCGCCAATTACTGCAACTCTGTCGCTCACTTTGGCATGGCATGGATTGTGACGAGTGCGGGTTGCCTATCCAAATCAGGGTAGTTTCAAAGCATTCACTTAACCTAAATAAACTAAAAAATGGCAGAATTGAAGATTAGACCATTAGCCGACCGCGTGGTTGTAGAACCAGCAGAAGCTGAGCAAAAAACTGCATCTGGACTTTTCATCCCAGATACCGCTAAAGAAAAACCACAACGCGGAACCGTGTTGGCAGCTGGTTCAGGTAAAAAAGATGAGCCTATGACTGTAAAAACAGGCGATGTTGTTCTTTATGGCAAATACTCTGGGACCGAAATTGAAGTGGATGGTCGCAAAGTGCTCATCATGAAGGAGTCCGACATTTTTGCAATTATTTAATTAAGCAGTAAACAACAATTAAGAAACACAACATGGCAAAACAAATAGTTTTCGATTTAGAAGCAAGAGACCAAATTAAAAAAGGTGTTGATGCTTTGGCGAACGCAGTAAAAGTGACCCTTGGACCAAAAGGTCGCAACGTGGTTATTGACAAAAAATTTGGTGCACCACAGGTAACTAAAGATGGTGTGACAGTAGCGAAAGAAATTGAGCTTTCTGACCCAATTCAAAATATGGGCGCTCAAATGGTGAAAGAAGTTGCTTCTAAAACTGGCGAAATTGCTGGTGATGGAACTACAACTGCTACCGTTTTGGCACAGTCTATCGTTTCTGTTGGTCTAAAAAATGTGGCTGCTGGTGCAAATCCAATGGATTTGAAGCGTGGCATTGATAAGGCCGTTGCAGCCATTGTTGCAGAGCTAAAAAACATCAAGCAAGATGTGGGTGATGACAATAGCAAGATTGAGCAAGTTGCTACAATCTCTGCGAACAATGACAAAACCATTGGAGCCTTGATTGCTTTGGCAATGAAAAAAGTAGGTAAAGAAGGTGTTATTACTGTAGAAGAGGCTAAAGGCACAGAAACTCACGTTGAAGTGGTTGAAGGCATGCAGTTTGACCGTGGCTACCAGTCTCCGTATTTCGTGACCAATGCAGAGAAAATGGAAGCGGTATTGGAAAACCCATTCATCCTTATTTACGACAAGAAAATAAGCAGCATGAAGGATGTTCTTCCATTGTTGGAAAAAACGGTTCAAACCGGTCGTCCATTGTTGATTATTTCTGAAGAAGTGGATGGTGAAGCACTTGCTACACTTGTGGTGAACAAAATTCGTGGTTCACTGAAAGTTTGTGCAGTAAAAGCTCCTGGTTTTGGTGACCGTAGAAAAGCAATGTTGGAAGACATCGCAATTCTTACTGGTGGAACGCTTATTTCAGAGGAACAAGGTCGCAGATTAGAAGATGCTTCACTTGCTGATCTTGGAACTGCCGAGAAAATTGAAGTGAACAAAGACAACACAACCATTGTGAATGGTTCTGGTGAGAAAGCTTTGATTACTGCTCGCGTTAATCAAATTAAAGCGCAAATCGAAACTACAACTTCAGACTACGACCGCGAAAAACTTCAAGAACGTCTTGCCAAGTTGGCTGGTGGTGTTGCTGTGCTTTACGTAGGTGCTGCTTCTGAAGTCGAAATGAAAGAGAAAAAAGACCGTGTAGATGATGCTTTGCATGCTACTCGCGCTGCTGTGGAAGAAGGTATTGTTCCTGGTGGTGGTGTTGCTTACATCCGCGCAGTTGTTGCTCTAGACAAACTTGTGGCTATCAATGCTGACGAGAAAACTGGCATCGATATAATTCGCAGAGCGGTTGAAGAACCACTTCGTCAGATTGTAGCTAACGCTGGTTTGGAAGGAAGCATTATCGTTCAAAAAGTAAAAGAAGGCAAAGGTGATTACGGTTACAACGCGTTTTCGGATCAATACGAAAACCTATTTGCAGCTGGTGTAATCGACCCAACTAAAGTTTCACGTGTAGCGCTTGAAAATGCTGCTTCTATCGCAAGTATGATTCTTACTACAGAATGCGTGCTAGCTGATGAAAAAGAAGACAACCCAGCAGGAATGGGTGGTGGCATGCCTGGAGGTATGGGCGGCATGGGTGGAATGATGTAATTCTTTCCAATCTTTATAAAATAATAAAAGGCCGTTTCGCAAGGAACGGCCTTTTCTTTTGGTAAAACTTACGATTTAGAAATAAAACCAGACTTAAGTCTAAACTGCAAAAGCTGTACTACGCTCCTCTTGCATCATACGATTCATAGCAGATTCAATCGCCTTAAATCGGGCTTCTCGAGAAATGTCCTTTTCCCGAAGCGCCATATTAATCACTGGTATACTAGCATTTTCGGCAAACGCCACCTTTTTTCGGAATGACAAATGCTCTTCAAAACCAACTACTACAGCTAAGCTATAATCTGGATTTCGATTTGTTGTTCGCGCCATGGCCATAGCCAAATAGCTTTTGCCATCTGAAGTTTTGAATCGCTGAATGGACGCCCGAACTTCTCCCTCCCCTAACTTCAATAAATGAGGAAAAACAGTTTCATTCATCCATTGAACGCCAAAACGTTCGAGCATATCCAATTCCTCCGAACCACGTCCACGGGTAAGGTGGAGCTGTTTCTTCATCTCCACATGGTCGCTACTATGGTGGTAATCGAAACGTTGAAAAAACATTCCCTGAAACCCAAAATACTTAGGCAAAACATTCATCAATCGAAAAGCAAACATTTCGGGCGAGCTATTATAACTCTTTAGAATTTTAATTAATCCTTCTGAAGACCACGCTGACAAAGCGAAAAACTTTTCCATCTGCGCAGTCAATCGTTGTGGACTTATTAGCAACGAACCAGCAAAATAACTGGCTCTACTATTATTTAGCACTTGATCGAAACTTGTAGCTCTGGGCCAAGGTGTCATCAACGCACGCTCTCCAGTTAAACTAAGAAATTGATAACCAAGCTCTTTCCCATATAAAAAAGCTTTTTGATTCTCAGCAAGTTGAGCGTTTATGACTATACGCTTTGCATCCGCAATATATACTGACCGAATATGCACAAGCTCAGGAAACTCCTCAAAAGAAGATTCCTTCACCTCATATCCAAAACGCTCCAAAAGAATGTTTTTCAGGATTTCGGACGAAACAATCTCCAAGTCAGACAGATTAAAATCTCGTCTAAAACGTTGTGCCTCTTTTTCAATCTCTTCGAAATAATTCTCATGCATTTCCTGATAAGACCGAAGCATGGCGAAATAAAAACTCTCTTGAGTTAACTCATAAGATTGTGCGATATGCAAGAGCGTACTAATAAAAGCAGAAACTTTTAGAGGAGCACTAGCAATAATTTCAATGAGTTTTCCCTTTTCAATTCCAAACAAATCGAACGGTAGTTCATCCAACAACTTGGTTTGCAAAATTTCTCCCACGGGAGAAAGTTGCTTGTCCAATTTAAGGGAAACTAATCGGTCGTAGGGCACTTCAAGTGCAGCAGCAAGTGTATTTATTTTTTCTGTACTGGGATATTTCTTACCCTTTTCAATCTCGTTGAGATACGATACCGACATTCCAGCCCTATCGGCCAATTCAGCTAACGAAAACTTCTTAGCAGCTCGCTGCTGGCGCAGTTTAAGCCCGAAAATAAGCCGAATTCCTTCCTCGTTCATCAATCGAAAACACTATAAAAGTGATTGACAAATATACAGCGCTGAAAGACCAAAAAAGACGTTAAAATAAAAAATACGCTATTAGCGAATTTTCGCTTGTAGAGACAAATCGTTTACTTACCTTCGCGTCAAATTATCGAAGATGCATCCATCGGCTACTGCTTTGAAAGGCGTTGAGATTAAAGGAAATTTAAAGGCGGCTTATCACGAAATTTTAACTGAAGACGCATTGGCGTTGGTGGTAAAATTGCACCGCGCTCTGAATCCACGCAGGAAGGAACTACTAGAAAATCGTCAGGTTCGTCAGCGCGAAATTGACAATGGCAAACTGCCAGATTTTCTTCCTGAAACCGCCCACATACGCAACAGCGAATGGACGGTGGCACCTCTACCTGAAGATCTTCTCGACCGCAGAGTAGAAATTACTGGTCCTGTTGATCGCAAAATGGTCATCAACGCACTGAATTCAGGTGCCAAGATGTTCATGGCCGATTTTGAGGACAGCAACTCGCCTTCTTGGGACAATAACCTCACAGGCCAGATTAACCTTCGCGATGCCAACACCCGCACTATTTCTTACGAGAATGAAAATGGGAAGAAATATGCGCTGAACGAGAATATCGCCACGCTTTTGGTGCGTCCACGCGGATGGCATTTGTTGGAAAAAGGATTGCTAATTGATGGAGAACCGTGCTCTGGTGGGTTGTTCGATTTCGGACTGTACTTCTTCCATAATGTGCATCAACTACTGGAGAACGGCAGCGGTCCGTACTTCTATCTTCCAAAGATGGAAAGCCATTTGGAGGCGCGACTTTGGAATGATGCTTTTGTGATGGCACAAGATGAATTGGGCATAGCTCAAGGAACTATCAAAGCAACGGTGCTTATTGAGACTATCCTCGCCACCTTCGAACTCAACGAAATTCTTTGGGAGCTAAAAGATCACAGCGCTGGACTTAATTGTGGCCGCTGGGACTACATATTCAGTTATATCAAGCGTTTCCGCAATCACCCCGATTTCATTGTGCCGAACCGCGACCAAGTGACCATGACATCACCGTTCATGGATGCATACTCGCGATTGGTGATACAGACCTGTCACAAACGCAATGTGCATGCGATGGGCGGAATGGCGGCTTTCATTCCTATTAAAGGAGACGAAACGGCCAACGCTGCAGCTGTGGATAAAGTAAAGAACGACAAGCTGCGCGAAGTGCGCAACGGCCACGATGGTACTTGGGTGGCGCATCCTGGATTAGTGAGCGTGGCGATGGATATATTCAATGTCAATATGCCCGCCCAAAACCAAATTGAGGTAAAGCGCGAAGGCGATGTCATCACACAGGCTGACCTGTTGGCAGTACCGAAAGGAACCATCACCGAGGAAGGCGTAAGCAGGAACATTAACGTAGGCATTCTTTATCTGGAAAGTTGGTTGCGTGGCAATGGTGCCGCTGCTATCTACAACTTGATGGAGGACGCTGCCACAGCAGAAATTAGCCGTACACAAGTGTGGCAGTGGATTAAACACAACGCCATAATGGAAGACGGACGCACAGTCACCCTAAACTGGGTGCTTTCGCTAATCCCAAGCGAGCTAGAGAAAATCGAAGGCTACGTTGGTAAAGACGCATTCATCACAGGCAAATTTCCATTGGCCACTGACCTATTTAAGAAACTTATTTCCCAAGGAGAATTCGAGGAGTTTTTGACATTGGGAGCATACGATTATATCTAACAACCACTTTTAATTAGAGAACATGAAAAATCCACAAACAAATTACGTTTCAGCTTTGGAAACAGTTCAGAAACTCAAAGCGAAATACGGGGAAGCTTGGAGAGATATCAATCCTGAACACGCAGCGCGCATGTTCGTACAGAACCATTTCAAAACGGGGTTGGATATTGCCAAATACACTGCCGCAATCATGCGTGAGGACATGGCCGCTTATGATGCGGACCATTCAAAGTACACACAATCATTAGGTGCATGGCACGGTTTTGTAGCTCAGCAAACCATAATTGCTGTGAAAAAACATCACAAAACGACCAAAAGCAGGTACATCTATCTGTCCGGTTGGATGGTTGCAGCGTTACGTTCTGAGTTCGGTCCGCTTCCTGATCAGTCCATGCATGAAAAAACATCTGTGCCTAAACTGATTGCGGAAATCTATGATTTCTTGAAGCAAGCGGATGCAACGGAGTTGAACGATCTTTTCCGCAGAAAGGCAGCTGGCGAAGATGTACAGGCTTTAATCGACAATTTCGAAACGCATATAGTACCTATTATCGCTGACATCGATGCTGGCTTTGGTAATGAGGAAGCAACATACTTGCTCACCAAGAAAATGGTTGAAGCAGGTGCTTGTGCGATCCAAGTTGAAAACCAAGTGTCTGATGCAAAGCAATGTGGTCACCAGGATGGTAAAGTAACCGTTCCACACGAAGAGTTCATCGCCAAGCTGAATGCAATCCGATACGCATTCTTGGAGCTGGGTGTAGAAGATGGAATCATCGTTGCCCGCACTGATTCCGAAGGCGCAAGTTTAACACAACAATTACCAGTGTCTTCGGAGCCAGGAGATTTGGCTTCTCAATATCTTGATTTCGTTGATGCAGAAGAAGTGAGCATTGATGAAGTAAAGGATAACGATGTATTGTTGAAGCGCAATGGCAAGTTGGTTCGTCCTGTCCGTTTATCTAATGGTCTGTACAGTTTCCGAGCAGGTACTAACATCGACCGGGTAGTATTGGATTGTGTAACCAGTTTGCAGCACGGAGCAGATTTGCTTTGGATTGAAACACCAACACCAGATGTTGAAGCAATTGCAGCAATGGTCAACAGAATCAAAGAGCAAGTGCCGAATGCGAAATTGGTGTACAACAACTCACCATCGTTCAACTGGACGTTGAATTTCCGCAAGCAGGCGTACAAGCGTTGGGAAGCTGCTGGGAAAGAACTGTCTACTTACGACAAGAACGATTTGATGAACGCGAAATACGATGATTCTGAATTGGCAATTGAAGCTGACCAGAAAATCAGAACGTTCCAAGCAGATTCTTCTAGAGTGTCAGGTGTTTTCCATCACCTAATCACGTTGCCAACTTACCATACTACAGCTCTACACATGAACGACCTTTCTAAAGGTTACTTCGGAGAAGAAGGTATGTTGGCTTACGTTGGTGGTGTTCAGCGTCAAGAGATTCGCAAAGGGGTTTCTTGTGTGAAACATCAGCGCATGGCTGGTTCGGATTTGGGTGATGACCACAAAGAGTTCTTTGCTGGAGACAAGGCATTAAAAGCTGGTGGCGCCAAAAACACAGCGAATCAGTTTGAGGGAGCACATTAATTGAATTAGTTTTTTTTTAGCGGAAACCGAGCAGTTTCGCTGAGAATAGATTTTATTTAAATAGAAGCCTCGCTTTCCAAATAGGAAAACGAGGCTTTTTATATTTACCACATCCGAAATTTGGCATGAAGTGAACACTCAAATGTGAATAAGAGTTGCAATTTCGCTTGCATTGAAAAGCCGACTTAAATACTTTTACATCACTAACCAAAATCTTCCTAAGAAATGAAAAATCAGATGAATAGTCTTATGGTTGGACTCATGGCTTCGGTCATTTTGTTCAGCAGTTGTGGCAATGTGGAAATTGTAAAAAGACGTCACATGCCCGGTTATCACGTTTCAATAAATGAAAATGTGAAACTCGAGAAACTAGCAAAGGAAACTACGGAAACTACAAAAGCAGATGAGTCTGTTGGCGCAATGAACATTCGTAATGCACAGATTAAAAACGACATTGAAATAGAACCTACTCTAACAGCATCTTCCGTTTCAACAGCGTCAATTCCTTCCGTTAACGTTTCGAAGAAGGAGACTAATTCTTCGAATCAAAAAACGAAATGGAATGACTTTTCAAGTTTTGATTTCAAACAAGATTTGGTCAAAACCAAAAACGCTTTAAAATCATCTGCCCCAGTTGGCGACACACATTGGATGGCATGGGTATCGTTCGGTACTGGACTTGGCGCTTCGTTCTTTGGTCTAATTTCCCTGATTGTTGCATTTTTCGCTGTACCTTTATGGCCTTTGGCTATTCTTTTAGGAGCAGCAGCCATCACATTTGCCATTATTCACAAAGCAAAGGGGTATTCAGGCGAGCGTTTTCGCAAATTAGGTCTCCTATTTGGTATTATTGGTGCAGGTTTAGGTTTAATCGCCATTATACTATGGATTATGGGCATTGCTGGAGTATTTGGCCGTGGCCGCTACTGGTTGTAATACACTCAAAAAATATTGAACTTCAAAAGCCGTCTCTATAAAGGGGCGGCTTTTTTGTTTTTATGAATGGCGAATTTTGAATCTAATTCAGCAATCCAACAACTAAACCGAATTATTACTTTCAGCCCATGTCTCAACACCAGATTATTGCAGAGTTAAAGCAAGCGCGCGAAGCATTGGATAGCTTCCTAAGTGATGCTACCGCAATTCAAGCTATTGAGTTAGCTGCACAGGTATTGAGTGCTGCTGCACAAAATGACCAACGGATATATTCGTGCGGAAATGGAGGTAGCATGAGCGATGCCATGCATTTTGCAGAAGAACTTAGCGGACGATTTCGGAACAATCGCCCACCAATTGCGGCTGCTGCCATTTCTGATGTTGGTCATATTACCTGCACGGCCAACGATTTTGGATTCGAGCATATTTTCTCCAGATATATCGAAGCCTTTGGCAAATCGGGTGATGTATTGCTGGCATTAAGTACTAGTGGAAACTCAGCAAATGTGGTGAATGCCGCTAAAATGGCACGTGATAAGGGAATGAAAGTTATTGCCCTAACTGGTAAAACTGGGGGTGAGCTTGCTAAATATTGTGATGTAGAAATTCGTGCACCACATTCCGACTATTCCGACCGAGTGCAAGAAATACACATCAAAGTGATTCATATTTTGGTAATGCTTGTAGAGCAGCAACTGTTTAGTCCTAAGAATTAACACACCAAAAATGCTGGTAAAAACCTATGGAAGTGCGGTCTATGGTGTAGATGCCCATCTGATTACGGTGGAAACCAACATTGCATTGGGTGCAGTGAATTTCTTTATGGTTGGACTTCCAGATAATGCCGTAAAAGAGAGCCAACAGCGCATTCAAGCCGCTCTAAAAAACAATGGGTATAAATGGCCGGGCAAACATATCGTTATCAATATGGCGCCTGCCGATGTGCGCAAAGAAGGCTCGGCATACGACTTAACATTAGCCGTGGGAATACTAGCTGCCTCTGAGCAAATTCCCAACGAAGAAGTAGACAAGTACATGATTATGGGCGAGCTGTCCTTAGACGGCAGCATGCGACCAATAAAAGGTGCACTTCCTATAGCAATTCTTGCACGCGAAGCAGGTTTGAAAGGATTTATTCTACCCAGCTACAACGCCAGAGAAGCTGCCATAGTTGATGGTATTGAGGTGTATGGCGTAGACAATATCCTTCAAGTAATTGATTTCCTTAAAGGCGATGCTCCTTTGGAACCAACCATCGTTAATACCAGAGAGGAATTCTTCAAAAAGGTGAACGATTCGGACATCGATTTTTCAGATGTAAAGGGCCAAGAGAATATAAAACGGGCCATGGAAATTGCCGCATCTGGAGGTCACAATATTCTACTTATTGGCCCACCAGGTGCTGGAAAAACCATGCTTGCCAAACGACTTGCAGGAATATTACCTCCACTTTCACTACGCGAAGCATTGGAAACCACCAAAATCCATTCGGTAGTTGGGAATTTGAGCAAAGATTCTGCGTTGATAACCCAACGCCCGTTTCGCTCTCCGCACCACACCATTTCGGATGTGGCATTGGTTGGTGGTGGTCAAGTGCCAAAGCCCGGAGAAATTTCATTAGCCCACAATGGTGTGCTTTTCTTGGATGAATTGCCTGAGTTTAGTAGGTCGGTGTTGGAAGTAATGCGCCAACCCTTAGAAGACCGCATGGTTACCATTTCGCGCGCCCGACTTTCTGTTGAATATCCGAGCAGTTTTATGCTCGTTGCCAGTATGAATCCTTGCCCGTGTGGCTATTACAATCATCCCGATAAAGCTTGTGTTTGCGCTCCGGGCGTGGTGCAGCGGTATTTGAATAAAATTAGCGGTCCGTTGCTTGATAGGATTGATATGCATGTGGAAGTTACGCCCGTCCCGATAAACGAATTGGCCGATGCACACACATCAGAGAAAAGCGAAGAAGTAAGGAAACGTGTAGTGAGTGCACGAGAGGCTCAAACGGAACGTTTCAAAGGGCTGGCCATACATTGCAACGCCCAAATGGGAAGCAAAATTTTGCGAGATGTGTGCCAGTTGGATGATGCTGGACGCGCCATGCTGAAAAAAGCTAGCGACCGACTTGGACTATCGGCAAGAGCATTTGACCGCATTCAAAAAGTATCTCGTACCATTGCCGACCTTGAAGGTAGCGACCGCATTCTACCAGCCCATTTGGCTGAGGCGATTCAATACCGTAGTTTGGATAGAGCCAATTGGGCCGGGTAACACGTTCTAGCCTTTCGACTGCGGAACCACATGCTTTAGCAAAAATTCCTGGACATCTAGCACTTCTATATACGAGAAATGGAAATCATTTCGGTCGTAAGAAACGATGCAGGTGCAGTCGGAATCTAGGGCAGAATAATATTGAAGGCCGTCTTCAACATCATCTATCTTAGGACTATTGACCGCTTTTTGTGTTAACACTTCATTGATGGAGGTGATTC
>CAMDOM010000060.1 GCA_945903645.1 Chryseobacterium gleum
CCACCACCACCACCACCAGAGCCATTCGAAACTCCTGGGTCGCCAGTTTGGCCTATTCCTGGGGTATAAAATCCACCAACCACACTGGCGAATCCTTGTAATCCTGGGCCGCCATCAATTCCTTCATAGCCATCTGTGCCATTTTTACCGTAGTTAATAGGTTGAGCAGGGCATGTTTGCACAGCATACGTTATTTCGCAAACACCAACACCTCTCTGACCACCAACTCCAGCACCAGAACCTTGACCTAAAGACCCATTAATTCCTGGGTTAGTAAACTCGCTACCCGGTGTTATAATCCATTGACACAAATCGATTATCGGCACACATACCTCTTGCACTTCAAATCCTCCCCATTCGCCTCCATCACCGCCAGCGCCACCTCCAAAACTTCCAGCAAAGGAACCGCCAGCTCCACTCCCGCCTGCGCGGCAGCAGTTGCCTTCATCTAATCCACTTTGGCCATTTTGTCCAGTTGCTCCACTTAGGCCTTGCTGGCCTTGGCTACCGTCTATTCCATCTGAGCCATCTCCAGTAAACACGATACATCTTGACAGCACATAGTCTGAACAACTTGAAATATAAATGCCATAAACGCTAACTCCTGTCGATGGAGCGTCATCTACCTTAACAACCACTTCCTGTAAACGAAAATCCGACTGACCAACAATGCTAATACCAACTAAAGCATTGTTTGCCACATCATAATTGGCCGCATTGCGGTGGAAAATTGTAGAATCGCTATTTGACTTGAACCAATTGGAAGCTAAGAATCCACCTTCTATGGTAATGTCTGAAGGAATATCTAGCGTAGAATTCAATTCATACAGTCCATGGCTCAAGCGAAAGTGGTTGTTTGAAGGATTGAGCAATGTGAATGCGTAATCCAATGAAGCCGGATTAACTTTTGTTCCAGCTGCCCCAGAAGTTGCTCCATTAGGTGTTACGTAAATGATACCACACTCTTGAGCAATGGCGGCAGAAAACGTAAAAAAGAGAAGAATTGAAAGTATGAATTGATGCACGAGTTGGCGATTCAAGTAGAGGGACACAATTTTACGGAAAAACTACGGGCAGGCAGCAGTTTCTCAAGTCAAATGACGGTCAAAAAGGCATTCAGTTGTTCCGTATCCTTGCGTCTTAGTATATTCTTGCTCGATTTAGACTTTTTAGCCCGTTCAACTATGGCACTCATTAAACCTGTAAAAGGCGTTTCACCTCAGTTTGGCACCAATTGTTACCTCGCAGAAAACGCAACTGTCGTGGGAGATGTAGTCATGGGAAACGATTGCAGTATTTGGTTTAATGCCGTGGTTCGAGGCGATGTGAATAGCATTCGAATGGGGAATCGCGTTAATATTCAAGATGGAGCAGTGATTCATTGTACATATCAACGCACCAAGACCACTTTAGGTAATGATGTGTCTGTAGGCCACAATGCTTTAGTTCACGGTTGCACCATTCATGACAACGTGTTAGTAGGCATGGGAGCAATAGTAATGGACGATGCCGTAATTCATTCGCATTCAATAGTTGCAGCTGGAGCTGTGGTGTTGGAAGGAACAGTTGTGGAATCATATTCCATTTACGCAGGAATACCCGCCAAAAAAGTAAAAACATTGGACCCCGAAAAAGCGGAGAAAATGCTTCAAAAAGTAGCAGAAAACTATGTGATGTATGCTGGTTGGTTTAAGGAAGACTAACCTCCGTAAGCGTTTTCGTAGAGCTCAGCACGCACTTCCTCTCCAAAAAAGATAGAAGCATGTGAATTGAACGATTCCACATTATCCGTGGTCATAAATTTTCGAGTATCTCCTTTACTGCACGATTTTTCCATTTCTGGATGCCGTTCTAAATAGTCTTCTAAACTTTTTGCAACTATTTCTCCTTGAGAAACTAGTGTGACGTTTGGAGCTAAATACTTTCGAATCACATCAGTAAGTAACGGATAATGTGTGCATCCTAGCAAAATCGTGTCTATATCGGCATTTTGATGCATTAGGGCATCAATATGTTTTTTAACAAAAAAGTCGGCACCAGCGCTTAGGTGCTCATTATTCTCCACCAATGGAACCCACATAGGACAGGCTTCTTGGTGTACTTCTATGTTAGGATAGAATTTTTCAATCTCCAAAGGGTATGATTTTGATTCAACCGTTCCTGTGGTTCCCAAAATCCCTACATGACCTGATGTTGAGTAATTGCCAATTACTTCAGCGGTTGGTCGAATTACACCTAACACACGCAATCTAGAATCCATTTCGAGTAAATCCTTTTGCTGAATGGAACGCAGAGCCTTGGCTGATGCTGTGTTGCAGGCAAGAATTACTAATGGACACCCCGAATCGAAAAGAATTTTTACACATTCCAAGGTGTAGTGATACACTGTTTCGAAGGATCTATTTCCATAAGGTGATCGGGCGTTGTCGCCTAAATATATGTAGTCATACTGCGGCAATAGCTTCACCATTTCCCGCAATACAGTTAGGCCGCCATAGCCTGAATCAAATACACCAATTGGACTTTTAGCCATGAAAAAACCCCATCAACGGATGTTACCGTTGATGGGGTTAAAAGTAGGACGGATTGCCCTTTGCGTTGCTTATAGTCCGAGTTTAGCTTTTACATCTGCAGCAATGTTCTCGCTGTCTTTAGCGAAAAGCAATACTCCCGATGAATTGTCGAATATATACGTGTAGCCTTTTTCAGTTGCTACAGCATCAATTGCTTTGCGCGCTTTTTCGATGATTGGAGCTAATAATTCTTGCTCTTTCTTTTGAATTTCGCCTTGAGCCTGACCTTGGAACTCTTGAATTCTGCGTTCTAAATCAGTAATTTCTTTCACTTTAGTCTGCTTTACCAAAGCAGTCATGTCCTTTTCTTTTCCTTGGTAATCGGCTACTTTCACTTCATATTCTTTCGCCATTGCTTCAAGCGCGCTTTGAAACTCTTTGGCAAAAACTTCCATGTCTTTTTCTGCCTTAGCTTTCTCTGGCATCAACGACATTAGAGCATCTGAATCAATATGTCCAAACTTTTGAGTTTGAGCAGTTAACGTGGTTGCAGCCATAACTAATATGGCAATCAAAATTGAATTTCTCATGGTTTTAATTTAAAGGGTGCGAAAATACTATTTTTTCTCTGTCTTTTCAGGGTCAACTTTCACCGAAAAGCCCAACTCTTTAAGAATGTCATCACTCAAATCGTTTTTGTCACTAGCATAAAGCATGGTGAGTGAACCTGCTTTATCAAAAATTACAGCAAACCCACGTGCATCTGCCAATTGTTTGATGGCTGCGTAAATCTTGTCTTGCAATGGTTTTGTGAACTCTTGACGTTTTTTAAATAAATCGCCTTGAGGCCCAAAACGTTGACGCTGCTTGTCTTTAGCTGCTTTTTCTTTTTCGATGATTTGATCTTCGCGTTTGCGTTTCATATCGTCTGTAAGGAGAATCTGCTCCGCTTGAAAATCTTTGTAAAGTCGGTCTATATCTGTATATAATGCCTCTATTTCCTGCTGCCATTGAACTGAAAGCTCATCTAGGTCCTTCTGTTTTTGCTTGAATTCAGGAATGTTCTCAAGGATATAATCTGTGTCAACGTATCCAAAACGCTGCGCCATTGCGCCATAAGCTGAGGCTAGAAACACCAGAGTTAAAAGTGCCTTTTTCATGTTTGTCGAAAATTTATGTGACTGTTTTAGTTTCGAATTTTGGTTCCACTAAAATGATGCCATTCTATTGATTGAATGATTTTTGGGGCGAAATTATTCTTGACCGAATTACAGTTAGAATTGTTGACCAATAGAGAAATGGAATTGTCCAGGAGACATATCTGGTCGGCCTTCTACATCATCAAACCTCCATCCATAATCTAGACCCAATAGGCCAAACATTGGCAAGAAAATTCGCACACCAACCCCAGCGGATTTCTTCACTTGAAATGGCTTGAAGTCCTTAAATA
The DNA here is from genome assembly GCA_945903645.1 of Chryseobacterium gleum. Lineage (GTDB taxonomy): Bacteria > Bacteroidota > Bacteroidia > UBA10329 > UBA10329 > UBA10329. Next base: position 3,964 of record CAMDOM010000060.1, read on the forward strand.
TTAACCACGAATCCCCAGCTTCAAGGAAACCTAAGACGTAAACCGTAGCTTGTGGGTTAGGCGATATACGATAGCGTAATTCCATCGAGTATTTGTTGAAAATAGTACCTCCAACTTGGCTGCCATTCACAGATGGAGTAAGTGAGTTATTGTCATAGCCACGCAAAGCGATAATCTCGCGACCATCAAGTCCGAAACCACTAAGTCCATCACCACCAACGTAGAATCGCTCAAATGGGGCGGTACCCAAAGCAGAGTTGTATGAACCTAAGAATCCGAATTGGAGTTTTGTCATAACTACTAGATTCTTGGCCAAACCAAAGAACCATTTGGCATCAAATTTCCATTTATGATATTCTATCAGCTCAAACTTTTCAGATGAGGTAGCATTTGCCACATCTAACCCTGTAAGTAACGAAAATGGAGGCGTTAGTTCCATACTGCCTGTAATGGTCGATCCGTAGGTAGGGAAAATGGGATCGCTAATGGAATTCCTAGAAAGGGAAACCTGATAACTCACAGTATTTGCAATACCATTATTAAACCCTTGAACCAATTGGTAGTTATCTAAAATGTAGTTTTTGTAATTTATCGTTTGTTGTAAAAGGAAAAAGTCATCTGGCCATTTCAGTCGTTGACCAAGCCCAACAGAAACACCAGTAATGCGAATGCCTTGACTGGTAGTAGTGCCAGAGGTTGTGCCATTACTTTGTGCTGAATGGTATGCTGAAATGCTTAACGAATTAGGCTTTTTTCCTCCAAGCCAAGGCTCTACAAACGAAAAGTTGTACGATTGAAACCAAGGACCATTGGACTGAATCCGCAATGAAAGACGTTGTCCATCACCAGCTGGAAGCGGTCTCCATGCACCTTTTTTGAACATGTTGCGCAGCGAGAAGTTGTTGAAAGCTACACCAACAGTACCGATAATGGTTCCTTGCCCCCAACCACCCGAGAGTTCGATTTGGTCAGATGGTTTTTCTTCAACCGTATATTCAATATCGACAGTTCCATCGACTGGATTAGGCTTGGGGTCAACGCCCATTGCTTCTGGGTTGAAGTAACCCAATTGAGAAAGTTCACGCTGCGTACGAATAATATCTGAACGGCTGAAAAGTTGACCTGGTTTGGTCCGAATTTCTCGGAGAATAACGTGGTCGTTTGTTTTAGTATTGCCTTTAACCGTTACGCGATTCACCGTGGCTTGTTTTCCTTCGCGCATACGCATTTCCAAATCAATGCTATCGCCAACAACTAGAATTTCAACGGGCTCAACGTTGAAAAATAGATAACCATCGTCCAAGTAGAGCGAGCTAATGTCACGCTCATTTGGACTCATGAATAAGTTGGCCTCCAATCGTGCTTGATCATACACATCGCCTTTCTTAATGCCTAAAACTTTATCAAGCAAATCAGAACTATACTTGGTATTTCCTACCCAAGTCACATTCCGAAAGTAGTACTTACGCCCTTCTTCCATGTTGATTTCCACATTTATGGATCCATCACGATTCGCATAAATAGTGTCTGAAATGATGCGTGCATCTCTATAACCCATTTGGTTATACTTCGCAAGAAGCATCTTTTTGTCTTCAACATAGTTTTCTTCCAAAAACTTGCTTGCCTTCCAAACACGCCACCAAATGCGTTCTTTGGTTTCTTTCATTGCACGCTTCAACTTCCCATCCTTCACTTCCTGATTTCCATGAAGAATAATCTTTTTGATACGCACCTTTTTCCCTTTGCTGACCCTGAAACTTAGAGTGACATTGTTTGGTAGTAGGGTGTCAGGTTCGGTGATTGTCACCACACTAGTATTCAGAAATCCTTTATCAATGAAGTGTTCCTTGATAATGTTTTCGGTAGAAACAATAAGATTGTCCGTAACCACCTTGCCTTTAATCAGGTTTATTTTTTCTCGGATATCGTTTGCATCACCTTTTTTCACGCCTTTGAGTGCGAACTTATTTAGTCGAGGACGCTCTTGAAGGGATATTTCAAGAAAAATCAAGTCGCCATCAATTCTATCCAAATAGATTGCTACATCACTAAACAGCCCTTGATCCCAGAGTTTTTTAACTGCTTCGGTTATGCCTTCTCCTGGTACTTGAATTTTATCGCCTACCGATAATCCGGATAGCAAAACCAAAACTTTCTTATCGAGATATTTAGTTCCGCTTACGGTGACACCGCCAATCTCGTATTGTTTTGGGGCAGAATAATCTAATTTATCTGGACCTCCAACCGAAATTTGGGATACTGCATTTGTAGCTGAAATTAAACAGCAAACGAAAAATGCAAGAAAAACGGAAAAATTATACGCTCTCACTAAGAATCTGCTCACTTATTTTTCCAAATCTTCTTTCCCGGCCTTGAAAATCTACAATGGCCTGTTCAAAATCTTGAGCGCGAAAGTCGGGCCATAGTTTATCTGTAAAATGCAACTCAGCATATGCGATTTGCCAAAGCAAAAAGTTAGATATGCGATGTTCACCACTCGTTCTAATCAGTAATTCTACGTCTGGCACGCCTGCTGCAGCCAGTCTTTTGTCAATAAGTTCCTCCGAAACCATCTGTTCGGTCATTTTTCCATCAACAGCATCTTTAACAATTGACCGCACCATTTCTGTAATTTCCCATTTTGATGAATAGCTGAGTGCTAACGTCAAAGTTGTGCGATTATTGTCTTTTGTTTTAGAAATAGCTTCAGATAATTCTCGGTGGCAGCTTTTAGGCAATGACGCCAAATCGCCAATAGCATTCAAACGAATGTTATTGTCCATCAAAGTCTTTGTTTCCTTATTGATGGTGCGCACTAAAAGTGTCATCAAAGCACTTACTTCCAACTTGGGCCGATTCCAATTTTCTGTTGAAAAAGCGTACAGGGTAAGATACGGTATGCCAATTTCAGCTGCACATTCTACCGTTTCGCGCACTGCTTTAACACCACTGGTGTGCCCAAAAGTGCGCAGTTTACCTCGTTGTTTCGCCCAACGGCCATTGCCGTCCATAATAACGGCCACATGCTGAGGCAATCGCGTAAGGTCTATCCGAGTATCAACAGCCATTTATAGAATAGGGAGCCTATTTTGGGGGCGCAAATGTAACCCCTCAATTGGCATTTATTGATAGGCTGGACATTTCTCTGGACGAGCCTTGATATTGATTGAAACGGATAGCATTACAAAGGAATACCAATCGTTTGTAGTAGAGTTTCCACGTTGTCTTCCAGTGTAGTCCAATCGCTCTTGATCAGTAAGTGAATTATATTGACCAGAAACGGGATCAAAAACGGTTGCTCTATTGGATAGTGCGTTTGCATGGTTCCAACGCTCCGCTTGCACCACCACAACATCCGCATACGTAGTGCTTACATCATCTAAATAATCTGTAAATGTGTAGCGCATACCCCATTCTAAACCTACCGAAAGATATTTGGTTATGTTGACTTTTGCACCCAATCCGAATGGAATAGCTGCGTTAAACAAGGAGTATTTCTGTCTATCTGGATAAAACGTAGTTCCTTGTCCTTCTGTGCCTAAAGGTTGAAGTTCCCACATTTCCCCATTAAGTTCCGCTCGAGGATTAAATTTGAAAACAGAAATTCCTCCAAAAATAAACGGAGTTATCCAATGCTGCATATCGCCAGGTGCATATTTGAAAAAATTGAATTCGCCCGTTACAGAAAAGTCAAATAGCCATGACTCGAAACTCAAGTTGCGTTCGATCTGCGCTATGTCAGAAGAACTTGCGTCATATCCAACAACATAGGCCAAATGCGCTGCTGCGCGAACTGAGAACCTATCATTGAAATTGTAGCGATAAAAAAGTCCTCCAGCTGGTCGCACATCCCGAAAAGGCATATCGGGATTCAAATCGCCCATATAAAAAGAGATTCCACCTAAAAGACCTACCTCGGAATACTGAGCAAATGATGTATTTGCAGTCAATAAAGTACATAATGCTATCAGAATCGACTTTCTCATTGCGGGGAAGGTTAGCTGAAACATGTTAGAACTTCGGAAGTCCTTTTCGTCCAGTGCGAATCTTGCGATAGTAGGTGATGGTCATGAACATGTAAGAATCCAAATCAGTTGCATCACCGCGCTGTTGACCTGGACATGTTGAACAACCGTTCCAAATTAGGTCTACTCCGCCAGGTGCTGGAGCAAGCGATGGATCTGCAAGTCCTTTTGCAACGCGATCGTAGTCCAAAGCATCCGCAACCATTTGCATCGCTGCAGGGGAACGTTTTTCTCCCTCTTTGGTGTACACATAATCAGTGCTCACATCGTCCATATAATCGGTAAATGTTTTTCTAAGACCGTATTCTATTCCAATACTGCTTTTCTTGTCAAATGAGTATTTCATCCCAATTCCGAAAGGAATAACGAACTGCCAATTGGAATATTGTTTTCGAGACGGCACAAAATCTTGTCCTTCTGTACGGAGTGGTTTAAGAGAATACCATGTTCCTTCAAACTTTGCCATTGGATTCATATACATAAGCCCAACACCTGCGAACGCGTAAAAGTAAACTTGACTCCCTTTTTTTCCTCTACCACGAACCCTCCGAATCTTATAGCGTGAGCCAATACTTTCTCGCATCCAAGATGCTTCAAGCGTAGTAGACCATTCGAATACTGGAGACCTAAAGTGCAGATTTCTGTTATTTCTCCAAGGTTCATCGGTGTATGCATCATCTCCATACATCTCTGCATAGGACAAGTGGGTGCGCAAGGCAAAATATTCAGAAATCTTATATCTCAAACCAACGTTGACTACGAAACGAGTAGATGCCGCGTCAAGGTCAAAGAAATAATCGGAGCCAATTTGATTACGTCCTCCTAGGTCTCCCAAAAACTGGGAGGCACCTGCGGAAACCATCCATGAATACCGTTCTCTTTTCCAACGCTGAGCAAAACTCAATGTTGGAACTAAAACTAGGAGCAAAAAAAGCACACGTTTTTGCATGGCTGCTGAATTAGTCTAAATCTTGGCAAGATTGCAAATATAAAGAGATTCACGTTTTTAAGATGAATTTCTTAATACAAACGCTAATTTCTTCTGTCAATACCCCACATTAGTTTGCTGCGCAGGGTGTTGAAATAGTCTTCTTGATGAAAACGCACTAGTCCAACGCTAAAATCAGTCTTAGAAATATCGAGTGTAATTGCTGGTTTTAGAGGGCAAGATATGGAATCCAATGAAACAAGATGGTCTTGAGCCGTTCCCTCCACAGAGAGCGTAATACGTTGGTTATCTGGTATTACCAATGGCCGTACATTGAGGTTGTGCGGGGCAATTGGTGTGATAATTAAGCTCTGCGAATTGGGCGCAAGTATTGGTCCGCCCGCGCTCAATGAATATCCAGTGGAACCAGTTGGAGTTGAGATGATGAGACCATCTGCCCAATACGTATTTAAAAATGCGCCATCTAAATAAGCATGTACCACAATCATGCTTGACTTGGCGCTTTTATGAACCGTGATTTCATTGAGCGAGAAGTTGTCTTTGCCAAACAAGTTCACACTGGTGTTTACTTGAACCAACGACCGTTGTTCAATTAAGAAATCACCTTGTGCTAAGCGGTTCAAGGCTGCGGCAGTGTCTTCGTGTGGCGTGCTGCTAAGAAATCCTAACCGTCCGTTGTTAATGCCCAGAATGGGAATTCCCGAATTTCCAACCATGCGCGCGGCTTCTAGGATAGTACCATCTCCACCAATACTAACTAGCATAGTGTAATTGCCAGTGCGTAACTGATGTTGACTTACTACAGGCAAATTGAACTCTTCCCCAGCCTCACGCAATGCTTGGTTAAGGCTTGAACAGATGACTACCGTTGGAAAAGCCGCTGCTACTTGACGCAGTATGTGAATTAACCTATCGTCTTTGCTTCCTGACCTAAGCCTACCGTGAACTGCGATGCGCATTTCCATCAAATATATTTTACGAAATGTAGAAAAAATCCATGTTGCTGAGTTCTATTAACCGAATATTCCATTCGCCACACAATATCGTAAAAGGTAGAAACATCGATGCCAACACCACCTCCAAAAATCCATTGTCCTGCCAAGGGATTGCCTTTGTTCAATTGTTGGTCAATCACATAACCCGCATCAAAATTTGCATTGGCGAATATGGTGATGGGTATGAGCCCCAATTTATCCGTCTTCAAAAATTTTAGATTAATCCTTTTGGGTTGAAGAAGCATCCATCGCAACGAGGTTTTTATCAAAGCATAGTGCTGGCCATCAATCACATTAAGTTCATAACCACGCACATAGTCGCTTTTGTAACCCAAACCGCGTTGGTAGATAAACGGTTGTTGATTGAACGAGGATAATCTTAATTTCTGACCATGAGCAAAATACCATCGCGGATGAATTTTCCAGTATTTGTTAAATTCTATTTCTGCAAAAAACATATCCACTGGACTCTTGAGAATGCCCAAGCCATCTTTTCGAATTTTTAGATTAAAGATGTGGCCTGTAAGTGGATAAACTGTGTAGTCGGTGATGTCGTTGTTCAGTTCGTATTGAATGGAAAAATGCATGGTGCTACTTTCTCCATTTCCAAAAAAGTTGGGATTGAGCTTTGCAATGGTGTCTTCCACCCATTCGTTTGTAAACCCAATTTCGAGTTCATGCACGTTGTAAAGATTGGGCCGCCATCGCGGAATAACCGCACCGTAGGCCAACCTCCGCATAAACTTACCTTCCTCTTTATGGAACACCCTTCTGTTTTCATTAGAGGTATAGGCCACCTCTCTGGCTTGTTCGTAGCCACCTTTAAATTCGATTCCAAACTTTTGTTTTTTGTCTAGGTAAGGAATTTCGTACCGCAATTGATAGCGATTGTTGTAGCCAAATCGGAGTTCCAACACCAACGTTTCATTGCGACCACGGAAGTTATTCCAAAAAATGTAAGCGCCATAGTCAATGCGGCTTAGGTCTTTGGTTTGCCACCATTCACTAAAATTTCGGTCGCCAAGTTCTACGATGGGTACAGGCCAAACGTACCAGCGTTCCACCACGCGCACCACAACATCCAACCGCGTTTCTTCAGAAAAACAGGTATCTACTTCTACAAAGTTGAACAGTTTAACGTTGCGCAAATTGCTGCGCGAACGTTGCATGTGATATGCCATGCTGTCGGCTGCAATAGTGTCGCCAACATTGAAGGTCATTTCGCGCTGCAAGATGCGGTCTTTCGTAATTTTATTGCCTTCGAAGGCTAGCGAATGGATTACAAAGTGGTTTTGCGCAGCTAGATTGCACGAATAAATCAGAAAAACGAAGAGGAGTTTCGAGCTGCGAAGCACCTTAGAAGTTGATGTAGCGCATCAGCTCATCGTATCGGCCTTTGAGGTCATCGCGTTGCGTAGCTTCTTGAAAAGAGGCCACCACTTCATAATCGTTGCGCTCCAAACTTTGAATAACAGGACTTAAATCTTCGCGATTTACTTTCAGCGTGAGGTCGATAACCCCAGTATCCTTCCTGTTAAAAATATAGGAGCTTAAAATTTTCACATCATTCGATTCCACAATGTGGGCTATGCGCGCCAACGAGTAGTCCATGTTTTTGAGGCGAATAACGAGAATGCCTCCAGGCTGATTGATTACCGCGAGGTCTTCAAATTTCACCACCATGTCAGACAAGGTGATGCAGCCCACATACTTCTCGTCATCATCCAGCACCGCTATGCACGATAGGTCTGTGGCCGCAAGTTTTCGAATCACATAATAAATGTGCTGATTGGCTCCCACAAAGGCCCGTTCCAAATCTGCATCCACTTCGGCTATGGTGCTACCTGAAGCGTTAGCATCCATAATATCGCTTTCGCTTATCATGCCTTTAAACTGACTATCGTCTACCACGGGCATGTGCGACACTTTGAATTCGTCCATCCAAAGCAACGCCCTATCTGCATCGTCTGTAGAGCGAAGCGGTGGTACTATTTTAGAAATGAGTTCGCGAGCTATCATGGTATGGGCTGCAAAGAAACGTTAATCTTCCGTTTTTGTTAACCAACCACGTGCCAGAATGATTGTTCTTTCAATACTGCCAAGGATTGTAATAAAGTTCTTCCAATACCAAGTAGGCATCGCCACACAAAACCACATTATTTAAGTTGTCAGATCCTTGTGCTTCTGGCAATGGCTCAGGTTTTATATAGATAGGCCTTTACGGGCTATACCTTTTTAGAAAAGACGATGCGGCATTACGTAGAACACTAACAATATTGGTGGTGAGGACGCTACAGAATAATAGGCCTTAGAGACAGACCCCAGTGCCAGCTTCGGGCACGCTCGCTCGGGTGGGTTGGGTTGGTGAAGTAGGAGGTAGGACATTTAGTTGTTGCCATTTTGGGGGTGATGGAATAGAAGTAGTGAACGTTTTTCGGTCAATGTTCAGTAATTATTTTCCATAAACGTCATTTTTTGAATACCTAACACATACATTTGTAATAAAAAGCAGGTCAAACCCAACCCAACGTGGCCATTGCCAACGGGGTGCTTAGCACCTTAGACGTACAAATGAAACGGGAAATGCCCATGCCACCAATGCCTTAAAGAGAATGAATGGCGGTTGCCGAAAAGCCAATAATAGAGTAGGCGATGGTACATAAATATTTAATTATGAAGATACTTTATACTGTTTTTTTTATCGTTTGTGTTGCATTCAGTGGTTTTGCGCAAGATCAGATAATCATGAAGAGTGCGGAGGAGCTAAAAGGAAAGGTTGTAGAAATTAAAATAGACCGCATCGTTTACAAAGATTTTGACAACTTAAATGGCCCTACCATTGAATTAAGAAAATCGGATGTTTTCATGATTATTTATTAGAACGGTAAAGTTTACAAGGTTGAAGAATTAGCCGCTGCACCCAGTCAAGTTAAAGTGGTTTCTGAGCCAGAGCCAGAAAAAGACCCTCGTCCAAATCATATCGTTTCATTCTTTACGAATTTGCCCATGGTCCGTTCAGTAAAAAGTCAAGAAACGGTTGGAGTTGGGGTGGGCTTTTCATATGAATATCAAACAAAAAGTAAAGGATTTGGTCTGAAATTATCACCAACCTTTTCTCGGATTAGCTTCGATGCTGACTATTGGAGCTGGAATGTCGGGGTATCGCCAAGATGGTATTTGGTTAAGAAAGCGCCTGGTCAATTTGGCTTGGGACTAGAGGGAAGTGTTGGCACTTTCTTTAAGCCTGAAAACAGTCCAAATAATTATCAGTCTCTTTTAGTTTCAGGACATTTTATACTAGCGACCCATTTATATTCACGTTCAAATTTCAATGGTAATATCGAGGTTGGGTTGGGATATGAATATTGGAAAGAAAGCTATTCAAATTCCTACTATCAATCTAATTCTATATTAGAAGAGGTAAGCCTGTTTAGTTTCTTTCTTAGAATGAGTGTAGGAGGACGACTTAGTCGGAAATAAAGAACTTTTATCCGCCCCCAGGCCCTTGCAGGTGTTCCGAAGAATCACTCGTGCGGAATATAACACGCACAGTTTTCCGCCTTCGGCAGAGAGTACGCTTCGCTTAGTTGTAACTGGGTATAATTACCTTCCAAATTAAAGCCCTGCCCCACCAAGGCGGGGCTTTGGTTTTTTATGCCCACATAAGAGTTTCGTTACCTTTGGTCAAAATTCGCTTCGTTATGAAATCCGAACTAACCGCAGAGGCCATACTAGAATTGCTTCGATTGCAGCAGCCCATGCTACGTGAAAAATTTCATGTGAAAAAAATTGGCATATTCGGTTCGTTTGCCCGAGGCGAAGCCACTGCCACTAGCGACATCGATTTTCTAGTAACCATAGATGCGCCCTTAGAAAACTATCGGCAATGCAAGGAAGCATTGTACGCTTATCTAAAACACACTTTTGGTAGAAACGTAGATTTGGCAAATCCCAAATCGCTAAAGCCGCATTACAA
>CAMDOM010000061.1 GCA_945903645.1 Chryseobacterium gleum
TATCATCCTCAACCCGAAGCTGTATACTATACTATTGGTCGCCATACGTGCACGGTTACCTTGCCTAAACACACGTTTAATATGGGCGAGTTTTCGTTGTCTGTAACCTTAGGCGATGGCGAACAGATATTTGTTCACATAAACAATGCCGCATCGTTTCGAATACTGCCAGGCATTTGGGAGGTTGGCAAACCTTGGCAAACCACAGATTTAAACTTTCCATTGCGTCCAAAATTGCTTTGGAAAATAGCAACAGACAACAAAAACTAGTCAATCATTCTATAAAGCGAAAGGCTGTCTCGGTAGCTTTGTGCATATAGTTGCTGTTGCACGGGCATTGGGAGTTCAACACGCTCAAAATGATGCGGATGATGCAATACTTTGTCAAGATATTCTTCTAGAATCGGAATTCTACTCGGATTATCGAGCAAAAGCACAGGAGAGGTCTGTTTAGCCAAATAATCATAGAAGGAATGAAAATTTCCTGCATCACATTGGCATTTGCTTTCTAGGTACGGCCGATATGTTTTAGACAAATGAAAGGCATAATAGTTATACAGAAAGAAGTTGGTAAACGGCTCGCCTTGACTAAAGGTCTGATGTGGGCGATTCATAATAATAAAAACCGTATTCATTACTAAGGTATGATTGGGGTAGTGTTGTCCCAACCATTCAAATGATTGCGAATAGTTGTTGTGCTGCTGTTTAGCAAAAAGCACTTTTTGATGGGTATAATATGCCGTGACCGGTAAATAAGCCAACAAGAACAGCATTGCTAACCAAACAAACTTGGGCGTATAAAACAGTTTTGGCTTGTGCATAAAAACAATGACCATGAGAAATAGAACCTGAAAAGGAACTAAGAATCGGTTCTCCATTTTAATGAAGCTTATGCCAAGAACCATGATGTAGAATACTACGAAGAGTCCAAATGTCTTGGTGCGATAATGCTTTAGCACTCCACCACCAAGAAATAAGTAAGAGAGGATTAGAAATATATCGGCATAGAGAAAATAAATATTCTCTTTCATGGCGCGGTAAAATATCCACCAAGCATATTCCAATTGCTCAAACCCAGTTCTGCTAAAGTTGGTAAACGCCCCAATCCGCTCATAAAAATCTACCCCAAGATTAACTTCATCTGCTACTATGTCTGCTTTAATTGCAGTGTATTTCAAAGAATCTAATCCGTCAAGCAGTTTCAAATCGGGTGTAAATGCGCCTGTATGGTGCAACTTAAATTCATGATTATACAGAAACAGCTCATTCAAATCGCCCGAATGGTCAGTTATAAAAACGATGTTTATATAATTGAAAAAGAAGATTCCAAAGATTGCGTAGTAGATAGCTAATGGTTTCAGCGACCGACCGTGAACCAACATTACCACCGTGACAAACGCCATTACAAAAAGATGTACACTGCTGCGCACCCATAACGCCATTACAAATAGCAGCAAGTATGGCCAGTTATCTCGAGGAAACCAGGATGCATTTTGCTTCCCAGAGCCAATCAGGAGATTGCTTAACCCAGCCACACCCAAAAACATGGTAATGCGAACCATGTGATACAGCACCACCGACTCTACAAAAAGTGCGGTAAAAAAGACAAGCAAAACCAATCTGTTTACCAAAGGCAAATCATTAGTGTGCCGAATAATTTGAAGGTAAATCACATAGAACGCTACAAATAGCAAAACATTGAGCATGAACGCCACCCAATGTATAGGCCACAAATTTCCAAGCGCTGAGAAAAAGTTGGCCGCTCCAGTTAAGTATTCTGGATAGGGGTCGGCTGCAGGCAACATATACTCCGTAAGCTCGCCAGATAAAATGGAGTCATAGATATTCTGATAAGAATCGGTCCACCAACCTATGGTGATATACGACACCGTGAACAGTAAAAGCGTAAGAGCAAACGCTACAGTCTTAGGCTGTTGATTTAGCCAATTTTGCAAAAACTTCAATTCTTATGGGGTGATGATATGATTTGTTAATTCCACTATGCGCCTAATCGATTCTTGATTTTTTGATTCAACCGATGAAGATACCGGCCCTTTCGCACTAAAATATTGGCCAGTTATATTTCTTAAATCTGGATTTGTGGCGAGCATTACTCCTGTTAGGGCCGCGCGTTCTGGGCTGTTTCCCAAAAGCTTTATAAACTTCCATGCCAACGATTCAAACGCACCTGTGTGTTTTTCACCAATCGTAGTGTTCACCAATCCTGGTTGAAATGCATTTACGGTTATGTTCATCTCTTTTAGCGATTCGGCAAAAGCAAAAGACGCCATTAAATTGCAAAGTTTAGATTGATTGTATGCCTTCGACAAGGTATAGCCATTTTCAAGCATGAGGTCATCCCCGTGTATCGTGCCCCGGGCATGTGCTTGCGAACTTACATTGATCACACGACCTTGTGAGCTTTTTGCCAAGGATGAAACCAACAGTTCGGTAAGTAAAAATGGAGCGATATGATTTACCGCTAGTTGCAATTCAATTCCTTCTATTGTTAGAATTCGTGCACTGCTCACACAGCCTGCGTTGTTTATCAAAACATCAAGTGAGTCGGTTTTAGTTAGAATGGCGTTCCCCAACTTACGCACATTGCTTTGCACGGACAAATCTGCCCAAAGCGGCACAATATCCGCACTTGGCTGTTTTCGAATAAGCTGATTATGCATCTGGCGGGCTGCTTCCCCAGTGCGACAAACCGCTAGAATACGGTGACCCAAGGCTGCCAATTGTGAGGTCATACAATAACCAATACCACTTCCCGCGCCTGTAATGACGATTGTCTTCCTCTGCTGCACGGATACGATTATCTTGCGCCCTTTTGGTAATGGCTTCGTTTTCAAAACTACCATTTAAGACAACGGAAATTGAAAAACCGTAAAGGAATTGTGTATCAAATCACCGCTTTGTTCGGCAAAGGGGTAATTCGACTACTCGAAATTCCCGTTACCCTATCTGTGCCGCGAAATGCAGTCTTTGATTCCAAAGAATTTGCTTGGGTTGAGCAATTAGAAAAACAATGGCCTGAAATCAAGCGCGAGTATCTAGCCTTGGCCGAAACACCACAGATTCTTCCTGATATACGTGATATTTCTGAAGAACAACAGCACGTAATTTCCCCAAATCTGTGGACGTTTTATCCATTTAAACTATACGGAATTCCGTTGCAAGGCCAGTTAGAATCATGTCCAAAAACAGCACAAGTCATTGCAGGAATACCCAATTGCACAACTGCTTTTTTCTCGGTGCTAAAGCCAGGAGCTGTAATTGCACCACATAGAGGCGCCTACAAAGGATACCTGCGACTGCATTTGGGAGTGGTTGTTCCATCGCCCGAACAAGCGTGTGGGTTACGAATGGAAAATAAAACCTACCATTGGAAAGAGGGAAAATCGCTACTATTTGATGACACCTTTGTGCACGATGCGTTCAACAATGCAGCATCTGAACGCGTGGTTCTTTATATCGACTTTATTCGGCCCATACCTAAAATATGGATGCGAATGTCGAAGGGCCTCACTTGGCTAATTTCCAAATCGGTTTATGTTCAAGGAAGTATTCGGAATTTGAGCTTGCATAAATCGAACTAATCTAATTTGCTCTATCCAAAACCAAGTATTCGGGAAGAGGTATTTGAAGCCAATAGATTTTTAGGGTCGAGAACATTTTTTAGTCTCTTCATGTCATTTACTCCTGCATACATTGCCGCGCACTCATCAGCAGTGACGTATGGAAATTTGGATAAATAAACCTTCCCTCCAAACTGAATAACCAATGCCATCAATTCTCTTTCCATCCGAAAGCAAACACCCGGATTTGGAAAACTAATGCGATCGTAGTTAATGGTGAATGAAAGGCCATTACCAGAAAACGAGAGCAGCCCATTGTCTGGCTTATGTTTACGAATAGCACAAATAAGTGGGTAGATATTGTAGCGTTTTAACAGCTCGTGAACCTCAAAAAAAGCAGTGGAAAAATGTGTTTCAGAGAAAAGCATTTGGACCTCTTGCATGCCGTGGGCGCTAATTCCTTTATTCCAATTTGGCAAGGCTTTAAGCATTGGATATTGATAGGTGGTTATTGGAATTCCACCGTTCTGTTTTTTTTGCATCCGCACCGTATGGTAGTGGAATGCATTTACGCATGCTGCAATTTTTCTGTCGCTATTGGTAAAGCGCAATGCGGACTGAGCACCGCGATATAAGTTCCAAAAGTGACCGTCTTTTAATCCAAAAATTCGCGATTTAGGCTTAAACGAGTTGGAGATGGAGTCATCATTTGTGGAGGTGTCAAAACGAGCTCGTTCTACTACCGCTCTTCCAATTGTTGGAGTAGCTCCAAGCACATCAACCCAAGCATAGGCAAAATCCCATTCATCTTCATGAAGTGAATTGAACGCGCGAATTGTTTCATCCAAATTGGTGGTCACCAACCTGTCTACTACTAGATGATTTGATGGTGCAAGCGTAGAATCTAACTCTACAGAAACTATGATGCCTAACATGCCCAACCCACCCATTACCGCCCAAAACAATTCGGGATTCTCTCTACCTACACGGACCATTTCACCATTGGGAGCGAGAAGCTCAAATGCTGCAACATTGCTACTAAAGTTTCCATATTTCCAGGAGTCTTTTCCATTTACATTGCTTGAGAGGTCGCCCGCAATGGTATTGGTAAGCGATCCTGCTGACCCTGTTAAGTATCGGCCATTTTGTAATAGCACAGCACTTAAAGACCCCGACTGCACGCCACATTGCACGACAATTCTTCCATTCTGAGAATTAAAAGATGTAATTGTGTTTAATCCCGAACAGTCAATTACTTGGCTTTGGCGAGGAATAAATACATCTCCAAAACTGTTGCCACCACCCATCATACAAAATGGCTCGCTCTGATTGACTTGTTGCGCCACAATTGCGCGCAATTGGTCTATTGTGGATGGACAAAACACCTTGCATTGCTTTGATGCAGTGCGCGTATAACTGTTTAATACTTTGATGTTGGCAGAATGAGGCATTGCTCTGCAAAGAAACGCTTAAAGAAAGGGAGTAAATTTGACCGCCCTTCGCAATATGTACGACCTCACTATTGTATTTCCTGTTTTCAACAAGCAAAACTCTATTCGGGCAGTTTATGAAATTACTTGCGACACCATAGCGAAGTCTATTGGAACTGAAAATTATGAACTCATTTTTGTAAATGATGCTTCAACAGATGCTTCTGAATCTGTAGTAAAGAGCTTAGTTGAAGAAAATTCTAAAGTGAAGCTAATTACTCAAGATACCAATAAAGGGCAAGTGAAAGCGCTGCAAACTGGACTTTTGGCCAGTAATGGTAAAGTTGTATTCTTTGCAACATGCGACCTTCAAAACCCACTTGATTCCATTGGGCCTATTTATAATGCCATAGCAAATCAGGGCTATGATCTTGGAGTGGCCTATCGCGAAAAGCACATGGACAAAACCTTGCAAAGTCAATTATCCAGAGCGTATTTCTACATTCTTCAGTTGCTTTTTCCCAAACTGCCAAAAGGAGGTTTCGATTATGGCGGTATGCACTATTCCTTAAGTGACCGACTTCGCACTAGTGATTTCGACCGTATTCTTATTCAGTTAGAAGTGCTTCGATTATCCAATCGCACTTACTTTCACCCTATCGTTCGCTCTAGAGATTTACTCGACAGTTCTGGATGGACTTTAAGAGAGAAAGTGGACTACGGAATGCGTTTCATGCGTTACCTAAGCGCCAAACACTGGATAGTTGGAGTAATTGGATCAGGTGTTTTAATAGCTCTACTGTTGACACTTTTTTATGCTTGATGAGTTTTTATCTTTATTATTAACCACGAAAAGTCAATTTTAATAGCACAAAAGCATGCTGGTAGCTGGATTAGGTGGAAATTGTAAGGATGCGCTAATTGATATTCTCAATCAGTTTGGTAAAAACGGAGTAACGTTTTACACCGATTTGCAAGAAGATTCCAATATCCCCTTTTTTAAAAAACAGGGACTCAATTTAGCGGTTGGTCCCGAGGCCGCAATGCACCATTTTAGAACTAAAGGACCTGAGTTTTTCTCCATTATTGGAAATAATCACCATCGAGCAAATCAAGTAGTTAGTTTGGAAAAATTGGGAGGCAAACCAGTATCCTACATTAGCACTACTGCAATGGTTAATAAAGAGTTTTCCATCATATCAGACCGTAACGTGGTAATTATGCATTTTGCCAACATCAGTGCAGATGCCATCATTGATGAAGGTGCAATAATCTATGCCTACACTGCAATTGCGCATAATGTACATGTAGGAAAATACACGTTTTTCAGCGCCCATTGCGCTGTAAGTAACGCTACTATTGGCGAATTCACGTTTGTGGGTCTTAATGCGATGATAAACCCTGGAGTAACTGTTGGAAGCAATTGCATTATTGGCGCAAATGCCTATGTAAATAAGGATGTGCCCAATGGTGCCACTGCCTATGGTGTGCCGGTAAAGATTAAGATGGCTTAATTCTAGGGTTAATCACCGTATTTGAGTACGATTCTGATAGCGAATTACGCCTAAAGAATCTTCAATCCAATATTGAGTCTTGCTTAGTCCTTTCACATCTACAAACAAGGGAGATTTCGGATTAACATCAGTCAACGGTATCACCAAAACAGTATCGGTGGAGTGCAATTCAGGCAATATTCCTGATATTCCAGGCAATTGATTGCCGCCAAAGAACTGTAACATTTTTGCTCCATAATAATCTCGTCTATTGAAACGAAGGTTTGCGCTTCCTTTAGATTTTCCCTCACCGTCTTGCACATCAATGCTGATTACCATTTCTGGACATTGCCCTGTTGCGTGTGGAAGCTGGGTGTTTTTCCATCGAATTAGCGCAGTATTCCCTTTCAATGAAATCTTTTTTGGGGCATAAAAGGTTAACATAGGATTAGCTTCTGCGCGTTCTTTCGAATCGTATTTCCAATAATAATAATGTGTGCCTTTACCTGTTTTATCACGTTCTTGATGACATGAAATGCAGTTGTCCTTGTCAGAAATTCCTTGATAATAAAGCGAGGTTTCGCTCACTCGATTGTCTGGATGACAAGGCATGCAACTAATATCTGAACTTAATACAATAGATTTTTTAGGGTTACAGGTTAGTTTTTCATCCAAATCAAGGGTGGTGCTAAATCCATTTCCAGCCAAAACATCCTTGCCATCATAATGGCAGGTGATGCAATCCACACCTGTGGAGAATGACGATTTGTCCACCCGGCTTGAAGGAAATGGAAAGGGTTGTTCTTCTTTCCATTGTTTTGGATGTGCGCTATCTGCAGAGGTGAAATAACTTGCGAAAAGATTATCTGTCGCATGGCACGAAGTACATGCTTTGTCATTTAATCCGTTGATAAAACTGCTATAAAATTGGTGAGGATAATTAGTGGATTTTAGCTCATTCACGTGAAGCATCAATTTCGAATAAGCATTAGCATGTGGTCCTGCCATTTCATTTTCATATTGTTTTTGATGGCAGCTTGCACATACAAGAACCTGCTCTTGTCTGCTTAATGTATTGAAGTTTTCGGGTAGCCCTGACACTCTAGAGTTGAGGAAAAGTGGAGAGCACTTAAATATTGCCGATAGCACTGCTGCTAACAATGCTATTGAAACGAGTATATATATGACCTTTTTCTTCACGCTATTGCTCGTTGACCTTTCCAAAGCAGGATTAGGGAAGTTTCAGCAAATTTTAGTTTCCACCCTTTCTGATAGACGCGCTCCAATAAAACATCAGAATTCCAATTCTCTTGCAGGGCATCTTCTTTTAGCCAAGTTAAATAAACTTCGCGATAACACAGATTGAAAAGAACAAATGACAAACGATGATGCAGTGGCATGGGCACCTTCATAGAACGACTAATAATAGAACGGAAGGAGTAAAAATTTCCAATAAACCAACGTGTTCCATTATAAGTGTCCTCGGCAGAAACTCCTTCGGGTAGAAAGGTGAGATGGTTACCATCGTAATGTTTCGGGTCTTCGGTAATGAAGCGACCTTTTTTGCGATAGAACATTTGCGACCTTGTGCCTGGATTAAATGTGAGAAATGTGAATTTGGCATACATGATACCCATTTCTTTAAAAAAGGCAACTGTATTTCGATACGAATCCAATGTGGAGTGCTCCATGCCAAGAATGAAACCCGAAGCCACGTTTACACCTGCTTTCTGAGCCTTTCTGATAATGCGTCTGTAGTTTTCAATATGGTTGGTTCTATCCTTTCCAACCGATTTTAATGCGATTTCATCAATGGTTTCTAATCCGCAATAAACCATTTTGCAACGGGCTGCACACAAGGCTTTTAATACCTCTTCATCATCTAACAATTCTATGGTCATTTCAGCCATAAATCCTAGCGCTTTCGATTGTTGAATAATGTTGCAAACACCCACCACATGTTCTCTGTCTACCCCGAAATTATAGTCAATAATATTGATGAAGTTGTGCCCTATAGCTGCAACCTCGTTTGCTATTGCTGTTAGCGGCCGTTTATGGTAGTGTTTGCGTTGCATTATAAGTACCATGCAAAACGTACACGATTCCGTGCAGCCTCTAGTAGTTTCTAGCGGCAAGCCCATAAATTGATTGTAACGCTTCAAATCACCTATCAAATCCCAATTGGGAGCAGACCAACTTTCGGGTAATGTTTTGTTGCCTCCTTCATACACTTGTTGCAATGTTCTTGCCCCAAGGTCTTTCAAAAATTCCTCGGCCACGCTATCAAAAAGACCTTTAACAATGGTGTGGGTATATTGCAAGCATTGGTCTGGAAGTAGCGTTGGATATTCTCCTCCCCAAACAATTTTAGTTGAAGGACAAGTGGTTTTTAGTAAAATAGAAATCTTTTGGGCAATATGATGGTTTTGAGAACTCACTTTTAAACCCACCATAATTGGCTGGTTAGAGATTGCAAATTCAACGGCAGTATTCTCTGGTTCAAAGTTGAGGTCAATTAACTTAATGCTATAACGATTACTAAGAATACTCGCCAAATACGGTAAACTTAAACTGACCGTTCCCTTTGGAAACGTGGGCAAATCAATAAGAAGAATATGCGGAGTCAACTCTTTAATCAAATGGATTGAGATATTGAAACCAATGCATTTTGTAAAAACTTGGCACAGTTACTCGGTTAGAAATAGGCGTTACTATGTGCTTTAACGTGAGTTGTTCGTTGCCTTTATGAATGTCACCATTCATAAAAAAGTCGACACTACTTTCATAGACTTCAATTTTATTCTCCTTACCGAAAAAATATAGCATTTCAGCATTCTGAGGGATAATTCCAAATACCGCTGCAATCCGTAGGTCATTGGTTTGGTTTGGATCCGAGGCATGAAATAACCGATGATCGTATATAAGCGCTTCGCCAGCCTTCATGTGTAACGGAATCATTTTATTCCATATATGCTCTCTCACCAAATCAAAATTATCTGGGATGTTGGGCCCACGAAAACTATTTACCCATTTATGACTTCTGGGCATAACCCGAATGGCTCCATTGGACTGGTTTAAATCGACCAACGGAACCCATATATTGAAGGAGCGAAATTTAGCTTCATCCACAATATTCCAATCTTGGTGTGGGTGTAATCGGTTGGTGTTTGTTTTAGATTTCACTACAAAAGAACCTCCCAAAGGACGACAGTCTTGAAAATACTTTGAAATAGGCTCTTCAAAGTTCCGTCTAATTTCATCATTCATGCTGTTGCGAAAAGCAATATCTTGAGCATGAGCAGTTGCATAAAATCCATCAATTCCATTTGGATGGTGAGTGGAGAAAAAGGATTTTAATTGAACAATAGTTGAGACAGTAAGAAATGGAACAACGACATATCCATCTTTCAATAGAAGGGTGTCTAATTGGGTATTGGATAGAATTTGCTGCTTCAATATGTGCTTATCTAATCTTGTTAGATGTTCTATTTCTGCTTTTGTAGCATGTTATAGTGCTTTATGCCACTAGCGGTGTCTTGCTCAAGCTCCGAAACTCTTAGAAGCATTTGAATGAGAGTCTGATTGTTAGAATGTTGTTCTAATCCCCTTAAAGCTATTTCCTTACTTTCAGGTAGTTTTCCAGTATTAATAAGGAAACCTGTGAAACCAGTATATCCATCCACCATTTCCGGAAAGATTCGAATGGCCTTTTTATAATAATCTTCTGCCAAAGCAATATCACCTGATTGTGCTGCATTGGAGGCTGTGAGCAGATACGCATCAAAATACGTGGAGTCAATCAACGTCATTTGCTTGTAGCAAGCTGAAGCAGCAATTGGGTTGTTGAGGCTCATATATGCTCTTCCCAAATCATACCATACGTTAAAGAAATTGGGATAAATTTCGAGCGACCTCTTGAATTGTTCAACCGCTTTACTTCTTAAATGTAAAGCATCAAGAGCTGCATTTGGAGAGTAGGATGCGTCCATATAGGCACGGGCCAATTGGTTATGAGCCTGTGCCGAATTGTTTAGATAAACAATGTCATTGGTCATTAACGACAGTCTATCCTTCCAATGTGTGTTTCTAACCACAGTTAACAGGGAAAAGGTGAACAAAACAGCTCCAACGAATATGGCCAGTGCCAATTTACCGCCTTGGGGCAAACGTTGAAATAGTAACCTAAGAACATAGCCAAAAGCTAAGATGAATCCAAATGAAGCCACATAGGTTAATCTGTCGCCAATCATACCCGCAACTGGAGTAAATAGATTTGAAAATAAAATAATGGATGATAAATATACGCCAATACCGAAACTAAGGGACGTATGCGATTTCCAAAACCAAAACATCAGCAATGCTAAGAAAATATGGAGCACCAATGATAATAATGCCTTTGGATTAGATATGGGGATTACATCAATCATGTTGTAGCCATAATAAAAGCCCATCGGCCAAGGGATAATCATTTTGTTGAAATAATGCAGTAAAACACCTGCAGATGTGCCAATTTTCACGTTCAATGGTGCATCAGATTTTAGAGGGTACTCCGCAAAATCTAATGGGCGATCTTCTAAAATTGAGCTGGTTTCAGCAACTCTTGTTTTATCCTTTAGTTCCCTTACATCAATTGCTTTCTCTGTTAACGTCTCAGGCGTGAAAAACTGCTCAACATGCAAAGCTTCTAAAGTAAAAAATAGGACTATCAAAACGGGAAGAACATGCTCAGCTTTCGGCCATTTCTTGGGCCAATTGTTTGTGAAATACACTACGGCAAAAATTGCTGCAGCCGAAACGGCTACATAATCCATGCGATAGTCGATAATTGGCACTGCAGCTAAAAACGTTACGACTACAGTCCAAATCCACCATTTATACTTTTCGTAAAACAGCGGAAAACGCAAACAAAAAGCGACACCTGCATACGGCCAAGGCCAGCTGGTCAAAATATCTAGAGGAACCCAGTCGATATCAAAAAACTCTTCCATGCATTTAGTAACTACAAGCCCCCCTAGAATCAGGTTTACTATACCCTTACGCGATAAACCCATGCGTTTTTTTAGAATTAACACATAAATCATCATAAGAAATCCTGTACCTTTCAGATCCAAGGGTTGAGAAAGAACCATAAGCATGACGAGGGAGAGCAGCAGATAACTGCTTCGGTATTGCCCCGTCCAAAACGGAAGAAATTGGAGAACAAGCCAAGGAAGAACTAAAATTTGATAGGGAAACACCTCAAATTCCCATTCTCGATATTGTAACCCAAAGAAGAAAAAGGAAATAACCAAAACAGCTAAAACGCCATCAATACTCGTCAACTTCGTTAATGTCAAGTTTTGATTGATTTCAAATTTTGGCCACCCCACAGGAGATATTATTTTCTTGAAATACAACTTTTCTTTTCCTTGAACTTTTTGAAATATCAATAGAACCAAATAGCAAAATGAAAGTAGCAGTAATGAATTTCTGAACCATGCCCACGGATATCCTCGCAATTCGATATATGCCAATAATGGAAGAAGAGACGCTACTAAAATTGCAGCATATTTCTTGCTCGATGTGGATTGAAGTGCACAAGCAACAGGAATAATTAGCATAAAGGAGGCTGCTGATGTTTTGGACAGCAAGGCTAGCAGAAGTAAGATTGGAACTAAAATCCATCTCCACCATGTGCCACGGTTAAGGAACTGAAGGGCACAGATAAGCGATAGCAATGCAAAGAGTAGCGCAAGAATTTCATCTCGATTTTTTATACTGTTGACCACTTCAGTATGTATTGGATGGGCAATAAATAGTAGCGATACGAATGAAGTAAATGCTATACTTAAAACAGGAAATAGAAGCTGCAATACATAGAAAACAAGTATTGCGGTTAGCCCAAATAGCAAAACATTAATTGCGTGGCTAATTGTGGGATGTTCCCCAAAAAATTGATGCTCTAACGCAAATGAAATGTGGGTAACTGGCCTATACTCATAACTATATCCCATATCGTCCGAATAGTATGGCGATTTTAAGATGTCAGAAATTCCAGCAAATCCTTTTGAGGTGAACCGATGGTGTTGGGTTACCAACGTGTCGTCCATATTGTAAGAATTCAACAGCGTATTTCCATATAGTAGTGCTGTAAATAGAATTAATAGCACATAAACCTGACGAACTTTTAAACGTGAAAGTATCCCCATTAAAGCATTAAGAAAGGAAAAACTAGAGGACATCGTATTGGGCAAAGTAGCCTAAGAGTATGTTTTTATGAAATCAATTCTAATCTGTTAATCGCGAGAGTTTCCAAAATAAGTGGCGCATGTATCTGGAATAATCAGATAACGTTAATTGCAATTCCTGTTTGAATGAATAATTGAGATTAAACCTATGTAGATAGTCTAAATAGGTTAGCAAGTGTGGAAGCAACAAAGGGTCCCAACCTCTTTCTATTGCCCGAAACGTAAAAACGTTAAAATGAATAAAAACCAAAGGCCAGCGTTCATTTAGAAGAAGTTCTCCATTGGTGTCTATACTTCTTGCACTTAGTTTTTTATTCCATCCCGCCACATTGCAACCCGCATGTTTTAGAATATGAACCTTTTCAAATAGTATAGGAAATAGGTCTAGGTATTTCTGATCGTCAAACAGACCCCTCCAACCCGATTGTTTTACATTGTAAGCACAACAATTGGCCCACCACTCTAAAGCGCTTGTTGCATTTTTTGAAACACCGATAAATCCAGCATTAAAAAGGCCAACCCGAAAATTTGCTTCTAGCCAAAACTGCTCTTTTTTCGGTTCAGCAGGATAAAAATGAGGGGTTAAAAGAATGTTGTCTGATTTCAAATGGTCGAACAGGAAATCGGGTGATGCGTAAAAGAAAACATCATTGTCAATATAGATTACGCTGTCGTACCCACTATCTAAAAGGCACTTTAGAAACAACGGTTTGCACGCCCAGCGCAGTTCGTTACCTCGATATTTGGTTTGTATAACTTGGCTTGTAGGGCCTTTTAATTCGTCTAATCTATGGTAGGTAATGTGGTTTTTAGTTTTAGGAACTAAATCCGTTGTTACCAAACAATGCATATTTGCCGTGGTAAGCGCACTTAGCCCCTCAAAAAGTGCCTGGACCTTAAATAGGTGACTTGCAGTGCTAATTGTGCAAATGG
This sequence comes from Chryseobacterium gleum, assembly GCA_945903645.1. GTDB lineage: Bacteria > Bacteroidota > Bacteroidia > UBA10329 > UBA10329 > UBA10329. The sequence goes on from CAMDOM010000061.1 coordinate 13,665, forward strand.
CTACACGACTCATGATGCAAAGAAACGCAAGTAAAAATCAGTAGGTGTTAACTTTTGTGGAATTTCCAGTGTTTCCAAGCCCTGAAGGTGTAAGCTTCGATTCGTTTTTAGTAATAAAACTGGAAATGCAATGCGCCATCAT
>CAMDOM010000062.1 GCA_945903645.1 Chryseobacterium gleum
GAAACCGAAATGGAATACCATCAGGCATTGGCAGAGTTGTATAAGTATCTGTTGTAGCCAGCAGTCGAAATCTTTTCAATCCACCTCCATCTATCGCTGTGGTCTATGGCCTACCAACCACCCTCCTAAGCTTGGTGAATGCCTTTATATAGGTAGGGAGAGCTGGTAGCATGGTTGAAATGTTAAAGGGTGAAAAATATTTTCATTATCACACAATAAAGTGTGAAGTATTCCGAGACCGTTGCATAATTTAAGCATTTCTTACACGTTCTATTTTTAGCGCTTACTTTTTAATAATTTGGATTTTTCGATTGTATTTAGGTTGATTTAGGTATTTTTTTCATGCCTTTTTGGCTTATTTTCATGTTATTACTCACGTCCGGACATAACTATCCCTGGAGAGCGGTATAGATTGTAGGCAAAGGCTTCCATCAGGTGTTGGGTGTGGGTTTTTGCCATGCCACGGTAGCGCGCCTTTTCGCTTCTAAACCAGAGCCTGATGCTCCCAAAGGTGCGCTCCACTTTGTACCTGACTTTGGAGATAAGCTTGTTGAACTTCTGCTCCCAAGCTGTCAATGCTTTGCCGCGAACTGCTTTTTTCAATATCCGGTCTTTCAGTTCTTTGTCCTTGAGCAATTTACGATTCTTCGCAGATGCGTATCCCTTGTCGGCCAGTATTGGCGTGCCTTTGGCAAGTTCCAACCCATGCAGTACTTCTTCCAGGTTGGCGATTTCGTTCACATTGGCTGGGGTGGTCACCACATTGAGCACCTTGCCTTGTGTATCGGTTACAAAATGTTTCTTGTATCCATACATCAACTTACCCGCCTTTTTAATCCAACGCCCTTCGGTGTCCACTCCAGGTTGTTCTGTTTTGATAAGTTTCTGTTGGGCATTCTCTTTGTCTAGCTCCTGCTCGTTGCGGGGCTCATCTTCGCGATCGGTGGCCAGCTCATAGGTTGTTTTTCCTCGGGGTTTAAGCGGACTCTCCGTGACGCTTGCATCCACAATCGCTCCGCTCTTGATAATGATTTTGTGTTTTTAATCCATAATCGGTATGCTCCCCCACACCCCACTGCCCTGCGCCAATTAGCTGGGATGGATAGTGAAAAATGCGGAAAAGAATAAGTGGATTTTTGGTGTAACGATGTTGAAAATAATCCGCATTCAATTTTAGACTTAACGCTATAGCTTTCATCACCAAATGCCCTACCTTTCTAACTGCATTTATATAATGCCACTCCACTTCCTTTAACTCATTTGGATTTTCAGGAAACAAATTGGCCCCATGTATTGGCGTGTAGGCTTGCACCATTTTATCTTCTGGTCCAGGTTCAGTCCCGAAGTAAATCCCCTCTTTCAAGTCGGGTTTCCCTGAAGTGAGTTCGCCTTACCATTAGTATTCCTAAACTATGGGTACACTGGATTGCTTTTTTCTTGCAACTTAACAATTGCTGTAAAAATCATAGCTCCATCCATCCTCTTCTGATATTTTTTGTTCGACCAAGAGCAGGAAATCTCCGCATATTTCGCGTGGATTATTCCTTTACATTTGCACCTCCAAAATTGGAAGGTCTATCTCCCAACTAAACAGGCCATTTATTAACCCTCTTAGGTGCACGGGAGCCCTGAGATACAAGTACGAATAGCATGAACGAGTTGAATAATGAGAATGAATTGCCTGAGGTAACAGATAACGTAGAAGCTACAGAATCTACTGCTCCAGTTGCCGAAATGGCACCAAAAAAGGAAAAGGCTCCACGCCCAACCACCCCGCCAGCTGATTTTGATTGGAACGCAATTGGCAAACGCCAAGAAGTTTATTCAAAAGCACAACGTGAGGATTTTGAAACAATGTACAACGCTACATTGAATGTTTTTGCTCCAAACGATGTGTTGGATGGCAAAATCATTGGAAAAACTAAAAAGGAATTTATCGTAACCATTGGAGGTAAATCTGAAGGAACGATTGCCTTAAGTGAAGTGCGTTACAATCCAGAATACGCTATTGGTGATGCCATTGAGGTGTATGTAGAACGTGTAGAAGACGGAAGCGGACAACTTGTTTTGTCACACCGCAAAGCACGTGCGCTTCGCTCTTGGGATCGCGTTAATGCGGCTCTTGAGAATGATGATATTATCACAGGTCAGATTAAGTGCCGCACTAAAGGTGGTCTTATTGCCGATGTGTTTGGTATCGAAGCATTCCTTCCAGGATCGCAAATTGACGTGAAGCCAATTCGCGACTACGATGTGTATGTTGGCAAAACAATGGAGTTCAAGGTTGTGAAAATCAACCAAGAGTTTAAGAACGTTGTGGTTTCTCACAAAGCGCTTATCCAAGCTGAACTTGAAACACAGAAGAAAGACATTATCTCTAAATTGGAGAAAGGTCAAATCTTGGAAGGAACAGTTAAAAACATCACTTCTTATGGTGTATTCATCGACCTTGGAGGTGTTGACGGTCTCGTTCACATCACTGATCTTAGCTGGGGCCGCATAAACCATCCAGAGGAGATTTTAGCATTGGATCAAAAAATCAATGTTGTTATTCTTGACTTTGATGACGAGAAAAAACGCATTGCACTTGGCATCAAGCAACTTTCTGCGCACCCATGGGATGCATTAAGCGAAGGTATCAATATCGGAGACAAAGTATCTGGTAAAGTAGTTGTACTTGCCGACTACGGTGCTTTTGTTGAAATTGCTCCTGGTGTTGAAGGTCTACTTCACGTGTCTGAAATGAGCTGGTCGCAACATTTGCGTAGCGCTCAAGATTTCCTTAAAGTAGGTCAAGATGTGGATTGCGTTGTTTTGACAATGGATCGCGAAGAGCGCAAAATGTCGTTGGGTATGAAGCAACTTACTGCTGATCCATGGACTGACATCGTTTCGAAATACCCAGTAGGATCGAAACACACTGCTAAAGTTCGCAGCTTCACCAACTTCGGTGTTTTTGTTGAGTTGGAAGAAGGTGTTGATGGTTTGGTTCATATTTCAGACTTGTCTTGGAACAAAAAAATCAAGCACCCATCAGAATTCACCGGCATTGATGCTGACTTGGAGGTTGCTGTAATGGAAATCGACACTGAGAATCGCAGATTGAGCCTTGGACACAAACAAGTGGAGCAAAACCCATGGGATGTGTTCGAAACTGTTTTCACAATCGGTAGCATACATCAAGGTACCCTTACAACTTCAAACGACAAAGGAGGAACAGTTATGCTTCCTTACGGTGTAGAAGGATTTGTCCCAAAACGCCACATGAAAAAGGCAGATGGCAACGATATCGCTTTGGAAGGCACTGCCGACTTTGAAGTAATTGAGTTTAACAAAGAAAGCAAGCGCATCCTTGTATCTCACGCCAAAATTCATTCTGACGCTACACATGAAGTGAAAGAAAAGGAAGGTGCTGAACGCAAAGAAGCTTCTGAAACAGCCGCTAAAAGCGTAAAGAAAGTTCAAGGAAGTATCGAGAAATCAACGCTTGGTGACCTTGATGCACTTGCTAATTTGAAGTCTGAAATGGAACAGACTGAAACGAAAGCCAAAAAAGCAAAGAAGTAATTCTTTAAAGGATATTGAATCTGGGTCTAGTTAGTTAGGCATGTGATTCAATAAACCAATCGTTCTAAAAAGCCTCAGAACAGCAATTGTTCTTGAGGCTTTTTTGTTGCTTAAATAGTTGTTGGATATCAGGAAATTTGACTCTAACACCATGCATTTATAGTCAAAACTAATTCTACCTGGAATTATTTGAAGCTTGTAATTCCAATCTCTAAATCCAACGGAAGCATGGTTCTCAAAAGCGTTGAAGTAATTATCTAAAACCTACCTTTGAAGCCAATAATTGTCTTAATAGGGGATTTAACACTAACTTGTAGTGATGAAAAGACTACTCTTTCTCTTGATTGGTGCAAGTATTATGCAATCTGCTGCGATTGGTCAATGTACTATAGACCATGAAATGGATGGTCTAAATAAGTTTATTGCTGGAGATTACAAAGGTGCAATCCAAGACTATACTCTTGCTGTAAAGAAAAATCCCAAAGACGCCCAATCGTATTACAACATGGGGCTTGCCAAATATAGATTGGAAGATTACACGGGTTCTATTGTAGCTTATACTTCGGCCATTGAACTTAATTCCAATGATGGGTTTGTATACTCAGGAAGAGGATTTGCAAAATTTGAACTTGGTGACTACGAAGGTGCTATTGCAGATTACAGCGCTGCAATTAAGATAGACCCCAAGGATGCCATTTCCTATTACAACCGTGGTGCGGCAAAAGGCAATCTTGGCGATTGTCCAGGTTAAATTGTAGACTATACCCAAGCAATAAAATTGAATCCAAGGGTTTCAATTGCATACTTTAATCGTGGGTTGGCCAAATACACCACGGGAGATTATACTGGTGCTGTTGCAGATTACACTTTAGCCATTCAATTGGATTCCAAATATGCACGTGCTTATTTGAACAGAGGAAAATCTAACCTTCAGCTAGGCAACAAAGAATCTGGATGTGCGGATTTGGCTAAGAACGAACAACTTGGCATTGTGGATGGCTACGACTCGTTTAAGAGTCAGTGTAAATAGCTTTTCAAAATTTTCTATGAACTCCCTTAAACTAAATTGAGTTTCAAAGGGTAGTTTTAGCTATTTGCTTGGCGTCAATAGTTTGTGCGCAATTGAAATGCTTCTTTGGGCAATCCTTATGCCCATGAATTCCGCACGGACGGCAATCTAACTTCTCGTTCGTTTCGAAACTAAATGAAACCGATGAAAGCGGAGTAAACCCAAACTCAGGAATCGTACTACAGTAAACCGCGGCCATTGGCGCATTGACAGCAGAAGCTAAATGCACTGGACCTGAATCGTTGGCATAATTCATCTTAGCCTTTTGCATCAATACCGCAGTTTGTAAAAGGCTTAGTTTGCCACACAAAACCTTGGCGTTTTTGCTCTCAGCAGCAATCCGATTGCATAACTCAGCATCGCTTGTGCCCCCAATCAGGTAGATTTTTATTCCTGCGGGAAATGCCGCCATCAACTCCACCCATTTGGCCTCAGGCCATTGCTTGGTAAACCAAACGGAAGCAGGTGCAATGGTGATATAAGCACCCAAACTATAGCACTCCACAAGGCTTTCGTCTTTAAACGTAGGATACAGCTTGGGTAAGCTTCGCACTGTGTCTAAAGTGTCCGAATACAAATCAATCAAACGATCCACTTCGTGTACAGCAGGAAATTGGGTTCCAAATCGATGCTTAACTTTTTGAGAAAAGAGAAGTGAAAATGGATTATTGACATAGCCTACTGTGCGCTTTGCTCCAGAAAACACGGTTAAAATCCCGCTACTTGCAAACCTCTGCGCATTATAGACGGTGTCGTAGTGGCGCCTACGAATCAACTTCCCCAACCGAACTAGCTCAGAAAACTTGAGGCTTTTATCAAAAGTAAATACAGAGTTTAAGAAGGGATGACCAACAAACAACGACTCGTTTCCTTTACGGACGAGATAGTCGATTTGCGCATCGGGGTGGTCGGCATGAATACGTTCTAATAAAGCAGTAGCCAAAATAGCATCCCCCAGAAAAGCGGTCTGAATGACCAGAATCCGATTCATCACACCGCTACGTCAAACTCTCGAAGAGCACTATTTAAAGAAGTTTTCGTATCTGTACTTTCCTTGCGTTGGCCGATAATGAGAGCACAAGGCACGTGATATTTTCCAGCGGGAAACTCCTTTTCGTAACTACCGGGAATTACCACCGAACGAGGTGGCACAAAACCTTTGGTCTCAACAGGCGAATTGCCTGTGACGTCAATAATACGTGTGCTCATAGTGAGTACCACATTGGCACCCAACACGGCTTGCTTGCCCACCCGAACTCCCTCTACCACAATGCACCGTGAGCCAATGAATGCATCGTCTTCAATAATTACTGGGGCAGCTTGCACGGGTTCGAGCACACCACCAATACCAACACCTCCACTAAGATGCACATTTCGCCCAATCTGAGCGCACGAACCAACAGTAGCCCATGTATCTACCATGCTTCCAGCTCCTACATACGCACCAATATTCACATACGATGGCATCATAATTACGCCCTTTTCTAAGAACGAACCGTAGCGCGCTATGGCATGAGGCACCACGCGCACTCCAGCCTCTGCATGGCCCGTTTTGAGCGCCATTTTATCATGAAATTCAAACGGACCAACCTCTATGGTTTCCATTTTTTGGATGGGGAAATAGAGAATCACTGCCTTTTTCACCCATTCATTCACTTGCCAATTATCATCTTGGGGTTCGGCACAGCGCAATGTGCCTTTATCTAACTGGGCAATAACGCTGCGAATGGCGGCTTGCGTGGCTGATTCTTGAAGCAGGTCGCGATTTTCCCACGCCAATTCAACTATTGATCGTAATGTGTTGTCACTCATGCCGCAAAGATATGTCCTACCTTCGCAGTCTTCGAATCAAAGGTTAAAATGGCGCGCATAGTTGCATTAGATTACGGCACAAAACGGGTGGGAATTGCCGTAACCGACCCCATGCAAATCATTGCTACCGCGCTTGAAACGGTTCATCCCAACGAATTGCTAGCGTTTCTGACGCGTTACATGCAAAATGAACCCGTGGAATGCATTGTAATTGGCGACCCCAAGCGATTGAACAACGAACCAGCACAGGCGGCAGCTGGTGCAGACCAGTTGACGGAGAAATTGCGCAAGGCATTTCCAACACTCAAAATTGAACGCATTGACGAACGATTTACTTCTAAAATGGCATTTGCAGCTATGCTAGAAGGCGGTTTAACTAAGAAACAGCGAGCCAACAAAGCCACGGTGGACAAAGTGAGTGCAACCATAATTTTGCAATCGTATATGGCCTCTAAAGCGTGAACACTAAAAATGATGTGGTAATGTTTTAACGTTCACGTTTTCCTATTCTAGTTATTTCATCACCACAACACAACCTCATTATTCCGCACATCATCACTTCATTCCTAACTAAAGTAAAATGGTTCTACCTATTGTAGCTTTTGGAGACCCTGTTCTAAAAAAAGTGGCACAAGAAATTGATGCCAATTACCCCAAACTAAATGAGGTAATCGCCAACATGTTTGAAACCATGGACAGCGCTCATGGGGTTGGATTGGCTGCACCACAAGTTGGGTTAAGCATTCGGCTGTTTGTGGTAGATGCGAGCCCGTTTGCCGAGGACCATCCAGAACTTGAGGGCTTTAGGAAGATATTTTTGAACCCAATTATACTGGAAGAAGACGGCAAACCTTGGTCCTTTAACGAAGGATGTTTGAGTATTCCTGGCATACGCGAAGATGTGATGCGCAAACCAGAAATTGTGATTGAATATTATGACGAGAACTGGGAATTGCACGAAGAACGTTTTGATGGTTTGGTGGCTCGCGTAATTCAGCATGAATACGATCATATAGAAGGCATTCTCTTCGTAGAGCGACTATCAGGTTTGCGCAGGCGCTTACTTAAAGGCAAATTGGCCGATATTACCAGAGGATTTATTGATGTGGATTATCGGATGAAGTTTCCGAGATGAGGAGTAAGGAATAAGGCGTAAGGAGTAAGCAATCATCGGCATATCTGCTAATCATCACATCATCTAATCCCCACATCCGCTTCCAAGTCTTCGCGCTTTGCACGGGGGTTGTTTTGCTGGCCATAAAATTTGGGGCGTTTCATGTCACTGGGTCTAACGCTATTCTGAGCGATGCGCTCGAAAGTATTATCAATGTGGTTGCAGGGGCGTTTGCGCTTTACAGTATTATTCTAGCGGCCAAGCCCCGCGATTTCGACCATCCTTATGGGCATGGTAAGATTGAGTTCATCTCCGCAGGAATCGAAGGAACGTTGATTCTGTTGGCCGGTGTTGTCATCATTGCCCGCTCCATTCATAGCTTATTCAATCCCGTACCCCTCGAATCGTTAAACATTGGCTTAGTGCTGACAGCTGCTGCGGGCGGCATTAACTACGCGCTTGGACTAAGTACCGAATGGTATGGAGCCAAGTACAAATCTGTAACCATGATTGCTAGTGGCAAACACCTCAAAAGCGATGCCTACAGCTCTGCTGGGTTAGTGGTTGGATTGGTTGTAGTACTGCTGACCGATGTACTTTGGCTCGATGCGGCCATAGCCATTGCTTTCGGGGCTCTAATAGGTTGGACTGGCATTCGCGAATTGCGAAAATCACTAGCGGGCATTATGGACGAAGCCGACTTTGGGATTATAAACGGCATCATTGCCGAAATGACCGCAGCCCGCAATGCCAGTTGGATTGACCTGCACAATTTGCGTGTCATTAAGTTCGGAAAGCTAGTGCACGTAGACTGCCACGTGACCATGCCCTACTATTTCACCGTGCGACAAGCGCATGACGAGGTAGACCGTATCGAGCATATTATTCGCGCCAAACATCCCGAAGGGCTCGAAATGTTTATTCATTCAGACCCCTGCATCCCCACCTCTTGCCGCATCTGCACCGTGGCAGATTGCCCTGTGCGCCAACATCCGTTCGAAGAGCGGTTGGAGTGGAAACTGGACAACGTGATTGTAAACAAGAAGCACTAAGTGGGAACAAACTACATTCGAAAATTCAAAATTCGAAAGGCATAACGCCATGAAACTCCCCATACTCCTTCTGCTGTCGGCCTTTCTGCCCAATGTTCTATGAGCCCAAATATCCTTCATCGCCCACAGCAATGGCTATTTGAAGGCCAGCTCAAAGGCGGACAGTACTCCGAAAAAAGCCTACAACAAGTGTTTCAACAGGCGTTGGCCAAAAGCGGAGTGAAAAAACCTGCAACCCTCCATTGGCTTCGCCAGAGCTATGCTACTCATTTGCTAGAGGGTGGCACAGACCTACGCTACATACAAGAACTATTAGGTCATCAAAGCAGCAAGACAACGGAGATTTACACGCACGTGAGCACCCAGAAACTAACTGACATTAAAAGCCCTATCGAAGGAATGGACATTTGAATAATATCTGTAATTTCCCAACCTGTAAGTCAAAAACATAGACATATCCTACCAAATTAGATGGGTTATGTCTGTAAAATTAATGGGCGTTACAGACATATAAACAAGTTAGCTGTAATTTTATGACAATACAATAGACAAATGAGAATTTTAATTAAACAGACATTAATTTTACCCCTTTTATTTTTCATTCCAGTATTTGTATCTGGCTGCTTAGTTGACGGATATAATCCAATAAGTCAACATGCTAGTGAAATTACCTTAACTAAATTTGAGACCGCTAAAGCAATTTTAAATATTGGGGCTATTTTGACAGGTTTGTCTTGTATATTGTTTTCTTTTGGGTCTTTATTATTATCATATAAAAGACTCTTTTTATCATCCATACTTATATTTATATTCGGAATCTCAATGATATCAAATGGACTCTTCCCAATGGGAAATCCAATGCATGGATTTTATGGAATTGGATTAAGTCTTATTATGCTACCTTTTATTTGTTGTTACGAAATGAAAAACGTGATTAAAGAAAAACGTTTTTTTAGACTTTCAATTTTTTCCGGAATTATTATTTTCATTTATTTTTGGTCAATGCTTATAGGACTTGATCCAGAAAATTATAGAGGATTGACGCAAAGACTTGCTAGTGTTGTAATATTTGGGTGGATTGCATACGCAGCTCATGCAATCAATAAAAATTCAACAGAAGTTTCGACAACTGCGAATTGAACTTTTACATAGAAAAAATGATTCTCAATCGAGACTATTATTATATATGTTGAATAAAAAACTACAGCTAACAGCAGTGACTGTTGCGCAACTCTCTCCAAAAAAGGCTAAAGTTTTTTGAAAATACTCCTAGAAAATCGCGACCAATAATTGATGCAATTAGTTGTAAATCAAATTGGAAGCACGCTAATTAGTGATGTAGCGTTTATATGGGCTTAAAACGAGCCCAAAATGGCCTAAAACCGAGGCTAGGATTGACTTTGATAGGGTTTGTTTGGGCATTTCCAGTACTTTTATTCTTCTCCAAGGGGTTTTCATGTATTTTTTGAGGTTGTAGGCAAGAGATGCCAGCAAGATATGTTTGTTGGCGTTGGCAATGCCTCGGGTGTTTACTCTGCGCATGTTGGTGTAGTTGATTAGGCTTCCCAGCACGGGTTCTACGGTGCTGCCCCTTCGCCTCATTATGCCTTGGGCTTTGGGGGTTTGCATGCGTTGATGCATGGCATCGTAGAGTTCTTTATCTACACTGTGGGTAATGGCTTTGAAGTCGCTTTTGCCAATGCATGTGGCGCGCAATGGGCATTCGCGGCAGTCTTTGCTGCTGCTGCGATAGATGTGCATGCGGTGGCCATCGTGGTTTTCCATTTCGCGCTTGTAGGGCAATATGGCCTTGTTGCCACGCTGGCATTCGTAGCGGTTTTCGTTTTGGTTGTAGATAAATCCTTCGCGGTGGGGTTTGTATTGTCCAAAATTGGGAATGTAGGCTTCGAGGCCTTTGGCTTGGCAGTGGCGCAGGGCTGTGCCGCTGCTGTAGCCTGCATCGGCTAGCACTTGGTGCATTACTATGCCGTGTTGGCTTAGGTTGACTTGGGTGGCGTCTATCAGTGTGGGTAGCATTTGGCTGTCGCGCTTGTCGGCAAGGGCGGCCATGGCGCAGGTTATCACGTGGTGATTATCGTCTACCGATACTTGGGCGTGGTAGTTCATCTGCCGTGCTTTGCCGGGTTTTACAGATATGCGCGAGTCGGGATCGGTGGGGCTGTAGTGGGTGTGATTGCTCAAAAACTTGCCGCGTATCAAGTTGCCGTTATCGTCCGTGCCTTCATGCTTGTCGCCATGGCCTGGTTGACCTTTGTAGGCTTCTTTTTTCCACTCGTGATGCTTTTCTATCCTGCGTTTCTTGTATTGGTTTACGGTGGGTGCAGCTGTTTTGGTTGGCGCTTCTGTTTGCACTGGTGCTATGCTGTGCTGCGAGCCTTTGTCAAGCTCTTGAGCATAGGCCACGGCATCGGCTTCAATCTCTTTCTCGAGCAAACTATCCATGCTTGCATTGGCTTTTACAGGGGCTGCATCCATGGCTTGCCGCTTGCCGCGCACCATGCCTTTGCTCACACACATGCCCAAAACCTTTTGAAACAGTGTGAGAAAAACCTGCTCGCCCCACAGTTGCCGTGTGCGACTTATGGTGCTGTGCCAAGGCAAGGCCTCGTCAATATCGTAGCCCAAAAACAACCGTACATCTAGGCGGTTGCCACACTCTTCCATTAGTCTACGATCGCTGCCTATGTTGTTCAAATAGCCCACCAATAGCACCTTTACAAACACCACTGGGTCGATGCTCATTTGCCCCTCGCTGCCATAATAGCACTTGGTTTGCTTGCGCACCCACTCCAAATCGAGCACCGAATTGAGCTTGCGGTAATAGTTGTCTTGCGGCACAAGCGTATCCAAATTCACGCTGTGATACAACTTGGTTTGAAACTGTTTTCTCCCTTGCATGCCACCAAGGTCGGATCCTCAATTCACCTTGTCAAGATCCACAGTCCCAAAGTTTTCAACCACTATATTTGACAAGTTGTGCAACAAGCACAGCA
>CAMDOM010000063.1 GCA_945903645.1 Chryseobacterium gleum
TTTGCTGCGCCCGATGTGTGCCTTGGCAATCCAACAATTTTCACCAATCAAAGCACCGTGAGTTCTGGAGTTATTATACTTAACGGATGGGATTTTGATGACACGGGAGTTTCTGCCAACGCATCACCCACACACGGCTACACCACCGCAGGCACCTTTGCTGTGACCCTTGCTGTTTCTTCCAATTTCGGCTGCAATGGACTAATTACACAAGATGTGAATGTAAATCCGCTTCCTGTAATTGATGCCACGCATGCCGATATTTCGTGTGCTGGATTGGCCGATGGCGTGGCAACGGCAACAGCCTCTGGCTCTACCGCGCCCTACATCTATCAGTGGAACGACCAATTGCAGCAAAACACCACCACCATTCAAAACCTCAATGCTGGGCCTTATATGGTCACAGTAACCGATGCATTGGGTTGTGTTTCGGACACCACGGTTACCATCGTTCAACCCTTGCCTATCAATGTGAATTTGATTGCTGGAGATGACACCTGTTTGTACGGCAATGGCGCACTGCAAGCAGTGATGCTGGGCGGAACAGCGCCTTTTGTTTACGTGTGGTCGGCCATTCGCGATTCCAGTTCCATTTCTTCCACACTAATTCCACCTGCAGGATGGAATAGAGGGTTGAGCCCTGGAGAATATTCAGTAATTGTAACCGATGCTGGAGGATGTATCGTGGTAGATACCGCAACGGTAGGCGTGGTTCCTCCACCCGTAGCCAGTTTTAGCACACGCTCTAAACCAGAAGAATTCAACGACCCAGCCGTCCTGTTCAATAACGAAAGCGAATCGGCTTATTCTTACGAATGGCATTTTGGCGATGACCAAGTGGGCAATGAAGAAGACCCTGTTCACGATTACGATTCGAGTGGCGTATATCTGGTGATGCTTATTGCCTACAACGAACCTCGCTATGGCTGCACCGACACCACCTTCCGCTACGTAGAAGTTGACCCGCTTTTCACCTTCTACATCCCCAACTCGTTTACGCCCGATAGCGATGACCTGAACGATACATGGGGCCCAAAAGGAACTAATTACGAATACGAGAGCTACAATGTTCAGGTCTACGACCGCTGGGGCAAAATGGTGTGGCAAACCGACAACCCCAACAATTACTGGGACGGTATTGACCAAAGCAGCCTAGAACCTGTGAAGCAAGGAACCTATATCTACCAGTTCATCCTCAAACAGTTCAACACCTTCGAACCTAAACAAATTACTGGGTCGATAACGCTGTATCGGAATTATTGAGGGGGAGATTCTCTGCTTAACCTGTTGATTTCTTTTCATTTCTTAAAGATACTTTCTGATTGGTTTTAGGCACTTTTGCGCTACACAAACCAGCTCCTATGAAGTTCTTTATCGACACCGCTAACCTTGCACAAATCAAAGAGGCCCAAGATCTTGGGGTGCTCGATGGTGTAACCACCAACCCTTCGCTAATGGCGAAAGAAGGCATACATGGCGAGGCTCGTGTGCTTCAACATTACATTGACATCTGCAATATTGTGGATGGCGATGTGAGCGCTGAAGTAATTTCTACGGATTTTGCTGGGATGGTCAAGGAAGGTGAAGCTTTGGCTGCCTTACATCCTCAAATCGTAGTGAAAGTGCCAATGATAAAAGATGGCATTAAGGCTATCAAATACTTTAGCGATAAAGGAATTCGCACCAATTGCACCTTAGTTTTTAGTGCAGGACAAGCACTTCTTGCAGCCAAAGCTGGCGCTACCTATGTTTCTCCTTTCTTGGGCCGGCTTGATGACAATAGTCAGGACGGTATGGATTTGATTGCTCAAATTCGCCTCATCTACGATAATTACTTCTTCGAAACGCAAATTCTTGCCGCAAGTATTCGCCACACCATGCATATTGTAAAATGTGCAGAAGTTGGTGCAGACGTAGCTACTTGCCCACTTTCGGCCATTCTTGGATTACTCAATCATCCATTAACCGATATTGGTTTAGCCAAATTCCTGTCAGACTACGCTGCCAATAAATAGGAGGTATTTTCCTCGTTTAAAGTTGCAGGTAGTGTTTCGGTTGGATGATTTTAACTGAGTTTTTACCGCCATGTTAGTTCGAATTTATCCAGATAATCCACAAGAAAGACAGATTCTCGCTGTTGTTGATTGCCTGCGAAAAGGTGGTATAATTATCTATCCAACTGATACGGTTTACGGAATTGGATGCGACATTAACAACCGAAAGGCAGTAGAGCGCATTTGCCAAATCCGCAACATTAAGCCAGATAAAGCGCAGTTTTCCTTCATTTGCTCAGATTTGAGCAACATCTCGGAATACTGTTCTCAGGTGGACAACACCATTTTCAAACTAATGAAACGCGTGCTTCCTGGGCCATACACTTTCATTTTGGGTGCCACAGCCAAAGTTCCAAAGATATTTCAGAGCAAAAAGCACACTGTGGGTATTCGCATACCAGACCATAGCATACCGCTTGCTATTGTTCGTGCGCTTGGCAATCCAATTTTGACGGCTTCGGTACACGATGCTGATCAAATGATTGAATATAGCACCGACCCCGAACTGATTCACGAGCGCTTTGAAAACCTTGTAGATATTGTAATTGACGGAGGTTATGGAGGCACGGAAGCTTCTACCGTGCTCAATTGTTCAACCGGTGAAATTGAAATTGTTCGCGAAGGCAAAGGCGCCATAGATTTTCTCTGAAAACGTTGTTCATCGATAATTGAATCGTTTCTTTAAAATCAAATTCGATTATTGTATCTTTATTTAAGTTTCAGAGTATTAGAAATTAAATACGGTAGCCATGAAACACCTTCTCCTCTCCGCATTTCTTTTCGCACTAATTCCATCGCTAGGGTTTGCACAAGAAATACTTTTTGATGACCCACATCAAACTGATGGCGCATTATTTCTAAAGCTGCATAATGGCAAAGAAGTAGCCTTTAACGCAGCAGGAACCATTGCTGAGGTCGACCCCGTTTTTCAGCAATCCATGCAAAGCCGCAAAGCAAAAGGCTTAACGGTAGGTATTTCATCAGATGGAACACGCTCCAATAGATTGAATGGCGAATCGGGCCCTACGTTCAATTTGACCTACCTTGACCAAGTGAATGCTACTGGAATCGGTTTTGATGACCCAATTTACGGAGCACAACGCAGAGCAACCTTAGAGGCCGCATTCGCTTATTTTTCATCTTCTATGCTTGACGTGGGAGAGGCAGAAATTGAAATTCGCGCTTCGTTTTCGGGAGCTCCAAATTCAAGTCCTTTCGCATTCTCAGGAGCATACTACTATGGTTCAAAAGGGTTTAACGACCCATTCACAGTACGCCATATTACCACAGGCAATGACCCAAGTGGCAGCTATCCAGACGCATATATCCAGTTCAATTTTCATTCTGGAATGAATTTCAGTTACAATGTGGATGGAGCACCCGCAGCAAATCAATATGATTTCTACACCGTTGCGCTTCACGAAATAATGCACTTGCTTGGGTTCTCCAGCTATTGCACAGCAGATGGCGTTTCGGCTGCATCTCCAAACGTTTTCACATCCTTTGACGGCAATTTGGTCGACTTCGAAAAGAATCCATTATTTCAACTTACTGGTAGTGGAGCTTCGGCCACAGTTTCTCGTCCTGCCACTAGTCTTTTCACAAACAACCTGCTTTTGTTTGATTTAGGAAGTGGTCGCGTTGCACCTGTATTCTCTCCCACCTCTTTCAATGGCTCAAGCATAAGTCATTTCGACAATGGAAGAACAACCCACGGAGAGTTTGTAATGCATCCATCGCTTTCTCGTGGACAATCCTTCCGCCATTTGCACGAAGATGAAGTGGCTGTATTGGAACGAATTGGCTATACCATGAACTATAGTCTTGCCACTTCTATGGAAGATGAAGAAGGCAATGGGCCTGTTAATCAATCATTCTCTGGTCTGTATCCAAATCCAGCTACTGCAGATTATGGCGTTCAGATAAACATCCCGGAATTAAACACTGCTGAAATTTTGGTAATTGTTTATGATATGATGGGCCGTGAGTCGTATTCTAAGGTTATCCTAAACCAAGGTTCTGGCCCTATTACCGCCATTGACCCGTATCATAACCTAAGCCCAGGAATGTATATCGTGGTTGGTTCTTCCAATGACGAACTCTTCAACGAGAAACTCGTCATCAAGTAGTAAGACGCAGAAAAGCCGAGCCAAACGCCTTAATGATATCTGAAGCAATCATCGCTTCCTGACCCTGTTCTTTGGCCGCAATATCACCGGCTAAACCATGAAGATAAACACCTACAATTGCGGCCTCAGTAGGGGAATACCCTTGCGCCAATAGACCAACAATCAGCCCCGTGAGTGCATCACCACTGCCTGCTGTTGCCATTCCTGCATTGCCAGTTGAATTAAAAAACGTCTGTCCAGCTGGGTTGCATACACTTGTATAAGCTCCTTTCAATACCACGACACAATTGTAGCGCATGGCAAATTCATGCTGCTTCTTCCAACGGTCATACCCAGATTCACTTGGTCCAGCCAAGCGGTCAAATTCCTTTGAATGAGGAGTGAGCACCGTATTAGCTGGAAGAAACGAAAGCCACGTCTTGTTTTCAGATAAGATATTCAGCGCATCCGCATCGAGCACTAGCGGCACATTGCAATCTTGAAGCAGTCGCTTGAGGGCGTTGGCGGTATCTTTTTCCTTTCCGATTCCCGGCCCCATTCCAATGGCCGAAAAATGGTCGAGTTTAGGTAGACTTTCAATCGTTGTATCGCCCGTATCAACTGAACACATGGCCTCGGGAATCGCTGTTTGAAGAATAGTCACGCCCAATGTAGGCACATGCACCGTTACCAAACCGACACCCGAGCGCATGCACGCTTTGGCCGATAGCACTGCCGCTCCCATGCTTCCATAGCGCCCTGCTAGTAGCAATCCGTGCCCAAAAGTGCCTTTATGCGAAAAAGGATGCCGAGGACGAAGTAGCGCCTTGACGTCTTTTTCTTTCACCCACTTATTCGCACTAACTACACCCGATTTTTGTTCCAATAATCCAATGTTGAGCACGTCAAAATGACCTACGAATGCAGCATTCTCCGCAAAAAAGAAACTCAACTTGGGGCAATGAAACGTTAGCGTTTGCTCCGCTTGAACAACATGCTTGGGATTGTTTCCGCTGTTATCCTCGCAAAACAATCCAGTAGGAATATCGATGCTTATAACCCGATTGGGCAACGAATTGATTTGCTGCACCACATCTGCCAATACTCCTGAAAGCGGTCGAGATAATCCCGTGCCAAGCAAGGCATCTATAATGATATTATCGGCTGGAATTGCTGGCGAAACCGTTGTTTCCAGAAATGCAATGTTCTTCTTCGGCAGTCGCTTTAGGTTAATCAGGAAGTTGGGACTGGAATTGGTCGTGTAATCAATAACAATAACATGAACAGGTATTCCATTCTTAGAAATTAACCGTGCCAACGCAAGCCCGTCTCCTCCATTATTACCTTTTCCGCAAATAATGGTCAGGTTTAGATAACCCTCCCTTACACCTATTTCTTCGCAGAGCGCCTCTGCTGCGCGTTCCATTAAATTGATGCTTGTAATCGGCTCATTGGCGCAAGTAAAATCGTCCAATTCTTTAATTTGCTGAGCGGATAGTATCTGCATCACTTGGAGAATTGAGCATGAAGCGCCAAAACCTGCGGAATAAGCAGTTGATGGCCGTCATTATGAATAATGTGATTTGCCAACGCAACTTTGCGTTCTTCGCTCCATTGATTGGCCATACGTTGACGCACTTCATCTTCCGAAATCCCATCGCGAAGCATCACGCGCTGCAACCGAACTGCTTCGTCAGCAGTAACCAAAATGGTTTCTTCCACCACCTTGTAAGCGCCACTTTCAAATAAGATAGCGGCCTCTTTCATAATATAGGAATGGTCGGTGTGCTGCGACACCCACGCCATAAAATCTCTGGCAACGGCAGGATGAACCAACCCATTTAGCACCGCAAGCTGTTCTTTCGACCCAAATACTTGTTTGGCAAGAAAAGGGCGATTGAGTTGCCCATTCATATAAGCCTCCTCGCCAAAATGGCGCTTGATGTCGTTTACAAGAACGGGGTCAGAATGCATCACCGCCTTTGCCCTATCGTCTGCGTGATAGATTGGTGTGCCAAGCGCTTCGAAAATTCCGCACACCGTGGTTTTCCCACTGCCAATGCCACCCGTTATGCCAATGATGCGCATTAGTTAATTGGTTCCAATTGCACTTCCAGTGGTTCCCAAGTGATGTCCAGAATGCCATCGGGTTTCCTGTCGCAGCGCACCTTCACCTTTTCTCCATTCTTGGCATCTTTAGGCTCAATGGAGAACGAGAAACTCTCGGTGGTTATCTTTTCGAGGCGTTCGCGCGGTACTTTAACGGTTACTTTGATTTCGTTAGGCGCTCCCTTCCATTTGCGCGAAGCGGTTTTGCCCACAATGCTGTAACGCACGGCAAGTTCTTTCTTTCCTGCGGGAATAACGTTCACATTCACCTCTATTTCCTGCGTTTCTGTGCTCAATAAGCGCGGATTGGCAAAGGGTTTCAGCGTGATTTTGGTGGTATTGTTTTCCGACACATCTTTCAACTTCACCGATTCGGTTTCTACAAACCTCAACTCAGACAATAACTCTTGCGGACCAAACACAACAACCTTAGCGGGTACCACCTTCGGCTCGCCTTGGGGAGCTACATCTTCGCTATAGGTAATCTCGCCAGTCAGTTTTACGGGTACCTTTTTGCTTTGGCGCTTCACAAATTCAAAATACAACGTATCGGGAAGAAGTTTTAGTTCGGTGATGGAAGGCGAAAACAAGCCATCCAACTTAATCAGTTGGGTGGAAGAGAGCAGAAATTGCTTCGATTTGCCCTCGTGGGTCACTTTTCGCAATTTCTCCTCTTTCAAATCTATGGTGAGGGTTTCGTGCTGTGGATTGAGCTTGTGCCAAAGCACATCGAACCCAAGCGCTTGCACCTCCACATTGAGGGTTACAGGCAGTTCGTTCATTAGAATGCGTTCTTCTGGCGCATTCACAAATGCAACAGGAATGCTCAGGGTTTCTGCATACTCCTGCGATAACGTGCGCAGCAACCACAGAAAAGCAGAAAGACCGAGACAAGCCAGAAAGACGGTTGTCCTTCTACTTAATCGCGGTCTTTCGGTAGGTTTTGGTCTAAGTTGACCCATAGCGTTGGGCATTCGACCAAAGTATGAAAAGTTTAGCTGGCCTGACCAAGATTGGCAGTACCATCCTTCGACACCGCAGTTTTCTCAATCTTGAGGCGCTGATTATCGCCAACTTCAATGATGAGCGTGGTTTCTTTTATCTCCGCTACCTTGCCGTGTATGCCGCCAATGGTAACAATACGGTCGCCTTTGGCCAGTTCTTCGCGAAACTTCTTTTCTTCCTTCGCCTTTTTCATCTGTGGGCGAATCATGAAGAAGTAAAACACAACGAACATAAGCCCGAACATGAGCAACGTGGTCCAATTGCCCAAAGGATTCTCTGCGGCTTGAAGTAAAATGGGATGCTGCATCATTATTTGGCAGTTACTGGCGCTTCAACCAAACCATTGATAGCAAGAGTTACGGTATTCGGAACCGTGTTGGCCGTGATAGTAACCTTCTTGTTTTGCTGTCCAGATTTGCCAGTGCTATCAAATATAACGTTGATAGTGCCATCTTCACCTGGCTTCACCGGAGTTTTTGGATACTCAGGTACTGTGCAACCGCAACTGCCTTTTGCATCCGTAATAAGCAAGTCAGACTTACCTGTGTTTTTGAATTTGAACATATACGACACCTTTTCGCCTTGGATGATTTTACCAAAATCGTGTACGTCTTTCTCAAACGTCATGATAGGAGCCGTTTCTGGGTCTCCAGTTGCTGTAGCAGGGCTGGTTACAAGCTCTGTGTCTAGAGGCGCTTCGCCTTCGGTTGGTTGCTTTTCAGCACAGGAGTAGATTGAAAATGCCGCAGCAAGTAAGAGAACGTATTTTGTCATAATGAACGAAATGAAATGAGGTTAATGATGATGTTTTGAGCGCGCAAATTTAGGCAACTGTACCGCACAATTGCGCGAAGAAATCATAGCCAACACATCAAAGTTTCTCGTCTTTTATTTTTAACCTAATAATTCCACGCAAAGGCGCTAAGACGCAAAAGATTTGAAGATTTTGTCGCAAATCAGTAAACCAATGAAGGATGGTTTTACCCGAACGTATAAATCTGCGAAGAGCTTGTTTTCTTCGCGTCTTTGCGCCTTAGCGAGAAACAAAACCATGGCATGAAATTTTGTCTAATTGCTATACTCGCGCTGTAAACACAAATGGCAAATTGACTTAGCCGCCTATTAAACCCTTACCTGCCTTCTTCACCAAGCCTTGGGCTTTCAAGTCGGCTAGGGTTTTATCAAGAACTCCGTTGATGAAAATCTTGCTTTTGGGCGTGCTGTATTCCTTGGCTATCTCAATGTATTCGTTCATGGTTACCCTAGTTGGTATAGAAGGGATGTGCATGAATTCGCAGATGGCCATTTTAAGCAACAGAATGTCGATGCTCGCAATGCGGTCAGTTTCCCAGTTTTTGGTTTTGTCGCCTACTATTTTGGTCAGTTCGTCATTGTAGGTAGCTGTTCTGCGAAAAAGGTCGAGCATAAACTGCTTGTCTTCTTCGGGGTCGGAATACAGCGGAGGAAGCGTGCCTCCATGGTCTTTGCCTTCGCGAAAATCGGTAAGGGTGCGGCCCACCATGGTGCCCACCTGCTCGAAATCGTTCATCCAAAACATGCTCTTTTCTTCAAACACGAATTCGATGTCTTCGTTGTCGAGCAAATAGCGGTCAAAAATGTGCTGCACCAAGCGCTTGTGGTCGCGGTAGGTAAGCTCTGGGGCAGCCATGTATTCGATGTACTTATCGTCCTGCAAGATTCTGTTAAAGATTCTGCGCGTCAGCTCGGCATGCTCCGTCCAATCTATTTTGCGTCTTTCGATATGGACGTTCAATACCTTGTTGTTCACCAATTGCAACAACACCGGATTGTCTACAAATCGGGTACTGGGATTCAAATCTTCTTCGGTAGCAAGCCTTTTCTTCTTTCCCTCCTCCATGCGCTTCAATGCGGCATTGCGCAATTCGAGCAAGAGCGAAAGTTCGTGGATGTAGAGGTCGTACACCCGTTCGAGGCTAAGTTGCAGCAATTTTTCGCCTACGGCCAACGGCTCGCCTTCCGAACTTTGGTAGGCATAAAGGGCTTGCATAACCTTAACGCGGAGATGCCTTCTGGTTAGCATGGGAATGATGGAATAATACTCGCTTTGCGAGCGGTGGATAACAACACTATAGGGGCGCTCAGCGCTTGCAACAGCGACAAAGGCCTACACATTTTTGCTTTTGATTGGAGAGCCGTTGGGAACAAATCGGGTGCAAAACTGCTTTCCTCCGAACATGAGGGTTGCGCTTTTGTTACCAATACATGTTTGAACATCGGACGGGAGAAACATTCCTAACTTCGCGCAAAAGTATATCTATTTTCCCAAGGGAATGAGTGAAACACAGCGCGGGAGCGGAATTGGAGCGCTAGCGCGGCTTAACAAGTACTTCTGGAAGTATAAGTGGAGGTTTTCGCTGGGCATTCTGTTCGTTTCTATAAGCAATTTGTATGCGATTGTGCCGCCCAAGTTGGTGCGGGTAACGTTTGACTTCCTTGCGGATGTTCGGCCGGTGTTCATGCATTTCAAGGGCTCGAACATGGAACCATCGCTCTTCGAACTGCTGGCACAAACCTTTGTGTGGTTTGGTGCGGTGGTGGTTATATCTGCGTTGCTCAAGGGTGCGTTTATGTTTCTGATGCGGCAAACCATTGTGGTAATGAGCCGCTATGTGGAATACGACATGAAGAACGAGATATACGACCACTACCAACGGTTGTCGTTATCCTTCTTTAAACGCAACAACACGGGCGATTTGATGGCGCGCATCACCGAAGATGTATCGCAAGTGCGGATGTATTTGGGTCCAGCCATATTGTATGCGGTCAATCTATTGGTGCTAACGGTGTTGGTTATTTACAATATGATGCGGGTTAGCCCCACACTTACGGCCTACGTGCTGCTGCCGTTGCCCATTCTATCGGTCACGATCTACTATGTGAGCCAACGTATCAATATAAAGAGTACCCAAGTGCAGCGCCAACTGAGCCGCATGAGCACGTTTGTGCAAGAGGGTTTCTCGGGCATTCGTGTGCTGAAAGCCTATAGCCGCGAGAAAATGTGGGGGGCTTCGTTCGCCAAGGAAACCAATCGCTACAAAGAGATTTCGTTGGAGTTGGTGCGCATACAGGCCACGTTTTTCCCTACCATGTTGGTGCTTATTGGGCTGAGCACCGTCCTTACTGTATATGTGGGGGGCAAGCAAGCCATAGCGGGCGAAATAAGCACGGGCAACATTGCCGAGTTTATCATCTACATCAATATGCTCACGTGGCCGGTTGCCGCCTTGGGGTGGATAACCAGCATTATTCAACGGGCATCTGCTTCGCAAACACGGATAAACGAGTTTCTTGATACGGTGCCCGAAATTCAGAATACTGCCACCACCAATGTGCCTATTAGGGGAACCATCGCCTTCGAACATGTTGGTTTTGTGTATCCCGATAGTGGAACGCGCGCGTTGGATGATGTGAGTTTTGAGGTGAAGACGGGACAAAGCTTGGCGATATTGGGCCGCACGGGCAGTGGCAAATCGAGCATTGCGGCATTGCTAACCCGCGCTTACGATGCCACTTCGGGCGTGGTGAAGTTGGACGGTGTGCCCATTCGCGACTTGCATTTGGACGCAGTGCGCTCGGGTATGGGCTATGTGCCGCAAGATGTTTTTCTGTTTTCGGACACCATTGCCAACAACATTGCCTTTGGCCTTGCCGAGGATACCTATAGTATAGAGGATGTGAAACGTGCTGCTATGCAAGCCGACATTCACGACAACATTATGGATTTCGAGAAGGGTTTCGATACGCGTGTGGGCGAGCGTGGCATAACGCTTTCGGGTGGGCAGAAACAACGTATTTCCATTGCGCGGGCTATAATTCGGCATCCGCGGGTGTTGATATTTGACGATTGCCTTTCGGCAGT
>CAMDOM010000064.1 GCA_945903645.1 Chryseobacterium gleum
CTTGGCCTTAAATAGTTTCTCCAAAAGTAGATTCTTCCATTCGATTTAAAGTAACAATTCGAGGCATTCCTGCATACTCTATAAATGCAAAAGAAAATCATAATTGATTTGAACTGTACTTTCGCAGAATTCAATTATCAACGAAGCGATACCTAAAAAAAACCGTTGCTAAAAGTGAATAAGCCTTGCAATGATGTCCATTTTATCTAGAAATCTAAAACATGCCCTAATCGAAAAGCCAGAATTGACGCAAGTAATTCTTGCCCAATGCAAATTGAACGAGGCGCAACTTGATGCATTTGTCGCTGGATTACAAGAGCCAAGTTTGACGGAATTGGTTACTATTTCATCCATACTGAAAAGGAGTTTGGATGAATTGGTTCGCTACAATCTAAGTTCAGAGGTGCAGACCGATAAAATCCGAATGTTAGTTCTGGATGTTGATGGTGTAATGACTGATGGTGGGATGTATTACACAGAATCTGGTGATCAATTCAAAAAATTTGACACCAAAGATGGCATGGGCATCAAATTGGCAATGAGCAAAGGGATTCGGATAGCTTTTTTAAGTTCAGGAAGCAATTCCAATTTGATTTTATCACGTGCTTCAACATTAGGTGTCAGTTTAGTTCATGTGGGCTTCGAACAGAAATTTGGAATTCTAAGTGGCTGGTGCGAACAATATGGTATTGGTTTGGATGAAGTAGCTTTTATTGGTGATGATGTGAACGATTTGGAGTGCATAACTAAGGTTGGATTTGCAGCTTGCCCTGCAGATGCTGTTGATGATATAAAGCGAGTTGTTGCTGTGATTCTTGCAAGAAATGGCGGTAAAGGTTGTGTTCGCGAGTTTGTGGACCGCTTTTTATTGCCTTAAATTTTTACATGCTCAATAACAAATGCCTCTAATTTCGGACTTTCCCTATTACGATTATCTCCTATTACCTCTGCTCATTTTTTTTGCACGGATGACGGATACATCCTTGGCCACATTGAGAATAGTCATGATTAGCAAGGGAAAACGCAGAGAAACGCGGATTATTGGCTTTATTGAAGTTCTGGTGTGGCTCGTGGCAGTTGGTCAGATTATGAAGAACCTAAATAATGTGATGTGTTATCTTGCATGGGCAGGTGGCTTCACAGCTGGAAGTTATATCGGATTTATTATTGAGAATAAACTGGCAATAGGCCGGCAGTTGCTTCGCATTATAACCAATGGATTCCCTGAAGCTTTGTTAGATCAATTTAGACAGCTAAACCATGGGTTTACGGTAATTGATGGTCAAGGTGCTGTTGGGCCAGTTAAGGTCATTGAATTGGTAGTAGAGCGGCAGCATTTGCGCACAGTCCTACCGCTCATTCAAGAATATCTACCTAATGCATTCACTACCACATCAGACGTAGTGCAAACGAATAGTGGTGTATTTACTGAGAGAAAAAAGTCGTTTCGTTTTCCTGGATTATTCTTCCCATTAAGCAAAAAAAGCTAGCTTATTCGATGGTGATATGCAGTGCTTCTTTGGTTTGCTTGCTCACTTTAAACCTATCGTCCATGCGGTGCCCTACTACCCATATAATATCTTGATTGTTTAGCATCAACCATGTGTTTTCCTTTTGAGTCGCAGTGAATTTGCGGTCAATGAAATAGTCGCTGACTTTTTTCCACCCTTTCATTCCTAGCGGTTTAAATCTATCACCTTGGCACCATCTACGAAGTGAGATATTGTGTTCGTCCACCTTACAGGCGTCAACAAATATGCTTTGCTTGTCAGTTTTTAGGTTGGTTACTCTGGCAATGTTTAGTCGTTGAAACGAAAAATTCGGAATATCGCCAGCTTCTTTAATGGAGCAAACCATAAAGTCATTTTGCTCAATTACCAACCTGTGGGAGTCACTTGTTAATTCTCCAGACAGTGCACCTGGATGCTTAATAAGTTCCATAACTTGATTTGAACTAAAGCCAAACGGTCCAAGAATCTCTTTGAAAACGGTAAATGGAAACGGGTGTTTATTCAACAGTTTTCTGTCAATTCTACAGAATCCTGCTTTTAAACTGCATATCTTACCTTTCTCAGCATTTACCCACACATAATACTGTACCAGATTATTATCGACTCGATTCATAAAATCTAGAAGCTTGTTTTCTAGAGTTAAATCCAACGTTCGAAGCATTGGAAGTAGTTCTAGTCGTACTCGATTTCGTTGATATTTGTTGTCAAAATTGGAACTGTCTGTTCGAAATGGAACATGATGCTTATTCGCGTAGTTTGCGAGTTCTTGCTTTGTGATTGAGAGTAAAGGCCTAACTATGTTTCCTCTCTTCGATGGCATTCCCTGCATCCCGCGAAGGCCTGTGCCTCTTAAAATGTTTAGTAAAAGCGACTCTATTCGGTCGCCCGCATGATGTGCTAATGCGGTGAATTTATAGCCATTCGCATTCATCATGCGTTCAAAAAAATCATACCGCAATGCTCTGGCAATCATTTGTACACTTTGCCCAGAACCTGAAGTAAGTGCCTTGGTATCGTATTCTTCACTATGAAATGCGATTTCATGTTCTTGAGCCCAATCACTTACAAATTGATAATCGCCATTCGATTCTTCTCCTCTAAGTTTGAAATTGCAATGAGCAATTGCCACGTTAAATCCTTGGCTATGCAGCAAATGGACTAGACACATAGAATCTATTCCGCCACTTACTGCTACCAGAATAGTGTCTGTTGAATTAAGCTTTAAGTTGTTAAGAAACTGTGTGACCTTATCCAACATGGTTTGCGATTAATACGCGTATCGCCTCGGCCTTAAGCATGCATTCTTCATATTCTTCTTCAGGTTTAGAGTTTATAGTGATTGCTCCTCCGCTTGGGAAACTTAATATTTTGGCATCATCATCGTATAAAATACTTCTGATAACCACGTTGAAATCAAAATCTAACTCTGGAGTGAAGTAGCCAACACTTCCTGAGAAAAGTCCTCTGCCAAAACCCTCAAGTTCATCAATAATTTGCAAAGCACGAACCTTTGGTGCACCCGTCATAGAACCCATGGGAAAGGAATCCAAAAGGACATCAAGTGGATGCGATGTTTCCGAAAGTTCACACGAAATAGTTGAAATCATTTGATTCACATGGGCAAACGGATACACTTCGCATAACTCATTCACGCATACCGAACCTTTTTTGGCATGTTTGCTCAAATCATTTCTCACCAAATCTGTAATCATTATGTTTTCAGAACGTTCCTTTGCGTTTTGCTCCAAATCTCTCATTGCTTCGGCATTATTGGGCATTTTTCTATTGGTGCCTTTCATGGGTTGCGAAACCACCCGATTTTGGATTTTGCACATAAATCGTTCTGGACTTCCGCAGAGTAGATGTCGATTATAAAAGGAAACTCGACAAGAAAACGGTGCTTTTCCTGTTTCCACCATTTCATCAAAAATGCGCAATGGATTTATTTGTGTGTTTTCCGCAAAGTGTTCCATGCAAAAATTCGCCTCATAAATATCGCCAAGCTGAATGTGCTCGAGAATTAAATTGATTTTGGAAATGTACTCATCTTTCGAAAGTGAAGAGTGTACATTTCCTAAGTAAACATCTGATTTTAAAGAATATGCTTCTTTGATATTTTGGTCATGGCTATGAAGCGTCCACCGTTCATTTCTATGAATAGCTACCTGTTGAGGAATAAAAAAGTAGAATAGTGGAAATGAAATTCGTGCATTATTTTGGGAGGAAAGGGATTCCAAATGATTTTTCAAATCATAGGAAAACCAACCCAATACCACGTCATTGGTTGTTAATATCCATGCTTTTAGTTTCAATAGGTCATCTGTTGTGTAGCCTATAATTTCTTGATGTATTCCTGAACCTAGAAGTCTTTCGAATTTCCAAGGACCTTTCCATAGATGATTACAGTAGTTTGGTGGTGATACCAGTTCAATGGAAATATCAGCGTGGCGAAGGGATTGCAAGCATTCAAAGGACACATCTTCCCGCACACTTCGCTTCTCCCAACTCATATTTGTTTAATCGCCTTAGTTGCTGCGAATGTCGATAATTGACCGAAACTTATGAATGCCTCATTCGTTGCAGATTTGTGTTAGAACATCTTATGATATCTGAATCTTAATTTTTAAACGTTTTAGGCGGATTACACTTGAAGTATCTTGATTAAATTTGCAGCATACTTGTTAGTCTGGTTTTTATCAACGGTTGATTTTACTAAATCATGGGTCTTCATTTCCAATTCAAATTCTTTGGAGGCGTTTTTTCGATGTCGCTTATTCTTTCATCGGCCATGTCTTTCGGACAAGGAGTTTTGAATGACAATGCTAAGATTACAGTGGCCTCCGGTGCTTTCTTTATGATTGAAGGTGGTGGATTCACCAATAATGGAGTAGGCGGTCAGGTGATTAACGAAGGAACCATTGATGTGGATGGTACGTGGACAAATAATTCTGCAACAAATGTTTTTGGAGCAACTCCAACGGCAACCACCGGAGGCACTGTCAGACTGGATGGCGGTGCTCAAAGCATCACCGGTTCGCAGCCTACTAATTTTTTCAACTTAACTGCTGGTGGTACTGGATTCGCAAGCAGTAAAACGCTATCGGCAGTTGATGCGGATATTTACGGAGCATTAACTTTGACTACTGGGGTAATTCTGAATTCGCAAACACTAACCTTAAGAAACAATTTGTCATCTGCTATTACTGGAGCTGGAGTTGTGGTTGCCGAAACACCTCCAGCAGCAGGTTATGGTTATGTGAGGTGGAATATGGGGAATACCACTGGTAACTACACAATTCCGTTCGCTACAACTAGTGGAGCTGCTATTCCCGTTAACTATAATGTTAATTCAGCTGGCACAGGAGCTCCCACAGATGCAGGTTTTGATTTGAAAAGATTTAGTACATACCCAACAAATCAAACTAATTTGCCAGTAGCATCTACGGTAACACACGTTACGGATGATTATGGTAATGACAATTCAAACATGGTTTTTGACCGTTTTTGGGTGGTGGATAATAATGCCCAGAATAATTACACCACATATCCAAACGTTACCTTGACTATGAGCTATCGAGATGCCGATATTACTGGTGGCATTACAGAGGCTAACCTAGTAGCGCAGCGTTTCAACAATAGTCCGGGAGAGAATAGCTGGGGTGATTGGTTATATAGCCCTGTAGCAAATACGTCAGCAAATACTGTAACCGTTAATTTGACTCGTGTTGAAGATTACTTCCCTGTGTGGACTTTGGTTGATAATTCTGATCCACTTCCAATTGAAATTGCTCGGTTTGTTGGGCAGTGTGAGGATAACGGAATCTTAGTTGGCTGGACAACCTATTCAGAAACTAACAATGATTTGTTTACGCTTGAGCGCAGTAAAAATGGTGTTGATTTTGAAGAAGTTGATCTAATAGCTGGTGCTGGAAATAGCAATCAACCTATTAACTATCAGGTATTGGATGAGAATGCTTTCGGTGGAACATCCTACTACCGTCTTAAGAGTACGGATGTGTATGGTAAACACGAATATTCTCCTGTAATTGCCGTAACATGCGGAGAAGAAAGCACAGACTTTACGTACGTAAATGCATATGAGATTGATAATACAGATTTGCAGATTGAATTTACAGCATCAAATAACGAGCCTTACACAGTTACTTTGTATGATGCTAGCGGCCGAATCATACTTAATCACAACAGCAAGGCTGCAGAAGGAATGAACAGGTTGAGATTGCCTGTAGGCAATGTTGCGAAAGGCATTTACATCGTTAATCTTCATAATTCTTCAAAACGCTTCAGCAAGAAAGTGATGTTGAATTAGAAATTAAGAGTTTAGTGAAAGCAAAAAAGGCAGTCCAATTGGGCTGCCTTTTTTGTTTAGAGTATTTAGGATGTTCAAAATTACTTAGCGCGAATTAAAGAAGCTACTGAAGCAACCCAAGATGGGTGGTCGTTGAGACTAGGAACAAGCTGAATTTTATCGCCACCATGTTCATGAAATATCTCTTGATATTCCTCACCTATCTCTATTAGTGTTTCCAAGCAATCTGCGACAAATGCTGGAGATAATACCAGCATCCGTTTAACTCCTTCTTTGGCTTTTTGCTCCACTATTTTGTCCGAGAATGGTTCGAGCCACTTTTGGTCCAAACGCGATTGAAAAGCAACCGTGTATTGACTTGGCTTAAGATTCAATTTTGCGGCAATTTGCTTCGTTGTTTCGTAGCATGTCGCCTTATAGCAAAACTTATTCTCATCCGTAATTCCCCGCTCGCAATCGTGGTCGGCACATAACCCATCATCATACACCTTGTCTACTTGACGCACAGGAAGACCGTGATAACTGAAAAGTATATGGTCGAAGGTGGAAAGGTCGAATTGATTTGCCCGTGCTACAAAAGAATCTACATAGCCAGGCATGTCATAGAATTGGTTTACGAATACCATTTCTGGAATAACCCACCATTTAGAGGTGATTTCCATTACACGCGCAATACATGTGCCTGAGGAGGAAGATGCATAATGCGGGTACATGGGCAACACAATAATCTTCTTCAGATTTGCTTTGCGCAACTTCTCTAAGGCAGATTCTATAGAAGGACTTTGATAGCGCATGGCTATTTCCACCATATAGTTCTCTCCAAGTTCCTCTTGCAATTTGATGCCAAAGTTTCGGCTATGAATTAGTAGAGGCGAACCTTCAGGCGTCCACATTTCCTTGTAAAGCTTAGCCGATTTGGGCGCGCGAAAAGGAACAATAATTGCGTTAACCAGTAATTTTCTCGCTATCCAAGGAATGTCAATAACCCTTGGATCGTTTAGAAATTGAGAGAGATACTTGCGCACATCTCCAACTGCTGGACTGTCGGGGGTTCCGACATTTATTAGTAATACTCCTGTGGTTGGTTTCATGCGGTTAGGAACAACTCAATAGCAGCAATGTTCCGCGATTAGAAGTGAAGTGCGCGTTTGTCTGTAGCATCTAAGCACGCTTCTTTCATAGCCTCGGCAAATGTGGGGTGGGCATGCGACATGCGAGATATATCCTCAGCTGAAGCACGATATTCCATGGCAACCACGGCTTCAGCAATTAAATCGGCAGCGCGAGCACCAATCATGTGAACGCCAAGTATCTCGTCTGTTTCATTATCGGCCAACACTTTAATCAGCCCATCAACATCCATACTAGCTCTAGCGCGACCAAGAGCGCGCATTGGGAACGAGCCAACTTTATAGGCACGGCCTTCTTGCTTCAATTGCTCTTCGGTTTTTCCAACAGCAGATACTTCGGGCCAAGTGTAAACCACTCCTGGAATAAGGTTGTAGTCGATGTGAGGTTTTTGACCTGCAATAATTTCGGCTACTAGTGTACCTTCCTCACTGGCTTTGTGAGCAAGCATAGCACCTTTAACTACATCACCAATGGCATAAATACCTGGCGTAGATGTTTGCAAATTGCCATCTACCGGAATGCGGCCACGCTCGTCAGTAGAAATCCCAGCTTTGTCCAATCCAAGATTGTAGGTATAAGGGCTGCGACCTACGCAAATAAGTCCATAATCGCCCACAAGAATCACCTCTGTCCCTTTAGAATCATTTGCTTTTAGGGTAACTACTTTGCCTTTAGCAGTCACTTCTTTCACTTTATGACCAAGATAAAATTTGATACCTTGCTTCTTGAGCACTTTAAGAAGTTCCTTGCCCATAGTGCCATCCATGGTTGGAATTATGCTATCCATATATTCCACAACCGAAACTTCGGAACCAAGGCGGGCATAGACAGAACCCAATTCAAGACCAATAACTCCACCGCCAACTACTATCAAATGCTTTGGGACTTCGGTCAGCTTTAGCGCCTCGGTTGACGTGATAATCCGTTTTTTGTCGATAGTAATGAATGGGAGAGAAGATGGTTTGGAACCCGTGGCGATAATAGTCTTTGAGGTTTCAAGCGTTTCCGCAGTTCCATCGGCTTTAGTAACAGTAATCTGCGTTTTGGATGCGAAACTGCCGTGACCATTGTACACATCAATCTTGTTTTTCTTCATCAGAAAATCGATGCCGCTTGTTGTTTGGTCCACCACATCTTGCTTGCGCTTAATCATCTGACCCAGATTCACTTTGGGAGCAGGAATGTCGATGCCATGCTCTTTGAAGTTGTGTAAAGCATTATGAAAATGCTCAGACGAATCGAGGAGGGCTTTGGACGGAATGCAGCCTACATTGAGGCATGTTCCACCAAGAACGGAGTATCTTTCGATGATGGCGGTTTTCATGCCAAGCTGTGCACAGCGAATGGCAGTAACATAACCTCCAGGGCCTGAGCCAATAACTACAACATCATATTTTGCCATGAGAATAGGTTCTTTTTGAGGAGGCAAAGGTAT
Organism: Chryseobacterium gleum; assembly: GCA_945903645.1. GTDB lineage: Bacteria > Bacteroidota > Bacteroidia > UBA10329 > UBA10329 > UBA10329. Next base: position 8,405 of record CAMDOM010000064.1, read on the forward strand.
GGTTTTGAATGGGTAGCAATACGCTAGTTGTGCCAATTTTGAGACTTCAAATGGCGCGGATGGCAATGGGTAATTGCAAGATTAACCAGTGGTAATGTTGGTGCTGTGGTTTAAAGCAACTGAAAGGAATAAATAGGACTCAGCCTATCTTCTCCTAAGATTTGCCGACTAATGAACCGGTGAATCGACCCAAAAAAATCCCGAAAAGGAAGTGGTTTTGGCCCACAATCTTAATATCAATTACGGATAATACGGATACTCATCTCCAACTGGAGCGTGGTGTGCCTCCTTCATCGCATCTTTTTGCTGACGCAATTCCTTCATATAGGTACTCAGCGGATGATGAATTCGGTATAGCATATCCGCCATCACTGTGTCCGATTTGGCTGCGTTCATCATCCAAGTCGCTTTGGGGTCTATCTGGCCCGCGTTGTTGCCTAGCCCAGGAACGCGGGTCGACAACCGATTCACATCCTCCGCCTCAGCCCAATAATCCTTTTTATCCATAGGCAGCAGACTAGGGAAATCCGACCAAGCCTCAATAAATGTGATTTCGCCTTGATTGTTAAAGGTAAACTCCTCATAGATAGGAATCCGCTTGCCGCTATAATTGAAAATCACATGGCATCGGCAGAAAGGCTGCCGCTCGAAATACCGGCAGTCGATAGTTTCATACTTTGTAGGATACAACTTTAGTAGAATGTCGGTATTGATGAGGTTTCGTCTTTTGTATCCAGTGAGCAACAACCACGGATGCCATTCCCAACGAATCACCAAGTCAGAATAAAACGGTCGAACTTTGATAGGCACCGAAGATTCCATGGTGAGGAAGTACTTCACGCCCTGCTCTACATAATAGTCCGAAGATTGGGTAGGTAGTAGCCTATTAGAAGTGGCCGAGTCCACATCTGCAATCGGAACAAATAGAACGGTGTCTTTGGGTAATGTTTTGCACGCACTAATTGAGGCTAAAACCACAAACATTAGGAATACAAAGTGTTTCATAACTGGCATTCGCTTCGGAGATGCTAAATATAATTCCGAATATGCTCTGTTTTCAAAGGAATGAACACGTGATTGGTTTTGAGACTCCCCCAAATTCTAATTACTTCGCACCATGATAGCAAAAATTGCAGCAGAGGTAGGATGCAGGGCCGAACAGGTTTCGAGCACATTGAAATTGTTGGAAGGCGGAGCCACAGTCCATTTTATCTCTCGCTATAGAAAAGAGGCAACGGGCGGGCTAGACGAAGTGCAGATTGGCAATATCCAAGATCTCTATGCTCGCTATTTGGATTTAGAAAAACGCAGAGAAGTCATTCTTGCCTCGCTAAAAGAACAAGACGTGCTCTCAGCCGACCTGCGCCAAAAAGTAGAGGCCGCTGCTACCATCCAGGAATTGGAAGACTTGTATTTGCCCTACCGCCCAAAGCGCAAAACCCGCGCCACCAAGGCCATCGAACTCGGCTTGGAACCATTGGCCAAGCTGCTGATGGCGCAAAACGAGCGATTTCCCGAATCGGCTGCCCAGCGCTTTGTGAAAGGCGAGGTCGGTTCGGTAGAAGATGCCTTGCAAGGTGCGCGCGACATCATAGCCGAATGGATGAGCGAAAACTCAGCCCTTCGCGCTCGATTACGCCAAGTGTTTCAACGCGAGGCCATCATCTCCTCCAAAATGGTGAAGGGAAAAGAACAAGAGGGCGAGAAATTTCGCGATTATTTCAAGCACGAGGAGCCTCTAAGGCGTGTGCCGTCCCACCGCTTTTTGGCCATGATGCGAGGCGAGAACGAAGGTTTTCTCAAGGTGAGCATCGCTCCTCCCGAAGAAAACGCAGCCCAAACCCTCGAGCGGTTCTTCGTAAAAGGGACCACCGCTAGCTCCGACCAAGTGCGCATGGCGGCCAAAGATGCCTACAAGCGCCTGCTGCAACCTTCGCTCGAAACCGAAATGCGCAACTCCATCAAAGAGCAGGCAGACGTACACGCCATCAAGGTATTTACCGAAAACCTGCGGCAATTGCTCAT
>CAMDOM010000065.1 GCA_945903645.1 Chryseobacterium gleum
GATGATGATGTCTTCTGAATAAACGGCCGAACACAAATCGGCTGTAACCACCGCTAGGCTTACGGTGAATGTGCCCGAAGCGGCAAACGTGTAGCTGGGCGATTGCACAATGGAATTGCCCAAACCTCCAAAATCCCACGCCCAACCGGAAATAGCGCCTCCAGTTACAGACGAATTATCGGTGAAAACGGCTGGGGTTCCCAAACAGACATTGGCAGTGCTAAAATCGGCTACGGGGCTTTCGAACACCGTGGCCTGATAGGTAACTGTTCCTGTGCAGGTGCCCGAACTGGCAATCAACGTCACGTCATAAACTCCAGAGTTGGCATAGGTATGAGTTGGGTCTTGTAGGTTGGAAGTGCCATTGTCGCCAAAATCCCAATCCCACGCAGTAAGCGCTCCCGCAGCAACGGTAGATGCATCGGTGAAGGTTGCCGGAACACCATCGCAGGCGTCTTGGACGATGAAGTCGGCTACGGGTGCTGAAACTTGTGTAATAATCACATCATCGGAACTTACGCATCCCGCAGCATCCGTTGCCGTAAGTGTATACATTCCTTGCGTAAGCACTGCTGCTGCGGTTGTTGTATTTGCAGGGTCATTCCACACATAGGTGGCGCCTCCGCTAGCTGTCACCGTGGTTGTTCCTCCCGGACAGTGGGTTAATGCCCCGCTAAATCCTATCGCAAATGGAGCACTTATCGTAATTACTGCCGATGCCGTGCCTGTGCATCCATTGGCATCAGTGCCTACTACATTATAGGTTCCAACTGTAGCGGAAATATTTGCTGTAGTGCTAACTCCTGCATCATCCCACACATAACTCACTCCTCCATTGCCAGTAATAGTAGTGCTTCCTCCAGCACAATGACTCAGTGTGCCCGAAATTGTGATGTTAGCCCCAGGAAGTTGAGCGCTGTTGCTAAACGAGGCGCTCGCAGCCGATATGCAGGACCCTTCGTTGGCGATTACCGTGTAATTTGTTCCCACGGTCATACCGCTAATCACGCCTCCGGCACCAACAGACGGGCCGCCTGGCGTAAACGTATACGTCATGGCTGCATTGTAATTGCTGATGGTGCTTAGTTCGGTTGATGAACAAGATGCTGCCGTAGAGGCAATGGTTGGCACTGGAGCGATGCCTGTAGCTGCTGCATTACTAAACGGTGCACTTGGCAACGAAGTACATCCTGCGGTACCCGAAACTACTGTGTAACTCGTTCCCGTTACCATTCCAGAGATTACACCACCTGCTCCTACTGTTGGACCTACAGGTGTGAACGAATAGGTTTCCGCAGCACTATAGCCATTGATGGTGCTTGTTCCATCGGCAGCACACGCTGGCGCTCCACTAGCAATCGTTGGTCCAGGAGGTTGTACGATGGGATTGCCATACGTAATCAGAATTCCCCCTGCTCCGCCTATACCTCCTGTAGAATTTCCTCCTCCTGCTCCACCTCCACCGTATGTAGCACCTGATGCTCCCGAACTAGCACCTCCAGCTCCGCCTCCAGGGCCTGCGCCCGTGCCACCATTGCCACCATTGCCACCACTGCCACTATTCCCGGCTGTACCTGAAGTGTTTGTAGACCCTCCACTTGCAGTACCTCCCGCTCCACCAGTTCCTGGATTTCCTTCATCTCCCGAACCACCTGTGCCTCGTGCGCCACCATTGGCTGCTAGACTCACTGCACCACCACCAGCATCAGTCCCAGAAAAGCTACTGTTTGAACCAGCGGTGCCATTGCCTCCATCATTATTATCACTCCCGTTGCTACCTCCGCAACCCCCAGAACCTACGCTATAATTAAAGACTGCGCCTGCTGTCACATTTATAGTGACTGTACTATAACCACCACCACCACCGGCACCTCCTCCTCGGGTATCATAAAAGCCTCCGTTACTGCCTCCGCCTCCGCCTCCTGCACCACCTCCACCACCATATACTTCTACTATAATAGACGTCACTCCGCATGGAACCGTCCATGTGCCAGCAACAGCTGCTGCCCCGCATCCTCCCGCTCCAGGCAAGGTAACATCTTGGGCATGCAAACCAGCCCACGACAACACAACCATCAAAAAGACCCAAATACTGCCTACTTTTTGTAAAATCATTGATTGTCTTCTTTTCAGTTGCGAAGTAAGGGTTTTAGAGTTATCCTTATCCATCTGTAGCGTTAAACAAAAGTTTGGCTTGAGAATTTTTGCCCAGCCGAACTCAGACGGCAATACCCAACTTTCGTTGCTTAGATGGGACAATTTTCAATAAACGCAACTGCTCAACATCTCAGATTCATTAAGGATTGAGGGCCAAGAAAACTTACGCTTACTGCGCTAAAATCGCAGCATTAAGCGAATCAATACTGGCTTCTTGCTCAAACAGGCTATTCATCTTGAAATAACTGCCTTTGTCTAACGCAAAAGGATAGGCGTAAATGGCCATATCTAGTCGCGATTGTTCTGTTTCAAGCAAGGCGACAATGCGTTTAATTTGCTCTGTAATAAGGCAATTGGTGCTAATTATTTGTTTGCCCGATAGTAGTTTGCCTTCTTCCGAACTACGCATACCTACACTTTTGAGCGCAGCTTCGAAATCCTGATTGTTCAAAAGTGTTCCTGTGCAAGGCAATGCTGCCGTAGTGCCCGAACCCTGTACTACAGTTGTTGTGGTAGTTTCCTCCACCACAGGTTGCGCATTGCCCGTGTTGATGCTCACACTTCCGCCCATTCCTCCAAAACGCATATTGACCCCATCACTCGGGCTGCTTTCTACAATTCGGGTGGTAGTAGTTTGACGCACCTCACCTGCTGCGCCACCACCCACTACAACTAAAGTAGGACTGTTATCTTCCTCAATATAACGTGGATACAAGCTTTGAGATTTCCACCCGATTTTCATCTCGCCTTTGCGACTGTGTTCTACAACAAAAGTTACATCTACCCTATTGCCGTTCGCATCTGTCAATTGAAGCAACTTGCGTTCGGCTGGTGCCAATGCTGAATCTTCAAACACCGCCTTGCACGAATAGTAAGGTTGTGTAAGGTTTATAAGTCTTACCTCGGTTTGGGGCACATCATTCATCTTTTGTCCATTCAGATAGATGGTAAACAAATAGCCCTCTTTGCTATAAAACGTAGCGTGCGACACTTGTTGGGCCAACGCTCCGAACGAGAAAAATACCGAAATTAAAAACACTGATAAACGCATGCCTCCTGATTTTTGCGGCAAAGATGAGCGAAACGGTTTAAACACAATTGATTTAACAGATTTGGGTTGCAACCTAGCTCAATCCATTCGAACTAACGACTAATTTCTTTAAAGTAAAAATAGAAAACCATCAGCGCCTCAATTAATAACTTTAACGAAAATTACGGCCTACCTAGGCTGACTCATATCAACGGTGCAGCTGCATCACTTTCCTAATTTCCCCTCAGATGTCCATCACCGCAGAAGCTATTATCAAACGTCTTTTCCTATTATTTCTCATTGTGGCAGGACTCCACTTTGCCCAACAATTTCTAATACCGCTTGCTATTGCAGCCATATTGGCTACACTCTTTTTGCCCCTATCACAATTGCTCGAAAACAATCATGTACCCCGTTGGCTTGCTACCCTTGTTTGTTTGCTCCTGTTGCTAATCATCTTTGCGTCTATCGGCACATTAGTAACTTGGCAAATCTCCAATCTGCTCTATGATGTCGCGCTAATTAAGGAAAAGGCGCTCACTTCTGCCAATTCTATCCAAAACTACATTTTCACGCATTTAGATATTTCACTCGCGCGCCAAGGCCAAATATTGAAAAACGAATCGCCCATACTTTCCAATTTCATTCAATCCATAGCAGGTTCCATAGCAGACATTTTTAGCGCATTTGTGCTCACTATAGTCTATGTTTTCCTTCTATTATTGTATCGCTCACACATTAAAAGTTTCTTGCTTCGTCTCGCCCCGAAAGCCCAACAAGATGATATGCAACAATTTATTACCAGCTCAACCAAAGTTTCTCAGCAATACCTAGTTGGGCTAGCCAAAATGATAGGTTGCTTGTGGATAATGTATTCCATTGGCTTTGCCATTGTGGGCGTTGACAATCCAGTCTTTTTCGCCATTCTATGCGGACTTCTAGAAATTGTTCCCTTCGTGGGTAATCTATTGGGCACTACCATTACTGTCCTAGTAGCCGCTGTAAATGGCGCAGCGTTGCCCATGCTTGGGGGCATTCTAATAACCTATGGGATTGTTCAATTCATTCAAGGATGGGTGCTGGAACCCTTGATTGTTGGACCTCAGGTCAAAATAAATCCCTTGTTTACCATCATTGCTTTAGTGTTAGGCAATTTAATTTGGGGCATTCCAGGCGTGATTATCGCTATTCCCCTTACCGCCATTTTCAAAATTGGCTGTGATCATATCGAGTCCCTAAAACCTTATGGTTTCCTGATAGGCGAAATAATTAGCGATAGGCCCGTTTCTCCTCTGATACAAAAACTTAAAAACGCTTTCGCCAGGAGAAAAGGATAAGCGTGAAAAACAAGTATTTTGCCCAAACCTTATCGGGACCGCCACTACCTTCGCACGTATGAACAAATTCGTTACCACAAGCATTGGCCGCTTGCGCGCCATCGCCTTCCTTGAAGGCCTTTCACTCATTCTTCTTGTCTTTATTGCCATGCCACTCAAATATGGCTTTGGTCTTCCGGCCATGGTCAAGGTAGTGGGCATGGGGCATGGGGTGCTGTTTATTGGGTACGTGCTGCTGACTATTATCGTTAGCATAGAACAAGGTTGGAGCTTCCTTTCTACAACCTGGAAAGTGCTACTATCCAGCATGGTACCCTTCGGCACCTTCTATATCGATAAAAAGATTTTGGAACCGATGCAACATTCTAAGAATTCGAAAGCGTAGATTTTCCTTTGAAGTGCTAGTAAACCTAACCATGCATTTCGCAATAGAAGATTATTTGCGCTGATTATTTCAACGATAAAATCGTGATTATTTCGAAGAATATGCGGCACAAAGGGTTAACATAACTAGTCTTTGAACTCTATTCCTACATTTGCTTCCACACATATTCTCATTTGATGCAAAGAAAACTTACGCTCGTCCTCCTTCTTGTCCTTGCGGGGCAGTTGGTTATTGCTGGTGGACCTTGGCCACGGAAAAAAGGAAGTGGTTATGCACAGCTAAGCGGCACCTACTTGGGCTACAGCAAAATCTTTGACGCAAACAGCGATATCGTCAGTCTTCGAAGGAATATGACGGATGTTACGATACAGGCTTATTTGGAATACGGACTAACCGATCGCCTCTTGTTCACTGTCAATATGCCGTTCAAATACGTGAGCTCGTCCGAAACGATAAACGCTACAGACTATTTCAACGACACTGTCCCGGCTGGTTCGTCTTTCGGATTGAACACCGTTCTCATGGGATTCAAATACACCATCATCAATAAAAAGGTGCTTCTGGCTGCTGGCCTAAATGGCGAAGCGAATGTGGCTCGCTACGATTCGCTCAGCACAATCCGCACTGGGCCAGAGAGTTTTGTTATCCATCCCTACTTGAGCACTGGTACTTCTTTCGGTAAATTCTTCACGCAACTGGATGCTGGTTATCGTTTTCGACTTAATGGCTATAGTGACGAAATTGACTTAGCCTGCGAATTGGGCTATTCATGGAATCAAAAAACCTGTTTCATAATCAATGTGCGCGGCCGTGTTTCGATGCAAAATGGCTCGTATGACAATGCCGTTACTACAAACAATCCGTTTGGACGCGACATCCATACCATGATTGATCCAAATAACCAGACTTATGTAGGTTACGGGTTAAAATTTATCCAAAAGATAAAAAAGGTGAATATTAATGCAGGAATCTATTCTGGTTATGGCCAACTAGTGGCAGCAACTCCCAGCTTCAATCTAGGCATTGCCTATGAATGGTGAGCAATTATAATGGTGTACTCTAGCATTCTTGTATAAGAATTCTGCATGGAATTGACCTTCAATCCGCTCTACATCAAAGCGATCCACATCATTTTTGTGGTAACGTGGTTTGCGGGGTTATTCTATATCGTAAGGCTCTTTATCTACCATGCGGAGGCACGCGCCAAAGCCGAACCCGCGCGAAGCATTCTTGAAGAACAGTATAAACTGATGGCATGGCGCTTGTGGTATATCATCACTTGGCCATCGCTGGTGTTAACTTGGGTTTTTGGGTTGTGGTTGGTTTACCTTTTCAATTGGTGGTTGGCCCCTTGGCTTTGGTTAAAACTTAGCATGGTGGTTGGTCTTACGTTCTATCATTTGTATTGCCACCGCATTTTTATTCGTTTTCAAAATGATTTGCCCACTTGGGGCTCCACCAAGCTGCGCATATGGAACGAAGTTGCCACCTTATTCCTATTCGCCATTGTGTTTGTTGTGGTTCTAAAAAGCACCATTCATTGGATGTGGGGCATGGTAGGGCTGTTGCTTTTATCCGCCACAATGATGGTATCAATAAAGCTATATCGCAAAGCACGAAAGGATTAAAACCTAATCCGTTAATTGGCCGGAACTATTCTCGCCTCCTTGTTTGAAAGACTAACAGATGCCAACATTGACGAAGCATCGTTCATAGTGGTGTAGGTTCCGTAGGCTACCAAGTGTGTTCCATAAGCGTCCAGGCCTGCATATTCTGCCTCAAAACCACGATTGAGCAAAGAAGTTAAATAAGCATCTGCTTGCGTTTTGGTTGAATAGCTGCCAGCTACTACATAAAAACGCGTTGGATAAACCACTGTAGGGGCTTGTTCTAGAACAGGTGCTTCCTCAGAAATTTCTGCACTTGCACTCGATTCTAAAGTAGCGTTATCCGATTCAGAAACGCTTTCCAATTGCCAAGTAGGGCTAAATGTTCGTGGCGTGTATTGTGGTTTTGCACCCCACGACATCACTCCCATTTCTACCGCCAATTGTTTGCCTGTTGATACAGCTCCTTCCTGAAACGGCAACCAAATCATTACACCTGCAAGCATAGCTGCCGCTGCATAGCTCACTATTCGCTTAACAGGAACAGTGCGCACCACTTCCAAAGTGCGCTCCGTTAAATCAACTTTATGGCAAATTTCTGATCGTTGAATTGGGCGTAAGCCAAATAGTTCTGGCATTACCATACCTCCTTCTTCGGGCACAAATTGAATACGCCCTTCCCAATTTTGCTGCAGCTGACCAATGCCCAACCATTGAACCGTTTCATTATTTGCGAAGCAAAACCGCAATTCAGCGATTGCATCTGTCAACCAATTATCTGCTTCCGAAAGACTAAACCCCCAATGCGCAGCAATACTCTGCGCCAACAATCCATCGTTATGACTTAGCTGTGCATTGAACAACACAGTAAACGAAGGAGGCGTGATACGTCCGCGCTGCGTATCCAACTGCGCAGAAACGCGCTCTACCACAAACCCACCAACTCCTGGCAAAATCACCATAGGGTGTTGCTGCAGAAGCTGTTGAACTATAAGGCCGAGTTGTTTTACGTACATCCGTTACATCCCAAAAAGGGTAGTGCAAGATATACCAATTGCATCATCTACAGGCATTCAATTTCAACAAATTCATGTTTCCTTTCGAAACAAATAGAACCTGCCAACGACACGAAATGATGCACATTAACCGTACTTCAAAGTATCGCAATCGTTCGAAATTTCCATATTGATGGTTAGCAAATCATTAGATTCTAAATCAACCATCTTCTCAAGAATACAGTAACCAAAGGTATATTTGACCGAAGTCACTCTGCCAGTTCTAATGCATCTATCGGCCATAATTCTATGACGCTTTTCACCTTCTTCATGGTGATTTTGTCGTCAGTTCTCCATGCAAGTTGGAATGTGATTGCAAAGCAATACTCTGGAAATTACAGCCTTTTATATCTATCCTTTTGCATTGGCTTCGTGCTTTGCTTCCCATTCGCCTATCCCCATTTTGAGCTAATCTCAAATTGGCAAACTATTCTTCCACTCATCATTTGTACTGGATTGATGCACGCGATTTATGGGTTTCTTCTTTCCTACACGTATCATAATGGCGATATAAGTACACTCTATCCTATTGTGCGTGGAAGTGGAATTGTGGGTTCTGTATTTTTTGGAATCGTTTTGTTGGGAGAAAAGTTACCCACTCTTGCGCTATTGGGCATTACCACAGTAGTAATTGGTATTGCCCTGCTTTCATACAAACGCAACCGAAAGGCAACTCCGTTGCGTGGCATATTATTAGCGCTTCTTTCAGGTGCTTTCATTATGACCTACACTATTCTAGATAAGCTCATTGTAGACGAAGTGCATCCTTTGGTGCTCATGGCCTCTTCTCAACTCATATCTGCTACAGTGTTTCTACCCTACGTTATTCTAGAACGTAAGGATGAATTTAAGCATACCATTCGCTTTTTATGGCGGCCTGTTTTGAGTGTTGCAGTCTTGGCATTAGCCAGTTATCTCATCATTCTCTATGCGTTTCAAATTGCACCGCTAAGCAGAATTGTAGCCATTCGCGAACTCTCAGTAGTATTTGGTGCCATTGCTGGTTATGCCTTTTTGAAAGAAGATTTTAGCAGAATGCGACTAGCAGGTGTAATAATCGTTGTGTTAGGCATAGTTTTGGTAAAGCAATTTTGAAACAAGAAATCATGATAAAACATCTACTTCTCATCGCTGCGGTGATTGCATCAATCTCATTCGCAACCGCCCAACCCTACTGCGCACAATCCATTGATTCGCGCACCTTTGGAAATAATTTGCAACAAATGCGAGTTATTCCCAACGATGCTATTCGTATCAACCGCGCTTTGCAATTCGTGCAGGTGTATTGCCTCAATTCCGCCCAGCTATTCGACCTTGCCCAACTATTTGCTGATGATAACTATAAGTTTGATGTGGTGGCCGCTGGCTATCCGGGCATGACCGACCGCGAAAATGCCTTTGCTCTGCTTGATGTATTCCAACGTTTCTCCACGGCTTTTCGCGCCTACGACTACTTCAATTTTGTAGATAGAGGTCGAAACCGTCCATCCTACTGGTCGCAATATCCCGTTCAGCCTATTGTACCAATCCAACCCGTGCAACCTCCAATAGTAGTGCCTCCGCAACCTGTTTGCATGGTTTCAGAACAGGAAATGCAAGAAGTACGTGCTTCCATCAAAGGCATGAGTTTCGATAATTCGATGTTGCAGCAAGCCAAAATGCTTTTGCGTTCCAAAAAGTGCTTCACCACTGATCAAATCATTAGCATCGTGAAACTCTTCAGTTTCAGCGGTTCGCAGGTTGAGATTTCAAAGTTCGCACATGACTATTGCATTGACAGAGATAACTACTTCCGACTAATCAACGTGTTGACCTTCGATGGCGACAAAAGCGCAGTTCGGGACTACGTTAACTCACGACAGTAACGTTACTTCTTATTGGCGGTGATATAATCGGCTATGCTTTTCACCGAGTGGAAAATGGCTTGACCTTCGGCAGGATTATGTAATTTAATACCATGTTCCTTGTCCATCAACACAATAAGTTCTAAGGCATCAATAGAATCCAATCCAAGGCCAGATTGCCCAAAGAGTGGTGCCTCAGCATCAATATCTTCAGGAGTAATATCCTCCAAGTTGAGGGTTTCAATAATTTGAGCCTTTAAGTCTTCTATAAGTGTTGACATGGATGCATGTTAATTGGATGTTACATAAAATGATAGGTCCTGCGAAATTGTTCAAAATAACCATAATGGAGGAATGTAATTCAACGTATTCTTATTTCTACAGCGAATCTTTATAGTTGAATACAATCCCGTCCTAAACGAATAAGAAAGGGAGAAGCGATAGTCTGTATCTCAAAGTTAACTTTGAGTTGCACAACAAAACCGCGCTTCTCCCATGGCAAATCTAACGCTGTTCGCCCAAATAATCTCCAAACTTGACCGTGGCGCATTTG
>CAMDOM010000066.1 GCA_945903645.1 Chryseobacterium gleum
TCTGGAATATCGGCCAATATGGTTTTGAGGGCGTCTGCTGCTTTGTCCACGCGGTCGCGCTCGGTGTGGCGAACGGTGATGCGCACCATTTTAATGAACGGTGGGTAGCGAAATTGCTTGCGCTGATGCAGTTCGTTTTCAAACATGCCGGCATAATCGTTTTGCACCACTTTATCAATAATAAAGTGGGTTGGATTGGTGGTTTGGATAACCACTTTACCTTGTTTGTGCTTTCGTCCCGCACGACCGCTAACCTGCGCCATAAGTTGATATGCGCGTTCGAAAGCGCGGAAATCTGGATAGTTGAGCAGTTGGTCGGCATTGAGAATTCCTACCAAGCCTACGTGGTCAAAATCCAATCCTTTGGTCACCATTTGGGTTCCCACAAGAATGTTAACCCTGCGTTCTTCAAAATCGGTAATGATTCGGAGGTACGCATGCTTGCCACGCGTGGTGTCTAAGTCCATCCGCGAAATACCCGCTTGCGGAAAATGAACGCCTAATTCTTCTTCTATTTGTTCCGTACCAAAACCAATGGTTCTAAAATATGTGCTTTGACATTTGGGGCAAACCTTGGGCAATTGCCTCGAAAAACCACAATAGTGGCAGCGCAATTCCGAGCTGTGCTTGTGGTAAGTGAGCGTGATATCGCACTGCTCGCAATCGGGCACGTAGCCGCACGAATTGCATTGCACAAATGAAGAAAAGCCCCTGCGATTTTGAAAAACTATGACCTGCTCGCCACGGGCTAAAGTATCGCTCATGTGCTGAAGCAGAAGGGCAGAAAAAGGCCCTTTCATAGTTTTATTTTTCCGCTCTACGCTTAAATCGCTTATAACGATATGGGGCAATTTGATGCCGCCAAAGCGTTCATCGAGCTTCACTAAACCCACCTTTCCGCGCACGGCATTGTAGTACACCTCTACCGATGGTGTGGCAGAACCCAAGAGCAGTTTTGCATTTGCCTTTCGGGCCAAAATGGACACGCTGTCGCGCGCATGGTAGCGTGGAGCAGGATTGTGCTGCTTAAAGCTCTGCTCATGCTCTTCATCCACAATCACCAGTCCCAAATTTTGGAACGGCAGAAACAAGGCGCTGCGGGCACCCAGAAGCACTTGATAGGGAGAGGCGCTCATTTGCTTTTTCCATACCTCCACCCGTTCGTTATCCGAAATGCGCGAATGATAAATGCCCACCTGTTCGCCAAAATGCTTCTGTAGCCGCGAAATAATTTGGGTGGTTAATGCGATTTCTGGCAGCAAATAGAGCACCTGCTTTCCCTCCAATATCATATCCTGAATCACTCGGATGTATACTTCCGTTTTACCGCTACCCGTGACTCCAAAAAGGAGAACAGTCTTGTCTTGCTCAAAAAAGTCCTGAATTTCTCGCTTGGCACGTTCCTGTTCGAGTGTTAACCCGATGGGAGCATCTGCCCAAGCTTCTCTATCGCTAAGGCGGCCAATTTCTATCTCAGTTTTGATGAGAATGCCACGTTTTACCAATTGAGTAAGCGCTGCGGGCGAAACTCCGGAATCGTCCACCAACAACTCGCGGCTTACTTTTCCTTGCTGGCGCTCGTCTACTCTGCTGCATTGGATGAACTGCATAAGCGCATCCAATTGCTTGGGCGCCCGCGCAAGTTCCTTAAACATAGCTTCCATGGCGGGTTCTTCATTAAGCCAATCGGCCAATTGGAAAACTGTGCGTGTTTTTGGTTTGAATTTCTCTTGCAGCTCTTCCACTTGCATCACCAAGCGCCTTTCGCACATTCTGCGCATAAGACCAAGCACATGATGCTTGCCCAAAATGGTAGCCAACTCCTCCATGCTCAGCTGGTCTTTGTGCTGGAGCGCTTCTAAAACACGAAACTCTTCATCATCCAAATCGTCTGTTTCTCCGCTATAATCTGGGTGAATGGCAAGGATGGTTTCGCTAGTCAATTTAAGACCAGAAGGAATGGCGGCTTGCATCACATCGCCCAAATGGCACATATAATAGGTACTCATCCATTCCCAAAAATTGAGTTGGTTGACGGTAACTACTGGCACTTCATCCAATATATCAAGGATATATTTGGCTTGATAATGCTGTGGCGGCTGATTGTGTATGGCGTGAATAATACCCGTGTACAGCTTCTTTTTACCAAACTGAACAACCACACGTTTGCCAACCGCTAGGTCCGCTTCCATTTCGCGCGGCACGCGATAGGTGAACACGCCCTGCAATGGCAGCGGTATAATGATGTCGGCAAAAAAGGTGACTTGTTCCAAGGTTAGAGGTTCAAAGTTAGCGCATCGCCTGCGCTCCTCCCTAATTCGTTCGCCTTGATTTATGTGGAAAGCACCTCTGCCAAATGCAACAACTTCGGACTAATAGAGGTGTGGTGCTTGATGGCTTTTTCGAAGGGCGTGAATTCCACTTTGCCGCCAACTATACCCAAGGCCAGATTGTGTTTGCCCACAAGCAACGCTTCCACGGCTTCGTAGCCCAAGCGCGAAGCAAGTACTCTATCCATGGCGGTAGGACTGCCACCACGCTGCAAATGACCCAAAACAGAAACTCTGGTGTCAAAATGAGGCAAAGCCAATTTTACTTTATCGGCTATGGCATAGGCTCCTCCTGCATCATCGCCTTCGGCCACAATAATGATGTTACTCGATTTCTGGCGTTTCCATCCTGCACGAAGTTTCTCTATTAGGTCTTCTACGTGTGTTGGAGTTTCGGGCACCAAAATGGCTTCGGCTCCACATGCAATGCCCGACCTAAGGGCAATGAAACCGGCATCTTTGCCCATAACCTCTACAAAAAAGAGCCGGTCGTGCGAATCTGCTGTATCGCGAATTTTATCTACCACCTGCATCACATTGTTTATGGCAGTGTCGTAGCCAATAGTGAAATCGGTGCCGATTAGGTCATTATCTATAGTGCCGGGCAATCCAATAAATGGAATGTTGAATTCTGCATTAAACTGCTTGCATCCTGCAAAAGTGCCATCGCCACCAATAGCGATTACTGCATCAATTTCAAACTTTTGAAGATTGAGAAAAGCCTTTTGCCGACCTTCTAATGTTAGAAATTCCCTGCTGCGGGCGGTTTTAAGTATAGTACCACCGCGTTGCATGATTCCGCTTACATCGTGGCTTTCCAATTCTTTAAATTCGCCATCAATCATACCCTGAAAGCCGCGAATTATTCCAAAAACACGAAGATTATGGCTCTTTCCTGTGCGCACAATGGCGCGTATACAGGCATTCATACCGGGCGAATCTCCACCACTAGTAAACAAAGCAATTGTTTTGAGTGGAAAAGCCATAACTAAAATCTAATGGTCAAATTTGAATTACTTCGAATGGAAGTTTTACCACGTCTTTAAACGATTCGCCATCGTCTTTTGAATCGGGGTCTTCCTCTTCATAAAACCACCTCACAGAGATTTTGCAGCCTACTTTATTTAGTTCGGCCAACACATTAAAAACTTCCATTAAACGGATGAACGATCCTGTATTGTAATACTCCAAGTTAAGATCGAAGAAACCCGAATACTTAGCTCCAGCAAGATTGGTCTTTAACCATTTTTTGACGGGTCCGTAAAATCCTTCTGAATCTTCGGGCATTGAACGCCCAGTAATTCGCAAAATCTCCTTTTCTAGGTCGAAAAGAATTCCGGGAGTATTAGAAGTCGGTGAAGATTCGAAAATCGAGTTCATGCGTGCTCAACAAAGGCACGAAGGTAGCCAACTTGAAACCATAAAAAAGTCAACTTCTATGACTTGTGATTCCAAAGGGATAACCTATGTCTTTAGGCGCGGGTCTAATGCATCGCGCAAACCATCACCCAAAAGATTGTAAACCGCCACGGTGGTGAAAATGGCCATTCCTGGAAAAATGACTAGCCACCATGCATTGAATTGAGCTCTACCAGAATTGACAAGCGAGCCCCAAGTAACCAATTCGGGAGGCACGCCTACCCCAAGGAACGAAAGGCTGGATTCCGCTAAAATAGCGCCTGCCACACCAAAAGCGATAACTACGAATGCTGGGCCTATACCATTAGGTAGCGCATGTCTGAAAATAATTCGCGCCTCGCTAAAACCAAGAGCCTGTCCTGCTTGGATGTATTCCAGATTTCTGATTTTGAGAAACTCTGCACGGGTGAGGCGCGCAATTCCAGTCCAACCAGTAAGTCCAATTATGAGCATCAAGTTTACCATAGAAGGTTTGGCAATGGCGGCAATTGATAAAATGAGGATAAGGCTGGGTACAGAAACGAGAATTTCAATTAACCGCGAAACGGTAGAATCTACAGCGATATTCGTTTTTGCATTGAGAAACGGCAACTTACCAATCAGCTTGCCTATAAACGAAAAGAGCACCAAAACGCCAACAAAAGTTCCAATACTAAGCGCCAATTGCCCTAGCAAGGCCCCACTGGAAGTGCCAACCGCATCGGCCAAGGCGCTTGATTGTACTTGAAAGCCATAGAAATAGGCAAGAATAATCCCAATAATAAAGGTCCAAAATCTGCCTCGTGTGGTTACCAAACGATTATCTCCAAAATAGCCTGCCATGGCGCCAAGCACAAGCCCAATCATGGTGGCGATTCCCATAGAAAGAATGCCAATAGAAAGTGAAATTCGCGCGGCATGAATCAACCCAGAGAGCACGTCTTCCCCTTTTTTGTTGGTTCCCAAAAAGTGGCGAAAACGAACAGGCATATCCACTATTTGGCCTTCCTTGTTTTTAAAGAACTGTTTCGACCCTGGGCTTTTGTAATCCGAATTCAAAAAATCAGATTTATTTGAAGCATAGACCACGGGCGCCCAAACCACGGCATCGAGGTCCATTTGTTTCCACTTGGCAATATCCAATTGCACGCGCTCTACACTGCCGTCCTGATTCTTAAACTCGTATACTTTCTCAAACGAAAACACGGGGAACACCGTTTGGCCTTTGTATTTGGCAAATAGTGGTTGGTCGTTGGCCAGAATTGGAGCAAAAAGAGCAATTAAAGCCAGTGAGCCTAAAATCCACAACGAGATGTAGGCTGGCTTGTTTTTTTTAAACTGCCCCCATGCATAGGCACTGAAACTGAACTGCTTGTCCTGCTTTGCCATGACTATTATTTGGAGTAGCTTATTCGTGGGTCGGCCATGGCGTAGAGAATATCAGAAACCAAATATCCCACCAAGGTTAGTGTTCCAGAAATGGTCATCACAGCAATAATCATGGGGTAATTCTGGTTTACGATGGCGGCAAATGCTTCACTTCCCATGCCCGGAATTGTGAAAATTACTTCAAGGATTACCGACCCACCAATTGCCGCAGGGAAAATGTTTGCAAACACCGTGATGATGGGAAGCAAAGCGTTGCGCATGGCATGTTTGTAAATTACTATACGCTCTGACAGGCCTTTGGCGCGGGCTGTTCGGATGTAATCCTGACTCACTATTTCGAGCATGGAACTGCGCATAATGCGCGAAAGAAATGCGAACGTTCCGTAGGTGTAAGCAATGGCTGGAAGTATAAGAAACGGCATTCGTGCAGACCAACGTTCCACAAACCCAGCATCAGCCGAAAATCCTCTTAGTGGTTCGATGCCAGAGGCTGGAAACCAATGCAACATATCGGGATTGGCAAACGACATGAGCAACAATGTGGCTAGGAAGAAACTTGGCAATGAATACAAGATGAACAGCGCTACGGTACTCACTCTGTCAAAACGAGAGTCTTTGTTTGCGGCAGCGTGAATTCCAAGTGGAATACTAACCATGTACCCTAGCAAAACGGAAATCATGGTGAAGAAAAACGACCAAAACACCTTGAGTGCTATCACATCATGGATGGGTTCTTTGGTGGTGTATGAAGTGCCGAAATCTCCACGAATTACTCCTTTAGAAAATGTGGAACCTTGCCCTGTTAGCCAGTTTCCATCACCAAAAATCCAACGATGGTATTGGTTTTTCGGATAGAAATTAAGAACAGGCACATAGTTTTTCCAAGGTGTTGCGCTGGCTTGCAACTCTTCATACTTCAACTTACTGTCGGCAAATGTTGGCCGAAGTTTTTCCATATAGGGCTGCTGATACAGCTCCGTTAACCGAGCAAACTTGGCCTCAATTACTTCTTGCGAGTAGGTCGACTTTAAGGAAGATGTTTCGAAAAAACTCTCGTTGATGGCACCTTTCATTTGGTCTAATGGTGCGCCTTGGGCATTTGCGCTATCCACCGCAATTAAGGTGTGTTGCTTATTCAATCGGTCAAGTGAATGGTAGAATTCTTTCACCTTAGGCCAATTGCCGTATTGCTCGGTCATACGTTCCAACGCAGCTTGCTCATTCCTATCGTAGAGACGATAGAGCGTGTCGCTTTGAGCGAGGGTACTAAGACTGATATAGAATATAGGAAGGTCGAGCCCAAGCTTTTTACTCCAAAACATTTTTTGTTCTACCTGATTGGCGGTTTGACTGCCAATTTCGCCACTGCTTTGCGCAGCCACCACCATACGTTCTACAGGGTCGCCTGGAGCAGACACCATAATCGCGAAACCCAATAGGGTAATTGCGACTAGGGTTGGTAGAAAAATTAATATCCTACGGAGGATGTACTTCAGCATAGAAGGCTTCCTTTTTTCCTATTGCGGACTAGCAGAAGTGGTAGATGCGGCTTTGGCATCCAACAGTTTCCAATTGTTTATGAGCACGCCAGGACGTTCAAAATACATGTCCGCATTTCCAAAACGCTTGTGAATCACATTTCTACGATTAGCTGCATACAAGAAAACGTATGGTTGATCCTCATAGATAATGCTCTGCAATTCCTTCACCATACCATGGCGTTTCGCATCATTAAGCGTGTATTTAATGGAATCGATAAGTGCATCGCTTTTCACGTTGCCAAAGCCACCGAAGTTGGACCCTTTGGATGCCCATGATGAAGTGTGCCAAATCTGTGTGAAGTCCTCGGGAACAGAAGAACCTGCCCATGAAGCCAGCATAGCATCGAACTTATGGTTTCGTGCACGATCATAGTGAATAGCAAAATCCAATGGGGTAATGTTGCATTTAACACCGGCCTCATACAATGCTTCCGATATCATTTGTGCCATGTCTTTCCAAGTTACGGTAGAGGTCATGTAATGCAAATCGAACTCAAACTTGGTTTTTTGCCCATCAATCACTTTATCGCGAATATTGTCAGCATCGGTGTCCTTCCACCCTGCTTCATCTAGCAACTTCTTGGCTGCCTCAAGATTAAATTCTACCAAGGCCAAGTCCTTATTGCACTCGTCTTTCAAGGGAGAAACTGGCCCAATGATGCGGGTGTTCTTACCATTATTGAGCACTACGTTAATTTCATCTACAGGCACAAGCATCGCAATGGCGCGTCTTACCCGTTTGTCCTCAAACAACTTTTTGTGCTCCACTCCATCAGGACGGCAGTTGAATGCCATGTACGAATAGTTGTAGGTATTGGTGAACCGTGAATGATAGTTCTGATTGAAATTGGGGTCAGCTTGCAAGTCAAGCATCATTTTCACATCCAACCATGTTGAAGCGTCCATAGCCTGCGATTTAAACTCCAAAATTTGGGAGTTTGGGTCACTGTTATTCTTAAAAATAATGCGCTCTGGATAAGCAGTATGGTATTCCGAAGGCGATTTAAGTTTGCTGGTCCAATGGTCTTTTTTCTTAACCAGAGTATACGACTGGCCAGGCTTCCAATCTTCGAAGCGATACGGTCCTAATCCAACCAAAAACTCTGGATTTCGACTGTATTTTGGACTATTGAATTCTGTAGCCCAACCATTAAGGTCTTTTTTAGAAGCGGCATTAAAACCAACTTCATCCAATTGCTCGAACGTGTATTTCTGCAATACTTTGCCTTTATCCCAATAGGATTCTTGGAGCAATGGATAGTCTGTAAGAAATACAATGTTTTGGATGTATTTTTTCTTCATTACCAAAGTAAACTTGCGCGGATTTGCAGGATCTTGGGTAATTGTTTTCAGGTTTTCCAAGTAAGGCTTAGCGTGCGGATTGTTTGTGAGTGGGCATTTTATGGCTTTGAACGTGAAAATGACGTCAGCCACTGTAAGTTGCTCGCCATTATCCCAAGTGGGTTCATCCATCAATTCATAGGTAAATTGAAGCTCATCGGCCGAAATTGTGGGGTTTTCTTTCACTACATCTGGCCTTCCACCTTTTAGGTTAATCAAGTCGCTGGCCACTACATAGCTTTGGGTATAACCATGTATAAAAGAGCGCGTGGCCGAATTGCCATTTGCAGGATGCATATCATCTGGATCCCCAATCATATGATACACTACTGTGTTTTCTTTCGACCAAGTAGGTAGAAATTCAGTGGCATCTTCCACATTCACAAATGTTTCAATGCCAGCGTTAATGATTTCTGAGTCGGCTACTTCGCCCTCAGGGCTAGAATTTACACAAGCAGTTAAACTTAAAGCAGCGAGGCCAATGGCCATTGGGGTTGAACGATATATTTTCATCAATACTTAGAGATTAAATTGGAGCGAGTGCAAATATAACATTCCAAGCAAGTGACCATAGGAGTCGGGATAAGCAATCGCGATTTGGGATGTATTTTATTGGAATAAAAAATGAAGTTGCTCACGTGAGAACTATTGTTACTTTTGCAGCCCGCTCAGAAAAAAAGAAACCCGTAAGGAATTCGGATTTTAAGAGCAAAGTTCTTTGACTGGAGAGGTGGGTGAGTGGCTGAAACCAACAGTTTGCTAAACTGTCGTACTGGGAAACCGGTACCGGGGGTTCGAATCCCCCCCCCTCCGCGATTGAATAACACCGAGAAATTGGCTTCAGGTTTCAGCAACTTGAAGTTTGAAATCACGGGGTGTAGCGTAGCCCGGTATCGCGCCTGCTTTGGGAGCAGGAGGCCGCAGGTTCGAATCCTGCCACCCCGACCAAAAAAGGCCAGTCCAGAATTCTGGGTTGGCCTTTTCGGTTTAATGGCAAATTTTGGTCTCGTAGCTCAGCTGGATAGAGCAACTGCCTTCTAAGCAGTAGGTCACAGGTTCGAATCCTGTCGGGATCACTTAAAAATCAAGGGGTTACATCATTATAATGGTGTAGCCCTTTTTTTTGGACACACTTTGGACACACTTTTGTGTGGTCTCTAGCGGGGCTTCCAATCCGCGCCTGCGCCAGTAAAGGCAGCAAGAGTAAAAAGGATAGAAGTGTTTCTTCATAGTGTTGTTCCTATAAAATCGACAGGTTCTTCGCTACGCTATGAGGTCGCTGCGCCCAGTTCGCGGTATATCTTTAATGGTTAAATGGTTGAATGGTTAAAAAGCCCGAACCGCACGCACGTAGAACGGGTAGGCCTTATAGAGGTAGTCGGCACTCCCATTACTGGTCCTCGCGTAGTCGCTGGTGCCCTCCGTACTACTCCAATAGTAGGCCTGTTGCAATTGTGTGGCACCAGAAATTTGAGTCAATGAACGGGCTACCGTATAGTAATTGTTCCAGAGCATATTAAGCTCTTGAAGCGAAGGCAGATACCAATCGCTTTGCCCTCCGTTGGTAGAGTTCAAACAGAGTGCAGCTGCACTATTTGTATGGCCTGCTTGAGCAACTATTGCATTGCTGTTGCTATTTCCATCCCAATTGCTTTGTGCGGCAGGCCCGATCAAAGTTTGGTCTATGTTACTCCACACCTGCGCTGTACTCAAATCAGTTTTGTCTACAATCAAACCATGTTCTAAACCGGCATTATCTTTCCATAAATGAAAGATAACTCCACCGCCAAATTCTTCACCAATGTAGTGGGTGAAGGTGCCGCTGCCTCCTCCGCCAACAATACTCCCCGCAGTTTTGGCATGCAAAGCGTAAGGCACGCTCAATAGCTGAGTAGTGCCCATATTGAGGAAATTGGCACCTCCGTTGGC
>CAMDOM010000067.1 GCA_945903645.1 Chryseobacterium gleum
ATGGAAAATCTGGATCTGCAGCAGTTAATGGTATTACCCCTTCAGACAAAGTTGCCCATCTTAAGTTAAAAGCGCGCTTTTTTAAAATTTCTAAATTAACTGAATCGTTCTTAAACATATGAGGCAACTATTTTTTTAATAAAACTAAGCAAAGTAATTAAAATAACCTTGTTTAAGCAAGTGATTCGACCAAAATAAATTCAGTTGGGCACAACAACTTTAGGAACTGAAATCTCTGACTACATTGACAGAACTCTGCACCTTGGTTACACTCTTGGAACTATTGCATTGGTGAGTTGTTTAATGCTCACTTTGATTTTGTGGTTTCGCAAATACAAGAACCTTGAAGTTTTCCCAATCACTGACAAGCAAAAAGAAATTTATTATTGGACAGCAATTCTTTTCTCAAATAGTCTGGGAACTGCTTTCGGAGATTTTCTTGGCGACTATTTCGGACTGAGTTATATGCAAGGTGCTTGCGTAACAGGAGGAGTAATTCTTGTTGTTGTGCTTCTGCACTCTCTCACAAAAATCAATCACATCATTTTGTTTTGGGTTGCATTTATTTTCACCCGACCATTCGGAGCAACATTTGGCGACCTGCTCACAAAACCTTTGGACAAAGGTGGATTGCATCTTGGCACATTAAACTCATCACTAATTTCAGTTGGTGTAATGATTGTTCTTGTTTACATTGCTCACCGACAACATAAATTTAAACGGACATGATTGAACGCAGAAGAAGAGCAGCCGCTAACAGCACCTACAAGAAATTGGCGGTTCAGTGGTTAAATAAACATTTGTGCTTCGTATCAAGTTCATTGGTGGCAGACAGTTTTCGTCTCCGAAATCGCCAACTTCTTGTAGCTGAAAAACGTTAATCCTACTCCCCAAACCAAAAAGCCATTCATCCCGCGTTAAAAAAATGGCGGGATAAGTACGGGGTATAAAAGGAAGGAGGTTCAGTGGCAATGACCGTGCGGTCTGCGTGCGTTAGGGATGGCAGTGGACATCCTTTTGCTTTTTGGAGCAAAAGATGGGAGCGGACAGCCCGACCCTGCTTCTTTTAAGCGGGGAAACGCCCAAAATACTAGCACGTTAGCCTGTTGCTAGTGGATGGAAAGTTCGGTGGGTAGGATGTACCTTCGGCCTTCTTCAAAAAAACCCATGCAAGCAGATTTTACTATTGTTCCAGCGTTGCTAGACAACCGGAATAGCTTTGATTCGCCTTTCTTTAATCGCTTCGTACTACGAAAAGACAAGCAGCCGCTGCAATTGACGGATTCGATTGCGAAGGATTTTCTTTTTCCGACTTTGTACAATAATGTAAGCTGCGCGATTGGCATTTTTATGTGCAGTTATGCTAAGGCCAAAGCGCTGTTGCCGCATCCTGCCATGCGCCCTGTGAGCATGCCAGGAGGCCGGGCGGTGGTTATTTTTTCGTGCTACGAATACAAAGATGTGCTTGGCATGAAGCCTTACAACGAGATTGCGATGACGATTCCGATTCTTATGGGAGATGGATTGAGCATACCGGTGCTTCCGCTGGTATCGAAAGCCTTTAAGAATTTTGGGTATCATGTGTTTTCGATGCCTGTGACATCGTTGGAAAATCAATTGCGTGGCACGCGTATTTGGGGAATTCCGAAAGTGGTGGAGCGTATTGATATAGAAACGGCAAATGGGCAATCGACCACGGTTGCGTTTGATGCTGATGGAAAGGAATACTTCCGATTGAGCGTGCCTACGCAGGGAACAAAGCAACACTTTGATGAAACGGGGAATCTGTATTCGGTATTGAATGGGAAGGTGTTGAAGGCGGAAACGAACTTTAAGGGAGATTTTGCGGTGAACAAAAACATTGGTCTGCTGTGGAATAAGGGCAAAAAGGCTGATAAGCCAACGCTTAGTTTGGGCAATTCGCCACGAGCAGCGATGCTAAAATCGCTTGAGTTGGAGGAGTGTGCTTTTCAAACGCGGCATTGCTCCAAATTGGAAGCATGTTTTGACTTGCCAACGAACTACTAATCGTGGAGACAAGAAGTTTTCGCATTATCCGAATTTTAAGTTTCGTTGTTTTAATTGCTGCGCTGGGCATTAGTGGCTGTGGGTTGCCTGCGCAATCGTTTGTGCTATTGTCACCCGACCACAAGGACGTGCATCGGATGCCTGCCTTACCGCTGAAGGCATCACAGGAACCTTTCCATTTTAAGACCTCAACGAATGACTTGGGGCGTCAACTTAAACTGAATGTGTGGGCGCCTTTGGTTCCTGTGACGCGAAATTTGAATCAAGTGTTGGAGTGGTATCCTAACCAAGCATTCATCATAATCCGAAACGATACCATCTTATTTGAGCATTATCGCGAAGGGAAAGTTGAGGCGCGGTTCCCCTCCTATTCTGTGGCAAAATCGTTTACATCGGCATTGGTTGGTTTTGCGTTGCAAGATGGGTTGATTGGGTCTATCGATGAGCCGATATCCAAGTATTTACCTGACATCTGCGCTGACCCACGGTATAAAAAAGTGACGCTTCAGCATTTGCTGAACCATACATCGGGCATGGAGCATTCCCTTAGTATTGACGGGCTTTTGTATTATGGGCACAACATTAAAAAAGGGTTTCGGCATATAAAGTTTGCGCACGAACCGGGCACCAACCAAGCGTATATGAACATCAATATCTTGCTGTTGGGATTGGTGTTGGAGCAAGTGACCCAAGCGCCACTGAGTGAATACATGCAAAAGAAGATTTGGGAACCGATTGGCATGGAATACGATGCGCAATGGAGCACCGACAAAAACAATCACATTAAACCGTATTGCTGCTTGCAAGCCACAGCCCGCGATTATGCCAAGTTCGGAAAATTCTATATGCAGAAAGGCGAATGGCAAGGCAATCAACTGCTAAACCGCGACTGGGTGGAACAATCCATTTCACGCGACACTGCCAATGGCGGCACTTTTGGCTACCACAATTGCTGGTATATTGGCTACAAACCTTTTAACGATTTCATTGCCATTGGGCTGTATCGTCAGCATTTGTATGTGTATCCCGATAAGAAAATTGTGATTGTTGCCCTGAATAGAAAGCCAAAAGGCAAGGAGGAGAATAAATTCAACTTTGAAGACTTTCTGCATCAAATCGTAGATCAACTGTAGCCGCTATTTGATGGGAATGATGATGGAATTTCCCTGAAACTCCATTTGCCCGAATATCTTGGAGCGATTTCGGTTCCAATGTTTCTTGTGAATGAAGTAGCTGGTAAGGTCGAATAGCATTAGAAATGCGCCTTGCGCCATAATGGAATTGCCCATGCCTTTGAGCAACGCGCGCTGATTTTGTGATCGATTATTTCCGAATTCTTGCATCCAAGCGCCTGTTCCGATGTAGACGAAATCGAGGCCAAAATTGATGAGATAGGTGGTCTCAATTTTTCGTTGCTCGCTAAATGTGGAGGCAATATCATAGCTTTTCTTCATTCGTTTGCGCGCAGCTATGAAGGATGGAATGGCAATTCCCACATTCACCACATTCCAATAAATGTTCATTTGGTGGAAATAATTAGCCTCCGAACCTTTTGGTGTAGTGAGCACGCCCACCAAACCTCCCGCCATATTTCCCAATCCCCAACTTCCCAACACAAGCATATTTGTTCGGGTCACAGCGTTTCGCTCTCTGTTGTATCCATCCAACAGTGTCATATCTTGCGCTAATGCCGAACAGGAAAAGGTTAGGAAGATAAAACTGACAAGAAACGGTCTCATGATTTGGTTTGTTTTTCAATTCAAAATTAGGCTCAAATCAAAGCAACAGACGACATTTTGTTCCCTAGACAAAACGATATCTTAGCCCTGCATTAGAACCCGATTAACAACGAGGGATTGAATTGGTTTCAAACCTTTGGATTGTCCACAGAAAAAACTTAACACGCAATGTTTTCCTCTTACTACTTACAATTTCTATCCTGTTTCATTGGAGCATTGGCCTTGTGGATGCCAAATACCTACAGCCAAAGTGTTGCTCACCAGCGATGCGCGGCTTTTGAAAAAGGGCTTAATATATCCAACTGGCTCGAATCTACTTGGCAAGAAAACTGGCCTACCGAAAATGGCTATACAAAAAGCGACCTTCAGGACATGAAGGATGCGGGCATCACATCGCTGCGATTGCCCATTCAATTTGCTGCGGTGGTCGATACGTTACCGCCATATACAGTGCATACCGAACATGTGCTGTTCAGCAGGGTTGATACCGTGATTGCATGGGCTACCGAATTGGGAATGCCTGTAATTATCGACAATCATCATGGGTGGGATTTAACCACTGAAAATTGGAGGAGTAAAATGGATGCTTTTACTCACATGTGGTCTGTTTTGGCGCAACGCTATTCCACACTTGACCCCGAAATGTTCACGTTTGAATTGCTAAACGAACCTGCGATTTTGTTTCCGAATGATTCGTTGAGGATTATTTTCTCCACGGCTATAGACAGTATTCGGCAGCACACGATTGACCATACGATAATTGTGTCGCCCCACTTTGGAAGTTCTGCTTTGGCTCTGCCACAAATGCAACCTTATGCCGATACCAATTTAATTTACACTTGGCATACCTACGACCCGCTTGATTTCACCCATCAAGGATTGACGTGGAACGAGCCTTTTTTTCCTAGCGGAAATCCATTTCCACACGAAGACACCACCTTGCTGGAAACGTGGGTTTACAACGGTTGGCAAAACGTTCAGAATTGGAAAACTGAGTATGAATTGCCTTTGTTTCTTGGTGAATTTGGAGTGTGCAATTATGCCGATGATGAGAGTGCCTGCAATTGGATGACTCTTATTGGCACTAATTTGAGGGATATGGAAATCCCTTGGTTTTATTGGGATTGGCGTTATGACTTTGCGATGTTTCATTCCTCAACCGTTTCTGCTGACAGCATTATTCCATGTTTTCGCACTGCACTTGGGCTCTACGGAGACAATACCCTTGGAATTGACCAACCCACTGCAAACCCAAACGCACTTGGCGCAATTGTTTACCCAAATCCTGTAGCAATGGGAGAACAGTTTAACATCCGACTTTCGGGCTCTGAACTGAGCACAGTTCAAATTACCGATATGACGGGACGACTAGTGTCAGAGAAAACCAGCACTGCAATGGATTTTCAGGTTACCGCTCCGGAGACCACTGGTTTGTATCTCGTTACTATCAGACAAAAAGAGCAGGTTGCACATGTTAAACTTTTGGTGCGTTAAAAAGTCAAAGACATTCATACGTTAACTTCGCAATCACAATGAGCATTAGAAATGCAATTATTGGATTGATGATTTCCATGTTCTTTGTAGGATGTGAGAAAGATGAGATTATTGTTGACGATAACGTAGCTCCACCAGACCATACGGTTTCTGCATTGGTAATTGAAACCTACATCAACAAGTGTTACATCAGTTTATTGGGGAGAAAGCCCACTGCGCAGGAGGAAAGCGAAGCAAAAAGCACACTTGAAGCAAGCAATTTGAGTGAGGAAAGCCGCAGAAACATGCTTAGCCCTATTGTTCAAAGTGCGGAATACCGGACCAAATTGCTCGAAACGCAGAGCATCCGCTTACTAACATTGCCATTAGATATTGAAGACCTTGAATTTCGTTTAGAGGTATTGAATAGCTATCTCACTAACCCTGAATTTACGCAGTTCACGAATCTGATTCTAGCAGAGATTGCCCGTCTAGAAGAATTGATAAATACCCCTCAAGATGTGGCGGCAGGTAATCTTACGATGGCGCAACTTCACAAACGGTTAGTGAACAATCTGTTTTATGACGAATTGAATATGGGCTCGTTCAATTTGGTGGTGAGTTTGTATAACCATTTCTTGTTTCGCGACCCTTCTGATGCAGAAACGCAAGCGGGAATTACTATGGTTGATGGCTTTACCTCCGTTGTTTTCTATACCAACGGAAGCTCGAAAGAGGAGTTCATTGATATCTTTTTCAATTCCAACGATTACTATGAGGGCACTGTTCGCGAGATATTTTATCGCTATTTATTTCGGGAGCCTACCACAGAAGAATTAAACTATCATACGGTGAATTACAAGGCTTCTGATGATTTTCAGGAATTGCAAAAAGCCATCTTGTCTCTAGATGAATTCGTAGGATTATGAGCAAGCTAAACACACTTTTTACGTTCGTTCTTTTCGTGGGAATTAGCACGCTGTTTACTTCGTGCGAAACAGAAAAGGATATCATTTATGGTGTGAATGATGCGGAAGTAGTTCGCCCTACTGGAAATAAAGGCTACCAAAAGAGTTTAACCGAATTTATTTCTATCGCTTACGCGGATGTTTTTGATGCCAATATCACGCAAGATGTTCTTCTCGATTTAAGCACACCTTATGCGGCATTCGGGGATTTGAAATACATCGAGGACTTGATTATTCGAAATTTCTTGAATGACCAATCCGCTCAATTGCCCTCCAATACAGTAATGCGCTCAAATGTTGAGCTCTTTATTACAGAATCATACAACCGATTTTACAACCGAAATCCTAATGAATTTGAGTTGTGGTACATGAAAGATTTAATCGATGCTAACTCGGATATCACTCCCGAATTGGTCTATTATAGTATGATGACAAGTAACGAGTATAGATACTATTGACCTAGAAATGAAAAGAAGATCTTTTATAACCAAAGCCGCCACTGCCACCGCAGGTGCAATGGTGCTGCCCTATATACTACCATCTGGACGGTTGTTCGCTGCCACAGGAACTCGCATTGTAGACCACGTAGTGTTTTGCCTCTTCGCTGGTGGCGTTCGCAATTTGGAATCGATGCAAAAAGTGGATGGCAATTTGATGCCAAATACACTTTTGGGAAGCGAAAGCATCAGCAGCGATATTGCGTCTGCCATTCCTGGTTTGGGAACAATAGGTTCACAGCGCCTCCAAGAACAAGGCACTTTATTTCGCGAGTTTCGATTTGCACAAGGACCGACAGGACATTTTAGCGGGCATAGCACTGCCCTAACTGGTGTTTACAATCTTGTAGACATTAATATTCGTACACGGCCACAATCGCCTACCATTTTCGAATACTATCGCAAGCATACTGACCCATCAACTAGCGCACTGAATGCTTGGTGGATAAGCAATTCGTTGGGGCCTTATCCCGCATTAAACTTCAGTTCTCATCCAGATTATGGCGCGTTGTATGGTGCCAATTTTATTCAGCCAGCTTCCATCATCAATCAAACGAGCTATAATGTCTTAGGAAATCCCAAGGCATTTGCGGCATCAGAACGTGGAAAAGTAGCTCAAATGCGTGCTTTTTTTGATGAGAATTTTGCTGGTCAAGTTAATCTAGCCGATGCTGGAGTTTTCAATCCAGAAAGCGATGCAGCGCAGATTGACAGTTTTATCCAAACCGCATTTGCTGAAGCCAATTCTGGAGTTTACAACAATCCTTGGGGAACAGGATTTATGACGGGCGATATGATGAACATGTTCGCTGCGGAGAAAATCATGCAACGCTTTACCCCCGAATTGATGGTGGTGAACATGCAGGATGTAGATGTGTGTCACGGCAACTTTACCCAATATGCCGCTGCCCTGCTTGTAGCCGATTATGCATTGGCGCACCTATGGCAAACCATTCAATCAACACCAGGAATGGCCAACAACACCATTTTGATTGCAGCACCAGAGCACGGACGCAATCTTCAACCAAACACTGTAGTTGATCAATATGGAAGATACGCCATTGACCATACCAGCGATGCTACTTCTCGCGAAATATTCTGTTTAGTAGTAGGGCCATCTGGAAAAGTGGTCCAAAACCAAAACATCACCCAAAAAATGGGCGAAAGCATTGATATTGCTCCAACTATTGCCAAAATTCTAGGCTTTCACGATCAAGTTGGCGGTATGTTGCCAGGACAGCCTTTAAACCAAGCTTTTGTGTGATACGTAAGTTACATCTCCTCTTTCTTGTGTTGATATCTGTTGTATTTATTGAGGCGTGCAGCAAAGACACCGAGTTGCCGCCCAATCCGTATGATCAAGTGGATTATGAAACGCCACCAACCCCAGTTGATACGCTAAATACGAATTCGTTGGCGGCAATTCACCGTGATATACTCCACCCGCGTTGCGCTGTTCCAGGATGTCATGATGGGAATTTCGAACCAGATTTTCGGACGCCTCAAAGTGCGTATTCCACTTTGGTGTATGCTCCAATAATTAAAAATAATGCGGATAGCACCTTCAATTTTCGGGTTATTCCCTACAATAAAGACATGTCAGTGTTGCATGAGCGCATCACCAATTGCTGTTTTGCCAATCAGAATGACAGAATGCCGCAAGACAATATTGGCGTGCCGTTGGAAGAAGCATCAGTGCAACGTATTTCCAATTGGATAATGGATGGCGCACGCGACATGATGGGCAATATAGGAACCTACCCAAATCAAGCACCAAACATTGGGTACTACTTAGCTATAGACCAGCTTGGAATAAACTTTACCATATTCTCTGGTACGGAAAATAGGGTTAATCAGGTGTTTTACAATCCGTTTATAATGGCGGCAAACACAAATATGGTTATTGGCATTGATGTGCAAGATGATAGTACGGCATTGAACCAATTGCAATTCAATAAATTGAGAATGAGCTATGATCCAGATGATTTTAGCCCAAGTGCACCTGGGTACCGTGAATATACTACCACTTTTTTCAGCAGTCCATTTGGCCCTGAGCAATTCTGGATAGCGAACGTAAATACAGGTCAGTTTCAGCCGGGGAATGTGGTGTACATGCGGTATTATGTGAGTGATGGCGATGCAACCACTGAAATGCCTCGCGATGAAATGCCATTGCAGTACAAAACATATTGGTCATTCTACATCACACCATGAGCAAGGTTTGGATATATCTCGCACTGATTGCCTTAGGCGCAAGTGGCTGCGCCAAGGAAGAAGCGATTAGCGAAATACCTGAAATTGAATTTGTAAGTGCTACTCCACAGAATCTTACGGCTTATTCGGATTCATTGGTTGTGACTATCTCCTATCGCGATGGCGATGGCGATTTGGGAGAGAACGACACAGACGAGAACAACTTGTTTCTGCAAGATTCTCGGAATGGAGTTACCTACGGATTTCGCGTCCGTCAATTGGCACCCGATGATGCTGTTATTGCTATTGATGGCAACTTGAATATAAACTTCCCCAATGTTCCTATTATAGGCGAAGGAAATTCTGAAAGCCTAACATATTCGATTTGGGTAGTTGATAGAGCGGGTAACGAAAGCAATAGGGTGCAAAGCAGCACTATTACCGTGAATCGCTAGTGCTGGACTGGCTTGTCTGGTTTGGCTTTATATTCAAAATAGACTTTCACCTCAATTTCTTGCGCAATATTTAGAAAAGTTGCACCCGGAATTTTGATGTTGTGGTCTTCCAATTTCACTTTGAAAGAGCACGATAAACTAGCTCTTCCATTTTTCGTTTCCACTTTTCCAGAATAGACATCCGCATGGTCTACCCCATGCAATTTCAGAATCCCTGTGGCCTTGGTGATATAAACAGTGTCTTTGCTTAGGTCGAGCGAATCAGAAAGGCGTCCTCGAAAACTGGCGAAGGGGAATTTATCCGTTTCCAAATACATGGAATTGAAATGCTTTTGCATCAA
>CAMDOM010000068.1 GCA_945903645.1 Chryseobacterium gleum
TTCTGGGCGGGTTGGTAGCCTCCAATGTAAAAACTCCAAGCAATTAATGGCACATTGGCAAAGTATTGCGTTTCGTTAATATAAACATTGCCTTGTAGTAGTCCCGTTGTTTCATTTTTTGAAATCGGAATATACTTTGGCTTGCCCACCACATTGCTGCCATCTATCGGATATTGCGTGATGTACTTCTCTACCGTTGGGCTTTCTAAAAGATGGAGTTGACGCAGTTCACCGCCCAACTTTGTCAAAGTTCTAAACTTTGACAAAGTTTTTGGATAAGGCACTCTCGGAAAATCAATTTTCAAAAACTCTTTGTATTTCTCGCGGTAGGTTGGCGAATGCAACACCGCATAGATGTAGTCTAAAATGTCTATTGGGGCAAAGGTGCCTGTTGTGGTTTCTTTCTCGTGGGTAAATGTTAAGCCCAGCCCATTGGCCAGTTGCTGCACGATTGCCGCGTTGAGGTTGGGCGTGCGTGCTGCTGTTTGCCCTAGGGTTTGTTGGCCGTTGGTTTCGGGATAGAGGTAAAGTGGGAAAATACTTTCCGCACCTTGCATTCCAGGTCTTGACCAACCTCTTCTATCAGAAATATTAAGTGTTACAAAACAAGCAGTTGAATTTGCTTCATCAAAACCCCTCTTGGCAATTAAACCAATATTGGAGTTTAACAAGTGTTTATTTGAATCATATCCAGCTCTGCTTATTAATTTTTCATCATAATAAATGTTTCTTAAATCAAAGGGACGGTAATTTATTTTTCTTATTTTACTAGATTCAAACGTTGAAACTGACATTCTTTGTAATAAATTATATCCAGAGGAATCTTTAACATTATATTCATTTATAAATTCAATATTTAGTTCTTTTGACAACAATATATTTATTCTTTTTATCAGATTTTCTTTATTGCTGTCTATAAATATTGGGTCTCTATCTGTTTGAACACCCGAACAGTTTTTGGGATATAATTCATCTATTTTAAATCCCTTTTCATAATTTTTTATTTCATCAAAATTCTTTGGAACAAAAAAGTAATTTGGCTTGGTATATTCTAATTGTTTCCATTCAAAAGATTGAATAGTATTAGCGTTTAATGTATCGTACTTAAACTCTCTTTTACCTTGTAAGTTTGAATGAAATACTTGTCCTAATTCGTTTTTCTTTTTCCTTCCCGTTTTCACAAATAGATTGATTGAAACGCCTTGCATAATATCAAATACGTTTTGGTCAACTGAACCATCAGGGCAAACTTCTTTTTTCTTTCCGTTTCCGTGTAAATCCAAAATATAAACTTTATCAAAACTCTCTAATAGGTTCTTGCGCATTTGGCGATGCGTAATTCCGTCAATAAAGCTATTGTTTGAAATATAAGCCAATACACCACTTCCATTCTTATCAATAAAGTGTTGTCCGTACCGAATGAATTTTATGTAATCATCATCCAAATTTATTTTACGTTCATTCAAGTCCTTTTTGTAATCAGCAATTAAGTTTTGAATCCACGCATTTTTATTGGTGCTACTTACTGCATAAGGCGGATTTCCAATCACGCACATCACGGGGGTGTCGCGTTTAATATGGTTGGCTTCGTTGGCTTCGGAGCTTAGCCAATTGGCAAACAGGGTTCCTGTGTCTTGGTGGTGTTCTTCGAGGCTGTTGGTAAGGTAAACTCTAAACCGTTGGTTGGTGGTTGGTCGGTAGCCCGTTTCAGTCAGCAATAAATCGAGCTTTAGGTGGGCCATGGCATAGCTGGCCATCAGCAGTTCGAACCCATTGAGGCGGGGCAAAAGATGGGTTTCTACATAGTTGCTCCAAATGCCTTGTTGGCCTTCAAACTTCTTGTGAATGTGTTTTACCACCTCGGCAAGGAAGGTGCCTGTGCCTGTGGCAGGGTCTAGTATTTGCACTTTGTGCACCTCTCTATCAATTCCTAATTTGGCATTCGTAATTCGTAATTTACTTGTGTCGGCAAGTCCGTTGGGTAAATCAAATTCAGTTTTTAAAATATCATCAACTGCTCTTACAATAAAGTTTACAACTGGTTGCGGTGTGTACCATACGCCACGAGCCTTTCGCAATTTCGGGTCGTATTCGCTAAGGAAAGTTTCGTAAAAATGGATGATGGGGTCTTCCATTTTGGTGGCCTTGCCATAGTTTTTTAGAATTTCCTCTACGTTGCACGCCAAGAAAATCTCTACCAAGCTATCCACTATCCATTTTATGCGGTCGTCTATGTCGGGCCCTGCGATGTAGCCAAACAGCTTGCGCAAAAACGGGTTCGATTTCGGTATTAGCTCTGCTGCTTCTTGTCGGCTAAAGGTGGGCAGGGTGGGGTCGTGCAGCCGCGCGGCAAACATGCCGTATGCAATGGTTTGGGCATACACATCGGCAAAGCCCTTGGGGGTAATATCGTGAATCAATATTTGCTTGAAAGCCAACATTTGGTCTTTCAGGGTGCTGTCCTCATTATGCGATTCATCGCTCACCAAAGCCTGTTCAATCACATCAGAAAGCAGTCGGGCTTTGCCCGCCATCATTTCTGCCAGTTTTTTGCTGCTCTTAATGGATTGACTAATGTGGATGCAGAAGTCTTTGATGAGGTTTTCGAAGGCGGCAAAGTTTTCTGGCAATGCCACAACAATGGGCTTCAGCCCATTGCCTTCGCGAAGCTCAGCAATGGCAATTTTCGTAACGAACACCCCATCGCGGTAGAGGTGAAAATCGAGGTAGTCGGTAAATATTAAGTTGTTGAGCGAGGCCTTGTAGCGGTCAAACTGCTCTTTGTTGCCCGTTTTCTTAGCTCCACTAAGGTCTTTGTCGCCAATGTCTTTGGCTTCAATAAACCCCACTGGAATTTCCTTTTTGGTCAAGATATAATCGGGCGCACCGCACGATTGGCGTTTGGGTTCGTTGGTGGCGCGTATATCGGGCACTAATGTTTCGAGCAATTGCTGCAAATCGCCCCGAAACGTATGTTCGGTAGCATTGCCCAGCAAGTAGCGCTTATTGATATTGTCGATGTATTGGGCTGTGGTCATAAGCGCGAATGGGGAGGTTGTTTTTAATTGGGTTGCCAAATCTAATCGAACGCAGGGTACTGTCTTTCAGCATGTGAATAAGTATGGCATAATGAGGATACTTTGCCTCATCAAGCGGCCTTCCACCCTCCTCGCGTGAAGAGAGCGTGCATGTACAAGTATTACAATTTCTCCACTCATTATTGAGCGGCAAAAATTTATACCCCTTTTATTATCAAGGTAGAAGGAGTGTTGTCTAACCACACCGTTTCGGCATCAATTAGTCGTTTCCAGCCGTCTAGGCTTACGAGCATTAAATCATATTCCTTCAGCAAATCGCGACTCATGGCGGTATGCTCTAAATAATGCACATTAGTGCCATTGCTATTTTCCAACGCAAGAACAGTAGTACGCAAGCTCATAGCATCTTCCCACTGCCCAACAGCATCATACACCGTAACCAGTATATTGGAATTTGCGATGAGCTTTTTGACGTAATCCATCAACAGTAAATCGCTAGAATCGTAGATGGGAACAAATACACTTTTGACTTTCGATAAATTTTTGTGTATCAAAATCCCAACGGGAATTTGACACTTCGAAATGATGCGTCTAGTGCGCTCATCCAATGGCGAATTGCTAAACAATTTCTCTTTTCCAGTTACGGTATTGAGAAGCCTATCGGGGTTAATAATACGCGTGGTGAAACCCAACAAACGCCCAATTACGGTGCCTTCATAAATGGACTGACCAATGCCAATTACCAAAAGGTCGTAGTCGCCTTTATTGGCCACATCGGCAATATCCGATTCAATATCATTCGAAACTTTGAAAAGCGTGGTAACCTTTTGGTCTAGGAGTTTCGACTCGGCCAGAAGTGGTTTAAAGCTCTGCAATTCGTAGTCGGCCAAGGTGTAGTGGTGCAACTCGGTGCTGGGCGATAGGTGCATGGCAGTGATGGTGGCCTTTCCCGTCAATTTGCTAACAAGGCCATGAGCTAAGCGCAGCAATGGTTTGCCCATGTCGGGATTTCCGAAAGAAATGAGCACTTTAAATTTCCCGAGGCTGCCCAAGGCATCTTCATCCACATTCGTGGTGTTTTTAAACAAATGATTGATTAAATCCAACGCTGGGCCTGTCATCAAGGTGGTTACCAACGCCATAATCACCATCATGGCGAATATCTCTGGGGTTAACACGCCAAGGTCGTAGCCAATATTCAACACCACCAATTCCATCAATCCGCGCGTGTTCATTAGCGCACCAATGGTTAAACTGTCTTTCCAGTTTTGCCCTACAAAACGAGCGGCTATGGCGCTGCCCACAAACTTGCCCACCACCGCTACAAGTATGATGAGTCCAGTAACTTGCCACAAATAAGGGTCGTTGAGCAAGCCAATTTGCGTACGCAATCCTGTGAAAACAAAGAAGAGCGGCAGCAGTAGCACTAGCGCCACATCTTCTACCTTCTCAATAAAAATGTTGCGAAACTTGGTGTTTACAGGCATAATTGCGCCCGCCATAAATGCGCCAAACAAGGCGTGAATACCAATAACTTCTGTAACGTAAGATGATATAAGAAGCGCCAAGAAGAAAATAGCCACAACGGGTTTGCCCAAGTTTTCGCGAGACGAGTGAAGGTCGCCCACACGCTTTAGAAAGGGCCGAACCAACTTGATCATAACCACCACATAGCCCACTGCAAACAGAATCACATAAAGCGAACTAACGAATGAGCCCGCCTTTACAATGGCTATTACTGCGGCCAAAAGGCACCATGCGGTAATATCGTCAGCCGCAGCACAGGTAATAACCATAGTGCCCAGCTTGGTGCGATGTATGCCGCGTTCTTGCACTATTCTGGCCAACACCGGAAACGCGGTTATGCTCATGGCAATGCCCATAAACAGGCCAAACGAAGCAAATTGCACGCCTTCGGGAGCAAAGCGGGCATACACGAAATAGGCCAAGGTCATACCCAAGGCAAACGGAATGATAATGCTGGCATGGCTGATTACCACGGCATCTTGTGCCTTGTCGCGCAGCACTTTTAGGTCCAATTCCATGCCCACAACAAACATGAAGAGAATGAGTCCAATTTGGCTTAGAAACTGAAGATTACCCAAGGATGCTGCGGGAAACAATGCGGCAGAAAACTCAGGAAAATACATGCCCACCAGTGACGGGCCCAGCACTATACCCGCTATAATTTCTCCAATTACTGTAGGCTGACCAATTTTTTGAAACGCCCAGCCAAATAGCCGAGCCACAAGAATGATGGTTACAATTTGCGCCAGCAAAATGGCCAACGGGTGCCCAAGGTTATGCTGAAGGGTGGTAATAAATTCGGCCCATTGGCTTTGGTGCGACTCAGGAACAATTATGTTGCGACCAACTTCAAGCAGAGCGCTTTTTTGCACCAACCAATACATCAGGGCTGAAAAGCCTCCAATGGTAATGGCGTAAAAAACAGTGTTTCTATATGCCTTCATGTGGAGCACATCTCAAGGAGATAAACTCAATTTTTGGAAGAACAAAGGTGAAATAATACTGCGAATGAAAACGGTCTAGAAATCAAATAGCAGCGAATGGCGTTATGGTTGCGCAGGCGGAACTATTCCGGCCTTTCTTTCCCGTTTTTCGCGCTGTTTTTTCACCCCTTTTTCGATGTGTTTAATGATTTTGGTGGCGATGTCCACTCCCGTGGCTTTCTCAATGCCCTGCAATCCTGGTGAGGAGTTGACTTCAATAATAAGTGGTCCACGCTTGGATTGCAGCATATCCACACCCGCCACGGGCAGGCCCATAGTTTTGGCTGCATTGATGGCTGCCGCTTCTTCTTCTGGCGTAAGTTCTATCAGCGTGCCGCTACCACCCCGGTGTATGTTGCTGCGAAACTCATCGGCTGCACCTTGGCGTTTCATAGCGCCTACCACTTTGCCATCTACCACAAATGCGCGGATGTCAGCAGATTTTGCTTCGGGGATAAACTCCTGCACCAATATGTTGGCCGATAAACCATAAAACGCTTGGATAACCGATTTGGCAGCTTTTTGTGTTTCAGCCAGCACCACGCCTAGTCCTTGGGTGCCTTCTAATAGTTTGATAATCAAAGGTGCGCCCCCCACTTGTTTTATCAAATTGTTGATGTCGCTTGGATATTTGGCAAATGCACTTTTTGGAATGTCAATTTCGTGCTGCGATAAAAATTGCAAACTCCGAAGCTTGTCGCGCGAGCGAATGAGCCCTACC
The DNA here is from genome assembly GCA_945903645.1 of Chryseobacterium gleum. Classification (GTDB taxonomy): domain Bacteria; phylum Bacteroidota; class Bacteroidia; order UBA10329; family UBA10329; genus UBA10329. Next base: position 6,270 of record CAMDOM010000068.1, read on the forward strand.
GAAGTGGTTGTTGTAAAAACTTTCTGCATTTCGAACTGCCGAATAATGGCCGCTCCATAAAATGTTACGGAAGCACCAATGCGCGGAATGATAGCGTCTACACCTTCTAGCGTATGGTCGCCATAATACACCTGCGGATTGCCTTTTTCCATCACCACATAGCATTTGGTGTGGTTGATAACGCTCACCTCATGGCCACGCGCTTTGGCGGCTTCCACCAGTCGCGATGTGGAGTATAGATGCGAGTTGCGGGATAGAATCACAATCTTCAAGGGGGTGCTCATGGTTTAATGCGTTGCTTGTCCGACAGGTTTTTTTTGGCCACATCCACCACAAATTTTTTGCGCAGAAATCGCCTGCCCAATAATACGGGAAACCGCATGTTTTCTCTATCGCTAAGGGTAAATTCTACGGGCCATTCAAGCCCAAACAGTAGCAATTTGGTGTCGATAGAAAAGCGTGTTTCTGTTGTGCCAAACGAGCTTTTCACCTTACGAACGCGAAAAGATGCTACCCGAATTCGTTGCCCAGAATACTGAGGATGCTTGGGGTCGAGCACATGAAATTCGAGAACTTCAAGGCCATCTTTGGTTTCCACCACACGAATGTCACTGCAATGCAAGCTCGATGTGTCGGCACCAGTATCCACCTTGCACCCCAATGCGCTAAGGCCATACTCGGGCAAATCAATAGTATCCGTTCGGCCTATGAGGCGTTTTTCTGGTAGTGACATGGCCGCAAATATATCGGTTATCGGTCGGGATGCAGGCGAGGAGGCTACAGGAATGCACAACGAATTTGAGCAGTTTTGGGTTTATAAGTGCGATTTCTCTCCCTTCATCTGCACGAATAGAAGCACGAGAATACAGCCTGGTAGCGCCAATTTTAAGAGTTGGGTTGTATCGCGAGAAAAACAGAAAGACGCGCCAATTGCAAGCATAGAACCCACGGCACACACTAGCCCGAATAGTTGCAAATAGCGCCTCACCTCCGGATTGGGTGGTGATTTGCGCAGCTTTAAGAATCCAAATAAGGCTATTGCAAATAGCACAACCATCGCTACGGGTAATATTGAAGAAAGCGTCATTTGTATCCTATTGCGTTAGGTAGCGAAAGTAGGAGTCGATTATTCTACATACCTTAGTTCGGGATAAGCGAACACGACAACAACCATTCAACATATTGATATACAGGTTCATGGCCACAGAACCGACCGGATGGTTCCGAAGTCTCGGAATCATTGCGGAACGCAGTAAAATCTGTGTCTATTGTCTGTGAAAATCTGTGTTTCTGTGGCAATCAGATGTTTTTTCATGAAGAGACAACATCCAGCCGACATGTAATTGTTTGTTTTTCAAGGACAAACTCAAGTATAACCTTATGGCTTATCTCGAACTCAGGTTACATGTAAAAACCATTTTCCTTTTTCTCCTCCAAGTACTTTCTCGTAAACCTATCTTTGCATACCTCCGCTCGAAGAGTAAGTCACAAAATGAATTAGAACGAATTGAATATGACCGCCAAAGCCGCAAAAATTGAACTGATGGACTGGCTTGCCAGCATGGATGACCGCGAAATGTTGTCAGCATTATTGTTCTACAAAAAAGCCAACGAAACTTTGGATTGGGCTGATAATCTAACCAAGGCACAGAAGGCTGCAATACGTGAAGGGTTGGAAGATATTCATGAGGGACGGGTGCATTCCAGTGCTGACATTTGGAAAAAGTATGGCCGATAAGGTTTCCGTCAAATGGTCAACTCGCGCCAAGGATGACCTAGACCAGCTTTATCAATTTCTTTTGGAGCAGTGGACAATTCGAGAGGCTGATGGAATGCTGGATATTGTTCAACAGTTTGAGCAGATGGTCAGTCTGCATCCTACGGCCTTCAAAGGCTCGCCCACTTTCCCTAATTGTAGACTTGCTATTCTTCACCGTAATCTGACGGCTGTCTATTACTTTGACGGCAAAACGGTGTTTATTCTAACGCTCTTTGACAACAGGTCGAATGACCGTTTTCGAATTAGAAAATAGTGAGGAGGCAATAAAAATAGGATAATTCTCGTCATTTTCCCCCAACCATTTTCCATCCCACTATCTTCGCCCACATGACCCAGTGCAGAATAAAACGGAACACTGATTGGACTGATTTAACGGGTAAGAACTGATTTTAATTATGGTATGGAAGAACACAATTCAGAGAACTATCTGCATTCTGAACTGAGCAGCAAAGTCATAAAGGCATATTTCAATGTCTACAATGAACTTGGTTACGGATTTTTGGAACGGGTTTATGAACGTGCTTTGGTTATCGAGCTAGGCAAAATGGGGCTCACGTGTGTTGCCCAACATCCGTTAACTGTATATTACGATGGTCATACAGTAGGAGAATATTACGCTGATTTAGTTATCGAGAATACTATCATTGTGGAATTGAAAGCGGTAGAAGAATTGAGTAAAGCCCATGAAGCACAATTGGTCAATTATCTGCGTGCCACGCGTATTGAAGTCGGACTGCTTTTCAATTTTGGAAAGAAGCCAGAACACAAGCGCAAAATTTTTGAGAATAGGTTAAAGTAATGAACACTGATGAAAATCGAAGCGAAGGCTGTCATTGACAGCCAAGAGCTTCACATAACCCTTTGAATAAAACAAATCAGTTCATATCAGTTTCATCGGTCCAAACAGTACTCTTTCTGAAAAATCAGTCAAAATCAGTTTCATCAGTCTAATCAGTGTCCTAATTGCATGACCCAGCAACACCCCTCCGAGGACAAGCGCCTCTTTCTGCTCGATGCCTTTGCGCTCATCTACCGTGCCTTCTTTGCCTTCGGTGCTAAGCCGATGGTCAATTCCAAAGGGCTCAACACCTCTGCCATCTTCGGCTTCACCATCACCCTGCTCGACCTGTTGGATAAGGAGAAACCATCCCACATCGCGGTGGCGTTCGATATGCCCGGTGCTACCCTGCGCGAGCAGGAGTTTTCGGCCTACAAGGCCAACCGCGAAGCTATGCCCGATGACCTCCGCGCCAGCATCCCTTACATCAAAAGGCTCATCGAGGGCTTTCGCATTCCAGTGATAGGG
>CAMDOM010000069.1 GCA_945903645.1 Chryseobacterium gleum
ATTGGAGTTGGTACCGATTTGTTGACTAAAAACTTAGGTGCCAACTTGGCAAATACATCCATAACATCTATTATTTCAAATACCTCAGATGTGAAACCATCCAAGCGAGATTTGCCCGTTTCTTTGATAATTCGCGAAAGCAATTCCTCTCGATTATCGATGATATAGTTTTTAATTTTATTCATTTCTGCTACGCGTTCCTTCACGCTCAAGGCACGAATGGCGGGCTGCACAGCCCGTGAACGGTCAAAAAAAGCATTTACGTGCTCTTTCGAAGTTTCCTCTATTTGATAAAGAACTTCTTTGTTAATGGGATTGATTACGTCAATTTTCACTGCTGCGGTTGTTTCCATTCTTATTTTGACTACGGGTAAAATTCAGTTTCCGAAGATAGGGATTGATATTATTTCAAAAGAGTTGAATTGTGCTGAAAGATTTGGTTTTTTCGTTGCACGTTAAGTCTGCGATAAAACAAAAAACCCCGTGATGCATGCATCACAGGGCTTTTCAGCTTTTGTAGCTATTGTTTCCGAGGCTTAGGCCTTAGTTACATTGATAGCGCTAAGACCTTTTGGAGTCTCTTCAACTTCATAGTTAACCTTATCGCCCTCATAAAGGTCTGTCTTGGTTCCTGAGTGATGAACAAATACATCTTTGCTGCCATCAGCAGGAGTGATGAATCCGAATCCTTTTTGATCATTAAAAAATTTAACCGTACCTGAAGCCATTGTTTTATTGTTAGATTAGGTTGCAAAAGTACACTAATTTTCGAGAAGTTGAAAAAAGAATTCTAGAGACTAATCGATTGGTTTATTGTGATTATCTGGCCGATTTTCCAACCAGTTTTGCAAATACGGAGAGATGCATACGTGCTAATTTCGAAGCTGAGTCAATCGGATACTTACAAGATACACAGAGGAATCATTTTCGAGTCAACTTTTCACCAGACAATCAGGCACACCGCTCTATTTGACAGCAAAGCGCATGTCTGAATGGTTTGAACAAGTGCTTGGTGTGTTTTTTCCTGCCACATCAGAAATTCGATTTTCAAATGTTGAAGAGTTGGAGATGTACCTGAACGTCCTAAAGCAAACGCTTGAGGAGGTGCTAAGTTATTCATCGGAAGGACGAAATGAGGTGTTGGTTAAGCAGACAGAAACTTTTTTAATTCACTTCCTTGGATTTTACGACTGCTTGACTTAGATGCTAAGGCAATGTATTCTGGTGATCCTGCCGCTAGTTCGGTTACCGAAGTGGTTAGAAGTTATCCTGGTTTTATGCCACCTCGGCCCATCTTATGGCGCACGAGTTATTGCTACTGCAAGTTCCGTTGGTGCCACGTGCTTTGGCCGAACATGCCCATCGCCTAACAGGAATTGACATTAATCCAGGCGCAAAAATTGGCGAACATTTTTGCATAGACCATGGCACTGGAGTAGTGATAGGTGAGACCGAAGTTATAGGCAATCACGTAAAAATCTATCAGGGCGTTACGCTTGGAGCATTAATTGTTGATAAGAAAGACGCCACTTCTAAGCGGCATCCAACAATTGAAGATGGAGTTGTGATTTACACAGGAGCCACCATTTTGCGTGGGAATACCACAATTGGCGAGGGAAGCGTTATTGGTGGAAATGTATGGATAACCAAGAGTGTGCCTGCTAATACGAAAGTGTATTACAGTGCGAAAATGACTAATGAAGATGGCGAGGTGGATACATTGGTTTTGAAGGCATAAGCATCATCAAAAAGCAATAATTCTTTTCAGGAAAGAACTGACTATGGGTATAGAACGATTTATTGGCAATACTCCTTTGGTACAATTGAATCACATACAAACTAACCCAAAGGTTCGGATTTACTGCAAACTAGAAGGACACAATCCTGGAGGTAGTGTGAAAGATCGGGCGGCTTATGGGATGATATCCAAAGCCTTGGAGCGCGGAACTGTGAAGCCCGGTGACAAGTTAGCAGAGGCCACTAGCGGCAATACGGGCATAGCCTCAGCAATGATTGCCCAATTGAAAGGATTGGAAATGCACTTAATAATGCCCGATAATGCAACACGTGAGCGGGTATTAACAATGGAAGCATGTGTCGCCAAAGTGATTCTGACTCCAGCAGCACGCACCATAGAATACAGCCGTCAGTTGTCCGAAGAAATGGCCGCTACAGGCGAATATCACATGCTCGACCAGTTCGCTAATCCCGATAATTGGGGAATGTATTACCGCACCACAGGACCGGAAATTTGGAATGACACGAATGGTGAAGTCACTCATTTTGTTTCAGCCATGGGCACCACAGGAACTATAATGGGCGTATCGCGCTATTTGAAAGAGCGGAATCCCAAAGTTCAAATTGTTGGCACGCAGCCCATTTAAGGGTCTAGTATACCTGGCATTCGCAGGTGGTCTCCTGAGTTTTTGCCCAAGATATACGAAGCGCATCGCCTGGATAGAATTGTAGATGTAAGTGAAGCAGATGCCACCACCATCACGCCTAGAATGGCCAAAGAGGAAGGTATTTTGGTAGGAATGAGCAGAGGTGGCGCATTATCCGCTGCATTGCGTATTGCCGAAGAGTTGGAGGAAGGTGTACTTGTTTGCATCACTTGCGATAGAGGTGATAGGTACCTGAGCACCAATCTTTTTGGATAGGCTTTTTGTTTTCTATATCCATATCACTCGCTCCGACAATTCTATGACACGTAAAACAAACGCCTGTGCCAACTTCGCAGCCTTGTTGTTTTAGCCTGTATGGAGCTTTTCAAAACCATTGCATTTACGCACAAAACCACCGAGTTGAAAGACATCGGAAGGTTGCATATTGGTGATGATGAGTTAGGTATACGCCTCACCCAATTGAAGCATGAATTGGGTTTAAGCGAATTGCTTTACCTCAGCACATGCAATAGAGTTGAGTACGTGATGCTCACTCCGCACGAAGCAGATGGCGCATTTCGTACCCGTTTTTTTCAGACGTTATTTCCGCATTGGGAAGCCAGTGATATTGCTTGGGCAACGGACCATAGTCGGGTTTTAGAAGGCGAAACCGCGTTACAACACCTGTTTTATGTAGCCAGTAGCATCGATTCTTTGGTAGTGGGCGAGCGCGAAATAATTACCCAAGTGCGTGCAGCCTATGAGCAATGCAAGAGCCTTGGACTAACAGGCGATAGGCTTCGATTGCTGGTGAAATCGACCATTGAAACTGCAAAGCGCGTATACACCGAAACCCAAATTGCGCAAAATCCTGTGTCGGTGGTTTCATTGGCTTACCGGCAAATGCGAGCCTTCGAATTTGATCACGCTCCCAATATTTTGATGATTGGTGCGGGCCAAACCAACCGCCTCATGGCGCAGTATTTAAGGAAGGCGCCTTATGGTAAAATGGTAGTTTTCAATCGAACGCTTTCGAAAGCCGAAGAATTGGCCGAAACCCTTAAATGCACTGCGCTCTCACTAGCAGATTTGCAGGACTTTAAGCAGCCATTCGACATCATTATTACCTGCACATCTTCCACGCAACCCATTATCAATCAGCGGTTTTATCGCAAATTGATTGGGAACGACCTCTCGCAAAAAGTTATCGTTGACCTCGCCTTGCCATCAGATGTGGAAGAAGAAGTGTTGCGTAAAAACAATGTGGTTTACATCGGCATTGAAAGCCTGAAAGAGCAAGCGCGCAAAAACTTGGACGAGCGTCAAAAGGAGTTGGATAAATGCAAACGACTCATAAGTCAGAGCATTGCCGAATTCAATATGCTGCTGCGAGAGCGTGAAGTGGAGTTGGCCATGAAAGAAATACCAAGCACTGTGCGGAATATTAAAGCTCGCGCTATGGAAAAAGTGTTTGCCAAAGAACTGGAAACGCTTGACCCACAATCGCGCGAAGTGCTTAAAAAAATGATGGACTACATGGAAAAGAAGTACATCAGCGTTCCCATGAAAATGGCGCGAGAAATTATTCTTGGAATAAAAAAATAGAGCAATTTATCATTCCTAAATCATTATTCGTAATTGAAATACATAATTATCGGTTCTAGAGGAAGTGATTTAGCCTTGTGGCAGGCCAATCATGTAAAAGCAAGGTTGGTGGCTGCGGGTCATGTGGTCGAGATAAAAATCATTAAAACGCAAGGCGATCGCATTCAGCATCTTTCATTTGATAAGATGGAAGGGAAAGGTTTTTTTACCAAAGAGTTGGAAGAAGAGCTTTTAGCGGGAACCATCGATTTGGCAGTGCATTCGCATAAAGATTTGCCCACCGAGCATCCAGAAGGCTTGATTATCGCGGCAGTGTCTGAGCGCGAAGACCCTTCGGATATGCTGCTCATTCTAAAGGGTAAGGAAGATGTGAATGCCACGTTTCATTTGCCGAAAGGCGCAATTGTTGGCACTTCATCGGCAAGAAGAAAATCGCAGCTATTGCACCATTGTCCGCATATTGAATTGAAAGATTTGCGTGGAAATGTTCCTACCCGTATTCAAAAATTACGCGATGGCGGCTACGATGCTATAATGATGGCCTGCGCAGGTGCCGAACGTTTGGAGCTCGATTTGTCGGAGTTTCATATTGTTCGTATGAACCCAAAAGTGTTTGTGCCAGCCCCAGCGCAAGGTGTGTTGGCGCTTCAAATTCGCGATGGCCGGCCTGAATTGCAACAAGCGTTGTCCATTCTTCACGACACCACAATTTCCGAACGGCTCGCAGTGGAGCGGAGAATATTGAATCTCTTTCAAGGTGGCTGCCAGCTTCCGTTAGGGTCGTATTGCGAAAAATTGGATGGAGTGCTGCAGGTTTGGACCGTCTTGGCCGATGGTTGGGATGCTCCCGTGCGTTCAGATTACAGCGAAGGTGCCAATGCCGAAGAGCTTGCACAGAGTGTAGTGCGCAACCTAAAAATACATTGAGTCGATCTATTTTTATATCGCGCGATTTACCTCTTCATAGTCCAATGCGCTTGGCGTTGGAGCAAGCGGGATGGACGGTTTTTGCACAGTCGCTCATAGATATTGTACCTCTTGATTTTGCTATGCCCAACCAGTCGCTCGATTGGGTGTTTTTTTCCAGTTCGCATGGGGCAGATTTGTTTCTGCACAACTATAAAGGCCCACACAATTTTAAGATTGGTGTGGTAGGCACCGCCACAGCCGATGTGGTGCAATCGCACGGCCTCATCCCCAATTATGTAGGCCATTCGGGCAATATGATGGAAGTGGCACAAGAGTTAGCCACTCTGGTGGAGGGTGAAAATGTTCTCTTTGCAGGTGCCGAAAGCGGCTCTGCTCGGGTGCGTTCAGCCTTGCAACCCCATCAAATTTCGCTGCTTGCCGTGTATCGCACCCAAGCCATCACGAATGCCACCATTCCCAATACTTCGGTGGTGTATCTCACCAGTCCTTCAAATGCAAAGGCATATTTGAAGCAGCATACCATAGCACACCAAACATTGGTGGCAATAGGCCAAACCACAGCCGATTTTTTGAAGGAAAATGGTGTTGCTGAAGTGCTTGTTCCCCCAACTCCAGATCGGAAAGATGTATTGAATTTGCTGTTGGCGCTTTAGCGAACCGCAATCCTAAATTGGAAATTCAGTAGTCTATTTTTCCTTTTTCTGCTTCTCGTTCACATGGGTTACTCCGCCCGAAACGATAAACTTCATTACCTCTGACGCGGGCAGGTCCAAAAACTCTACGTCCTTGCGATGCACCGCCAGTTGGTTGCCCATAAGACCATAGGAGAATGGCAGGTATACCGAAATCATCTCTTCGTCAAACCCAAAAACCGAAATGTCTTGTTGGGTCATAAACCCAAAGCGGTATTGCACTGGGTCGCGCTGTATGCACACTTTTACGGGTTTGCCCAGCTTTTCGCCTTTATCCGAAAAAAGGGAGATAATGTCTTTCACCGAGAAATAGATGGCCTTAACCAAAGGCGCACGTTTCATAATGCGATCCAGTAAGTTTTCGAACGAGAAAAAGATGATGTGCGAGGCCAGATAACCCAGCACCGCCAAGCCCACAAACACTATGGCGATGCCTATGCCAGGAATGTGAAACGGCAAATACGCATCGGTATAAGGCGATATAAGCCCGTTGAGAAACCGCACTCCCGATACCATAACGGCAATGGTGACACCGATGGGCGCTACTAGCAACAATCCCCGAAATGAATAGCCTACTAATTTGGATAAAACCTGTTTCATGGCAATTGGTGCAATTCGGTTTGAAGTTTTTTGGGCAAGCTGCTCACCACTAAGGCGTACGAATCGTTCACCCATTGCACCGCATCAGCGTCATCAAACGAACCATCAAACACAATGGTGTTCCAGTGGCGTTTGTTCATGTGGTAGCCTGGTCGCACTCCGGTGTAAGCATCGCGCAGGTTATCTACGTGTTCGGGGTAGCATTTCAGATTGCAGCTCAGCGGGGTGGCATCTATGCTAATGAGACAAAACATTTTGCCCATCACCTTCATTACCAAATTGTCGGGGCCAAAGGGAAGCGTTTCTTCCAAGCCTTTTAACGAGAGGCAATGTTGGCGCAAATCTTCAATATTCATAGTTCAAAGATGTGGAAATTAGGCTTCCTGCAAGGGAAAAATGATGGGGCGACTGGGTGCAGCATCATTTTCAAATGCCGCCACTTGCAGGTTCAGCAAATACAATCCATCCAAAGCAGTGTTAGGCACATAAATGAGTTCGGAAATGGTGCAATCCATGCGCGGTGCAGTGGGGTAGTTCCAAAAAGCATGATGGCCCAAAAGCTTTCCTTCGTCTTGCTCGCGGTCTAAGCTGGGCAGGTCGGTTAGGATGTGTTTGCATCCCTCATCTACCAACGTTTGTATGGCTTCATGGCTAAAAAAGGGCGAATTGGCACCCGAGTGATTCAGTTTGCGCTTGGATTCGAGATTGGGCAATGTGCGCACAATAATGGCATCAACACCGCCATGCAGTAGGGGGGTCAGCTGATGCGCCTCAATCACCCTATCGCCATTTTCGCGCAGCGATGGGGTTATAGAAATGAGCTGAGCAGCACAATGAAACTGCGATAAACACTTGTTTATGCTGTGTATTTCGGGCGTAATATGCCCCACGCATTCGGTGTGGGTGCCATTGCCATGGGGGCTAAATCGCACGATTCGGTAGTTTACGCTGCCTCCTTGGCGCACATCGCCTACCCAATCGCCCTGCCGAAAGGGTTCCATGTCGGCAGGGACAGCATAGTAGGCATTCACCTGAGGGCCTTCGGTAATGGCTATGGAGAGGTCAATTCCATCCGACAAATGGGCCACGTAGCTTTTGTTGGCAAGGGTAAGGTGGGTTTTCATCTCGGTATTATCAGGCAGGGCAAAGCTACTCACTACTTTTGCCCCATGAGGATGCTGTTGTTATTTCTACTTAACTTGTTGGTTTGGCCATCATGCAAAACAGCTGCACCACCTAAGGATATTACCATTCAGCGCGAAGCCAAACTACAACGCTTTCAATTGTTGGTTCAGTTTCGTGGCCTCGAAGGGATAAAACGTATTCCCTACAAATATTCGCATTTGCGTATGGAAATAGGACAGGAGCTGAGCCAACAGCCTCTTGTGGTGGTGGTTTCCATCAGTTGCACTGCCCAAGAATTGGATGGATTTATCAGCAAACTGAGCAGCGAGGCCGATATTTTTTCCATCAAGCGCTTCGAATAAACTGTCGATAACCTCTTGACGCTTGCCCAATTCCCTAAAACCAAAAAGCCCTACCACGCATTTCGCGCAGCAGGGCTTCTTTTTTAATGTCTAGTCCTGAAAAACTACTTTATAGACTTACGCCTTACTCTTGTAGCTTATTCCTTAACCCAGCGCTTCTTGCACTTTTTGTGCAGCTTCTTTCAGTTGTATGGCGGAAAGCACTTTGAGGCCGCTGTTGTCTATAATCTGTTTGGCTTCTACCGCATTAGTGCCTTGCAAGCGCACAATGATTGGCACGTTGATTTCTCCAATGCTTTTGTAAGCATCCACAACACCTTGAGCCACGCGATCGCAGCGCACAATGCCTCCAAATATGTTCACCAAAATGGCTTTCACATTCGGGTCTTTTAGAATAATTCGGAATGCTTTTTCTACGCGAGCTGCATCGGCAGTTCCTCCCACGTCAAGGAAGTTTGCAGGCTCGTAGCCCGCAAGTTTAATCATGTCCATAGTGGCCATGGCAAGGCCAGCACCATTTACCATGCAACCCACGTTGCCGTCTAGCTTCACATAGTTGAGGCCATAGCTGCCTGCCTCCACTTCGGTCGGGTCTTCTTCGCTGGTGTCGCGCAGTTCCAAATAGTCTTTGTGGCGAAATAGGCCATTGCCATCCAACGTCACTTTAGCATCTACAGCCAGAATGCGGTCGTCCGATGTTTTAAGCACTGGATTGATTTCAAACATGCTGCTGTCTGTTTCCACATAAGCACGGTAAAGCGACTCCACGAACTTCGCCATTTCTTTAAACGCATTGCCCGAAAGGCCAAGGTTGAAGGCGATTTTGCGGGTTTGGAATGCTTGCAAACCAACGGCAGGGTCAATTTCTTCCGTGAAAATGAGGTGTGGCGTGTGTTCAGCTACCGATTCTATGTCCATGCCGCCTTCGGTGCTGTACATTATCATATTGCGACCCGTAGCACGATTTAGCAATACGCTCATGTAAAATTCCTCCACTTCGCTAGCTCCTGGATAGTAAACGTCTTGGGCAATAAGCACCTTGTTCACTTTTTTGCCGGTAGCGCTGGTTTGCTTCGTTACAAGATTTCCGCCTAGGATACCTTTCACTTTTTCCTCCACTTTGTCTAGTCCTTTTGCAAGCACCACACCGTTCGATCCAGTTTCGGTGACAATGCCTTTGCCGCGTCCACCAGCGTGAATTTGGGCTTTAATCACATACCATTCGGTGCCTGTTTCAGCTGATAGTTGCTTGGCCGCAGCTACTGCATCTTCAACCTTATCTACAACCTTTCCTTGTTGCACTATTACTCCAAAACTGCTTAGAATGGCCTTGGCCTGATACTCATGTATGTTCATTTAGCTATCGTTTATTTACAGATTACAAAAGTAGGAATTAAAGGTGGTGCGTGAGGTTACTTTGCCAACGTTTCAGGAATCAAAACTTTATAGGAATCAGATAGTGAAGAAGAAAATTTCTTTGCGGTTAGAGAAATTGCGAATCACCTCCATCAATGAAGTGTTAACACAAAAAGCGGTCAATAGTCCTAAGATAGATGATGTTGAAGACGGCCTTCAATATTATTCTGCCCTAGATTCCGACTGCACCTGCATCGTTTCTTACGACCGAAATGATTTCCATTTCTCG
>CAMDOM010000070.1 GCA_945903645.1 Chryseobacterium gleum
GGCATGTTTGAAAACGAACTGCATCAGCGCAAGCAATTTCGCTACCCACCGTTCATTAAAATGGTGCGCATCACCGTTCGCCACACCGAGCGCGACCGCGTGGACAAAGCAGCAGACGCCCTCAAAACCATATTGGCCGATATTCCAGACACAGTATTGCTAGGCCCCGAATATCCTTCTGTAGAGCGCGTGCGCAATCGCTTTCACAAATTACTTGTGGTCAAAATGGGAGGAACTGAGGTAGCACATCACAAAATTATCATTCGCGACCGCATACGCCAAGTGGCTGAACTGGCCGAGTTTCGTGCCGTGCAGTTCCTCCCCGATGTAGACCCCATGTAGTTTCCAAAACAGGCACTTATTTTTTGTTTTCGAATAGATTATAAAATAATTGATGTTCAAACATTGATTGAATTTATTGTGTACCTTTGCGCACTCATTAATTCAACTAAAATCATGTCTACCAAACTTTTTTCAAGTTTCCAACTGGGAGCATATGCCCTAAAAAATAGAATAGTGATGGCCCCAATGACGCGCTGTCGTGCCATAGGCAACATTCCAAATGATTTGATGGCCGAGTATTATGCCCAGCGTGCCGATGCTGGTTTAATCATAACCGAAGGCGTTGCACCATCGCCCAATGGCTTGGGTTATGTCCGCATTCCGGGTATTTATTCCCCTGCTCAAGTAGAAGGATGGGAAAAAGTGACCTCTGCGGTGCATGCCAAAGGCGGTCATATTTTTATTCAGTTGATGCACACTGGGCGCGTTTCGCATCTAGCAAATATGCCCGAAGGTGCCCGCGTTCTTGGCCCATCGGCCATTGCTTTAGAAGGCAAAATGTACACCGATGCGAGTGGCAATCAGGAATATCCAACGCCCGAAGCCATGACCTTGGCCGACATACAACAAGCACAAGAGGAATATGTTACCGCAGCCAAAAACGCCATCGCGGCCGGATTTGATGGCGTAGAACTGCATGGCGCCAACGGCTATCTTATCGACCAATTCATCAATCCTGCTTCCAATCAGCGCACCGATGAATATGGAGGTTCGTTAGGCAACCGCAACCGCTTTGCTATTGAAGTTGCCCAAAAAGTAGCCAATGCCATTGGTGCCGACCGTCTAGGAATCCGGCTTTCTCCCAATGGAGTAGCTAGCGGCATGGCCATTTATCCCGAAGCGCAAGAAGCATACAGCATGCTGGCTAAAGAATTGGCGGCCCTTGGTTTGGTGTATCTGCACATTCCCGACCACTCTTCTATGGGCGCTCCTGCAGTTGGCGATGCCATTAAATCAGCCATCCGCACATCATTTAATGGAACAATTCTTTTCTGTGGTGGACTAAATAAAGATTCAGCAGAGTTGGCCTTGCAGGAAAACAGAGGCGAATTGGCTGCATTCGGTCGTCCTTTCATCAGCAATCCAGATTTGGTGAACCGCTTGAAAAATAATCTTCCCTTGCAAGACCCCGATTTTAAGACATTCTATGCGGCAGTCAAAGAAGGCTACACCGACTATCCAACCGTCTAGTTTCCTTTTCATAACTCGTTCACGTTAAACGCCTCGCTATGAGGCGTTTTTCGTTTATTGCAATCTAAATTGAGCCCCATGAGCGACCAACTACAACAAGCCGAAGCGCGCCTTAAAACCCTAACCAAAGCTCCAACCAACGAAGAACTTTTGGAACTGTATGCCCTTTACAAGCAAGCATTGCTTGGAAACTGCCTGCAACCCAAACCCGGAATGTTCGATGTAAAGGCACAGTTCAAATGGAAAGCATGGAAATCCAAGTCTGGCCTCTCGCAGGACGATGCTACCGCAAAGTATAGCGCCTTGGTAGATAGCTTGCTGGTTAAATACGGGTAAATGGTAAGGGTTTGGTGATTGCTATTTGGCGGATTATCCACCGTCCGCTTATGTATTCCAAAGGAGCAAAAACCCGCCTAAGCGAGGCTGCTCGAAGCTATCGCTAGGTTTTTCCCTAGTGACTATTATTCGGTAGCATCTTCGCAACCATTCTAAACCATCTGATGGTCCTCTAAAAAAAGCTAACCTCTGGTAAATCTTAATGAGCATGGGTTTGAAGACGCAATTAAAAGGTGGGCTTCAGCCTACCAAATACAACGGACGAGCGAAAGATGCTCGTCCAATCATGCACATAGCTTGGCGCTGGTTGGGGGGAACAAAACCACTGAAATCCGAGTAATTCAGCATGGCTCGCCCAATCAAGCTGCAATCGATTCGCTCAAAGCAGCCAAGACTAAAAGCAAGAAATGAGCAGAGAATAACAGGCTCAAAATGCATGTCGTGTTAGTCCATAGAAAAAACTAAATTTGCGGCCAATTGCCCAGGTGGTGAAATTGGTAGACACGCCATCTTGAGGGGGTGGTGCATTATGTGCATGCTGGTTCGAGTCCAGTTCTGGGCACTTTTTCCAATATTTTCAAATGATCAGAATCATGTTCGCTAATCTTAAAGTTGACACGGTTCTGGTCTTTTTTTTACTCCTCTCGCTAGCTGGGTTTAGTCAAGAGGTGGTGGTTTGCAAAAGCCAACAATCTGGTGTGCCTAATGGTGCAGCGGCAGAATGGAAAGTTGATGCATTTCCCATCGAACTCACATTGTTCTACAACAATGGAAAAACCACCATCAACGAACGTGTAGTCAATTTTATTGTAGAATCTGAAAAACGATTTGGCCTCGCGCCAGTTGAAGTGAGCATGGTTGTTTCGCAAGGACGCAATTGGATAAGTGCTCCATTTGCATTTGAACGTGCAGGTAAATATGTGATTTCGGCCTATCGCCCAGACAACACAGTTTTGGCAACATCGCTAATTTCCATAGAAGGCTCCGAAGTTGTGGTGAATACAGAAGCGGTTGCTGTTGAGCCTGTTGTAGCACGCAATTCCAAAGCCGAGATTATTCCTGCCGACAACCAAAGATTCGATGCTGTGCAACGGCCCGAAACTCAAATAGCTGCAGCTGCCCCAGTAAAATTAACCACCCCATTGAATGCCGAAGAGCAAAAGACCTTGAAGTTTGAGGAGGTAAACATTGCTTTTGGTATTGGCGTATCCGATAAAAAGCTGAAATCGCCCGCAACAACTTTTACCGAAGCCCAAACGCGGAAAGGAATAATTGTGCAGCTTTCCAATTCAAGTCAGTTTGGGGTGGAGTCTGTATCCTTAGATATTTGGAAAAAATCAAGCGCTACCGCCAGCGATTTTGACGAACTGATTATGAATACCAAAGTGGCGGTGAGTCCCAAAGGCTACACCACGCAAGCGCCAATTAGCCTCTTCAAAAAAGGGGAGTACAAAGTATCGTTTTTCACACCCGATTTTGTGTGGATTGGCTCGGCCTATCTCACCGTCAACTGAGGAAATCAGTTTTTTAGGATGCACACCACTTCTAGGGTGTCGCGGTAATACACACAATCATACGGCAATCCAGATTGCGTTGCACCATCGCGCCACGTATCATTTACACTGTCTGTAAAGTTTCTGTCTCCACACAAAAATCCCGAAGAACTTTGCCCAAAGGAGGTAATCACGATGCACTCAATGCAGGCGTATTCCTCTTGAAGCAACCGATTCTCCTCCTCATCTATGTCGTCACTTGTGCCGCAATATTCATCAATGTTACCCACGTTTAGAAAACCTTGTTTTAGGTCAACATCGCAGGTAACACATTTGGTGCATCCTCCAAAAATGAATGGAATGGAGGCAAGGAAAACAAAGAGAAAACGATGCTGCATAACTAGCACACTTTTACAATCCAATCGTGCGTGTCGTTTTCTTCGCCATAGCGAATTGCGTTCAACTTTGTAGCCAATGCTTTGGATAGCGTGCGTTCCTGAATACCAGGAAGCAGATAATCTTTTCCATCCAAGCCAATAAGTTCAATGGGTGCAATAGTGGCAGCGGTGCCTACTCCAAACGCATCTTTCAATGTGCCAGCTTTATGTGCAGCAATCACCTCTTCCACAGAAACTGGGCGCTCTTGCACATCTATTCCCATTTCCCGCGCCAAAGTGAGCACACTATCGCGGGTAATTCCCTTGAGGATGGTTTCGCCAGCTGGTGGAGTGAGCAAACTGTTGTCAATTTGAAACATTACGTTCATGGTTCCGCTTTCTTCCACATAGCGATGTTCCGATGCATCAGTCCAAATAAGCTGATGATAGCCTTTTTGCTGCGCCAATTTGGTGGGCAATAATGCACCTCCGTAGTTGCCTCCACCTTTTGCCGCACCTGTTCCGCCTCTTGCAGCACGGGTGTAGTTGTGTTCCACCATCACCTTAAGCGGAGTGGTGTAATAAGGCCCAACTGGACCAGTGAAAATGATAAACTTGTAGGTGTCCGAAGGGCGAACTCCAATAAACTCATCCGTGGCAAACATAAACGGACGAATGTATAAGGATGCATTCTCGTTGCTTGGCACCCAATCGCGGTCCACGCTCACCAATTCTTTCAGGCATTCCATTAACACATTAACAGGAATGGTTGGCATACACATCCGCTCTGCTGAAATGTTGAAACGAGCAAAATTGTCTGCTGCGCGAAAAAGCGACACATCACCTTGCTTGTTGCGATAGGCTTTCAGACCTTCAAATATGGTTTGACCATAATGCAATGCCAAACATGAAGGGTTCATTTCCAATTTCTGGTACGGCATAATGGTTGGCGCACTCCATTGCCCATTGGCATAATCCATAACCAACATGTGATCGGAAAACTGCCGACCGAATGGGATATTACTAAAATCCACTTCGCTAATGCGCGATTTGGCCACCCGATCTAACCTGATATTCATAATGTCGCTTTCCATTGTGCTGCTAGTTGTGTACTTCGACCAAAGTACAGTTTCCCCAATTCCCCCCAACAAATCACTTTATTTTTAGCGATAAACAGCCAACCGTTTCACAGTGAGCTGTCCGTCTATCAAAAGTTCGACAAGGTAGATTCCGCTATTTGCAGGAGTATTGATAGAAGTCAAGTTCTGAGTTAAGGTCATTTCGGGAGAAATAACCTTTCCGCTTATGTCCAAAATACGGGCTGATGCATTATGAAAAGCTTTAGGCACCATCACTTGAAAAGTGCCAGAAACCGTTGGATTTGGATAAACAACTACGCTTGGTTGCGAAGCATTTTCTCCAATACTATTCGAGCTTTCAATGCTGAACTGATCTATTCCAGCCTCTACCAAATGGCCTGGAGGTGTGTCGGCTATGTGAAATTCAACTTTCATATTATCGGTTACAATGATGAAATCGCTAAGCAATAACGTCCACTCCGTCCACGCTTCATTGGTTGTAGAAAGGCTTGCCACAGTAACGATGTCGTTGCCGTTGTTCACTTTCACAATAAGTTCATCATTAAGTGGTGGGCTTCCGCCACCGTTAAAAAACCAATAAGAAAGTTTGACATACGGATTTGCAATCGAAGTTAAATCCATAGATGGACTTTTTAGCACGGTGTTGCCATCATCCACATCATCTACATTCACTGGCATTCCAGCATTTCCGGTAATGAAGGCGAAATCTCCACATCCTTGTTCTGAATCTGTTCCGGGATTTGCGGCTGTTCCTTGAAAATCGGTAGCAATCGGAGCATCGCGCGTCCAAACTCCCAAGGTAGCCGAACCACTTACCTGCCAGCCCAAGTCTATGGCAAAGTCATCGTAGTATTGTTTAGAAAGCGAAAAACTCAACCCATTGTTCAA
This sequence comes from Chryseobacterium gleum, assembly GCA_945903645.1. GTDB lineage: Bacteria > Bacteroidota > Bacteroidia > UBA10329 > UBA10329 > UBA10329. The sequence continues at coordinate 5,728 of CAMDOM010000070.1, forward strand.
TTCATCAATGGTCACCGTGGCGCATTCCGTTACATAGCCCCAGCGGCCTACAGTCACATCATACGTGCCTTCATAAAAGGTATCATCTTCAATCGTTCCATCTCCATTTGTGGTTTCAGAAAGATCGAATAGCGCGTTTACAAATGTCACATCGCTGCCGCCAATAGGATTACCCGTGCCTTCTTCGGTTACAGTAACTTGCAATGTGAAAGGAACATCTGGCACTAATTGCACATCCAACACCGTGGTTTGTCCATTTACCAAATCAACATTCGAAATGGTTTGAGGAAGAAATCCTCCTTTTAGGAACGTGACATCAAACGTGCCTCCTTGGGCAAGACCGCTTGCGTAGGTTCCAAAAGCCGCAGTGCTTTCTTGAATACTTGTACTCACAACTGCTACCGAAACACCACTTAATGGGACTCCAGTACTAGAATTGGTAACCGTGCCTTCTATACGAGCCGCTCTAGTGTATTGAGGGGCAAAAACGAACAATCCGCCTTCGATATCTGATGCTACGATAATACCAGATGGCAAATAAGGCCATACTCCCCAAACACTGTTGAATCCATCTCCCGATAGGGGACTAGTATCGTAATATCCTGTAAGAATTAGGTTGTTTGGGTCGGTGGCATCGTGAATGGCTACTCCATCTCTATACTGAGACGAAATGAGGTAATCATCTTGAAAATAAACATTATGGGGAATAACGCCAGCGGATAGTGGGTGCTGGATGCGGTCAAGCTCTTGAATGTTGGTTAAGTCCGTTACATCGTAGGAAGTAATGTAAGCGCTGCTCACCTCATCGGTGGTAAAAACTACCGTATTATCGTCAGTGGGCCAGATATTGTGGGTGAAATTGCTGGGCGTGTTCCAAGTGGTAATAAGCTGTGGCGATGATGGGTTTGAAATATCCAATCGCGCGGCAAATCCATTGTTTATGCACGCAGTCCAAAGGGTATCTCCTCTTGCAAATCCATCATGAACATAATATTGATCCCAAACTCCAAGTTCTACTGGATTTTCAGGGTCTTGCGACAAGTCAAGAATAATAACTCCCCCAACGCCATAATCTGACCCGTAGATGTAGGCATGACCGCTTTCGTCTACACTGGTAGTGTGTCCTGTTGTGAATGGGTAAAGATTCCCGGTATAGTAGGTTACCGGCAAATTAAACACTGAAGACGCAACACCTGGAGGCGGTAATGCGCTCATATCAATAATGGATAGTCCTTCAGAATCTTCGTTAACACAATAGGCATATCCGTTGTAATAAAATGGGTCGCGCCAAATGGTGTTTGGCCCTGGCGTAAATGAAACTTCAAATGGATTAGAAGGGTCGCTCAAATCAACAATCGATAGCCCATCTACCGTCCCTACAAACGCATATTCACGTCCATTATGCACATCGGCCCAAATATCATTTAGGTTTTCATCATAAGTAAGCTGGCCAAGCAACGTCATGTTTAGCGCATCTTGACCAGAGCTAGAAAAACCGAGGCTGACAAGTAATAGAAGCAGGAGAAATGTTTGGCGCATGGTAGAGTTATTGTGAACAACAAAGGAACGTTTTCTCTGCAACGAGTTTGTCAGAGCTGGGACGTCCATTGCATTCACAAACGGCATATGAAAATGCTGCAATTTCAAGGCGCAAACCTCAAATGGAAGTGCCATCTTTGCGCCAAATATGCAAGGCAAGCTTATCATATTCTCCGCGCCCAGCGGGGCTGGCAAGACCACCATCGTGCGCCACTTGTTAGAACAGTCGCTTCCGTTGGCATTTTCGGTTTCGGCCACTAGTCGCCCTAAAAGGGTGGGGGAGCAGGATGGAAAAGATTACTGGTTTCTTACCGTTGAAGAATTTAAGAATCGCGTTGAAAAAGGTGAATTTTTGGAATGGGAAGAAGTCTATCCCAATCAGTTTTATGGTACGTTGCGTTCTGGAATTGAGCGCGTTCATTCCCAAGGTAAGCACGTGCTATTCGATTTGGATGTGGTTGGAGGGCTAAATTTGAAGCGGCAGTTTGGAGAAAGAGCATTGGCCATTTTTGTGATGCCACCTTCTGTGCAAGAATTGGAAAATCGCTTACGAAGCCGCAGCACCGAAAGCGAAGAAAGTCTCCAAAAACGTGTGGAAAAGGCGGCCAGTGAGTTGGAGTATTCCAAGCATTTTGACAGGGTTGTTCACAACGATAACTTAGCAGAAGCCCAACAAAAGACCATTAATTTGGTCAAAGCATTTATTGATGCATAACATAGGGCTGTTCTTCGGTTCATTCAATCCGGTGCATGTTGGCCACATGATTATTGCAACGTGGGCAGTGGAGCAAACCGATTTAGATACCGTTTGGTTCGTGGTTTCGCCCCACAATCCGCTCAAGGCCAAAGAGAGTTTGCTTTCAGGTCGCCATCGTTTCGAAATGGTGAACCGTGCCATTGGGGACGACCTTCGTTTTCGCGCCAACGATATTGAATTCAATTTGTCTCAACCATCCTACACTGCCCACACGTTGGTGCATTTGCAGCAGAAATTTCCAGACAAAACCTTTACGCTACTTATGGGAGGTGATAACTTGGCATCGTTTCCAAAGTGGAAAAACTACCAAGCCATAATGGATGCGCATCAGATTTTGGTCTATTCTCGGCCATCGCCAGACAGATTAGAACTACTGCATCACCCCAATGTTACCTTGCTCGAAGCGCCAGCATTGCACATTTCTTCCAGTTTAATTCGAGGCATGCTAGCCGAAGGCAAGGATGTGCGCCATTTCATGCCGTTTGAAGCGTGGAAGTATCTTGACGAAATGAACTTTTACAGGTAGTTCTTTCCATTTTCCGCTATTCTTTGCTCCTCATACAGGTTTTCTTAACAGAATAATCACACACTAGTAAACCAGATTATTTTCACGTAATCCGCTACAGTACTGCCTTTTGGGTGGTTCGCGACAGCTTTTTGTAGGGCTGTCAATCGCGCCCTTCCTACACGTACTTTTGCACCCTCTTAAAAACACCCAATGATTTCAATTCGTAATATCGCCATTATCGCCCACGTTGACCATGGCAAGACTTCGCTTGTAGACCGTATTTTAATGGCGGCCAAAGTTTTTGCCGATCATGAGGTGATGGGCGAACTGGTAATGGATAGCAACGACCTTGAGCGTGAGCGCGGCATTACCATCGTTTCCAAAAACGTTTCGGTAACATGGAATGGCGTTAAAATCAATATCATAGATACTCCCGGTCACAGCGACTTTGGCGGTGAGGT
>CAMDOM010000071.1 GCA_945903645.1 Chryseobacterium gleum
GGCGAGCTTTCTGAGGGCGAACGCTTTCTTGTAGATAATTCTAAGCTCATCTATTCAAGCTCGAGTTATCGTTTATTGAGTTTAAGTCTTGATAATTTCAAACAGGCATTGGTGAAAGCAAGGGCAACGGCTTTGAAAGATTCTTTGGCAATAGAAAAACCTTTTTTTCGAGCATCAGAAATTATGGTTCATGCAGACGAACTTTTAATGGATGAGAAGCTAGCTACGGGCGATTATGTTTTTAGTTTTTGGCTGAAAGTTGACCCAAAAACCACTTCGCTGCCAATTATAGAATGGACCGAGGGACGAGAAGAAATTTTTTCTAGGCGCTGTGGACTTAGTGCTGATGCCAGCAATGGATGGCTGTTAATTTCCCAACCTTTCCATGCGGTTTCTGGAAGAGTACAGCAGTTTAGGTTTAGGCAAGGTGGCGAAATGGTTTGTAGGGTTTTACTCAGACCAGCTATCCAAAATGTGTGGAGCATGGATGGAGAAAAGCGATACTACAACAATATGTTCCTGAATGAACCGTGATTTTGGAATTTGGTTTTTTCTATTGGCAATTGCGTTGGCATTTAGCGCATTTTTCCATCGCAATGAGGCTATTAAATCGGTTATTTGGTCGGATGCGGAAGGATATTACATCTATCTGCCAGCGCTTTTGGTTCATCATGGTTTTGAACAAACGCCTTGTATTAATGGATGTACGCGTATAGTTGGGCCTGACCAGAAGGAGCGCACATTTACTAAATACACCTATGGGGTTGCGTTGCTCCAATCGCCTTTTGTTGTAGCAGGTCATTTTTTGGCTCCGAAACTTGGATATGCGCAAGATGGAACGTCTGCGCCTTATTCTTGGAGTATTCTGATCGCAGCAGTTTTTTACATGCTTACTGGGCTATATTTCCTAAAAGCATGGCTATCTGATTGGTTCTCATCTGCGGTAATTTGGTGGATTCTCGTGCTCATTTTCTTGGGTACCAATTTGTTTTATTATACCGTTCGCGAGGCTGGGATGTCGCATTTGTATTCCTTTTTTCTATTCAGTTTATTCCTAAGAAGTTCGCTGTTGGTGCGTCAAAGCAGAGCGTTGTGGTTTGTTCCCATGGCCATCAGTTTAGCTGTGATTGTGCTAATCCGCCCAACAAATGCACTTATAGCGATGACACCACTATTTGTTGGAAGTTCAATCGTAGGTGAGTTTCATTTTTGGCGATACAAGTGGAAGCAACTTCTGCTTTTTATTCCTGTGATGGCTTTGGTATTTCTTCCCCAAATGTTGTATTGGCATCATACCACGGGAAGCTGTTTGTGGTATTCCTATGGCGAAGAAGGTTTTAGCAATTGGAGTTCGCCCAAGATGCTGTCTGTATTGTTCAGCCATCAAAATGGTTTGTTCCTCTACACGCCATTAATGTTTGTTATTACTTGGGGTTTGTTGCTGCAATTGCAGCAAAAAGCAGTAGGTCGATGGCTTAATCCTGCTATTCTTTTAATCGCAACGTATGTTTTTGCAAGCTGGTGGGCATGGTGGTTTGGTGGTGCTTTTGGCCACAGATGCTATGTGGAGTATTATAGCATAATGACGCTCCCTTTGGGATTTGCGTTGGTAAAGCTATCGAACTCCGAGAAATGGTTTCAACGCATTGCGATTGCAGGTCTGGCAGCAATCGTATTTCTCAATATTCGATTAACCCAAATTTACGGTGGCATGTGGGACGGCCCAGATTGGGAATTTGTGGACTATGCAGATAAGGTACTACAAGCCTTCTTTCTGCGTTAAACTATCTATCTAACCACACTGAAAGTGCCCGTGTATTCATGGGGTTCCCCCAGAATATCGTACACTTCTATTTGATACGTGTAAATGCCTTGGGGCACTAATGTTCCGTTGAATCGCCCGTCCCAACCTGTTTCAATATCGCCAGATTGAAAAATTTGTTGATTCCAACGATTGAAAATACGAAGTTCATAGATTAGAATACTCTCACCCTGAGGAAGCCAAACTTCATTGCGATTATCATTGTCTGGAGTGAATGCGCTTGGAATATAAAGCGTGAAATGCGGGTTTACCTCAACGGTTGTGGCCAGTGTGTCTTTGCATCCAAATTCAGTCGTTACTATCTGTGTAATGGGATAAATACCTGTATCAGGATAAGTGAATACCGCCTCCATGGCTTCAATTTCAACTCCAAATGGTTCGAATATGAAAAGGCTTGTTTCAATTCCATTGGCTTGGTTTGTGGCTTCAACACGAGGTCCTAAAATATCAAGAACTGATGAGTTTAGCGAAAAATATGCTGTAGGTTTTGGGTAAGAAGTGATGTAGGCATTTCGAGTTTTGCTATGCGAGCATCCTTTGGTGGTTGTTACTTGCAAACTCACATTGTACGTTCCGTTCATGTATGTTATTGATGGCGAAGCGGCATCAGAAGTAGCTCCATTACCTAAGTTCCAGTTGTAATACAAGGGGCTATTGCCATTGTAGGAAATATCCAAAAATTGCACGCCAAATGGTTCGCAGCCTGCATTTGTATCTACAGCGAAATCTGAGATAGGCATTTCGAAAACTTGCAAGTCGGCAGCAAACGTGTCGCTCACGCAGCCATTATCGGTAATTACCAGTTTAACTTCTTGCGGTCCTGGCGCATTGAATATGAATCCTTGCGGATTTAAGGCAGTGGAAGAACCGGGGAAACCTACAGGACCAAAATCCCAAAAGAATGAAGCATTTGGGCCGTAAAATCCACCAGCTGTTAGGCTAAATGAATTCACATTGAAACATTTTCCGGGTGGAATTTCGAATTCTGCTGTTGGTTTAGCAAATACGGTAATCTCGACCGTATCAGTGCTTATACAACCTTGATCATTTGCAGAAAGGATAAAAGGTGAAACCTGAGTTTCGTGCGAAACATTTACTCCAACTACATCTGTTTCACTAGAGTAAGGTGTTTCTGCCAAATTGGATGGACTCCATGAATAGGTTATTCCAGCCAGAGCAGTTGAACCGATTGTAGCAATTTCGTTGGGACATATAGATACATCAGTTCCAGCATCTACTGGTGGAGCGCTCAAAATTTCCACCTGATTGGTTTGGGATGTAGAAACACATCCTCCCCATGCCACAGTAAGGGTTACATCATAAATTCCAGGCTGTTGCCACATTGCAGCAATCGGACCTATTCCCATTCCGTTGGTTATTGTTCCTCCGCTAAAATTCCATTGAAACTGCGCAGAAGCATTGGCATTTCCATCGTATGTAACAATCAAAGGTTTGCCAGTGCAGCCCAATGCAGGGAGTATGAAATCAGAAGTTGGGGGTGGAGTGATGGTCACATTTACCGCATCCGTATTGCTACAGCCATCATTTCTAAGCACAGCAAGCACATATTGTTGTGTGGCGGCTGGCGTTACCATTGGATTGGCAATATTTGGGTTCGATAGCCCAACAGTTGGGCTCCATGAATAGGATACGCCAGGCGTATTGGATGAAGCATTGAGAAGCACACTTCCGCCAATGCAAACTTCTACATCATTGCCAGCTAAGGCTTGCGGACCACCATCTACCGTAACAACGACATCGGCAGTGGCTGGTGTAGAATTACAATTGTCAGAAACGGTAACAGTGTAGGTAGTAGTAACCGTTGGAGCGGGAGCAATGGTTTGATTGGTTCCCATCCCATTATTCCATAAATAGGTATACAAACCACCACCACCTTCGCCTTGCGCCCACGAGTTTGCATTTCCAATACAAATGGTGGTATCGTTGCTTGTTTCAATTGTTATAGGAACTAAATCGGCAATGAAAATTCTAAATGTATCCGTAGTACCGCAAGTCGAATTGATGAACACGAACTCAATGTATTCATCTGTTTCTGCTTGATTATCATTTATAGCGCTAATATCAAATGAGATGCTGCTTTGTCCAGCAGGCATGGTAACCGTGCTGTCTGAATTAAACATGGTCAAGTCCAAATAGTCAATCCCAGCTAGGGCAGATGCATCAGAAATCCAAATTGGAATATCAACACTTTGTGTCAAAGGTGGGCCATTTACGCTTATGGTTACTGTAGCATCGCTACATCCTTCGTAAACAAAATTATCTCCCGTTGCGGTAGAAGTTTGAACTGAAATATTACCTGTTGTCAAACTATTTTCTTTCACAAAACAACCGGTATCGTAAGATGAATCTCCACCATCCGAAATCATCATTCGAAGACGATATGTTTCTCCGCAGATTACAGCAATTTCAGCTCTCAGCACAGTGGTGAAACCTCCAAAAACGATGTATTGGCTATTTAACGCTCCATTATCAACATAGTAGGTTGAGTTGCCGCATCCCTGATTGTTTACAGTGCCAATAGAAACTGGAGTTGAAGTGCCAGGAACTAAGGTTATTAGCGTTTCATTCACTGGAACAGAAACGCCTTGTACTGTTATGGCGAAAATGTCGTTGAATGTTGGATTGCAAGAAAATGACGGGTGTTCCTCAGATCCAAAAACATAATCAAAAGACACTAAATCTGCATTGGGCACAAAGTCAAACTCCAATGTTAACGCATCCAAAGAGGTGATTCCAGCGAGGTTCGCCAAATATGGATTTCCAGCAGTACCGAGCGGTGTACTGGCAAACGTAAATTGATCAGCCCCGTATTGGGTTACATCGCCAGTTCCGAATAGAACACCGGAATTTACATTAAGCCCCGTTGCATTTGCGCCTGTAACAAACGCTCCAATAGCCTGTGGCGAACCCACAATTGTTGCATTGCTTACTGTTACGCCATTTCCAGCAATAATTTCTGCAAGCTGTTGCGCTGTTTGTCCAGTAGTAATGACCATTTGAGCCATTCCAAAATAGGGAAGAGAGGTAAATGCAAAGGCAAGCAGTAAAGAATAGGTTTGTTTCAAATCGGACAGAATACGCTACAAATTTACCACAGGTTTTATAACTAACGCACTAAGGTGACATGTCCGAAATACTTGTAGAATTTTCCATCTACCGAACGAAAAATCACTCTGTATGCATAGACGCCTTGCACAGCCTCTTGGTTGCCTTTATTCATAACTGTACCATCCCAACCTTGCCTGTGGTCTTCAGTGTAGAACAATTCTTGTCCCCAACGATTGAACACCCAAAGTTGATATTCTTTGACACCCATGGCAACTGCACCCCACGTATTGTTCAAATCGTCAATGCCAGGGGTAAACGCATTAGGTATGTAAAAACGAAATTCAGGTTGCACGCGAAGAAATGCGGTATCTGTTTGTAGACATCCAAACTCGTTTACAAGGGTCAACACGGGATAGTAATTTCCAGTGTCCGCATACGTGTACTCAAACTGGCAGGCTTGCATAGCGGCAGATATACTGTCGCCTTCAATGGGTTGAATGGTGCAAAAAAGTGCATTCTCTGATTCTCCAGTAAACGTGAAATAGGGTTCGAAAATGCTTTGAGTGTCTGGAAAGACGGTTAGCGTTCCAGTTGGTAGCGGATACACCGTAACATCCATTGGCGCTGTGAATTGAATCGTATCGATACAACCGCTGGATGTGGTAATTGTTAACGTTATATCGAAAGTGCCGGACTGATTGTAGGTATGCACTCCAATCGAGGAATTAGAGGTTGCACCATCTCCAAAATCCCATTCTACGCTATGGCCTGTTGCAGAGTAGGATGAGTCTTGATAGCGCACACCAAGCGGCATACACCCAATGTTTGGACCTGGAGTAAACAATGCTACTGGTCGTGGATATGTGGTTATTTGGGCAATATCTTGATCCGAACAAATCAATTCTGAAATGGTGAGGCTGATATTGTATTGTCCTTGCCCATTAAAAACGATACCAGTAGGATTTTGATCTGTAGATGAAGCTGGAATTGCATTCTCGAAGGTCCAAGAAAATGTAGCTCCAGAACCAAACTGACCACCAGCCACGAAATCGAACGCATTTGCATCGGCACATTGCCCATCTAATGGTGGAATTTCGGCAATCACTTGATTGTAAACTAACACTTGTTGTGTAGTGCTATCTGCACACGGAAATTCGGGATTCGCGACTAAAGTAATGGTATAGCTTCCTGTGTCTGGATACAAAAAAGTAGGATACTGCTGGTTCGAATTGTCTGTATCATCATTCGCTACGCCAAAGTCCCAGTAGTAAGATGAAGCATTCACGCTTTGATTGTCGAATGTCACTTCGCGACCTATGCATGGGTCGTGAAAAGTGGACGGAATGGGAATAACTGCTTCTACATTACTCACGCAGTTTACCACGTTGAATTGAAAATCACGCTTGTTTACGCTAATCAATTGCCCATTTCTAAATTCTTCGGCACAAACGCCCACAACATATTGGCCTTGTTGCGTGGGTGTACCTGTTAGCATTCCAGTAGATGCATCAATAGATAATGCTGGATTTGACGCCATAGGGTAAAACTCGCTGTAGGTAGCAGACCAGTTTACAAGGCTATACGGTGGTGCATCCGCAGGGCTAGGAGCTGGGTCGGCTACGGTTCCTCCTATGTTTGGCGCGCAAAGTGAATAAACAATGAGGTCGCCATCAAGGTCAGTGGCGCTATGGTCAAAAACCAATGGGTCGCCAGCGCAAAGGGCGATTGGTGGAAATGAATTGAACCGTGGACTTGAATTACAGCTATTAAGTGCCGATTCCGGAACAAAAACATAAGATGTAGAACCTTGAGAACCTGGGTCGTTTAGATTAGCGATACTTCCATTTCGGCAGCAGCGTTGATAGGCAATATGATAGCCTCCAGAAGAAAATAGCAGGGAAGTAGTAACGGTATAGACAGCCTCTTCTACACAAACATTTGGTGGAGCTTGAAGGCAAGGATTGGAAATGATTGCGGGAACCTGAGTGACTCCATTGTTGTATACGTCAAGATTTACAACCAGATTTCCAGTATTGTCATAAATGGAAATATATCCGGGGCTATCAAAAGGAGCTTCTCCTAGAAAGCAGTCGCGATAAACTTTTAGGGTAATTTGGTACTGATTATTGCCAAGACACGTGTAGTAAATCTCGCTGCCTACAATGTGCGTTGCCTTACATCCAAAGGAAACCGCAAGCAACAACACAGAACAGGCGAGCAGCAGTTTCACACAGCTTCATTAGTCGGGTAAAACGGTTATGGTTCCTTCCAATTTCACATTCATTCCAGCGGGAGGAACTACTTCCATTTTATACAAATATAACCCTCTAGGCACAAGAGTTCCACCGCATGTTCCATCCCAAGCTTTGGAATCATAATGCACGCCATGATAAATTTCTTGACCCCATCTGTTGTAAATCGTTATCGTGTAACCGTTATATGCCTCTCCCGTCATGCCGAAAAAGTCATTGAGTCCATCACTATTTGGTGTAAAGCTGTTGGGCACATAGGTTCGCATTTCTGGATACGACTCCACCACAACACTATCTATCGATTCGCATCCATTTTCGTTTAAGCCAGTAAGTGTTACTAAGTAGATGCCTTCTTCTTCAAAAACATGTCTTGGGTCTCGTGATGTGGCAGAGGTTCCATCACCAAAATCCCAATACACAGTTTCTGCGGTTGATGCTGAATCCATAAATTGATAGGTGTCGTTGCGTTGATGCTCATAAAGTATAACTGCCGCAAAATCATCTACGTTCACTAAGGCAGTATCAGAAGCTGTAAAGCCGCAACTATCCGTTACCTGCACATACACTTGAGTATCTGCTGCTGGATTGGCAATGTAACTCGGAGTTGTAATTCCCGAATCCCAGAGATAGTCTATTGTTCCTCCGTTGCCCATGGTTAGTGCAATTACTTCAACATCGCTTCCATTGCAAACAGTGACATCAGCTACCGATACTGCAACAGGAACATAGCCTGTCATGGTAATATTAGTAGACGAAGTAGCGGTGAATCCGCAGGCATCGGTAACTATTACTGTATAGTTGGTAGTGGATAACGGAGCTACAGTAAGACTCGATTCCGTTTCGAAAGGAAGTCCGCTCCACGAATATGAAACCCCGGGATAGCCACCCGTAACCACTGCGTTTATAACATAATCTTGTGGGCAGAAGAACGTAGCGGCTGGGGAAGTTGTCACGGAGATGGGGACGGCATCCGAAATGGTAAAATCTACACTTTGAGGTGGTCCAGTAGTGCAAGGATTCAATTGCACTAAGGTGATTACCGCAGTTTCGTCTCCTTCGGCAGTAGCGTCTGCTATGATTTGTATGTCTACTGCAACTGTCGATACTCCTGCCGGAAATATTATTGTACTTCCTATGCCCGAATAATCTGAGCCAAGTGTTGCAGTACCTGAGTTGGTAATTGCCACAGTTAGTGCATTGTCCAACGGTTCAGAGCGCTCGAAGGTGAGCGTAAGCTCACTGCATCCTTCTACCAAGACCAATTCGGTTGAAGAGGCAGAAAAGTTAGCCGATGGTTCAAGACTTATTACGGGGCT
>CAMDOM010000072.1 GCA_945903645.1 Chryseobacterium gleum
GCCCCATTCGTCCGAAAGCACCGTGTCGCGCTTTGCCCTTGGCGAAACCGAAGACGAAAACGGCAACCGCAAAACAGGCCTCAACGGCAACTCCTTTCTTCACGAAACCGTAGACTAATTCACACATCCAACCCAAACGCAAAAGGCCCTTGCACTGAAAGATTCAGGGGCCTTTACGTTTTTTTTGTCTAGTCCTGAAAAAAGTTGACTAAAGCCCAGTCAACATATGTCAGAAGAAACGATTAGAAAAAAGCATGTAGCCCAACCTCGAACCTACAGTGATGCGTTTAGGCGCATGGCGCTCATACACCTGATAGAACCGAAAAAGCAACGTGGTTTTGTCTATGGCCGTGAGCCCCGACCGCTCCATCACAAAATCTTCGATGCTTTGCACCGCTGGCGCCCAAATGGCTTGCGTAGAACTATCGCCCAACGCCTTGCGAAAAAACACGCCCGCCCTGCGACTGGGCATCACCACACACACATTGCTCAAATCGTTGCCATGGGCTTGCAGCAAGCGGTTGGCCAATTGATGGAGGAAGCTGGACATGCGGGCAAGATAGGAATTCGGTTGATGTTCGATAGGGGATGTCAGAATTCATTGCCTTGCGCAATACGCTCTTTCGTACGATTTATTATTTGGGCGTTTCCCCGCTTCCAAAAAAGCGGGGTCGGGCTGTGCGTTCCCATCTTTTGCTCCAAAAAGCAAAAGGATGTCCACTTCCATCCCTAACGCGCGCAGCCCGCACGGTCACTACTTTCACCACCAAGCCCAATCACCGAAGCCTAGGAACTACTAGCTCCCCAAACTCTCGATAGGCTCAAAAAAGGCTCTTCGGAAGGAACACTTATTTGGGCTGGTGCGCAACTATCTGGCAATTATAACTTTTTCTGTTTTTACTGCCAGACCGTTTGCATCAAACAACTGCAGCACATATATACCCTGCGGCAAATTGCCGACATACAGTTTATTGCTTTTGTGAGCCTCGGCTACTGTTTGACCTAATGCGTTGGTAAGTTTTAAGTAAGCAGGATTATAACCGCTGACGGTTACTTCTGAAATAGCAGGATTTGGTATAATCCTAATCGCATTAACATTTATGTTATCTACCCCTGTCCTCAGAGGTTTTACTATCCTACAAATACTGTCTGTTCCGCAGTCATTGTTTGCTGAAAGGCAAACAGAATAATTTCCTGATGTAGTAAAAGCATAGGAAGGATTTTCAGCAGTTGTAGTATTTCCATCACCAAAACTCCATAAATAAGAAGTTGCATAATCTGAATTATTAATAAACTCAAATGATGCTCCAGTTTGAGTAAAATCAAATGCCGGAACTGCATAGAGACAAAGCAAAACCGTATCATGAACTATATTTTCCGTTGTATTGGTGATAACTGGCTCATTGAAATCAAAATAAATATCTGCGCTGTTCGTAATAGATGTTCCCTGCGCGTTACCCGGTATTTGTTTAATCTTATATTTCACAAAACCATGACTTAAAGGTTCATTTATATTGCTGTCAGGTAGTAGAATATTACTAAAAGTCCATTCTGCTATTCCTTGACCATAAATAGTAAACGTATAAGAATGACTGGATGCACCACTTACAAGAGTAGCAAGATCAAGAAATGGTGAAATGGTATCCCTAATAACTACTGTGAAAGCTGTATCTGTTCCAGTGTTTTGAAAACGGATTACGTATTCCAACTCATCAGTATCATCTATATAATGCATAGAGGTAAGTCCGATTGGTCTTACTGCTTTATCATTCGGGTCAAATGAACCCGTTACAAACTGGCAAACAGTTTCAAAATTTGCCGCATCATCATTTTCTGGTAATTGACCAACCATACCTTGGATGCCTGGGTTGCCACCACATCCTTCAATTGTAACCTGAGGCCCAATATATGTTCCATTAAAGTCAATAAAAGTTACTTCCAAGCGTATGGTATTTCCATTTGCAGGGAACTGAACAATGAGGCTATCCCCTTGCCCTAATACGTAAGGATTCACCAATGCCAAAGCATTATTTACGTATATTTTATACTCTCCGGTGTGAGTTATATTTAGATTGTGAGTATTCTTAATTACGTATTGAACGCTATCATTCTGCAAACACTCACCAAGAATAATTAATTGTCTTCTGTCATAAGCAGAATCAGGTGGAACACAAACCGTATCAGGAAAAATTGTTGCGTGGGCACACAACATACTTCCGTTTTCAGTAGAACAATCTATACCAACATTAATGCTAAAATTTCCGCACTCACCTAAATTCAAATCTCCAACAGGAAAAGTGTAACTATTATTAGTCACAGAATTCCAGGGAATTGAACTTGACTGAGGCGTAACATTTGAATCAAAATCAATTGTAATAAATGCATCATCCGCTATTGCTGTTCCGTTATTGCAGTAATTAACATGATAATAACTGTTCATGCATCTGCGTATTGGCGAAACCCCAATATCCACGAATAAATTTGAACAATAATAAAGGGCTTGGTTAGTGAAATTTATATCGTAAATATTGTCAAAAGCATTTGCGACTACCACTTGATGGGTTTGCTGACACGTCTGTTGCCATAATGAGTTTTGAGTTAACTGTGAAACGGTGTAGCTTCCCGTATCCGTATAAATAACATAATTACCGTTGTTATCACTTAAGCCATAAAATGGACCCGGTTCGGCTCTAACTAAATAATTCCTCAAACCAAAATCATTTTCGTTAAGTACACAATCTCCATTTACATCAGCAAAAATTTGCCCTGCTATTAAATTGTTTGTGCCTGCCCATGTTGTATTAATCACCCTTGCCACACCGTTTCTTGCCGCTCCGTTATAGATAAAGAATCCACCCCCGATAAATATGTTTCCATCGCTTTGAAGAGCGCAGGTCTCGACATAGCCGTTTGCTCCCGATCCCGGGTTAAAGCCTGTATCTAAGCTGCCGTTAGTGTTTAAGCGGGCAAGGCAGTTTATTGATGTTCCGTTATAGCTTGTAAAACCACCACCAATAATTATTTTTCCATCGCTTTGGATGGCGCAGGTAAAGACACCATTTGGTGCTCCCAATCCCGGGTTAAAGCCGGTATCTAAGCTGCCGTCAGCGTTCAGGCGGGCTATGCAGTTTCTTGATGTTCCGTTATAGCTGCTAAAATAACCTACGATTACTATTTTTCCATCGCTTTGAAGAGCGCAGCGCACAACCATGCCGTCTAATCCCCACCCTGGATTAAAGCCCGTATCTACGCTACCGTCAGCGTTTAGTCGGGCAAAGCGGGGTGCTGATGTTCCGTTAAAGTATATAAAGTCGCCCCCAATAATTATTTTTCCATCGCTTTGAAGGGCGCAGGTTCTGACCATATTGTCTGGTCCCGTTCCTATGTTAAAGCTGGTATCTAAGCTTCCGTCAGCGTTCAGTCGGGCTATATAGTTTCCTCCTGATACGTTAGGCAACAAATTAAATCCCCCAATAATTATTTTTCCATCACTTTGAACAGCGCAGGTTTCGACATTTCCGTAAACGGATTGACCGGCTGGATTAAAGCTGCCATCTAAGCTGCCATCAGCGTTTAGTCGGGCTATGCAGTTTATTGCTGTTCCGTTATAGCTTGTAAAGTCGCCCCCAATAATTATTTTTCCATTACTTTGAATAGCGCAGGAAATGACCGAGTTGTTTGCTCCGGTTCCTGGGTTAAAGCTGCCATCTAAGCTGCCGTCAGCATTCAAGCGGGCTATGCGGTTTATTGCTGTTCCGTTATAGGTTGTAAACCCGCCCCCGATAATTATTTTCCCATCGCTTTGAATAGCGCAGGCTAATGGATAGCCGTTAACTCCTGTTCCGGGGTCAAAAGTGGGGTCGTTGACACCCGATTGGGCGCTGCAATTAAAAATAAAAAATAAAAAGTTTAGAATTAAAATGGGGAAAAATTTCATAGGAATGGTTTTGATGTTTTATTAAATTTTCTTGTTGGCGTTTTGGGGGTTTGAGATGGCGTGGAGTTTTAGCACAAAACGTGATTTGAAAAACTAATGTTTGATTAACTACAGAATTATCTGCGGAGCACTGAACCGCCACTTTTACCAAACTGTAAGAATGTTAGTGTTATTTCCAAAATGCTCTTGAATAGTATGTCCCATCTTTATGTTTCTCAAATTGCACTTCATACGATTCACCTAAAGTTATTCCATAAAAAATATCTATGTGTGTATCTATACAAACTGATAGTATTTTTCCCACTACCGCTTGGTCAGCCCTTGAACCTATGTAAACTGATTTAATATATTTTCTGTCAATTGGAATGTAATCGATATCCTTGTGGCTAAGGAATACAATTCGATGCTCTTTTTCATACTTCCATTCTGATTGTTTATTGAACATTATTTTTTCAATTTTAGACTTAATATCTTCAAGTCCTTTTACAATAGGTGGCTCCTCTGAATAATTAACTTTCGAATAAACAAAATAGTCCTTTAGAGTACTTAGATATTCAAAAAGTTCTGCTGTATATTCAACACAAATACCTTTGTGATTTTTAGAATAGTGTGACCACATTAAGTTATTCTTGTTATTCTCGGTGAAAGAGCATATTGAGATTTTCTGTGCAATTGCATTACGTTGTTGTTGTTCCGCGTACCAAGCATATCCCCTATTTTCGAAGGTTTGTTTTTGCCAACTTTTAAAATCTTCTGTCCTGCTATGTAGATTGACCTTGTGGAATTGGACTTCGTGTTCTTCCGCTAAAGGGTCTAAATCCAAGTTGAATTTAAGTTCATAAGGGTCATTTAGGTTAAATGCAGACGATAATTTAATTGTAGCCTCTTTACCTATAAGTTTATCTATAATGTCATCCGTTGGAATTTCATAGAATTTAAACATTGTTCTGTCGTTAAAAATTACTGCTAACCCGCCAGCGCTAGGCTATGCGCGTGCTCGGGCGAGCGTCTTTCGCTCGTCCGTTGTATTTGGTGGGCTCCAGCCCTAAGCTTGGTCGAAGGGCCAGCCCACCCAATAGTTGCGTTTTCATAGTTCATTTGATATTCATCAAAGGTTAGCAATTTAACGCACACAACGCAGCACTCATCCAAGGCCTTCTGTCTGGATGGCTCACGATATCCCCGAATTTTTCCACCCCCATTCCAACCCCGCCCCTGCGGAACAGTGTTCCAAGCCCTAATTTTTAATTCATAATTTTTAATTCATAATTCTAGAGTGCCCACCCCCCCATTTTCCCAGCAAACACTGATCGCAGAACTATTCTGAACGATCGCAGAACTGTTCTAATTGATCGCAGAACTACCCTAATTGATCGCAGAACTATTCTCACTTAGTCCAAAACTACCTGTAGCGATCGCAGAACTGTTCTGAACGATCGCAGAACTATTCTAATTGATCGCACAACTATTCGTACCTATCCCAAAACAACCTTTTCGTAGTGCACAACTATTCGAACGCATTGCAGAAGTAGGCATATCCAGCGCCCAAGCGTTCAAACCCATTCCAAAACAGTTTTCCCGCCATTTTCTGCCCATACCAAGCACCACAGACCCACCCCGCCTGGCTAAGTGTTCAGCCACAAGTGCGGCTCGCGAAAGAGTTCAGCAGGATCTCTTGTGCGGAACATAACGCGTCCAGTTTGCAAATGGGTAAAGTGAATCCAAGAGTATATTACTTTACTTTTCGTCCATTTACAACCCATAAAACCAACATTTTGGCCATAATTCAACCACGCGTGGTCAAGTTATAACCACAGGTGGCCACCCCTTCGCCACGAGTGGCTATGCTTCCACCAGTGGTGGCTGCCCCTTCGCCACTGGTGGCTACGCTTTCAACAGTGGTGGCTGCCCCTTCACCACTGGTGGTCGCCCCTTCGCCACTGGTGGCCGCCCCTTCACCACGCGTGGCTACCCTTCCTACAATGGTGGCCGCCCCTTCACCACTGGTGGCTACCCCTTCGCCACTGGTGGCCGCCCCTGCATCACGCGCGGAGTTCTTTCCCCCGCCCACATGAGGCTATCATTGCTGGCCCTAGGGCCTTTCCCTAATGCCTCCCATTAGGTAGCATCCGCCCTTCCACGGCACAACGCTCCCCAAATCCTACCAATTAGTTGAACATGTTTGACGCCAACAATCGCAAGCATCACCCCAGTTTCAGCACAGAAGGTGTCGAACCGATTTATTATTCTTAAAATCGTGCTGAAATTTCCATCCGTTCTCACCGTTACCAATTCACTCCCAATGAGCAAGAAAGAAAGCAATGGCGCCAAGGCGTTAATAGACACGCTAACCAACGCAGGCATAGACACCTGCTTCACCAATCCGGGCACCAGCGAAATGCATTTTGTGGCAGCATTAGACGATTCTAACATGCGGGCGGTGCTCACTCTTTTTGAAGGGGTAGCTACAGGCGCAGCAGATGGCTACGCACGCATTGCCAACAAACCCGCGGCCACGCTCTTGCATTTGGGATGCGGCTTGGGCAACGGTCTTGCCAATTTGCACAATGCCCGCAGAGCCCGCGTGCCTATAGTCAACATTGTGGGCGATCAGGCAACCTACCACCTGCAATATGACGCACAACTCCAGTCGGACATCGAAACCGTTGCCCGAAATGTGTCCACATGGGTGCGCACCACGCAGCAAACAAGCCAAATTGGCCTAGACGCTGCCGAAGCCATCAAAACAGCGCAAGGCACACCCAACCAAATAGCCACGCTCATTCTTCCTGCCGATGTGTCGTGGAGTGAAGGAGGCGAAGCGGTCTCCAATTTCTCGCAACCCGACCCCAAAGCTGCTCCAGATGCGCTTGTTCAAGAAATTGCCGAAGTGCTAAAAAGTGCGGGCAAGAAAACCGCAATTCTTCTTGGCAGAAGAGTAACGCACGAAGCTGGGTTGCTAGCCGCATCCAAGATTGCCGAGAAAACAGGCGCCAAACTGTTTGCCGAAGTATTTCCAACCTGCTTGCAGCGTGGCGCTGGATTGCCCAATGTAGAACGCATTGCCTACTTGGCCGAGATGGCTTCGGTGCAACTAAGCGGCTACGACCACCTCATTCTTATAGATGCCAAAGCGCCCGTTTCGTTCTTCGCCTATCCGGGCAAAAAAAGTTACTTGGTGCCCGATGATTGCAAACTGCACCGCCTCGTCACTATAGAACAAGACGCACTGAAAAGCCTACACGCGTTGGTTGCAGCCGCTGGTGCCGCAGACACCGCCCCAAAATTGCAAGAAGCTTCGCGCCCAAAACTTCCTTCAGGAAAACTGAATGCCGAAAAAATTATGCAAGCGGTAGGTGCCTTGCTTCCCGACCATGCCATCATTTCGGACGAAGCCCAAACCTCGGGGCTCAAACTGCCCAGCAACACTGCCGGTGCGCCAAAGCACGACCTGCTCACCCTTACCGGTGGTGCAATTGGGCAAGGGCTTCCCGTTGCCCTTGGTGCCGCCATTGCTGGAAAAAACCGTCCTGTGTTGGCGTTAGTTGGCGATGGTTCTTCCATGTATACCATTCAAGCGCTTTGGACCATCGTAGCCGAAAAGTTGGATGTGACCACAGTTATCATGAACAACGCTTCATACGCCATTCTCAACATCGAATTGGAACGCGTTGGGGCAGAAAAAGTAGGCCCTAAAGCCAAAGCTCAACTCGACCTTTCGCATCCCGGAATCGACTTCGTATCCATTGCAAAAGGAATGGGAATGCCTGCCGAGCGTGTCCGCACAGCCGAAGAATTCAACGCAGCACTAGAAAGAGCGTTTAGAGAACCCGGACCGCATTTAATAGACGCCATTGTGCCCAGCGAATACGAAGGCTTCAAACTGAAAGCCCTACCCTATTTGCTCAATTCGCTCGACAAGATTCCAAACTCTATAGCGAAAGCCATCAAGAATAAACTGGCTCCTTAAGCCAGCACATGGCTTGAAATCTTTGATGCTGTTGAGGTGATGATGGGCAATTAACCTGACGCCATACAAAGCCAAATAAGGAACAGCGCCATCAACACTTCGCTGTGGGCAACCTATGTCAAATCCTAAATTCAAGGGCTAGAACACAGGTTAATTTTCTG
>CAMDOM010000073.1 GCA_945903645.1 Chryseobacterium gleum
CTGCGGGCGCACCCCCAAGACAAACAGTTTGCGCAGCAGCGATAGCGCCAGCAGTTGGGGTTCCAATTACGGTAACTGATTTACTGTCGAATACAGCAGAACACGGATTCATTCCCGTGGTAGTCAAGGTCAAAGTTGCTGTTCCGCTAAATCCCACAGGTGGCGTCCACGTAGCGTTCAATGTATTTGCATTAGGAGTAAAGAATCCACTTGACGAAGTACTCCAAGTGGCTCCCGTTGCTCCACCGCCAAATCCACCTCCAAGCCCAACGGTAGTTCCTCCTTGGCAAATGTTTGGAATAGCAGGGCCAATGCTAACAGTGGGCGTAGCAATAACCGTTACCGACTTGCTTGCTGAAGCTGCAGAACAAGGCGCCATTCCCGTGGTTGAAAACGTTAATGACGCAGTCCCGCTAAATCCTAAAGGTGGTGTCCATGTAGCATTTGCTGTATTCGCATTGGGCAAGAACGAGCCTCCTGCTGGAGTACTCCAAGTGCCGCCTGTCGCACCACCACCAAATCCTCCACCAAGCCCAGCAGTTGTTCCTCCTTGACAGATATTTGCCACTGCACCACCAGCGCTTGCTGTTGGTGTTGCAATCACCGTTACGGTTTTGCTAGCCGCAACGGCAGGACAAGGTTCCATGCCAGTTGTAGTCAACGTTAGCGTTGCTGTTCCACTAAACCCACCCGGAGGTGTCCACGTAGCATTCAGTGTATTTGCATTTGGATTAAAAGTGCCACCTACTGGAGTACTCCATATTCCTCCAGTAGCACCTCCACCAACTGAGCCGCCTAACTGACTTGATGTTCCGCCTTGGCAAATGTTGGCCATAGCTGGACCAGAACCCACCGTTGGTGTTGCAACAACTATTACCGATGTAGCCTGTGCTGTTCCCCAACAGCCGTTATTAAATGGACGATAGTAGTAAGTACCTGCCGTACTCACGCTTTGAGGTCCAACTGTTCCGCTAGTGCCAGCAGCATTCGTTGACTGCCAATATGGGCCAACTCCACACAACGCAGATCCAGCCGCAATTGATACGGAATTACCTGCGCAAATAGTACTTGCATCAGGTGTGTTGGCCGTAGCAGTAGGAAGCGTGTGCCTGTATTGCATTTGCCCAGATGTGGTGCTCCAGGTAGTGCTAGATCTATTCGAACTTAATCGCAATGATGTAGTTGTACCCGAAAACCAACATGTTTGGTTGGATGTAAAAGCAAAACTTCCACTGCCCGTACCGTTCAAAGGCGTGGCGCAAAAACCATTAATGTTTGGGGCTCCATTATTTCCCCACGTAAAATCATAATACGTCCCAGCGGTTATGGGCAAATCATAATACGCTCCACCACCAAGATTAACGCTTCCAGCAGCGCATCCCGTAGCGGCTATTACTGTTGGACTAGATTCTGGGGCAAGATCACAACCAACCGGTTGAGGTGCTGGGACGCTTATTAACGTAATCGAAACAGTCGTGCAAGTGGAGTTGGTGAAACAATTCCCACCGCTGTATTCATTCATTACAGAATAAATGTTTCCTCCTGGAGAAGTGAAATTCACTGAGGCTTGAAGCCCTCCACAACTCGGGCCATTATCATCATTGTAAGCCAAATAGGAACATCCAGTGGTGTATATGGTTAATTGAGTGTCATAACCAGCACCACAGGTAGAAACGCGATATACTGCTCCGGCTACCGTACCAGTTATTGTAGAGCGTTCTCCTGCATACTGACACGTTGTAATATTGGCGGATTGACCTACTGTCCAACCGCTCACGCTAATAGACGCAAAGTCAGTAGCAGCGCAACCACATTGCGCCAATGACGTGTTTGCTTGCAATATGAAAGCAAAAACAACCAACGCAACCACACTCAACTTACCGTAAAATTTACTCATGTTTAAGATATTAATTTGACGAGAATTGCCAATCCTGTTGAAAACTTTGGAAAAGGTTGGGAAATTACGCATTATGTCTGTTCATATCATCGCTTCATGCCTAAAAACTTGACAAGCAAACGAAAAGCTCCGCGTCAAAACTGTTTTAATTCCTCGATAAGATCAAAAGCGGAACGCTGCATAGCGTGAAATATGTAGCGACAATCATGCGCTTCTTTCTCAAAATCTTTGTGCTTATAGGGCAATTCTCGGTCTTGCAGCAATAGGCGGTCTTCCATAATGAGTTCCAAATGCTCTTCGTGCGCCTTCCACTTTTGGCGTTGTTGAACAGTTGTTTCCTTTAAAAAATGAACCATACGTTGTTTCAACCCTTTTACTTGAGAAGCATGCGGTTCTTCCATGGCTTTTAACCCATAAATATCCAACATGCGTTGCAGAAAAGTGAGCTCCGTGCTCCAAGAGTTCATTTCCGATTGCCACGATTTCGTTTGAGTAAGAAATGCTCTGGCATTGGCGCTATATGTCGGGTCCATGGGCATTTTGTTCACCTCTGGATTATCATCATTCAAACTGATTGGGATCCGAAAGAAATCCATCTCCCTTACGCTTGTTAAACCGGTCAAACTTGGCACAATCTAACTCCACGGTAAGCGGCCCTGATGGTCGCTCAAATTGTCCTTTCGAAATGGCCAATGTAGAATCGGCATAAACTTTATTCATGTAAATGCCCCAAATAGGTAGCGCCATCGAAGCGCCTTGACCATGAAAAATACCTCTGAAATGGGCCGCACGATCTTCGCAACCTGTCCAAACTCCAGTCACCAAGTCAGGTGTCAAACCCATAAACCATCCGTCCGATTGGTTCTGGGTTGTGCCCGTCTTTCCAGCAATTGGTGTATTGATTTTATACTTAAACCGCAAGCGAACACCCGTGCCCGATTGCACCACTCCTTCCATCAAACTCAGCATCGCATAGGCTGTGCTCTCGTCCATTACCTCATTGGTTTTTGGAACAAATTCTTCCAAAACGTTTCCGTTCTTGTCCTCAATTCGGGTAATTACAATTGGTTCGATGTAAACTCCTTTGTTGGCAAAAGTGCTGTTGGCCGCCACCATTTCATATACCGAAATGTCAGGCGAGCCTAAACAGATTGCTGGAAATGGGTCAATTTTCGCAGTGATTCCCATTTTGCGCACAAGGTCAATTACCGCTTGTGGCCCAAATTTTTTCATCACGAATGCGGTGACGAAATTGACGGAGTTTGCCAAAGCTTTTTTGAGGGATAATTCTTGCCCATCAAATTTATCATCTGAGTTTCGCGGAGTCCAATCTTGAGGCAAATTCCAACGGTCACGCTCAAAAGTGATGGGAATATTCAACACTTTTTCGCATGGAGACCAGCCTTCCTGTATTGCCAATGCATACACAAACGGCTTGAAGGTAGAACCTACTTGACGCGCACTTTGCTTCACATTATCGAATTTGAAGTGCTTGTAGTTGATGCCTCCAACCCAAGCCTTCACAAAACCAGTTCGTGGATCCATAGACATCAAACCCGACTGCAAAAAGTGCTTGTAATAGCGAATAGAATCCATGGGTGCCATGATGGTGTCACTCTCACCTTTCCATGAAAACACGGTCATATCCACAGGTTTTCTAAACTCCACTTGAAGCGAATCATCAAAAGGCTTCCAAACCTTTTGGTAAACCTCCCATTTCTCATCCAAATCGGGTTTTAAGTCCGCTACTTTTTCACGAAGAGTAGCCACACGGTTGCTTATATCCTCTATTTCATCTTCTTTTTGAAGCGTTTCTGCGCGAGCAAGGTCTTTATACAATTTGGCTATTTCGGCAAGATGACCACTTTCTTCGTTCTTTATTTTGAAATACTCTCGTGTACGAGCGCGAATTTCAGGTCTACGGTCAAGGCGGACGTTGTAGCGATTGGAACGCCTCATTGCCGTGAGCATAATGTCCTTTATCTCATCATCAGAAACATTCCAAAATGGCGCTTTCGGGTTCTTTTTGTGGTCATTAAAAAAATTGACCTGATGCGCGCTTAAGTGCTCTGTCACTGCCTCTTCGGCATACTGTTGCAAGCGCGAATCAATAGTGGTGTAAATGCGCAATCCATCGCGATACAAGTCATAATTGGAACCATCAGGTCGGGTGTGTTTTTCGCACCACTTCTTCATGTCTCCTCGCAAAACTTCACGGAAATATGTAGCTAAACCTTGGTTGTGATCAACGCTTTTAAAATCGAGTATTAGCGGAAGGGCATCCAACGAATCTTCCTCTTCTTCAGTCATGTGGCCGTTGCGCCTCATTTGCAGAAACACGGTATTCCGTCTATCGCGCACCATTTCCAACCGTCTTTTTGGGTTAAACAACGATGGATTTTTTACCATGCCCACCAAGGTTGCGGCTTCTTCAATTTTTAGCGAATCGGGTGAGGTGTTGAAATACACCGCAGCTGCTGATTTAATTCCAACTGCACCATTGATGAAATCAACCGTGTTGAGGTACATCGCAATAATCTCTTCCTTGGTATATCTTCGTTCCAAACGAAGAGAAAGAATCCATTCTGCGGGTTTTTGCACCAATGTGCCGCCCACCAATTGTCCACGTGTATTGAATAAGTTTTTGGCCAACTGTTGCGTAATGGTACTTCCACCACCTCTGTTGCCGGCAAAAACCACAGCCCGTAACAAACTCTTGATGTCGATACCGCTATGGCTTCTAAAACGCTCATCTTCAGTGCTTATAAGCGCATTAACGAGATGCGGAGAAAGTTGCGCGGCTTTCACATTCGACCTATTCTCGGCAAAGTAGGTTCCAAGCAATTTACCATCGGCCGAAAGCACCTCGCTGGCCTGATTGCTCTTTGGATTTTCAAGTTCTTCCAACGATGGCAATGCTCCATACAGCCCAACGCTGATGAGCAGCAAATGCAGCATAATTAACACTGGGCCAGCCAACATGACCAACCAGAAATACAGCACGTATTTTCGTTTAATTGGCTGTTTATTGTCCATCACAAATGCCTTTTTTTCAATTGTAGGGTTTCAATTTCAATCCTAATGATGCGGGAAAATGCTCATCCCAACATCAAAAACTTCGGGTAATTGGGCCATTCGCATGCCTTGTTCCAATTCGAACCGATAGGTGCCTCCATGAGGGAAACGCACTTTTGGTTTGAACAGAATCTGGTTGTCGCGAATATCGCCTAAGCCTTTGCCCAACCAACGCCCTGTTGGGTCTGCCAACACGCATTCAACGGTATCGCGAGCGGTTTTTCCATTCGGGAATGTGGTGTTTACAAACAGATACATATTCGAATAAGGATAATCGCCTCCTGTGCGCAAATTCAAATAAAAATCGAAGGAAGAAACGGTGTCGGTAATAATTACTTCATGTACCAAGCGATTTCCGGTGTCCCATATGCGATTGGGCACAGCATCAATGCGCTGGTAAAACGCACGTTCGGTGCAGCCTGCCAGCATGAGCATACAAACTAACCAGATGCCTACTCCGTGTTTCATGTGGGCGAGTTGCCTTTGTTGCGATTTCTGTTTCTGTTTCTGTTACGACTCCGATTGCCCTCCGGCCGCTGCCCACCTTCTGGTCGAGGTCCAGCCGATTGAGGTGGAGTTCCCGTAGTTGCTTGTGGAGTAGATGGCGGACGAGCTGGCGCCACAGGGCGTTGTTGTGCTGGTTGAGTTGGGCGTTCGTTTCCTGCTGGTTGTCCGCTAGCCTGCGCACCTCCCCGATTGCCACTTTTCTTCTTATTTCGCTTGTTACCCGTTCCCTTTGGTCGGTCGAAACGTGTAAGGTCATCTTGCCCAACCACGTTCTCGTAATCCGATTGTTTTTCTATCACCGGAAGACTTGCAAACTCTATCAAATCGTCTGGTCGCTCACTTTTCTTGTTCAGACTTACAATTTCTTTTACCCTAGCAATTGGCACAGGAATAAAGTTGGAGAAATCGTCCTTGTAAGTGAAATACATCAGCCCCTTAAAAATGTCGATTTTCTGCGGAACTGCTACGCCTTTTTTGGTTTCCAACTTCGTTTTCTGACTTGGAAAGTCTTTCAGCGCATCAATATAACTATCCAACTCATAGTTGAGACAGCATTTTAGTTTGCCACACTGCCCCGCCAATTTTTCGGGATTGAGCGATAGCTGCTGATAACGTGCCGCGCCTGTAGTAACAGTTCTGAAATCTGTAAGCCAAGTGGTGCAGCATAACTCTCGACCGCAAGTACCAATGCCGCCAACACGGGCCGCTTCTTGCCGCGAACCAATTTGACGCATTTCGATGCGTACCTTAAATGCTTCGGAATATCTGCGCACCAAATCGCGAAAATCCACGCGATCATCAGAGGTGTAGTAAAACACGGCTTTGGTTCTATCGCCTTGAAATTCTACATCGCTCACCTTCATGTTGAGCCCCAATTCGCGTGCAATCACGCGTGCGCGCTTTTTCGTGGGTTCTTCCAAATCTACTCCGCCTTGCCATTTGTCTATATCCAATTGGGTTGCTCTTCGCAAGACACTTCGAATATCGGCCATGGTGGGTTCTACCTTGTGTTTGCGCATTTGCAGCATCACCAAATCGCCCGCAAGCGACACAGTTCCCACGTCAAATCCTGGATTTGCATCCACCGTTACGGCCTCGCCCACCTTGAGCGCCAACCCTTTTTCTTGCCGATAAAACTGCTTGCGTGTGTTTTTGAACCGGATCTCCACAAAATCAGAAAAGGTGTATCCCACCGTTTCTTCCATGTTTGCCAAATAGTTGAAAACACTCAATTTATCGCAGCCACCACTTTCGCAGGTGCCGTTGTTTTTACAGCCGCGTGGTAGGCCGCTGTCTGTTTTTCCGTTACTGCATCCGCTACATCCCATTTTTCCTTCGCGCTGTGTTTCTGCTAACGGGCAAATGTACGTGTTTCGATAATGGTCTCAATAGTGGCTGATGCCTTCCTTTTTAAAGGCAATCATTTCAGCGCTTCTTGTTTCAAAAGTGCAGAAATACGGTAGGATAAATCTGTGAAAAGAATTTTTGGATGGGCATTGCGCTCAATGTGGTAATGTGCCTTGTCGAGTTCGGTGAGCAATCCTTCCATATTATCTACACTTATGAACTTGGAGAATTTCTGAACAAACTCCAGTTGCTCTTTCATCATAGTGTGGCTGCCTTGCGGATGCATGCGATACATCAGCACATTGCGTAACAACCCAGCGGCTTGCGTTAATAAATCTTTTTGTCCCTCGCGGCCCATTTTCTGGAATGTGTCCATCAATTCGGCCAAGGTGTCCATCTTCATTCCGAAACAAGCCCGCATCCAAGCGATGAAAAATTGCACCGTGGCCGTAACATTTTCCGGTTCGTGTACCAATTGGCGCGCAAGTCCATAATCGCCATCAGCAAGGTGTGCAGCCAAATAAGCTTGCTCGTCAGAAACTGCGTTTTGCTCCAATAATCCCGCCTCTACATCAGCGGTGCTCAATCTGTCCAACCGATAGGTTTGCACCCGCGAAAGGATGGTGGCAAGCATATTCTCTGTGCTATCTGATGTGAAAAGAAACACGGTGCGCGCAGGTGGTTCTTCCAGCACTTTCAGCAACTTATTGGCAGATGCCGTATTCATAAACTCGGCCAGCCAAACAATAATTACGCGGTATTCGGCCTCGTATGCCTTGTAGCTCAAATTAGCCATCACCTCAGCGCTGTCTTCCACGTTGATAATGCCCTGCTTATTTTCTATTCCCAACTCTTGCAGCCATTCTTGCAAACTCAAATATGGATTGGCAAGCACCGCCTTCCGAAACCGCAACACAAAATCTTTGCTTGAAAACTTTGTACCTTCGTTTTCGTCTGTTTTATTTTTTGGGAAAATGAGCTGCAAATCGGGATGCTCCAACTTTGCATAGCGCTTGCACGAACTGCATTCGCCACACGAATCATCGGCTTGCCTATCGGTACATGCCAAGTATTGCGCATAGGCTAAGGCCAATGGCAGCGCCCCAGCACCGCTAGTGCCCAATAGCATTTGAGCATG
>CAMDOM010000074.1 GCA_945903645.1 Chryseobacterium gleum
ACATCCAGCGAAATAATGTCCTTTTTAGCCTGATGAATGCCGTAGAGCACATTGCTCTTGTGGTACACCTCCGTTTCCGGACTGTTGATGTATTTGGCAAGTTTCTTATCGGTGCGCAAAATGCGGCCCCCAAAGGCAATCACTTTGCCGGCTAGGTTATGAATTGGAAACATCACCCGACCCTTAAATCGGTCAAGCAGTTTATCCTCGCGCTCCAAGCACAGCCCCGAATCAATTAGAAACTTGCGTTGATATTGCGCCTCCACTGCCGTAGTATTGAAGGCATCATAACGGTCGAAGGCATAGCCCAACTGAAATTTTTCGATGGTTTCCATGCTAAACCCACGCTCTCTGAAATAGCTGAGCCCAATGGATTGGCCTTCTTCGGTGTGCAGTAGGTTTTCGGTGAAGTTGCGCTGCGCAAATGCCAATACGTGCAGCAAACTCTCACGCTCATTCTGCTCGGCAGTTTGCTCGGGCGTTTGCTCTTCTTCCTTTATCTCGATATTGTATTTCTTGGCCAACTGCCGCAGTGCCTCAGGATAGGTCACTTTTTCGTGGGCCATAATGAAGTTGACCGAATTGCCACCCTCGCCACAACCAAAGCACTTGTAGATGCCCTTGGCGGGCGACACGCTAAACGAGGGCGATTTCTCGTTGTGAAATGGGCATAGGCCCCACAGGTTGGTTCCCTTCTTTTTAAGATGCACAAAATCGCCCACCACCTCTTCCACACGGGCGGTTTCGAATATCTGCGCAATGGTATCCTTTGGTATCATGGGGGGTTCAAAGATAGGCGTGAGAAGTGAAGGTGCTTGACGAGAAAAAGCGCACCATAGCAGCACAAAAAAGCTTCGTCATTGCTGTCGGGGCTCTCATCTCTCACAGGTAAAGTATAAAAACAGAAGAAAGAGATAGGAACTTTATGTACTCCCCTAGGGCTGATTCGAATAATCGCCTCTTCATACAGCAAATCATCTCTGGTTATTCTCCTCCTTAGCAGGTGTGCCCAACAACATGGGTTTGGTTGAAAAATTGTTATCGCGTATTACTGGAACGGACATTACTGGTGCAACAGATCCACGACATTGTAAAGCGCGTTCCATTGAATTGACAGCAGTCGTTGTATCAGCGGAATAGTGGGTCAATATCAAAGGTTCTTGATCTTCAAGACCCCCTTGAAGATCAAAATCGCAAAATGTCACCTGTCCCAGCTTTACCGAACATTTAGTAGAGTGAACTGTCCGATATCCAGATTTAGAAGCAATGACAAGATAGTCTGTTCTGGGCCTTAGTGCCACGATTCGGAAGAGGCCGTCTTCCTTGGAGAATATGTTTGTACTCAGAATTCCATCCAAATGCACCCCAATCTCAACAAACGGAGCAGGTTCCCCTGTCACTTCATCACGAATAGTACCTTGTATGGCTCCTGTACCTATCTGTGCAAAAGCAATTGAAGCTGAAAGGCACATCATAATAAGAATAGCTATTAACCTGAGTTCGGGTTAAGCCGCCAATAGCAATTGGCTTTCATTGGCGTAGATTTCGGCTGGTTTTCTTTCCTTGACAATTGGGGTGATGCTGGGTTTTTTCTCAAAGAAAGAATAAGCTGCAAGTGCGCCCATTAGGTTCAGTAGGAACCCTGAGATGGAGCGATGCCGTGTATGTTCAGCATGGCAGATGTCTTTGAGCTGGTCGTTGACGGTCTCAATTACCGACCGCTTTCTCAGCAGCAACCTTTCCTCGTTGCTCAGCTGATAGCGAGCGGCAGATGCTTCTGTTTTTTTTCGAAGAATGGGAAATGCCATTTTGTAAATCTTCTTGGTAGTAATACCCTCCACTAGATTGTGGCGTACTTCTTTAAGCACCTCGGCAATAGCATCATCATCGGCACCGCTTCGCTCTAAAGAATGCACAAGTTTTGCCTCATCAAACGGCACAACTTCGCCCGATGCTTTATTTACTTTAATAACTCCTAACACGTGTGATTCTTGGTTTTCCATGGTGCTGCGCAATGTACATCAGTTCCTTTTGTTTCGGTGAAACCAATAGCAGAAACCACGCATGATTCCCGTCAGTTCAAACGAAAATGGTATTCCTACTTTTGAGTCGCCAAATTTAATTCCATGCCCATATATCATCAACTCGGAATGCTGCCCCACAAGCGGCACATAGTATTTAAGAAAAGCGATGGTAGCCACCACTACGAGCAGCTTTTTGGCACTGTTGGGTTCGATGGCATGAGCAGTTTGATGTATCATTTCGAGCGGCCTACTCAGGTGAAAGCGATGCTAGAATCGTATGATGTAGCTCCAAAAGTGGCGATAGAAAAAAACATGCGCTCACTGCGACTTCATGGATTTAAAACCACTCCCGAAGCCGATTTTCTTGCCAGCAGAAAAGCCGTTTTAGTGAACAGCGATGTGCAAATTATTTTGGCTGCTCCTCAGCAAAGTTTGCGCGAGTATTTCTACAAAAATTCGGATGCTGACGAAATGCTTTTCATTCACAAAGGCTCGGGCACGCTACGCACCATGCTAGGAAATTTGAAGTTTTCCTATGGTGATTATTTGCTCATTCCGCGTGGAATGATTTATCAAATTGATTTTGATACCGCAGACAATCGGTTGTTTATTGTAGAAAGCCACCAACCGATGTACACTCCAAAGCGGTATCGCAATTGGTTTGGTCAATTGCTGGAAAGTTCTCCGTTTTGCGAGCGCGACATCCGCAGGCCGTCTGATTTAGAAACTCATGACGAAAAAGGAAACTTCCTTGTCAAGGTGAAAAAGCAGAATGTGATGCACCAATTGGTGTATGCCACGCATCCGTTTGATGTGGTGGGTTGGGATGGATACAACTATCCGTATGCCTTCAGCATTCACGATTTCGAACCGATAACCGGACGTGTGCATCAACCGCCACCAGTGCATCAAACCTTCGAATCATCGTCTTTTGTGGTATGTTCGTTCGTTCCTCGATTGTATGATTATCATCCCGATTCCATCCCCGCACCCTACAATCATAGTAATATTGATAGTGATGAGGTGTTGTATTACGTTGATGGAGATTTTATGAGCCGCAACGATATTGGACCTGGGCATATCTCTTTGCACCCAGCAGGCATTCCGCACGGACCGCATCCTGGAGCTATGGAGCGCAGCATCGGCAAAAAAGAAACGGACGAATTGGCCGTGATGGTCGACACCTTCAAACCACTAATGGTAACCGAAGAAGCGTTGAAGATTGATGATGGTAAATATTGGAATAGTTGGGTGGAGTAAATAAACTTTGAAATTCAAATAGAGATGAGCACAGCGATTAAGAATGTAGAATACGGCCTCGAAAAAATCTTCGAAGGCGCACAGGACTTTCTTCCTCTTCTTGGAACAGATTATGTGGAATTTTATGTGGGCAATGCCAAGCAGGCTGCGCACTTTTATAAAACCGCGTTTGGATTTCAAAGTTTGGCTTATGCTGGATTGGAGACAGGCGTGAAAGACCGTGCTTCGTATGTGTTGAAGCAAGATAAGATTCGTCTTGTGCTTACCACTGCACTGAATAGCAATTCGGTCATTGGCGAACATGTGAAAAAACATGGCGATGGCGTGAAGGTGATTGCTCTTTGGGTCGATGATGCAACTGCCTCGTTTAACGAAACCGTAAATCGAGGCGCAAAGCCATTTATGGAACCGACCGTAGAAAAGGATGAACATGGCGAAGTTGTGCGCTCAGGCATTTACACTTATGGTGAAACGGTTCACATTTTCGTGGAGCGGAAGAACTACAAAGGCACATTCCTTCCAGGCTATCAAGAGTGGAAGTCAGACTACAATCCATCGCCCGTTGGCCTCAAATTCATCGACCACATGGTGGGCAATGTGGGCTGGGGCGAGATGAACACTTGGGTGAAATGGTATGAAGATGTGATGGGCTTCGTGAACTTCCTTTCATTCGATGATAAGCAGATTCATACCGAATACTCGGCCCTGATGAGCAAGGTGATGAGCAACGGTAATGGCCGCATCAAATTCCCAATCAACGAACCAGCCAAGGGCAACAAGCGTTCGCAAATTGAAGAATACCTCGATTTTTATGAAAGCCCAGGAGCTCAGCACATAGCAGTTGCAACCGATGATATAATCTCAACAGTAACCGAATTGAGAAAGCGTGGAGTAGAGTTTCTATCAGCACCGCCACAAGCCTACTATGACGAGATTCCTGCTCGTCTTGGCGCGCACATGAGGATGGTGAAGGAAGATTTGAAAGAAGTGGCCAAACTTGCCATCCTAGTCGATTCTGACGAAGAAGGTTATCTGCTACAGATATTCACCAAGCCTGTGGAAGACCGCCCTACGTTGTTCTTCGAGATAATTCAACGCATGGGAGCTCGGGGCTTCGGTGCTGGCAACTTTAAGGCACTTTTTGAAAGTATTGAGCGCGAACAGGCCAAAAGAGGCACACTCTAAAACCAAACTTAATCTTTTTAAAAAGGAAAGGGCCGTACAATTTGCACGGCCCTTTCCTTTTCTATTGGTTGACGATTCGGTTAATTCTTCACCACCGACTTAACCGTAAAGCCCTCGCTGCCAATGATATGAACATAATAGACACCATTACTCAAGTGGCCAATATCAAATGACCTACGGAAAGTGGATGTGGTTTCAATACGCTCAGGCTGCATCAACTCGCGACCTAATACATCTTTCACTACTAATGTTACATCTGTGCTGGTTCCCAAATCGGCCTCAATGGTAAATTGTCCGTTGTTGGGATTCGGGTAGATGCTCAAACTGAATAGGTCGTTTTCATCACCAGTTCCTGTTGCTGTAAACTCAATATTGGATGAGTTTGCGGTACATCCATTAACATCAGTAACCTGAACATAATAGTTAGCACTGGTGCTAGGCGTGTAGATTGGGCCAGTTTCACCAGGTAATGGATTGCCGTTGCGGAACCACTGATACGTTGCAAATGGGCCATTGCTCACTTGTAAGTCGCCACCGTTTTGCACAATTGTTGGGTTTGGATTCCAAACAGTTACAACCGTTGGGTTATTCACCAATGTATTGTTTATACAGTTGTTGGCGTCTACCACCTGCACCCAGTATGAACCAGAGGATTCTACCGTGATTGTAGGATTGAAGGAACCTGTAACCCACAAGTAGGATATGTATTCATCACTTGGTTCAACCGACAACACAACGCTTCCTCCATCACAAAATTCCGTTGGACCACTTGCAACAATTACTGGTGCTGCAGAAGTGCCTTGGGTTACAACCGCTGGCAATGATGTAGCTGCACAACCTGTGGTTGGATTCGTTACCGTAACGGTGTACGAACCAGCTATCGAAGCTTCAATAGTTGAAGTAATCTCGCCAGTTACGCTCCACAAATAGTTGCCTGAAG
This sequence comes from Chryseobacterium gleum, assembly GCA_945903645.1. GTDB lineage: Bacteria > Bacteroidota > Bacteroidia > UBA10329 > UBA10329 > UBA10329. The sequence continues at coordinate 5,410 of CAMDOM010000074.1, forward strand.
TGTTGACCGCATTAAGAGTAACGCTACTACCAGCTGAGCATAGGTTTGTGCTGCCATTCGGCACAATCTCAGCGTTTGGAAGTGGGTTTGATGTGGTTTGAATGGAAGTAGTTCCCGTACAACCAAACGCATCCGTCACAGTTAAGCTGTACGTTCCACCGGTAGTAATGGTGAGCAACTGACTTGCCACTCCATTCGCCCATAAGTACGAATCATAGCCAACACCACCATTCAACGTCAACGATTGTCCCTCGCAGAACGTGGTAGAACCATTGGCAGTAATGACAGGATTCAATGCAACACTTTCTGAGATGGATATCTCGTCTGAAGCAGAACACCCATTTGCACCTGTGACAACCACTTCATAATCGCCAGGAGTTCCAACGATTATTTGTTGCGTTATTTCTTGCGTTGACCAATCTAACGTACTACCAGCATTGCCAGCATCTAGCGTGTAGAATGAGCCTACGCAGATTGTAACATCTGAACCAAGGTTAACCACTGGAGCTGCATTAACCACCACTTGCACAGTTGCCGATGTTGCCTGACAGCCTTGAGCGCTAGACACGGTTACACTATACACACCCGCATCACTAACTGTGATTGTTTGTCCTGTTTGATTGTTGCTCCAGATATATTGGTTGTAGCCACTTCCCGCATCAAGAGTTACTGACGACCCTTCGCAGAATTCCACCGGTCCATTTACGCTAATGACAGGTTGAATAAGTGCATTCACAGCCACGGTTTGGGCAGTGCTATTGCTACAGCCACTGCCACTTGTGAACGTGTAGGTAATGACATGCTCACCCGAACCAGCCCCGGTTGGATTGAAGTTGTTTCCAGAAATACCTGGTCCAGTAAATACTCCACCAGCAGGTGAACCCACCAATGGAACTATAGAACTTACTCCACAATACGAAGGCGCCAATCCGCTAAACGAAACTGCTGGAAGAAGATTTATTAAAACGGATTGTGTGCTTGTACTGCTACATCCATTCACATCTCCGAATGTGTAGCTAATTACATGCGAACCTAAGCCAGCTGTATTTGGAATAAAACTATCTCCGCTAATTCCTGCACCAGCAAAAGTTCCTCCTGCAGGTACTCCCGTAAGTGCGATTACTGATGCGTCATCCTCGCAATAGGCTGTTCCTAATCCAGAGAAACTAACGCTAGGAACTCCACTTACACTTGTGCTTTGCACTTGACTATTTGTGCAACCATTCGCATCTGTATAAGTGTATGTTATGTCAAACGTTCCAACGCCAGCAGCAAAAGGAATGAAATTAGAATTAGCAACTCCTTGTCCGCTAAATGTGCCCCCAGCTGGTGATCCCGTAAGCGGAATGAGGACAGCAGAATCTACACAATAAGAAGCCGCAAGACCACTATAATTCACAACTGGCAATTGATTGAACACAATGGATATGACATCGCTGTCTACGCATCCATTGTTATCCTCGGTCCATGTGAATTGGTACGTGCCATAATTATCCACATTAGCTACCGCAACAGGCGCATTAGTGCTAGGAATAAATACTGAATTACCTGGGCCAGACACTGTCCAATTGCCAACACCTATAGAAGGGATTGCAGCAATGGCAACGTCAAGGTCACACTGATTAGTCGCAACACCGGCATTGGCTACTGGTTGTTGGTAGTAGTTAACCGTTACGTTGTCGGTCGTTACGCATACTCCGTCTCCTTCGGTCCATGTGAATGTGTACGTGCCGTATTGGCTCACTGTGGCTGTAGCGCCTGCTGCATTGGCATTGGGCGTGAAGCTCGCGAAACCTGGGCCTGTTGTTTGACTCCATGTGCCTGTACCGAACGTGGGGATTGCGCTTAATACAAAGTCTAAATCACAGGCATCGCCTCCTGTACCTGCATCGGCTACTGTTTGGCTGTAGAACGTGACTACTGCATTGTCCGTACTTACGCATACCCCATTGGTCTCTGTCCATATAAAGGTGTATACCCCTACTTGGCTCACAGTCGCTGTAGTGGCTGCACTTGTGTTGCTACCATAGCTCGCTGTGCCTGGACCTGTGGCCGTCCATACACCCGTGCCAACGCTTGGCGTGGCGCTTAGGCTGAACGTTAGGTCGCACTCGCTGCCGCCATTGCCTGCCTCAGCAACGGGTTGCTGGTAGTAGTTTACCGTTACTGTGGCATTGTCTGAGCATGTGCCGTTGGTCTCTGTCCAAGTATACGTGTAAGTGCCATATTGGCTCACCGTTACCGTGGCTACTGCGCTGCTGCTGTTGTTGTAGGTTGATGTGCCCGGGCCTGTGGTTTGGCTCCATGCTCCTGTTCCTGTGCTCGGTAGTGCGCTGAACACAAAGTTCAAGTCGCACTCGCTGCCTCCCGTGCCTGCATTGGCTACCGGTTGCTC
>CAMDOM010000075.1 GCA_945903645.1 Chryseobacterium gleum
GAATATCTCAGTAGTTTTGGTCAGCAGCATCGGTTCAGGTTTTTAGCAGTTCGCACCACTAAATTACCCAACACCTTTGCTGCTATTTATTTGTATATCAACTATTTATTCACAAATAGCTGTGATTGTCTTATCCCGAACTCAGGTTACTAGGATATATTTGCCACAGCATTGGCTTGCCCTTTAGCGCAAAAACTCCACACCCATGAACAGACTCGTAATAAAGAACCTTTCCAAAACCTACCCCAATGGCGTGAAGGCGTTGGACAATGTGTCTATCGAAATTGAGAACGGCATGTTTGGCCTATTGGGGCCCAATGGTGCGGGTAAATCATCGCTAATGCGCACGTTGGCTACTTTGCAAGAGGCAGATGGTGGAACGGCCATGCTCAACGACATCGATATTTTTAACCAACCTCACGAATTGCGCAAAGTGTTGGGCTATCTGCCACAAGAGTTTGGCGTGTATCCCAAGATAACTGCCGAGCAATTACTCGACCATATTGCCATTCTTAAAGGCATTGGCAAATCCAGCGAGCGCAAACAATTGGTACATTATCTGCTCGAAAAAGTGAACCTCTATGCCGAGCGCAACAAGAATGTGAAAGGCTTTTCGGGTGGCATGAAGCAGCGCGTAGGCATTGCGCAAGCGCTTATCGGTAGCCCAAGCCTCATTATTGTGGATGAACCAACTGCTGGCCTCGACCCTGGCGAACGCAACCGCTTCTACAACCTACTGGCCGATGTGGGTAAGGAGGTTATCGTTATTCTAAGTACACATATTGTGGATGATGTGCGCGAACTCTGCACCAAAATGGCCATAATGAACGGGGGCAAATTGGTGTTTCATGGTGCCCCGCAAACCGCTATTGACCAACTGGGTGGCAAGGTGTATCAAAAAGTAGTAGAGCGAGAAGAGTTGGATGCCTATGCGGTCAACTATGCCATTATTTCCAATAAAATGGTGGGCGGCAAGCCCTTCATTCACGTGTATAGCGAAACCGACCCGCAAAACGGGTTCGAACCAGTGAAACCGAACTTGGAAGATGTGTTCTTCTCCAAAATAAACACGGCCAACGTGCTCGTTTAAGCCTCAAAAAGCACCGCCATGTTCAAAGATTTCTTTTTTGCCGAATTGAGGTATGCCCTTCGGCAGCCTATGGTGTACATCTTCTTGCTGTTGATTGCACTCTTGACCTTTGGTGCCACTGCAAGCGACAATATCGTGATAGGTGGCGCGATGGGCAACGTGTATAAAAACGCGCCTCATGTCATTACGCAGTTCACCGCTATCCTTACCATTTTTGGTTTGCTGATAGCCGCTGCGTATTTCAACACTGCTGCGCTAAAAGACCACAATCATCAGTTTAACGAAATTCTGTTTAGCACCCCATTGAGCAAAAGCGGCTATTTCTTTGGGCGCTTTTTTGGGGCGTTGGTGCTGTCTACCATTCCCATGCTTGGGGTGTTTTTGGGTGTTTTTATTGGCGGTATGGTGGGTCCTGCTATGGGTTGGGTAGATGCCGACCGTTTTGGGCCGTATTATTTGGAAACGTTCGTCAACAACTACTTGTTGTTCATATTGCCCAATATGTTTTTTGCGGGTAGCATAGTGTTTGCGTTGGCCAACAGATGGAAGAGCACCGTTATTTCTTTTGTAGGCGCGTTGGTTATCATCATTGCTTACATCATTTCGGGTACGTTGATGAGTGATATTGAAAACGAAACCCTTGGCGCGCTAACCGACACCTTTGGTATTCGTGCCTATTCGCTGTATGCCAAATACTACACTCCAATCGAAAAGAATACGTTGAGCCCCGCATTTTCTGGCATTCTATTGCTCAATCGTTTGGTGTGGATTGTATTGGGAGTGGGTATTTTGGGGCTATCATATCTTGGATTTTCGTTTCAAGAGAAGAACAAAAAAGTGGCAAAGTCCAAAGAAGAAAAACGGGCTGCAATCGCGCACGAACATCAGCCCAAAGTGACGCCCATGTTTGGAGGCAATGTGGGATGGTCACAGTTCAAGAGCTTTTTCTACACCAACTTTCTTAGCATTGCCAGGAGCGTAACGTTTCAAACGTTGTTCCTCTTTAGCGTCATTATTCTGTTGGCCAATTTGGCGGGTGGGTTCGACTATTATGGGTTGAAATCGTACCCACTCACCTACAAAATGATTGATTTGATTGACAGTGCTTCGGGCATTTTCGTTATCATAATCTTGGTATTTTTTAGTGGCGAACTCGTTTGGCGCGACCGCAATTCCAAAATCAACGAGGTTATAGATGCCACACCCCATGCCTCGGCTATTTCGTTGGGGGCCAAAATGCTTTCGCTCATTGCACTCACCACAATTATTCACGTGTTTTTCATTGTTTGCAGCATTGTGTATCAGTTGGCCAATGGCTACACCCGCATCGAACCGATGGTTTATGCCTTGGATTTCGCGTTTTCATCCCTGCCCATTTATGTCATTTGGAGTGGGGTGATGATTATGATTCAAGTGCTGGTAAACAACAAGTATGTGGGCTACTTCGTGTCCATCATCATCCTGTTTTTGTGGAATTTGATTCTACTTGCCATCGATGTGCAAAGCAACATGTGGTCCATTGGGTCGGGGCCATCCATTATGTATTCCGATATGAATGGCTTTGGTCCGGGAGTAGAAGGCAGGCTATGGTTCAATGCGTTTTGGTTCTTGTTTTCGTTGGTATGCCTTATGATTGCGGCTGCGTTATGGACGCGAGGTTCGGCTAGCACCTTTAAAGAACGGTTGATGCATGCCAATGGCAGAATGCTAGGCGGGGCAAAAGTGCTAACTGCTGTGTTTTTGATGGCGTGGATAGCAGTAGGTGGTTGGGTGTATTACAACACACAAGTATTAAATCCCTACAAAACTTCGGATGAATTGGAGCTGCTTTCTGCCGAATTCGAGAAGAAATACAAGCGCTATGAAGGCGCCAATTTGCCTAAGGTGAAGGATGTGAAATTCACGATTGATATCTTTCCAGAGGAACGCATTGTGCGCGTGAAAGCCGATTTGGTGTTGAAAAACCAAACCACCTCGCCCATAGATACCTTTTATTTCAACTACGATAAAAACTGGAATCCGAAGTTTGCCATTCCCAATGCCAAGCTAGTATCGGATGATAAGGAAATGGGATGGGCCACCTATGCGATAAGTCCTGCCATGCAACCTGGAGATTCAATGGTAGCACGCATCGAAACCGCCTACTTACCGAAAGGATTTGAGAATGAGGTGACCAACACCAGCGTGATTGAGAATGGAACGTTCTTAAACAACTTCCAGATATTACCCAGCCTTGGCTACGACTCCAACAGCGAATTGAGCGATAAGAATTCGCGGAAGAAATACGGACTGCCTACTAAAGACCGAATGCCCGAATTGGAAGAAACCTGTGGGCGTGCCTGTGGCGATAACTACCTCACCAATGGTCGGGCAGATTTTATCCAAATGGAAACTACCATTTCTACGTCCTCCGACCAAATTGCCATTGCCCCGGGAACACTGAAAAAGGAATGGGAGCAGGATGGGCGCAACTATTACCATTATGTGGTAGACCATGCTTCGCAAAACTTCTATTCGTTCATCTCAGCCCGCTATGAAGTAGCCCGAAAGAAATGGAAAGGCGTTGATTTGGAAGTGTATTACGATGCAAAGCATGGCGTAAATGTGCCTATGATGTTGGCCGCCATGGAGCGCTCGCTAACGTATTACACTGCCAATTTTGGGCCGTATTACCACAAGCAATGCCGCATTATTGAGTTTCCGCGTTATGCCACATTTGCGCAAGCGTTTCCGGGCACCATGCCGTATTCTGAGGCATTTGGGTTTGTAACCAACTTGGAAGATGAAAACGACAACAATGTTATTGATGCCGTTATTGCCCACGAAATAGCGCACCAGTGGTGGGCACATCAGGTGGTGGGTGCCAACATGCAAGGCGGCACCATGATGAGTGAGAGTTTTGCCGAGTATTCTTCCCTTATGACCATGAAAATGGCCAATGCCGACCCGATGAAAATGCGGGAGTTCCTGCAATACAACCACGACCGCTACCTCAGTGGCCGCGGGCAAGAAGTGGACAAGGAAGTGCCGCTGTATAAGGTTGAAAACCAACCACACATTCACTACGGCAAAGGCAGTCTTATTCTCTATGCCTTGCAAGATTACATTGGAGAAGACAAGGTGAATTTGGCCATGCGCAATTACTTGGATGAGTTTAAGCACGTTGGCCCGCCCTATTCCACCTCGTTAGATTTCCTCAAGCACCTCGAACCTCAAGTGCCCGATACCCTCAAGTATCTTATCACCGATTGGTTTAAGGAAATTACGCTGTATGACAATCGCCTTACGGAAGCCAGCTACACTGCCGTAGATAACGGAAAGTATGAGCTGACCCTAAAGATTGCTTCACACAAGATAAAAGCAGACACTATGGGCAACGAAACCCGCCTTCCAATGAACGATTGGGTGGATTTAGGTGTGCTCGATAGTGATGAGAAGAAGCTAATCTTCAAACAACGGGTAAAAATCACTCAGCCCGAAATGACCTTCAAGTTCACGCTAGATACTATTCCCGTCAAAGCAGCTATAGACCCACGAAATCTGCTCATTGATCGTGTGTTTGAGGATAACGTGAAGGTGGTAACTGGATTGTAGAAACCTCGAAAAATGTATGAAGCAGAAAGCCTCAAACCAGCAGTGGTTTGGGGCTTTCTCTTTATATATTTTTGTCTGTTCTAGTTGGTGGAAATTATTACCGAACTGCTCCAACGCTTGCCGTTTTCAAGGGTTACATTGAGTAGATACATGCCGTCTTCCAAAGGTGTGTCAAGAATCAAAACAGCACCTTTGGATGCGCTCCACGCTTGTTGATGCACCACGCGACCTCCGACATCCGTAAGCTGTGCATTTGCTACTGCTCTAATTTCAAGAATGGCGATAACCGAAAATCTTCCATTGTTCCCCGATTTAACTATGCCACATTCGTGGTTTTTGTTGGTCCTAGAATAAGTCTGAGCGATGAGTTTTTTGTTACATAGCTCCACGCCCAATTGATGAAAATGATGAGTTTATTCTTGACACTCAAAATCAACATAAGGTGTAAAAACATCCAAATTATCCAAGCAAAATAGCCCTTAAACCGAACAAAAGGCAAGTCGACTACAGCTTTGTGTTGCCCAATGGTAGCCATAGACCCAAGGTCTTTATACTCATATTCGCGCTGTTTTTTGCCACTAACTATGCAGTTCAGGTTTTTTGCCAGCAGTTTCGCTTGGTTCACCGCCACGTTGGCCACTTGAGGATGTCCTTTCGGATAACTAGGAGTTTCCATATAAGCAATGTCGCCTAGGGCATAAACATCCTTGGTGTGCATCACTTTATTGTAGCGGTCTACGCGCAATCTATTGCCCTGTGCTAAACTCTCCGCTTCAAAACCTGCAATGCGATTTCCAGTAACTCCCGCTGCCCAAATAACTGTCGAGGTATGGAGTGTTTCACCGGTGCTAAGCGTGAGCAGCCTACCGTCATAATCTTTCACAAACGTTTCAGTGCGAATGATGACCCCCAACTCCTTCAGGTATTCCTCCGAGGCCGTTTTGGCATTCATGCTCATATTGTTGAGTGTGTGGGTACTGCCTTCTACCAATATCACATTCATCTGGGAGAAGTCGATGTACCGATAGTCCTTGGGTAACACATTGCGCTTTATCTCCGCAAATGCACCAGCAAGTTCCACTCCCGTTGGGCCAGCACCTACAATCACGAAGTTGAGCAAGCGTTCCTTATCCTCTTCTGGGCTTGCCAGCACATTTTCAAAGATGGTAAGAATGTGATTGCGAATGGCTATTGCATCAGAGGTCGATTTCAGCGTCAAGGCATTGGCCGCTATGTTGGTATTGCCATAAAAATTGGTGGTGCATCCAATGGCTACTACCAGCAAATCGTAATCGAAGGCACCAATGGTGGTTTCTACTTTCTTTGCAGCGCTATCCACGCGAAGCACCGTGCCCATGCGAATGCGCACATTAGGCTTTTTGCGAAAAATGTTGCGAAGCGGGAATGAAATGCTCGAAGGTTCAACCTGAGAGGTAGCCACCTGATAGAACAATGGCTGAAACTGATGATGATTTATCTTATCGATAAGAATCACATCAAATTGAGCTTCATCAAGGTTGCGAATGAGCTGAATGCCCGCAAATCCACCTCCAATTACTACTACTTTCTTGCGCTGGTTCATGGGTCGTTTGTGGTGCACAAAGGTCGACCATTAGCGTGCAAGCAAATGTCAAAACTGAATATTATTTACCCCAATTTTCTTTACTTAATCGACATCACCACCACTCCAATTATTATCACTGCTGCACCGCTAAGGCGCAATAACGTAATGGTTTCGTTAAACCAAAATACCGACACCAAATAGAGCCCAACAATGGTGAGGGAGAAGAAAATGGTGCTTGCTACCTGAAGGCTAATAAACCGCAACGTTTCGGCAAACAATACCGAATTGATAAGTCCAAACACCAAACCTAGCGCAAGAAATCCCCATTTCTTGCTGGGCACAGCTTCGTTAAGAGCCGAGTATTTGAAGCCAATGTTGTTGAGCACATTGGATAGTATTGCACCTGCGAGAAGGAGTTCTTTCATGGGAAGTTGGATTAAAGAGAGGTTTTATGCTGGTGAAGTACATCATAATATCTGAGGGCGTGATATTCGCTCGTGCAAGATTTATATTGAATTGCCAAATGGATGCGATAGAAATAACGTTGCGTGCATTCCTAGCAATGTTCCCTCCCTTAGCTTTGCGCCTAAACTAACCACTCATGCCAAAGCACCGTCCACTAATACTAGCTACTAACGATGATGGCATCACTGCCCCAGGCATACAAGCCATGGTAAAGGCTGTGCAAAGTTTTGCGGAGGTTGTTGTGGTAGCACCCGATAGCCCACAAAGCGGAATGGGACATGCCATCACCCTCAACAAACCTTTGCGCCTCGATAAGGTGGAATACCATGGCGAGAGTATCGGCTATCAGTGCAGTGGCACTCCGGTAGATTGCGTCAAGATTGCTATAGATAAAGTGCTAACGCGCAGGCCCGACCTCATTATTTCGGGCATCAACCACGGTGCTAATCACAGCATCAATGTCATTTACAGCGGCACCATGTCGGCTGCTATGGAGGGCTGCATTGAAGGAATTCCATCTGTGGGCTTTTCGTTGCTCAATTATGGCCTTGATGCCGATATGAGCGCAGCCCAGCATTACGTGCGCATCATCGTTAAGAATATGTTGCATTATGGCATGCCCACAGGCACATTGCTCAATGTGAACATCCCCGATTTGAAGCTGGACGAAATAAAGGGAGTGAAAATTTGCCGTCAGGCCAACGCTAAATGGGAAGAGGAATTTGACGAGCGTCTCGACCCACACAAACGCAAGTATTACTGGCTTACAGGCGCATTTAAGAACTACGACAAAGGCACCGACACCGATGTGTGGGCCCTCGAAAACGGATTTGTATCCGCAGTGCCTGTGCAATACGACCTCACAGCGCATCATGCTATGAAACGCCTAAACGATTGGGATTTTGATGCTAAAGACTGATAGCAAACTTCT
>CAMDOM010000076.1 GCA_945903645.1 Chryseobacterium gleum
AGATGATTCCCTCATTTTTGTGGCGTTACCGTTGGTTTAATTTTCTTGTTCAATGTGTAATCTTGCCCCATGAAAGTTGAGATAATTACCATAGGTGACGAAATTTTAATCGGACAAATTGTAGATACCAATTCGGCTTGGATGGGCCAACAGTTGAATGGTATTGGCGCAAGTGTGCAGCGCATTGTATCTATTAGCGATGGAAAAGATGAAATTAAACTGGCCATTTCTGAATCGGCCAATCGCGTAGATGTAGTTTTGGTAACGGGTGGTTTGGGCCCAACTAATGATGATGTGACCAAGGTGGCGTTGTGCGAATATTTCGAATGCAAAACGGTGTTTCATCCAGAAATAGCTTCCCACATCGAGCAGTTGTTTGCGCGTTTTAATAGAACTGTTTCCGAAATAAACCGCCAGCAAGCCGATTTGCCGGAAGCCTGTCAGCCGCTGCACAATGCCCAAGGCACAGCGCCCGGCATGTGGTTCGATACGGGGAAATCGGTAATCGTTAGTATGCCGGGCGTTCCCTATGAAATGAAGGGTATCATGACTAATGAGGTGCTTCCTAGGCTGGTGAAACGGTTTGAAGCCCCTACAATTTTGCACCGCACCATACTTACCATGGGCATGGGCGAAAGTTGGCTTTCTGAGCGCATTTCAGCTTGGGAAAACGCGTTGCCCAAAACACTAAAGTTGGCGTATTTGCCATCTCCAGGAAGAGTTCGATTGCGACTAACAGCCATTGGCAAGGACGAGGAAGCATTGCGGTTGGAGTTGAACGATGAAGTGAATAAGCTCTTGGAGTTGATTCCGGAGTTGATCTATGGCTATGATGATGACACCATTGAAAGTGTAGTTGGCAATCTTCTCCGCGAAAAGAAGTTGACCGTCAGTACTGCCGAGAGTTGCACTGGTGGTTCTGTAGCGCAATTATTAACATCCATTTCGGGCGCATCGCATTATTTTTTGGGAGGTTTGGTGGCCTACAGCAACGAAGTGAAGATGCAAGAGCTTGGAGTGAACCTCAAAACATTGGAAGCTTTTGGCGCAGTGAGCGAGGCTGTTGTGATTGAAATGGCCGAAGGTGCACGGAAAAAATTCAGAACAGATTTTACGATTTCGGTATCGGGAATTGCTGGTCCGGATGGCGGAACTGCTGACAAACCTGTTGGAACAGTGTGGATTGCAGTGGCTGGTCCGCGGGGCACACAGGCCAAAATGCACCAATTTGGCGACAACCGAAAACGCAATATTGAACGCAGTTCCCTCACCGCTTTAAACATGTTGCGCAAGCAGATTTTATTGCTTTGATTATGGAAAGAATTATTCTACATTTGCGCCCCGTTTTACAACACATTCAAAGCGTTTACAGTCATGTCAAGGGTTTGCGAGATTACAGGTAAGAAAGTTATGGTAGGGAACAATGTTTCTCACTCCAATAGAAAGACCAAGCGGAAGTTTCTTCCCAATTTGTTTAAGAAAAAATTCTACTTAGCTGCTGAAGATAAGTGGATTACGCTTCGCGTATCTGCTAATGGTCTTCGCACTATAGATAAGAAAGGATTGGAGGCCGCAATGGCCGATGCCAAGAAATTGGGATTATAATCAACTTCTTTTTTGACATAAAGCAACGCTGTCGTGGTTTCCATGGCAGCGTTTTTTTGTTCTCACTAGTTTAGAAATGAGACTAATTGTCCTGTTTAGCTTGTGTTTGTTGTCGTTTTCTGGGGCTGCTCAAGAACTCACTAAAGCTGATAGTTTGCGGGGAATGCTTTCTCCGTGGCGTGCTGCGTTTGATGTGCATTTCTACGAGTTAGACATTGAAATTAATCCAGAACTGCGCACTATAGCGGGTAGCAATTCCATTCATTTCGAAGCGATAAACGACTTAGATATGTTACAACTTGACCTTTTTCAGGTTTTAACTATAGATAGTATCGTCCACCAAAAAAAGAAGCTCGAATTCTCCCGTGTGGAGAATACGGTTTTCGTGCGGTTTCAGGAACAGATTAAGAAAGGGGCAAAATCAGCTGTTCAGGTTTTTTATCATGGTACACCCGTAACCGCTAAGGCTGCACCTTGGGATGGTGGTTTTGTTTGGAGTAAAGACGCGAATGGAAAACACCACATTGGTGTGGCATGCGAGGGTTTTGGTGCCAGTTCGTGGTGGCCAAATAAAGACCATCTTTCGGATGAACCAGATAGTCTGGTCATGCATTTCACCGTGCCCAATGGATTGATGTGCGTGGGAAACGGTCAATTACAGAATCGAAAAATTGATCATAGTTTAACCCGTTGGACATGGAAAGTAGTCAATCCCATCAACAACTATAATGTGACGTTGAACATTGGCGATTTTGCGCATTTCCAATCGCATTACACCAGTGGAAGCGATTCGCTAGCGTTGAATTATTACGTGCTTCGCGATAATTTGCAGAAAGCCAAGGAGCATTTTAAGCAAGTGCAACCCATGATGGCCATTTATGAAGAAGCCTTTGGAAGATACCCATTTTGGGAAGATGGATATGCGCTAATTGAAACTCCATATGCCGGCATGGAGCATCAAAGTGCCATAGCCTATGGCAACAAGTACATGAAAGGATATTGGGGACGATTTCCAGCCGATATGGATTTTGACTACATCATAATTCACGAAACGGGCCATGAATGGTGGGGAAATAGTGTTAGCATGAACGACATGGCCGACATGTGGATTCACGAAAGCTTTTGCACGTATGCAGAAAGTGTGTTTGTTGAAGGAAAGTACGGGTATGCCAAGATGTTGGATTACATGAAGTATCAGAAGTACTTTATCGACAATAAATCACCCATTCTTGGGGTGTATGGAATGAATGCGGAGGGAAATTCGAACGATATGTATTACAAAGGGGCGTGGATGCTGCACACGTTGCGAAGCGTAATCAATGATGACACGGTATTTAAACCGTTATTGAAGGCGATTGCTATGGAGTTTCGCCATCAGAATATTGATGGGGAAGAATTGATTCAGTTCGTGAATAGAAAATTGGGGAAGAACATGTCGCCCTTTTTTGCCCAATATCTTGGACAAGCAAAGTTGCCAGTTTTACAATATCAGGTAAAAGGAAAAAAGGTGAGAATGCGCTGGAGTGCGGCCGTGCCAGACTTTGCAATGCCTATGGAAATTCTTGACCCCAATGGCGCAAGCTTGCGTGTGGAAGTAGGTCAGAAGGATTGGGTTACCGTTGAAATGCAGAATAAAGCACCCAAAACAATTACTTTTCGCGAGGATAAATTCCTATTCGAAGCTGTAAAATTGGCTAAGATCAAAGGTCCAAGCCCAACGTTTTAGTCTAAGTTTGAATTACGCCTGGGTTGAATCGCTCCACTGGAGCATGTTCGGCTGCTTCGATGCCCATGCTAATCCACTTGCGCGTATCCAATGGATGAATGATGGCATCAATCCACAACCGCGCAGCAGCGTAGTAGGGCGAAGTTTGCTCTTCATAACCAGCTGTAATTCGGTCTAGCAGTTCTTTCTCCTGTTCGGGTGTTACCAATTCGCCTTTGGCTTCGATGGTGCTTTTTTGAATTTGCAAAAGCACTTTGGCTGCTTGTGCGCCACCCATCACGGCAATGTTTGCTGTAGGCCATCCCACCATTAGTCGCGGGTCGTAGGCTTTGCCACACATGGCATAGTTGCCTGCGCCATAGCTGTTGCCCACTACAATTGTGAATTTTGGAACGGTGCTGTTTGCTACCGCATTCACCATTTTGGCTCCGTCTTTTATGATTCCGCCTTGCTCGGAGCGTGAGCCCACCATAAATCCCGTTACATCGTGCATAAACACCAACGGTATTTTCTTTTGGTTGCAATTCATGATGAAACGCGCTGCTTTGTCGGCACTATCCGAGTAGATAACGCCACCCAACTGAATCTCGCCTTTCGTAGTTTTTACGCGTTTGCGTTGGTTTGCTACAATGCCTACCGCCCAACCATCAATGCGCGCTAAGCCACATAGTATAGTTTTACCGTATTCGGCTTTATATTCCTCAAAATCGGAGTTGTCTACCAAGCGGTTAATAATCTCCAACATGTCGTACTCCTTCATCCGATTTTCGGGAAGAATACCTAAAATTTCTTTTGGGTCGGATGTTGGTGGGGCAGAAGTTTTGCGGTCGAAACCTGCTTTTTCGAAACTTCCAATTTTATCTACAATGCTGCGAATGGTGCGCAAAGCATCTGCATCGTCTTTGGCTTTGTAGTCTGTAACGCCAGATATTTCGCAATGCGTAGTAGCACCACCCAAGGTTTCGTTGTCGATATTTTCTCCGATGGCGGCTTTGACAAGGTAGGAACCTGCGAGGAAAATGGTACCCGTTTTATCTACAATCAACGCTTCATCGCTCATAATTGGCAAGTAAGCACCACCAGCCACACAACTACCCATAATAGCCGAAATCTGCACGATTCCCATGCTGCTCATTTTGGCATTATTGCGAAAAATGCGGCCAAAATGCTCCTTATCTGCGAAGATTTCGTTCTGCATGGGGAGATAAACACCCGCGCTATCTACCAAATAAATGATTGGCAGTCGGTTTTCCATGGCAATTTCTTGCGCTCTCAGGTTTTTCTTACCAGTTATGGGAAACCAAGCACCAGCTTTCACTGTGGCATCATTGGCAACAATAATGCACTGTTTGCCTGAAACGTACCCTATAACTACAACCACACCACCTCCGGGGCATCCACCGTGTTCGGCATATAAATCGAACCCAGCAAATGCCCCAATTTCGATGGTAGAAGTGCCTGTATCAATTAAGTTGGCCACCCGTTCGCGGGCACTCATTTTGCCTTTGGCGTGTTCCTTTTCTATGCGCTTTAGCCCACCGCCTTGATGGATTTTTTCGAGACGGCTTTCCATCTTCGAAATCATCTGTTTCATCACATCTTCATTGCGGTTGAAATCGAGGTCTATTTTCACTGGTGAATGCTGTTTTTGTGGGTAGCCAAATATAGCGAAGGAGCAGAGACACACTTTGTGGCAAAAACGCTTCTCTTAGAACATTGCTTTAAGGCTAAGAATAAAGTTTAGACCTGCTGCCGCAATGCCCGAACTGTAGGGACGATAGCGTTGGTCGGTGATGTTTTCTATTCCTCCACTTACCTGAATGTGTAGATTTACCTCATACATTGCTTTCAAATTGAGGGTGTACCATAAGGGTGAGTAGGGATTGCCATCCACGTCTTTGGCATACAATTCCGGTTTATTTTGCTCCTCAAGGGATAGGTCATTAAAAGCCACTTCACCATTGTAAATGGCATAGAGGTCTAGTTTTAGCTTTTGATACGAATAGGTAAGATGCGATGATCCAAACCAAGGACCAGCGTGGCGCAGTGGACTTGTGGTGCCGTCTTCCAACTCTTCCATGCCTTGCTGATAATTGACGTGGCTGCTTAGCATAAATCCTTTTGTAAAGTTGATTTCGATGCCTGCTTGCACGCCTACCACCCAAGCGCTTGCTGCATTTTGAATGGCCTCCACGCGGCTGGTTTCGCCAGCATAAACGATGCTATCTTGCCCGTTGAGGGTAAAATTTCTGCGCACTAAAGCTTTGTCTAGATAGGTGTAGTAGCCAGTGACGTCCACTTTTAGACAGCGTCCAAACACTTTGGCAATGCCTATTTCTGCGTTGTAGGCGTATTCCGCTTGCAGGTTTGGGTTGGGCACAACCACGAATCCAGGTTCGGACTCGAATACTTTGCCTATATCGTCTACATTGGGCGAGCGGAATCCAGTAGAAAGATTTAACCGTAAAGCCCAGCTTTGGGTGGGATTATACACCGCTCCCAAACTACCTGTAAGCGCGCCATTGTTCAGCTTGGCTGTGGTGAACGGAAAGGGATAAAACGAGGTGTTGAACGTGGCGTTGAGCAAATAATGATTGTAGCGCCCACCTGCTTGCAGGGTTAGTTTTTCTGACAATTTGAAGCGATAGGTGAGATACACACCCATAGAAGCCCAGTTCGATTTTGGATAGCGCGATGGTCCAATGGTGTCTGTGCCGTTCACAATGTTTTGATCCACGCCTGTTGATGTCACATCGTTGAACACGCCTTCAATGCCATAGAGCACTTGGTGGTGTTTGCCTATGTTCTTGCCCAAATCGACATTGAGGGAGTAGGCATGTACTTGCTCTGAACGCACAAACCGCGTGGCGCCATTGAAGTTACGATCCATGCGGCTTTCTTCAAAAAGCTGATGGGCAAGGCGCACTACCAAATGGTCGTAGATAACGGTTGTGTCTGTGTGGGCTATGGATAACGTGTTCATCATCCACACCTGCGGGCCATAGTTCCACTCGGCACTTCGCTGAACACCATTTCTAGTCCGCAGATGCCTATCATAGCGGGCATAGTCGCCAGTGGTGGAGTAGTGGAATCCATAATTAATGTCCCATTTGGCATTGGGGCTAAAACGGATTTTTTGCATCACGTTGGTTTGATGATATGCTGTAGGGCGCTGCACCAATGGGTCGTCATTGCGCACTACTATATCTATCGAATCTTGCCGTTGCACATAAGTAGGACGGAGATAGTCGCTAGGGCCATGGCTGCCCATGCGTAAATTGCCAAAGGAAGAATGGGTGATGCTGGTGAGCAGGGCCCATTTCCCCCAACCTACATTAACATCCAAATGGCCCATAAATTCTTGTCCAGCAGAGGAATATCTACCTGTAGCGCTGCCGCCCACCACTGGCTTGTCGGTAAGTGAGAGCAATGGTTTTAGCGTTTGAAAACTGATTACTCCACCAATCGCATCGCTGCCATACATCACCGAACCGGGGCCAAAAAGTACTTCGGCACGGTCTACCGCAAATGGGTCAATGCTGATGATGTTTTGCACGTTTCCGCTACGGAATATGGCGGTATTCATGCGCACCCCATCTACCGCTATGAGCAAGCGATTGGTAGCAAAGCCCCGAATCATTGGGCTGCCACCACCAAGTTGGCTTTTTTGAATGAGCACTTGACCTGTGGTGCCTAGCATGTCCGCTGCGGTTTGTGGACTTTGTAATGCAACATCTTTTGGCGAGATGCTCACGAAATGTTCGGGCACATCGCGGTTTGATTGGTTCCAACGCGTGGCTGATACCACTACTTGGTCAAGCGAAAGGCCTTCTTGTGCCAAGGTGTAATCGAAATTGTCCGCTTTGAGTTGCGCATAGCTAACCGTGGCAGTAGCGTAGCCCAACATTCGAATGGTTATGGCTTCGGCAGCTGCAAAAGCCGACACATTGGCTTGCCCCTTGGCATTGGTGGTTTCGAATGCGCGAGGCGATTCGCTTGTTAGGGTGGCCATTTCTATAGATTGGCCGGTTTCTTTATTCTTTAATGTGAGCACTTGGGC
>CAMDOM010000077.1 GCA_945903645.1 Chryseobacterium gleum
TGCGCCACGGTCAAGTTTGGAGATTATTTGGGCGAACAGCGTTAGATTTGCCATGGGAGAAGCGCGGTTTTGTTGTGCAACTCAAAGTTAACTTTGAGATACAGACTATCGCTTCTCCCTTTCTTATTCGTTTAGGACGGGATTGAGAATCCCTCTCATATTTTTGAAGGTTTAGACTTCCAAACGTAGTTTTACGAGAGTAATCTTACTTGCGAAAATTCACTTAGCAAACATTTGTAACCTACAATTGCTTCTATTGGCCGACCTTTGTCATCCTTGTTTAATCATCAATTATTTGCGCGAGTGGGAAAAATCAGCTTACAGAACGACTTCATTTCATTCCAAAAAGTTTCAGCGCTGATTTTGGCTTTGGTTGTTGCTACGAGTGCCTTTGCGCAGCGTGGAGACGGAATTCGTGGAGAGGGGAGAACCATAAGCGGTACTGTTAAAGATGAAAATGGCGCAACTATTCCGTATGCTGCGGTTTCGGTAATTCAAGAAATAGAAGGTGCAGAAATGAAAGGTGCTGCCACAGACCTTGATGGCAAATTTGCAATTTTGGTTCGCCCAGGGGTTTATACTGTGACCGTTTCGTTTTTATCGTTTGGCAATTCCAAAACAGAACATGTTGACGCCACAAATGGAAACGTGAATTTGGGTACGATTTCCTTAAAGCCAAAGGCTGAATTGGTAGATGAAGTGGTAATCTCGGCCGAGCGCAACCAAATGGAACTAATGCTAGACCGCAGAGTTTTTAATGTGTCTAAAGATCCTACCAATGCGGGCAGCAATGCGCAGGATATATTGAACAATATCCCTTCGGTAAGTGTGGATATTGATGGAAATGTGAATTTGCGTGGAAGCCAAAATGTTCGAATTTTAATTGATGGAAAACCATCAGGACTTACTGGAATTAGTACCTCAGATGCTCTTCGACAACTGCCCGGAAGCATTATTGAACGCGTAGAAATTGTAACAAATGCTTCAGCTCGCTATGATGCCGAAGGAGAAGCGGGGATTATAAATATCGTTCTAAAAAAAGAACGAAAAGCAGGTCTTAATGGCTCGTTTGAAGTAAATACTGGATATCCACACAGCCACGGTGGGGCGTTTAATCTCAATTATAGAAAGGGCAAATTCAATGTGTTTACTGGGGTGGGACTTCAATACAACAGAAGCCCAGGAAGTGGCAATTCGTATCAGAAATTCATTCAAGCTGACACCACGTTTGCTTATGACAGAAAGCGAGAACAAATGCGTGGTGGACTAACAAGTAATTTTCGACTTGGCGCAGATTTTAACCTCAATCCAAAAACATCTATAACTACATCGGGCATGTATAGCCGAAATTGGCAGGACAATGATTACACATTGACTTACACTGATTTAGATGCCAACGAGGTGGTTTCGGGTGTTGCGGTTCGGCTTGAAGATGAGCAAGCGATAAGCGAAAATATTGAAGCGAATTTTAATTTTAGAAGAACATTTAAAACAGATGGGCAAGTGTTGACTGCAGATGTACGGTGGTTTGTAAGCAGCGACCATGAAACCTCTGATATTGACCAAACCAGCGATATCGTTTTGCAACGGCTTATTCAACGAATAGACAACCTGAAAAGGGAACGTAATTGGCTGTTTCAAACTGATTATGTTCATCCTTTTGGCGAAAACATAAAGCTCGAAACTGGAGCAAAATTCACGTTAAGAAGGGTAGACAACGACTACTTAGTAGAAGAGCAAGATTCTGCTTCAAACTATTTTCCGCTTCCAGGTTTCGACAATAATTTCATTTTTGAAGAAAATGTTTACGCAGCCTTTTTGTTAGCGAGCGGAAAAATAAAACGATTCTCGCTGCAAGGCGGTCTTAGAATGGAGTTTACCGACCTCACCACCACATTGGTCAAAGAATCTCTTGTCAATAATCGTAAATACATCAACTTGTTTCCTTCTGCCCATTTGGCGTATGAAATCAATAAGGGAAACACCCTTCAATTCAGTTATAGTTTGCGCATTAGTCGACCAAATTTTCGGAATCTAATTCCATTTATGGGCTTGGCAGATAACCGCAATATTCGCGCAGGCAATCCTAATCTAAATCCAGAATACACACATAGTTTTGAGTTAGGTCATCTGAAAAATTTCGCCAAAGGGACCTTGCTTTCCAACGTGTATTACCGCTACCGCACTGGTGTTGTACAAAATATAGCTACGGCTGATAGCAATGGAGTTATCACTAGTTTACCCATCAATTTGGCTACACAAAATGCAGTGGGACTCGAGCTCAATTTCTCATATGAGTTGTATAAATGGTGGCGCCTAACCACCAATGTGAACACCTATTATGCCGCCACAAAGGGAGATTATTTGGACCAGATTTTCGATATAGAGGCATTTACTACCAATGCTCGGTTGACTTCTAAATTCACCATCGTAAAGAAGGTTGACGTTCAAACTTCCTTTATGTATCAAGCTCCAGAAGCATCGCCTCAAGGCCAAACTTTGAGCATGTATGCTTGGGATATGGGCATTTCAATGGATGTGTTAAAAGGCAATGGAACCCTTGTATTCAGTGCTCGCGATATTCTAAATTCGCGCAGACGCAGATGGGAGGTAGACCAACCCAATCTGCAATCGTATTCCGATTTTCAGTGGCGCGTTCGGCAGTTTACAGTAAGTTTCACCTATCGTTTGAACCAAAAGAAAATCCGTCAAAAAGGAGAGCGAGGCGGTGGTGAAGGCGGTGGTGAGGATTTTTAAAATAGTTTTCAAAAGTCTTTATCGCTTTCAACTTAATACAACTATTTGCAGTCTTACCTTTCGCCCATGAAAGGAAAACGCGTATTAATAACTGGCGGCAACGCTGGAATTGGCAAAGCAACAGCCATCGCATTGGCGAAAATGGGTGCCGAAATAATTATCACTGCTCGCTCAGAAGGTAAAGCCAAGGAGGCTGTGGCCGAAATAATCAAAGCTTCGGGGTCGGATAATGTAACGTACCTGCTGCTCGATTTAAGTTCACAACACGAAGTGCGCAATGCTGCTCAGATATTCAAATCGCGCTATACCAGTCTTGATGTTCTCATCAACAATGCAGGGTGCTATTTCTCAGAATTGCAGCTCAATAAGGATGGACTTGAAATGCAATTTGCCACTAACCATTTGGGGCATTTTCTTTTTACAAATCTTGTTTTGGATGAGTTAAAAGCAGCACTAAAAGCCCGCATCATTAATCTTTCATCCATAGCCCACAACTCTACTCGTGAGCTAGATTTAAACGACATCAATTACCAGAAACAACCCTATCAAGGCTGGAAAAGCTATTCACGGTCCAAGTTTTGCAATATTCTTTTCACTCGCGAACTTTCCAGACGTTTGGAGGGCGTGGGCATCACTGTAAATGCTGTGCATCCGGGCGGTGTACGCACCGAGATAGCCGAGAAGAACGCCAATTGGTACACTAAGTTGGGATGGATTTTAGCCAAACCATTCTTTATCACTGTAGAGCAAGGAGCATCCACTTCAGTGTATTTAGCATCATCTCAAAAAGTAGAAACGGAAACTGGTGGCTATTGGGTAAAAAGCAAGCGTCACCATAGCAATCGCCCTTCTCAAGACCCCGAACTCGCAAAAGCCTTATGGGAAAAAAGCGAGGAATTGGTGGGGCAGAAATTCGGGTAATTACCATCTTACACGTGAAGTTATTCGCCCTCTTTTTAATGCTGAGTATGCTTCCGATTGCTATTTCTGCCCAAACGATAATTACAGGCCACAGAGGTGCAGCTGGACTTGCTCCCGAAAACACTCTTGTTTCTGTGCAAAAAGCATTGGATTTGGGTGTGCATCGTGTGGAAGTGGATGTGCAACAAACAAAGGACGGCGTGGTAGTTTGTATGCATGACAAAACGCTTGACCGCACCACCGATGTATCAGGTCAGGTTCGGGGAATTACTTGGGAGGAACTTCAAAAGGCTAGAGCCAATGTGGGTTTTGAACAAACGCATCCCAATGCAGGCGTGCCCACCTTAGAAGAAGTGCTGGTGGCAGTGAATGGCACAGCCGAATTCGTTATTGAGATAAAGGATGGGAACGCGTATTACCCTGGCATTGAAGATAAAGTGGCGGCATTAATCCAAAAATACAAGGCCGAAAAATGGGCGTTGGTTCACACGTTTAATGATGAAGCGCTCTTCTATCTTCACGAAAATCATCCGGCCATTCGGTTGCAAAAGCTGTTTGTTTCGCACACACCATCGATTTCGATGATGCTCGATTTCAAACTGCACTCCGCTGATTTATCCGACTACTTTTTTGTAGAAGCCTTCTCGGTAAACCATAGTTTCATAACCAAAGCAATTGTTACAGATGCCCATACCATGGGCAAAAAAGTGCATGTTTGGACCGTAAACGACCCTAAGAAAATGAAGAAACTGCTAAAGTGGGGTGTGGATGGGATTATTACCGATAGGCCGGATTTGTTGCTTCAGTAATTCAAACTTGGACCCTATTTGAGTAAATATCTACTCTATGAACAAACTGAAATCCATTTTTATCTCCTCATTTACTGCTTATAGCATTGTGGTAGTGGCATTAGCTGCGGTAATGCTGGTTACAGGTGCCAATCTCAAAATATGGGTCAGTGTCTTGGCAACAGCCTTGCAAGTTGTGGCCTATTTCGCTTGGTTGTATGTAGCGAGGGTACCACGCACTAGCCCCGGACTCATGGGTTTTACCTTGGGTATATTTGCCACTACAATCTATTCGGTTTTTACCAGCTATGAGCAAATGCAACCTTCTGCCGCTCCAATGCTTGCTTTTATTGCAATGGCTGGTTGGATGGCCTACATTACGTGGTATTCTGAACTAGACCGCAGCAAGAGCCGCATCACCGTAGGTAAACGATTACCCAAAATCTTTTTGGAAACCTACGATGGCAAGCAAGTTACATCTGAAAATTGGTTGGGAGAGAAACGCTTGGTGCTCTTTTATCGCGGCAATTGGTGCCCTATATGCACTGCCCAAGTGCAGGAACTCACCTCATTTGAAACACAGTTTCAGAACAGAGGAATCAAAATAACCCTTGTAAGTCCTCAATCACATCAAAAGAGTAAAACCCATGCTCAGAAATACAATTTGCCGTTCGATTTTTTGGTAGATAAAAAAAATGCCGCGGCCAAAACGCTAGGAATTCTGAGCAGCGCTGGATTGCCCGCTGGATTAGAACTGTTGGGCTACGAAAGCGATGTGCCTATGCCAACCCTATTCATTCTTGACGAAAAAGGAAAAGTAATCTATGCCGACCTCACCGAAAATTACCGCGTGAGGCCACGCTCCCAAGACATTCTGAAAGCGTTGGACGAGCCTAGTTAAATTCTGGATTTTCTTAAAGTTTTAATGTCAATGCCATATCGGGATAATCGGTAATAATCCCATCCACGCCCAGTTCTAGCATATCTTGCATATCGCGCTCTTCATTTACCGTCCATGGAATAATGCGAATGTTGTTGCTTCGGCAATTTTGCACCATCTCGCTATTCACCAAGCGAAAATTTGGACTATAAATTTCGGGGGTGAATCCCAAATCTTCTAAATCTTGGTCAAATCCTTTTGTTTCTGAAATCAATAGCGCAACCGGAATAGCTGGCGCAGCAGCCTTAGACTCTTGCAGTGCACGCACATCGAACGCTTGAATAATAGTACGATTGGCAATGCCTCCTTTCGTGATTACTTCCAACATTTTGGCTACAAATTCCTTAGGTGCAGGATGAAAAATACCATCGCCTTCGGGAGTGCTTTTTATTTCAATATTGTAGGTTACAGCGGGCAAACCTTTTTCTTTCAAATGCTTTTCTACCTCCACAATCACTTCGCTAAGCAATGGTTTGAAGGTGGGAAATTTGGCTTGTTGCAAAAAATCAGGATGGGGTTGCGACCCACAGTTGTAGTTGGTCACCTCGCTGTAAGTCATGCCATAGATATTGAGCGCGTTGCCACTGGGTACTGGTTTATCATCTACATCCCAACAAATAACGGAGCTAATCCATGGTTCGTGCGAAACGATTACCTGATCGTCTTTGGTGATTACCACGTCCATTTCCAAGGTGTTTACCTGCAAATCGAGTGCGCCAAGAAAGCCTTCGATAGAGTTTTCGGGATACAAACCCCGCGCACCTCTGTGGCCTTGCAGGTCAAATTCCTTTTTCACAGGTTTTTCGGGTTGGGATGTCGTGGCATTTTCCAATTTTGAAGCATCGCAGGCAGATAGCAGTATGAGTAAAGCGGGCGCAATAAATCGAATCATGAGTGGTGGATTAGTCTGGACAAAACTACAACCTCTATCTTTTTGAATTTGCGGACGTTCGTATACTTAAATTTGTTGCCATGATCACAAAAGCCGCAAAACACGAATTAGTAGAATGGCTCAATGGAATTAATAATCCAGGGTTGTTGGCTGCTATGCTTTTATACAAAAAGTCAACAGAGGCTTTGGAGCCTTTTTCCGAACTTACTCCTTCTCAAATGGCATCCATAGACCGTGGATTAGAAGATGCACGGGAAGGGCGTGTGAAAAGTAGTGAAGAAGTTTGGAAAAAGTATGGTCTCTAGAATTCAGGTAGTTTGGACGGCTGAGGCGGAGAATAATCTGGAAGAAATCTGCGATTTTCTTCTTCAACGTTGGACTCAGAAAGAAGTGTTCCAACTACTTCAAGCCATAAAAGGATGTGAATCAGTAATTGCGAAACATCCCAAAGCTTTCAAAGAATCTTCTCTTAGACCTAAATGCCGATTGGCACTTGTTCATCCTAACCTCACTATGGTTTATAAGGTGGAAGACCGCCAAATAATAATTATTGCGCTCTTCGAAAACAGAGCAAACGACCCTTTTAGATAACTGACTTTTTTCATGTAAGGCAGCCTAAAAAACTCAAAACATAGATTTTAATTGGTTTTAATCCAATCCCGTCCTAAACGAATAAGAAAGGGAGAAGCGATAGTCTGTATCTCAAAGTTAACTTTGAGTTGCACAACAAAACCGCGCTTCTCCCATGGCAAATCTAACGCTGTTCGCCCAAATAATCTCCAAACTTGACCGTGGCGCATTTG
>CAMDOM010000078.1 GCA_945903645.1 Chryseobacterium gleum
CTGAACGCACGCAATTGCTAAAGCAATTGAATCAGCTAACCGAAGCTCAGCTAACCACAAAGCCTTCACCTGAAGAGTGGTCGGTAACGGAAGTAATGGCGCATTTGATAAAAGCTGAAACAGGAACTCTGCTTTATCTCCGAAAGAAATTAGAAGTGGGAGGGCATGGTAAAGCAAGTGCCATGGCAGGTTTGCGCAAAGCATTTCTCAATTTTGTAATATCTACTCCAATAAAATTCAAGGCACCAAAAGTGGCACAATTGGATAAAGGTGTTACCCTAACCTATGCCGAAGCCAAAGAACAATGGCAAACAACACGTTCGGCATTGCGTGAAGAATATGCTCGCATTGACCCAAAGTTGATCGGTCACGATTTGTTTAAACATCCCTTTGCTGGCAAGCTCAATTTGGAGCAAAGCACCAGCTTTATGCACCATCACATGAGCCGGCATATTGGTCAAATAGACCGAATTATTAAGGCTGTTGGGTAGACCGTTTTTGCATAAACCGTCTAAATCGCTTTAGGCGGTCTACGTTAATTACATCGGCACCCTCGTTTAAAAGCATTTCCCAAACCTTCGGTCTGTTGGATGCCGCCCAAAATCGCACCTTTCGTCCTTCCGTTTTTGCTTTAAAAATTGCTTCGTGAAGTGATTGACGCTCTAATGAATCTATTGTTCCCGAGCCGCGCCACTTGGTGAAATTGTTCAAACTGGTACTTACACGAGGAACGGCATTTGAATCCAATTTACCACCAACCGCATGGAAATTCGCATCAAAATAAAACCATCGTTTTGGCTGGTTCATCCAATAATTTTCGTTTCCGCAAGCACCCATAATAATGGAAACGGCACCTTGATGTTTCACGCCATTTTCCCAGGTGGTCAGCATCTTTTCGTATTTCTTAAGCTGAGAAATAAGCGTATCGCAAATTGCTGGACAGCCCTGTTTTATATCAATATAAAGCACAAATTCGGATGGGCCGTTGGTATAAACGCTTTGAAAATTGTTGGTTTTAGCGCGTTCAAACAACGGCTTGAGATACAACTTATCTAGTGTTCTGCCGCTTCGCGTAAACACCTCTTCATGGTTTACAAGCAAGTCGCCTTTGAGCAGATGAATATCTGCTTCCACGCTCATAAAACCATTTTTTAAAGCTTGCGCCAATGGGCAAAAATGCCAATAATCATTGTGCGCATGCGCCTCGAGAATTGGAGTTACTTGAGCGTGTAAGCCACTACTCCATGCTAAACAAATGAACAGAAGAAGAACACTCTTCACGTATTTCAAAACACTACGAATGGAAGAACCGCCCTTTGATTCTTATCGTTCATGGAAAAGATGTAGTAGCCAGAAGGTAGTCCATTCAATTGGACTTGCAATTGGGTAGCACTTCCCGTCATCACCACTCGGCCCGAAAGGTCGAATACTTGATAAGCTCCAGTTAAATCACAATCCAATTGCATGCTGAACTGCGCGGAATTAAACTGTAAACATTCAGTTGCATGCCGCACCACATTATCATCAATCCCCACAATATCAGTAAGCCGAGCTAGAAAAATATCTCCGTTTATGGCATTGCCAATGGTCAAATTATCGAAATAAGAAAAGAAGTAAAAGAACCCTGTAATGAACAGGCTTTGCCCCTGACCCAAACAAATGCCCATGGGAATATCGGCACTTGTTCCACCCGAACTTTTTAGATAACGTGTATGGCCCGAAGGTTCTAAACATGCTATGAAAATATCGTATCCATTGCCTTCGAGGGTGTCTTGACTCGAAATAAGACGTGTATCAAACATCCCCGTGATGTAAGTCGTACCATCCCAATCTACAGCCATTCCTTGACAAGTTTCAAGGTCAGTGCCACCCATGGAACGCAACCATTGCAACGCTCCATCGCTATTAAACTTGGCTACGAAAACATCATTATAGCCCAGTGAAGCCGAAAAAACACTCCCGAACTGCGTGACTCCTTGATAGTGCCCTGCTACGAAAACATTACCCTGCCAATCGCACCCTACCGTGCTGGCCACATCTAGGTTTGTGCTGCCATTGGTGTTGGCCCAAAGCAAATCGCCTTGCAAATTATACTTTGCCAAAAACATATCGGAACTTCCAGCTGCTTGCAAAGTGGTAGTTCCAAAGAGCGCAGTTTCGAAGAAATCTCCTACAATGTAAATGTGACCGCTTACTTTATCAAAAGCCACGCTAGACGCCACATCGTGTGCTGGCCCTCCACCGCGTTTTACCCAAAGCGAACCGCCATCGCCATCCATAGCAAGCAAAAAAGCATCGGATAAACCAATGGAAAGCATCGACACATTGGCGAAGGTGGCTCTTCCTTCAAACCCACCCGAAATAAGCAGTTTGCCGTCTTGGTGCCACGTAATATCGGTCCCAGTATCATCTTCAGATCCACCAGCATTTCGAACCCAAATAATTGTTCCATCGGGTGTGTATTTGGCGATAAACACATCTTGCTTGCCTGCCGAAACGAGTTTAATCGTATCCGTTGGAGTTATGCTGAAATAAGCGCTATCTGTGAAATGACCAGTAACGAAGATGTTGCCCAAATGGTCGGAGGTTACACTGCGAGCAAGGTCTTCTGAGGGTCCGCTAATGAGGCGCATCCAAAGCTGTTCTCCGTTGGAAGTGAATTTTCCAATAAATCCATCTGGACCCCCAAACCCATTCAGTGTGGTGTCGCCAAACGTGGCATTGCCAGCAAAAGACCCTACTACAATTACATTGCCTTCCGAATCGGTGCACACCGCCCGACCCGCATCTAATCCAATTCCACTGGCTTCATAGGCCCAATCAAATTGCTGCGCATAGCCGTTTGGCGCGATTAGTAAAAATGCAAGCGCTGTTAAGAGTATGCTACGCACTTTAAACTACGCAATTACCCACGCTCGAATTTCATCAATTTTGGCAAAAATCTTTTCCATTTTTACCATATCGACCTTGGCATTTTCGCCTTCGCCAGAAATCAATTCGGGCGCAACAAGAATAACCGACAACTCGTCTAGTTTATCTGCAAACTCAGTCACCAAAAGATCGGTTTTTATAGTCCGCATTCCAGCAATTATTTTCTTCAAAACCAAATCTTGCTGCGCGACACGCAACGCAATATCTTGATTTGGTCTACCTCCAGTTTCTCCCAAATTAGCAGCCAAATACATGGTTTCCACCCAGCCACCTGCAAGCATAAGTAGGGAAGTATTCAATCGGTCGTTTACCTTTAAATACTCGTTAGAAGTATCATACGCCTTACTCAAAATCATGAGCAGTGAATCGCGATGTTCGATATTGCTCTCCACACGGTCGAACATCGTCTTGTCGAACGCATCAGTTAACCCAATTGCATTTGATAGTTTGCGGACGTTATTGAGATAAAAAACGGTTTCTTGGGTTTGTTTGTAAAGACTAGTGTAGCCCACATCGGCACTGTAAGTACCCATGTTTATGGTCTTTTTGCCTACGGTGGCATAGCGGTCAATATTTTGAATTGGGTTGAGTAACGAAGCATTGTATTCACCCCCAGAATGCTTCACCAAAATGGCCATTTCGATAGGAGATGGAAGCTGCCGAATCATATTATCTGCCTCGGTAATATTTTGTCCCTCTTCGGCAACAACCTCAGCTTCCAGTGGTGCTGGTTCGGATGGGCTACAGGCAGCTAGCAGGCCACATATTGCAACAGAAAACGTGGTGTATTTTATATTACGAAGCATGAGCCGAATGTAAATGAGTTTCAGCAAATGTATCAAATCAAACACGGATTACAACGGTTAATTCCAAACGCAAAAAACTGCCTTAATTCGCTTAGTGAGGCAGTTTGTGCTGAAACTTACCATATATCCAAGTTCCTAGAAACGCAAAAAATAGAGTAACAATTACAACAGAAAACCCCGCACCAATTTGGGCATACATTGGCCCTGGACAAGCACCTGTCATGGCCCAACCAAGCCCAAAAAGCAACCCACCAAAGATTTGTCCCCTATGAAAAGGTTTGGGGTGAAACGGAATTTCTTCGCCTTGAAGTGTTTTGATGTTAAACTTTTTGATGGCCCATACAGATAGCATCCCAACAGCTACGGCACTGCCAATGACGCCATACATGTGAAACGATTCAAGACGAAACATTTCTTGAATGCGAAACCAACTGATGATTTCCGCTTTTACAAAAACCACCCCGAACGCCATGCCAACCACAGCATACTTTAAATTACCGCTCCAATTTTGATGCAAATTGCTCGTGTTTCCTCCAACAGCTTCGAGCACTTGCACTTCGCTATCCGTATTTATTGTAGGTTTTGCCATGATGCTTAGAGTGCAAGAATAAACGGCAAAATGAAATTGGTCATGATGAAACCGCCAGCCATAAAACAGCAAGTAGCCACCAACGAAGGCCATTGCAGCATGGACAACCCCATAATGGAATGACCGCTGGTGCATCCACCCGCATAGCGCGTGCCGAAGCCAACCAAAAAGCCGCCAATTGGCATGAGCAGCGCTCCTCTTAGCGTAAGCAATTCACTCCAATTGAAAAGCTGCGAAGGCAAAAGTCCATTGGTATCGGTGATGCCGAATGAAGCGAGATAATCCAGCACTCCGGGAGTAACCACTACAGGATTTGGATTGGCCAAAAACACAGCTGCTAAAACTGCGCCTAAGGTTATCCCTCCCACAAAATACAGGTTCCAAAGTTCCTTCTTCCAATCGTATTGAAAATAGGGAATGCCCGCAGGCAGCATGGCTGCACATATATGGCGCATGGACGAACTGATGCCAAAAAATTTATTGCCAATAAGAAGAAGAATGGTCACTGTGAGGCCAATCAAAGGGCCTGCTGCATACCACGGCCATGGGT
Organism: Chryseobacterium gleum; assembly: GCA_945903645.1. GTDB lineage: Bacteria > Bacteroidota > Bacteroidia > UBA10329 > UBA10329 > UBA10329. Next base: position 4,877 of record CAMDOM010000078.1, read on the forward strand.
TACTCAGAAATTCAAGCATTCACTATCAAGGGATTAACGATTTAATTTCGTGCTCTCGATAGGTTTAATGCAAGGTTTTAGTCTGGCACACAAAATCCGTTCGTGGGACATCTGTTTTGGCAATGGCATTGAACCCACCATCCACCTCGGTAAAATTACGATAACCACGATTTTGTAAGATGCTCGCAGCAACCATGCTTCGATAGCCGCCTGCACAATGCAAAAAGAAGTGCTTTTCGGGATTCATATCCTTCACCCAATCGTTGATGTAGGCAAGAGGCCAACTGTAGGCATCGGCAATGTGTTCGGCTGCGTATTCCGATTCTTTGCGCACATCAACCACGGTGCTTTTGCCCGCTTCGAAGCGCTTGGCAAATTCATCTACCGAAATTCGATTAACGGTATCTACCTCTTTGTTGGCGGCTGTCCACGAGGCAATACCGCCTTGCAAATGACCAAGCACTTTGTCGAACCCAACACGGCTAAGTCGGGTAATGGTTTCTTCCTCTGTGCCAGGCTCGCACACCAGCAGCAATGGCTGGTTCACATCCATAATCATAGCTCCAACCCATGGGGCAAAATCGCCACGCAAACCAATGTTTACCGACTGCGGAATGAATCCTTTTGCGAACGCACCACTATCCCGAGTATCCAAAATTAATGCTCCAGTGCTCTCGGCTGCGGTTTCAAATTCGCTGGCCGAGAGGGCTTTCATGCCTTGGCTTAATACGGCAGCAAAACTGTCGTAGCCTTTTTTGTTCATGGCTACATTCATTCCAAAATATCCGGGAGGTGGGAGCAAACCATCGGTTACTTCCTTCACAAACTCTTGCTCGGTAATGTTGGCGCGCAAGGCATAATTGCTCTGCTTTTGTTGACCAATCGTAGAAACCGTTTCTTTACTCATGTTTTTGCCACAAGCGCTTCCAGCACCATGCGCAGGATAAACGATTACCTCATCTGCCAACGGCATTATTTTGTTGCGTAGGGAATGAAACAACAGACCAGCCAACTGTTCTTGGGTCATGTGGGCAGCTTTTTGGGCCAAGTCTGGGCGGCCTACATCGCCAATAAATAGGGTGTCGCCTGAGAAGATGGCGTGGTCTTTACCCTCAGCATCTTTCAGCAAATAGGTGCTGCTTTCCATAGTGTGGCCGGGTGTATGCAGCAGCGTGATGCTCACATCCCCTATAGAAAACACCTGCCCATCGGTGGCTACTATGGCTTCAAACTCGGGCTGGGCTGTTGGGCCATACACTATGGGTGCGCCTGTAGCTTTGCTCAAATCCAAATGGCCCGAAACGAAATCGGCATGGAAGTGTGTTTCGAAAATATATTTCAGTTTAACCCCATCACGTTGCAGACGATTGAGGTAGGGTTGCACCTCGCGCAATGGGTCAATTATGGCCGCTTCGCCATTGCTGGTTATGTAATATGCGCCTTGGGCAAGGCATCCTGTATAAATCTGTTCGATGGTCATGTGCTATGGCTTTGTTGCTGTTTCGGGTGCAAAGGTCGACATCCTATCGGGGTGGTAGGTTACTTTGGTCACAGAAGGGGAAACTCTAAAAAACCAAAGCCCCGCCTTGGTGGTACCGAAGTTTCGGTATGAGATTCAACAGCCAGCGATAAGCTAACTGCGGAATTATTTTGATGCCCTATCCTCGGTGGTGTTCAGGATAGCCAGCAGTTCTTGTTTCAATTTTGGAAGCTCGATACGAATGGCACCCCAAACGATATTCTCATCCATTCCGAAATACTCGTGGGCAATAAAATTCCGGTATCCATTCAATCCTTTCCAGTCTATGTGCGGATTTTGGGTTTTCAATTCTTTGCTTAGCCGCTTGCAGGCTTCTCCGATAAGTATGAAATTCATCATCACCGCATCGTAGGTTTTGGAGTCTTGAAGCAGGTCGTCAAGGGTGGCAATGGTGGCAAGGTATTGCTCTATGTGCCCAATGGCATATAGTGCTTCGCTTATGTTGGCATGGTCATTTTCCTTAAGCATAGATGGCTTGGGATAGAATGCGCTCTTTGTAATGCGGCTTTAGCGATTTGGGATTTGCCAAATCTACGTTTCTACCAAAAGTGTGTTTTAGATAAGCGTACAATGCTTCCTTGCATTGCCGATAGTTTTCTAAGGGCGCATCTATGGTTACTAGAAAATCGATGTCGCTAGTGGC
>CAMDOM010000079.1 GCA_945903645.1 Chryseobacterium gleum
AATGTGCTCAATTTTCATAGCTCGGACGATGAGTATTATGCCGAGTGGTTTGATGACATTGACGCTGGCTGGATTATAGGGCTCAACTTTCGCGACCATGTGATGAACGAAATGCGCGATGCCCAACTGGACTGGTACATCAATCTTGGTGGGCAGTTTCAACACATACCATGGCGCACGTTTACGCCCGTTGATTTGTGCGAACAGCTAAATACGTTGGTGATGCGGAGGATTGGGTAAGAATTACCCATTCGGCACATCCACCAACCGCGGGCGAATTCTTCCTTTCTGGTAGCGCACGTTTGTTGGCCGTTCCTTTTTGCGATAGGCGCGCTGCTCCTCGTCTGTCATATTAAAAATCTGCTGACATTCAGCACTACAGCAGCCTTGTGTTTTCTCGGCACACGAAGGGCATTGAATAAATAGCAGATTGCACCCTTTGTTCTTGCAGTTGGTATGTTCGTCAGACGAATCTCCGCATTGATGACAGTGCGCAATCACATCATCGCTAATGCGCTCGCCCAGACGCTCGTCAAACACAAAATTTTTCCCTTTGAAGGTATTCTTAAGTCCTTGTTCTTTTACCTGACGGGCATATTCAATTATGCCGCCATTAAGCTGGTGTACTTTCGAAAAGCCTTTGGCACGGAGATAAGCGCTTGCCTTTTCGCAGCGAATGCCACCGGTGCAATACATCATAATCGTTTTGTCCTTGGCTTCGGAATAGGTGTTCTCTACCAAAGGAAGTAGCTCCCGAAAGGTATCAGCATCGGGAAGAATGGCTTTGTCGAATCGGCCCACTTCGGTTTCGTAGTGGTTGCGCATATCGATGATGATGGCATCGTCCGCTTCTGAGAGGGCATTCCAATCTTTGGCATTGAGATGCACACCTCCACCTGAACCGTCAAAAGCGAAGTCGGTAAGCCCATCGGCCACAATCTTTTCCCGCACTTTTATTTTAAGTTTGATAAAGCTATTGCCATCGTCTTCTATAGCCACATTGAGGCGACATCCTTCCAAGAAAGTGATGGTATCGAGTGCGTGGCGCAGCAGCGAAATGTTCTCGCTTGGAACGCTTATTTGCCCATTGATGCCCTCGTTGGCCACATAAACTCGACCTAAAACGCCCAACCCGCTCATCATTATATAGAGGTTGTCGCGAAAAACGGCAGGATTGCCAATGTGCGCGTACTTATAAAACGAAAGGGTGACGCGCTGCTGCCCGCTTTGTTCCAAAAGCTTAGCTAGAGTATCGTGATCGTAGATGTTGTGCAGTCTCATGGGGCGCGAATTTACTGCTGCAAACGAAGAAAGGGATGATTTTGGTCAGGTTACACTTACCTGCTCTTCCACTATTGCAATTCCTTCGCGAAAGCTATGTGGCTTGTAGCCCAACTCGCGGAAAGCTTTGTCTATGGGCATGTGTGTGCGTGGCGGGCGCTTGGCAGCTTGGTTAAGCGTGGCGCTGCTTACAGGATTTATGAGGCGCTTGTCGAGCCCATAATGCTCGGCAACTTGCTGGACAATTTCGATAATGTTGAGGGCGTCTTTGCCGCAGATATTGTAGATACCTGTGGCGTTGAGGTCTACTGCAAGAATGCAACCATCAGCTAGGTCTTCTGCAAGTGTTGGGCAGCGCACTTGGTCGTCCACCACATTGATGGGCTGACCTTTTTCGAGTGCACCTTTAGCCCAAAGCACAATATTTGAACGGCTCATGTTGTCTACCACGCCATATACCAGCACCGTGCGCAATATTGCCCATTTCAACGCGCTGCCCTGCACTATCAATTCACCTTTTAGCTTCGAGTTGCCATAATAACTTACAGGGTCGGGTTTGGCATCTTCATAGTATGGCCCATCTTCTCCGTTAAAAATGAAATCGGTTGAAATATGCACGAAATGCGCATTGTGACGTTCGGCAGCACGCACCATATATTCCACAGCATCCACATTGGCACGGTCGCAGGCAGCATGTTCCGTCTCGCAAGCATCTACGTTGGTCATAGCGGCAGCATGAATAACATGGTCAGGTCGCACACGATTCATCACCTCATCAACGCTAGATTGATTTTCTATATCCATAGAAAAAAAGGTGTAGCCCTCTTGAACCAGCAGGCGATTGGCTCCGCGCGCAGTGGCGAAAAGTTCTACATCTGCCCTGTCTTTCAGTTTATAGACTAGCTTCTGGCCGAGCAGGCCGTTGGAACCTGTAATTAGGATTCTCTTGGAGGGACTAGGGACGTGGGACACGGGACGGGTGGGATTAACAGGTTTCAAGTTAAAGCTGCGAATGGCGACCAGCTTTACAAATCCCAAACGCTTCTCCGTTTAGGGGCAAACCACTTTTTGAAATAGGCTTTGTGTTCCAGAAGGAATGACCCGATGAGATAGAGAATGATGGGGGAACCAAATGTGAAAAACGATAAATAGATGAAATACATGCGAATAGTTGTGGCGCGAATGCCCAACTTTTCGCCCAACCAAGAGCATAATCCGAAAACTTTCAACTCGAAAAGGGATACCGCTTGGTCTTTCAATTCCTTGCTCATAATGCGCGTTTCAACAGTTGATTTCCGACCGTGCAATGTAGGCATTTCTTGTAGTCGCAATAGTTAGAACGCAACTCCAGCAAGGCTTGCGCTATGGCCGCACTCGGAATAGAAAGCCCTAACTCGCGAAAAGGATGAATTCGCGAATTTTTCTCACCTTCAATATCATGAAGCATTTCTATGGCCTGTTCTTTCAACTCATCGCGATGTTCGCGGTGTGCCACCACAATTAAATAAGGTGCCACGGCATTGATGAGAATATGACGCTGCATGGTGGCACCCAATGGCTTTCGTTGAAACGGACTGGGATGACCAAAATGGTAGTGCGTATCCCAATAAGCGGATGGTCGAGCTAAAATGGAAGGGCATTCAGACCCATTAAAACTTTGCGAAAACCAATGCAGCAGTGGTCCACAATGATGAATTAACGCAGCCAATTGGGCCAACCGTAACGATGGGAAATTGGCAGGACGGAGCCGCAGATAACGCCACTCTACCCCACTCATAGGCTCTGTAGGATATTTGTGGCGCAAAAATTCGAACTCGTTCTGAAGCTGCTTTGGCCATTCTTCCTCCAAATTACCTTGTAATAATCCAGCTGTTCCAAACAAAAGGGCTTCCAATTGCTTGGGGCTATCTTGATGTTTTATCAGCGTTTTCCACGAGATTCTTCGGGCCATTTGCTCAAATGCATCGGCATTCACTTTCATGCCCATTGTTCGTGAAACGATGATAAAAAACGCTTGCTCCAAATCGCCTTGGCATTGTTCCACCAACTCATTCATCCACGAAGATTTGCGTTGCAAGCGTTCCAACAAAACACGCTCTAACCAATTTTCGAGCACTGGTTTCTCCACTTCTGCTATGCCTTTACCACATGCAATTGGATGCTGTGCGCCTACCAAACCTTTATACTGCGCAAGAATTTGATTACTAATGCGATGCCGCAATTCGAGTGTAGGAAAATCGCCAAGCGGTTCATCCAAGTCGTTTTCATACACCACGTGAAGTATAATATTGGCATAAGCTGGGTCAGATTGATGCTTGTGTCGAAGCCAATCGGAAGCTTTTACATGCAGTTCAATATTGCCCACCAATTGCAATGCATCTATGCCAATTCGCGCGTTGAGAAAATCGGGACCAGCATCGGCACTGTGATTGCCAGGACGCACTATCTCTAAAGACCTGCCATCTACAGTTGCTAAATCGCGGGCATCAAAAAGCCTAAACTTCCAAATATGATGCAGAAGTTCCTCGCGTATAGAAGCCATACGTTAAAAGTAAAAGGAAAATTGAAAATAGGGAGTGGTAGTGAAGAAAGATTCGAAACTCTATCTATCCGTTATTTATCCACTGTGCATTTATATTTCTAACCTTCAACGAATAAAAATTACATCGGCCCCATTGGCGTGCGAATGGCTTTCTGGCCATTGCATTTGTGAGCGTTTTGAGTGGATGCACACGAGGCTATAACACAAGAGAGCAGCGTGAAAATGAGCACTGAAAATGAGAGTGAGCGGAGCGCTTTCATACCTTAGTAACGGAGTTTTCTCGAAAATAGTTGGGGAAAATTTGAATATCTGAATTTTCAGTTCTAACCACAATACTTATAAATTGGCGTCTTTTCTGCATTCCAAATCTGGGATTGGTCTTTCCTTTTCAATCTATCTTTGGGGGCGAATTATGGAAAGCACCAATACAGTTTCGAACTACCTCTCACTCGTTAAGTTTTCGCATACGGTATTTGCCATGCCGTTTGCACTCATTGGCTTTTTTTTAGCTGTAAACACTACTCAAGGTGAAGTGCAATGGTCGCTGCTCTTCAAAGTGGTTTTGTGCATGGTACTTGCACGAAACGCTGCCATGGCGTTCAACCGTTATATAGACCGCGATATCGATAGTCGCAATCCGCGAACTGCAATCCGTGAAATTCCATCAGGTGTGGTGAAAGCCAATGCAGCCTTAGCATTTGTAGTGCTCAATTCCTTGGCTTTTGTGGCTGTTACTTGGTTCATCAATCCGTTGTGTTTCTACCTGTGTCCTGTGGCATTGGCTGTGGTTTTGGGCTACAGTCTTACGAAGCGATTCACCGCGCTGTGTCATCTAGTTCTGGGAATTGGTTTGGGTTTAGCCCCAATTGGAGCCTACTTGGCCGTGACTGGACAATTTGCCATTTTGCCACTACTCTTCAGCTTTGCAGTGTTGTTTTGGGTATCGGGTTTTGACATTATCTATGCCCTTCAAGACGAGGAGTTCGACCGCAGTAAAGGATTGTTTTCCATACCCGTTTGGCTAGGAAAATCAAAAGCACTGCGCCTTTCAGAGGGCTTACATAGTTTCACTACCGGGTTACTTTTTTTAGCAGGAAGGACGGGCGATTTTGGAGTATTGTATTGGGTGGGATACTCTTGCTTTTTGGGCCTGCTCATCTATCAACATGCCATTGTAAAACCAAACGACCTTAGTCGAGTGAACATAGCATTCTTCACCACAAATGGCGTGGCTAGCGTGCTATTTGCCTGCAACGTTATTGCCGATTTATTGCTGTGAAGACTGTAATTTCTCTTCCCGGTCAGCCTTTACCTGATGCCTATTTTGATGTGCGCTATGAGGTATTGCGCAAGCCTTTGGGTGCACCACGTGGTTCTGAGCATTTGGCTGGCGATCTTGAAGCCATTAACGTTTGGGTGGAGGATGAAAACAGTGTTGTAGCCGTTGGTCGTGCGCATCGCATACCGGATTTGGAAGATGGTAGTGCATTCGATGCTAAAGCCCAAAGCGCTTGTCCGCCATTCGAGCCTTTGTGTTCAGATTATGTGCCAATAAAGGATGATAATGGAACTACGATTGGGCCCAATTTGCGCCCATCTATTCAAGTGCGTGGCATGGGCACATTGGCCGATTATCGAGGCCAGAGACTAGCAAGTAGCGTACTTACTGCTTTGGAGAAAGAAAGCGTTCAGCTATGGAACGTGCATAGCGGTTGGTTGCAAGCCCGACTTTCAGCCATTCCATTTTATATTCAGAATGGCTGGACGTGTTTTGGCCCTGAGTATGATGTACCCAACGTGGGGCCGCATCGCAGCATGTGGAAGAATTTTTCGTCTTGATGATGAAAAAACTCGCAATCATTTTGCTTGGAGCGCTTGTGGTAGGTGGCACAGCCTATTATTTATGTTCCAATTATTTACCCTCCGATTTTGTGGTGAACAACTTGGAGAACGGAAAGGTGAAAGCCCTTGGTCATGCGGGTATGGGCACGCGCTCTTGGTACAGTATCAACACACGAACTTCATTTCTCAAAGCAAAAGAAATAGCTCCTAATGGAACCGAAATGGATGTGCAGCTTACTACAGATAGCGTGTTGGTAGCATTTCATGACGAGTTTGTTGGTGAATCCAAATGCCCGAATCACATTGCGCTGCACACATTTTCTGAATTAAAAGCCTGCGATAGAGGGTTGATGAAAGTAGAAGAAGTGCTGGCATTGGGCTGGGCAGACAGCAGTATTTTTTCCCTAGATATAAAACTGCACAGTGTGGATAGTAGCCATTCATTGCTTTTTGCGAAGCGCATCTTGGAGCTAAAAGCCAATCATCCTCAGTACCGAATTTTAATGGAATCTACCGATTTGGAGTTCTTGATTCGAATGAAAACCAGCGGCATTTCGGATGGAATCTACTACTACACCGATATTCAAGATGCCGGATTGTATGCCTGTATTCAGCATGGATTTGAAGGCATTTCCATTCGCAACGAGCGTATTTCGAAGGAAGAAATAGCCCAATGTCACGAGCGGTTTGTTCGGGTAATGTTGTGGGGCACTGGCTCACGGTGGGACAATCGAACTGCTGTGCTTAAAAGTCCCGACCTTATTCAGTCGGATGAATTGGGGCATCTTGTTTCATTTCTTCGCCAAGTGAAATCATGACCCGCGACCGCCAACTTTCTGAAGAATTCACCTATCGCACATCGCGTAGTTCGGGCAAAGGCGGACAAAATGTGAATAAAGTGGAAACACGTGTAGAGGCTGTGTTCGATGTGTTCACTAGCGAAGCCCTGAACGATGGCGAAAAACACCTCATCCAACTTCGGTTGCGCAATCGCATAAGTGGCGAAGGTTTACTGGCCGTGGCCTGCCAAGAAAGTAGGTCGCAAGTGCGCAACAAGCAAATGGCTGTAGAAGCATTGCTGCAATTGATACACAAAGCCTTAACGGTTCAAAAACGCAGGTTGGCCACCAAGGTATCCGAAGGGGCCAAGCGCCAACGCTTGCGTGATAAACGGGCGGTGAAGAATAAAAAAGCGGATAGAAAGTTTACTCCGCCCAATGATTGAGAGAAGTGGATTAAAACCAATCCCGTCCTAAACCTTTTTCGGAGAAGATTTTTCGGGCGGTTTCGCTGAGATAGAGGGTTGTTTTGGGTGATTTTCAGAAAAGAACCCCCTGTATGTGATTTTGGACGGGATCTTCCTTTGCTTGTTCAAATGGACTGTCGAT
>CAMDOM010000080.1 GCA_945903645.1 Chryseobacterium gleum
TACTATCCTAACTATTACAATCCTTGGGCACCATATCCTGTATATGTCTACCATCAACATGTGCATGTACACGTTCACCGCCATCCTGGAAATACCTACGGTTATGTAGGGCACAGAAGAAGCCAAAATGCAGGGTCGATGTATCGTAAAATGCAGCGCAACGACTATGCGGCTCAAAATCCAAATGGCTCATTTAGCAAGCGCAACGAAGGCGTAAGCAACAAACAAGCGTTGATGGAGAAAAAAGAACCCGTGCGAACTGGTCGACCTATGAAGGTGAATTCGGCCAAAATGCAGAACTCCAAGCCCGTAATCATGAACCAAAAACCTACGGGCGAAAAGCAGCCAGTTCACATAGATAACCGCAAGGAAACTGCTCCGGCAACAAAGGAGCTGAACACTCGGCCAGTTCAGCAACAAACCAAGCCAAATGCAACGCCTCAAAGAACACCACAGGTTGCACCAGAAAGAACTGCCCCATCTAATAAAGAAAGGAAACCATCTCCACGAACAGAACAACGGGAAGAACCAAAACCATCTGTTGCTCCTGTACCAAGGCAAGAACGCGAGCGCCCTCAGCCTGCGTCAATTCCAAACGAGCGCCAGGAAAGACAACAGCCCGAGCGCCAAGTGAATCCTGAGAAAATGCCAAACCGTTCAAGCTCTTCCCTAGGTTCGCCAAGAGGGTAAAGCAGATAAAACGAAAGGGTTAAAAGCTAAAACCGAATCAATCTAGAGGAAAATCCCTCAAAATTGATTCGGTTTTTTATTGACAGAAACGTGCATTAAATTGAGGATTCAGACCAAAACAATGCGATTTTCATTCATCAAACTCCATATCCAATTCGCCCACGCTGCCACCTGGCAATTCGAGTGCCTGAACGGTTTGAACAGCGCTGCCCGCAATGCCTCTTATCGAACCATACATATCAATGGTATTGGTCGTCACTTTGTCTATTTGCTTTTCGCGCTCTTTCCAAATGCGTTGCATGGCGCGCTTCTCGCCCTCCAAGGCTACTTTCATAGAAGTGAATCCTTCCACAATAGCCTCCACCTGCATCCGAAAGGTGTTGCTGGTAAGGTAGTCGTATACCATGTGCATTTTATCGCCCTTATTTTCTTGCGAACCCACGGCCAGACTAATTTGAATAACCGAATGGCGCAGCACTCCGCAAAGTCCTTTAAACTCTTCGTAGCTGCAAATCCAAACGCCATCTTTTATGCCCATCCGTTCAAAATCAGCTGGCATGGCAGAGGTAACTAGCACCCCAATATCAGCACCTTTCTCGCGCATGTCTGTTTTGAACTTCTCAATCCAACTGGGCTGAAAGTCTTTGGTGCGCTTGCTTTCGTAATAAATACGCCCGCAGTTTTGAGTGGCATGTGTATTCACAATTTGAATGCAATCGCCACCACGCGCACCTTTCTTCACTTCTTCAATCGTATCAAGCGGGAACTTTGCCTGCAACCATTCTTCAATGGCCAACTCTTGCACTTCGCCTTGCAATTGCATTGAGCCTTGCTCCTGCTTGCGTTTCATCTCTTCAGTAAGCTTCTTTTGATCTTCCAGCTGTTTGTTCAATTCGCGAAATCGCAATTCGGTTTTATCCTCTTCGGCTTTGCGAATCTTGTCTTTTTCAATCGTTAACGTTTCATTGATGCGAACTTGTGCCTGAGCCTCCACCGCTTCTTTTATTTCGGCTTTCTCGCGCTTCAGTTTCTCAATTTCTGCTTTGGTGCGGTTCAGCTCTTTAATCTGCTCGGACTGGGCGTTCAATTCGGTTTGCATGGCAGCAAACTGCTCGGCCTGTTCCTCTTTCAGTTGAGCCTTCAGTTTTTCTTCAGCCAAGCGTGTGTTCTCTTTCACCTGCTTGGTCAACCGTTCGGTGAACAACTCGTTCTCTTGCTTTTTCTTCTGCTCGAAAGCTTCTTTTTCTGCAAGTAGCGCATCGAAATCCTTGGCGTAGCGCTTCTTTTCATCGGCCAACTGGGCCTGATATTTGGCTTTGATATCCTCTTCTAACTGATGGGCGAGAATGTCTTGCACATCGATTGCAGTGCCACAATTGGGGCATTTCACTTGGGTATTATCTTGCATGGCAGAAATGCTAGTGGGATTGTTTGGGGGCACAAGTTGCCGAAAATTGATGGAAGATGGCGAATGATTTACGAACCATTTCTTCCCCTGCGCTGGTTTTTCTACGAACAAAGCAGGAATCACATTCCATGCATGCAAACAAAAAAAGCCTTGGCGAAATATCCCTCCAAGGCTTTTCCGATAAAACGAACTAAAAACCTTACAGCAACATCATCCGCTTGCTATCCACTTGCTTGCCGTTCAACGTTAGGGTGTACACATACGTTCCTGCAGCAAACGAACCACCGCTGATGAGTACCTGACCGAAGCTCAGGTCGAAGGCCTTGAGCTGTACCCCATTCAGTTTGCTTATGGCTATACTGACCATAAGATTCTATTTATCAGCGATTCGTTCTTAACGAATCAAGGAACCCTGACAATGCTCTTTGTCATTTGCTTCTCGCCAACTGTCAGACTAACCGTGTAAGAACCTGCCGCAAGACCCATACCATCAACATTCACAAGATATCGACCTGTATCTAGCAGCTTATCGGTAAGATATTGGTTTACCAATTGGCCGTTAGCGGCAAACAACCGAAGGTGAACCCTTGCCTGCTCAGGCAGATCGAACTGAATGGTGGAAGCTTCCGCAAACGGATTCGGATAAGCGGTCATTTCCAAATAGTTCAATTCGCCCACCAAAGTGCTGTGAGCCACTGCTTCCGGTTGTGGGTCATCGCCAATAGCCTCAAACTTCCAAACCGTGTAGGAACAAGGTTCGAGATAGGCGGTGAACGAATTCGTTCCTGAAGCGGTGGCTGTGAATCCGGCCTGAAGGGTAACTGCATTTGACGCAGCAAAAATCACATTGGCTGCTGAGGGCGTTGCAGTTACTGAGCACGATCCAGCGGCATTCAATGTGTTTACTCCATGCCGCGAACCAGTGTTCACGGTTCCACATATCTGATAATTGTACTGAGTGATGCCCGTTCCTACACCAACCGCATACCAAGCTTTTCCGCATTGAATCTCCTCTTCAGAGCAGGCGCCATAAAGGTCCCTGGCGGCACGAAGAGTACCTTCACGCATATCCACATACTGGTCTGTAGCGCCAAGGTAGGTTACAAGAGCCCGAAATGCAATTGCCCGTGCATTGGATTTGCCAATTGCGGTAACACCGAAAGGAACACCATTATCATTGGTTCCGCTACCGCCTTCAGCTAATAGCCAGAACCAGTAGTTCAATACCCCGCTGTTGGTATGCACTCCACCATTATCCCCTCCGACTAGACTTGCCCAATTGGTCCCGTTATACGTATCGGGATGACCAAATTGATTAGGGTTTGCCAAGTTACGGATAGCACCGCTTGTACGGTCCTGCCCCATCAGATAGTCGCACGTGCCCAACGTGTAGCTCTCAACCATTTCACCGAACACATCGCTGAATGCCTCATTGAGGGCCCCTGACTCAGCCTGATATTCAAGTGCAGCAGAGGTGCCGGTGACGGCATGGGCATATTCATGCCCGATAATATCCAACGAACTCCAACTATTGGCCAAAGTACCTGAACTACCTAGACCCACCTTCATTGTGCCGCCATTGAACGACATGGAGGCATTGTCAGTATAAGCTACACCCCCAAAGTCGAAAACCGCATTGATATAACCCTCTGTGCTTCCATTGGCGTTATCATAGCTTGTACGGCTGTGAACGTTCAGAAAATACGCATACGCCCGCATTGCTTCCCAAAGCACCGTTGCACCAAAGATGTTATTGGTAGAGGTCCATAGATTGCTTGCATTTGTCAGTTCCAATGGGTTGGGCGTGGTAGTGACGCTGTTCCAATTCCTTACGCGGAAAGTCCCTGTCTGACAATCGTCCATCAGTCTATAAGTGCTACCTGTATATTGTGTATTGGCACTCCTCGATCCGTTGAAGATGGAGGTAAAGGTTGCTGGGGTACAATTAGACTCCAGTGGCAGCATCTTCACCGATTCACCGGTCATCGCATCGATGTAATACCTGCTTTCCTTGTGTGGGGAAGAAGCATTGATATCGATACGATATGCAAGCACGAGACTTTCCTGCATCCAAGGCAGACTATTGTGCCGCTTGGCTATAACCAAGGTTGGGACAGGACGGTAACTGGTGTCAGGATTGCCTGTCTTTTCCCTGAGCGCCTTTTCCCAGTATTGGGACTGCCACATGTACTCAGTTGCACCCATTACGGCCATCGCCTTTTGCAGGGCGGTCTCGGGCGAAATGATTGGAACTGTATTGAACCCATCGAGATGGGCCAACTTCCCATTGAGGGATTGGAATTCACCCTCTGCGTTCACGTGGAGCAAATAAGTTCCGCCATCCACCAATACACCATTATGCAATTGCTGGTAACGATAGTGCGTATAGCCAAGCAGATCGACCTCTGTGTTGACCAACAGCATTCGGTCCCTTTCCGTAAGTCCCATTGCTGCCGAATACGTATTGAAAAAATTCTGAGGATCAAGATGAACGTCCTCTCTCAAATCAATCCACCCCCATTTGCTCATGGGTTTGGCTATTCTCGTCATTTCGGGGTTCCAGAAATCCTTGTCGGACAACTGTGCAGTAACAGGTAGGGTAAGCAACAGCCATGTGCTGAGCATTACCAACCTTATCGTAATATTCTGTTTTATATCCATAACTGAATTCTTTAGTTGTCCAAGAATCAATTACCCGATTTCAGTGACGCATTTTCCGCCTCCAATGCTTTGATGCGTTTATCTGCATCTATCATGTAAAGCGTGAGTTGCTCAATCTTCTCTAATAGGATCTTTTGCATATTGCCTACTTCAATACCTTCTTCGCAAACGGTCTGGGCGGTAGGCACACCTGGAAGATGCTTGTTTGCTCTGATGTGTGCATCCACTTCTGCCAAACTGGGTAAATCGTAGGTCGATTCGAAAACATAATCCGGCCAACTGCCGTTGTCCTGTACCTTCAGTTCCTCGCACATAATCTTGCCATTTACTGATACCATATATCCTGTAGCGGCAGTGTTTGTACCGACCAGCAGCCCTGCGCTACTTACGTAGGTCTTGCCTGAAAAATATCCTGCCCAGTTATTCGTGGCCCCGCTGGCCGTACCATACACCCCATAAGCCGTTGAACCCCCAGGATTGGCTGCGCTGCCGTAAACTCCGTATCTCTGACCTGCAGTACCTGTGGCATACCCGTATACACCGAAACTTCCACCTATGTGCGCTCCTCCACTGTTGATTCCTCTGACTCCGACATAGCCACCTGTGCCATACACACCATAGCCGTACCCATCAGCTGGGGTCGATGTCCCGTTGACTGCTATCACGTCACTAGTGCCCACGAAAGCCACTGTTACATCAGCTACTGTTGTAGTGCTTGCCGAATTCCCTTCCACATCCAGTCTTGCGGTTGGCGTGATGGTGCCGATACCCACATTGCTTCCTGTGAGCGTTACTGTCCTGTGCTCTTCCGCAGTTGTGCCTGCTCCCAGAAAGAGCCTATTGGTTCCACCTTGAGCTGCAATGGTGGCATCGCCAGAACCTCCTCCTCCAACAGCTATGCCCATTTTCAATCTGTATGAAGGGTTTCCGATACGCAGATCGCCCTCTGTTCCTACCAGATTCCAGTTGGAGCCTGCAATGTCCAATAGAGCACCGGGTGCAGCAGTTCCTATACCAACCTTATCGCTAAAATAACCCTTTCCCGTAAAATGGCCACCGAAATTATCAGTTCCGCCAGAGGCCGTGCCTTTTACAGCGATGTTGGTCCCTGTTCCGCCCACGGCATCGAAAGAACCTCCGCGTTTGTCACCAGACCCTGATCCGAATGCCCCTGCGTATATACCAAAGGACGTGGAACTTGATGACGTGGATGTTAAGAAATAACCAGAGCGCAAGGCTGATGAGGTCTCTACATGCATAGGGAAGAGTGGCGATGATGTTCCAATCCCCACATTCGTTCCATCATTGTAAAGGGTACTATTCGCCACCCAAGTAGACCCATTGTTTCGTAGTGTTTGACCAGAGGTTCCAGCCACCAGAGGGCCAGTAGCACCTGTTGGACCAACTGCACCATTTAATCCAGCTGTCCCTGTTGCTCCCGTTGGTCCAGTTGAGCCTACACTTCCTGTGGCTCCAGTTGCACCAGTTGCACCATTTAATCCAGCCGTACCTGTTTCACCTGTTGCTCCAGTGGGACCTGTTAAACCTTGTATGCCTGGGTCGCCCTGTGGTCCTGTAGGACCTGCGGCACCGTCTGCACCATTTAATCCAGCTGCCCCTGCTGCCCCATCCACACCCGCAGGTCCAGTGGGTCCAGTTGGGCCTACACTTCCTGTGGCTCCAGTTGCACCGGTAGGCCCAACAGGGCCAGCTGTGGCTGCTACCCAATCAGTACCAGTTACTGTGCTGCTCAACACTTGTCCGACAGTTCCAGGGTCATTGTTGCTGTCAAGTATAGCGCCTGTTACACGGGCGCTACCCGTTACATGCAGCCGTTGGGTAGGTGCTGTATTGCCAATGCCCACATTGGCATTGTTGCCAAGGATGACACTGTTGCTGGCCGTGGCAGAAGCATTGGCGCCTATTGCAGTTGCGTTGGTGAGGGT
>CAMDOM010000081.1 GCA_945903645.1 Chryseobacterium gleum
ACACAGCTGTTCCAGCACTGCTGCTTTGAAGAATACTTATCTGCGTGCCAACACTGGTGTTGATAATGAGGTCGTTATTGGCATCGCGCAGCACACTTTGGTAGGTAAAACCACTGGGCGCTTGGGCAAACAACTGTGCAGAGAAAAACGAAAAAAGAAAAACGAGAATGGATGGAGAAAGGAGCTTTTTCATGACGGTATTAGTTGTTTTTGGTGATTTGAGTTTTCTGTTTAAAGTGAGTGTCATTGCGAGCGAAGCGCAGCAATCTGTAACGCAGATTGCTTTGCTCGTTTCTCCCACACAATGAAAGAGACCTATCTCCACCACCTTAGCGGGTTCATGCTTTTGAGCAATCTTGCTTCAGGGTCGCCCCCCGGGCCGAAGCTCATCATCACCATGCTAATCTCCTTATCGATGGTCACTTTCGTTATCTCTGGTCTGGTGTATGCGCGTTTGTTTTTCATTGTAAATGGATTTTGTGATTAGATGTTCCTTTGTTTGTTTGAATCTGAACGATGTAAATTCCCGTGGTTACATTTAGTTGGAAGCGAGTTCTGTCGGCTTGCATGTTTTCTGTAGCAATCAGTTTGCCTGCCATGTCGTAAACCGTAGCTATTCCATTGGTGGCTTCAGAAAGGATGATGTTCACTTCATTGCCTGAAGAGAATACCTGAGTTCTGAATCCGTCCGTATTTCGGATGTCTGTAATTGACATATCGAAATGCAGTGCAAATCGCGTTGGGATGTTACCTGCTTCATCGGTAAAGTCGTAGGTGGCATCCAAGTTTAAATCTTGGAAGATGTTGAGCAACCGGTCTTCCAACCACACTTCGTTAGCAAGGGTAATATCCGTGGCCGTGAAGCTGTAATTGCCCGTAGTTGGTAGTTTCACGCCTAGGTCGACCACTGGGTTGGTGGCCACGCTTTCCAATCCGTTGATAACAAGACTGTCTGCACCCGTGGTAGTATATAGCTGCGGAACGCTTGCTGCTGCCCAGAACTTGTGACTATCGTAATCCTCAAATCCATTCTGCGCATCGCTGTTAAAGAGGATGATGGTCTCGTCAGATACGTTTCCATTGCTCAGGTTCATTCTCACAGTACCTTCTTCTGCAGCCTGTTTGTAGATGCTGCTCCAGCCATTGTGGCTGCGCATGCTGTTATCAAAACTCAAGGAGCCTGTCTGACCATCAGTGGGAACGCGCACCCAGAAAGCCTGTGTAGGTGGCACATCTCCATTCACCGCTCCATTGCCGTTGTTGTTGGTGCCTATACTGCTGGTGGCATTGTAGGTATCAAACAACATAATTGCACCTTGGTGCGTCCTATACCAAAGGGTGGTGCTCAGATTGGTTTTATCGGCATCATCCCAACTCACAGTGCTCGGATAGGGGTTGCTCACCAAGTTGTATCCACGGTTCGCATCGGTGGTACCCGTACGGGTAAGGCCGGTAATGGCAATAGCTCCCGTGTTATAGGCACTGCCTCTGTAGGTTATGCTGCCTGTGGCTCCCATGCGTGCGGCATAGCCTTGCCCGCGGTTGAGTGAGGTAGATCCATTGGTCACAGCGGGATAGCTGGTGGTGGTCTCATCTGCGATCCATAGTTTATTCCCTCCAGCGATATTATAGTCAGATGCTGTGGCACCCACCACTGGGCTGCCTACATAGTAGAACAGGCCGTTGGGCGTACCTCCGCCCGAACCCGTCAGGTATTGCTCCATTGCAAAGGTTCCTGCTCCCGTTATTGTTCCTGCGGTAATAAGTGAGCCGATGCCTGTGGCATCTGCTTTTACCAGAATGGTTCCTTCATTGCTTAGGTCTCCATTAACCGTTAAGGCTTTCCCCGCATCAATGGTCAGCTCGGCCCCGCTACGTACCGTGAGGTTAACTATCTCGGTAGGAGAAGACACATCGGTAGTGATTTGAGGCTGATTGGTAGGATAAGCTGTTATAATAGCGCTAACTGAAGTGGATGGCACTACGCCTTTACTCCAGTTGCTGCCTACAGACCAATCGGTAGAGGTGGCCCCAATCCACATCATACCATTGTCATAGCCTTGCTGTACGCCTTGGCTACTGCTTTTGCCCGAGCCGCTAGATTTAGTGTAGAATACTTGGCCAATACTAAAGGTCGTGGAGCCTCCTGTTCCTGAGCCGTTTCCACCAATGGATACGAGGTCGGTCTGAGCCTGTGAAGCGAGACTTCCGAAAAGAAATAGCAATAAACTTGATGAGAATAGTTTCATGAAAGAGTGTTGAGTAAATAGAATTTGATTCATCATTTAAGACATAGCATTTCCTAAAAACCAATTGTGTGGCTCGGAAATACAGCGGCAAACGTACGCGCCACTCCTGCGCATCGCTATAAGCGCAGGCGTACATTTAGACGTACAAATCGTTTCCTGACGCAGAAACTATAGGCTTTGCGCCAATTGCGCCAATTCCTCTGAAGTTTCAATATTGATTTTACGCCTTGTTCTGCGCTGCAATTGCTGAACTGCATTTTGTCCCACACCAAGCATACTGGCAATTTCCTTATTGCTCATTTGCAATCGCAAAAGGCATATCAGCCTTTGCTCGCCTTTGGTCAATTCAGGATATTGCTTCCCTACCCGCTTTAGGTAACCCGGAAAGCTGGCTTCAAACAACGACTTGAAGTTGAGCCAGCCTTCTTCAGTGATTATGGTAGACGTATTCAGCGATGTTGGATCTGCAGCAGACTTAGCTAGGCTTTCCAAGAAATCGTCCAGCAGTTGGCCTGAAGCACTAAGGTCAGTTTGGAGTTGACTATTTTCTCCTACTAGTCTTCGCTCATTCAACTTCATCCTTACGCGATACAATCGAAAAAGCAGAAAGATGATCACCAACAAAAGGAACATACCTAATACCAACATATTCCGTTGCTTTATCTCATTCGCTTGATCAATGGATTCAATTTCCATCTGGTTCATGTCAAATAGCCGATCTGTGGGAACAGACCTCACCTGTGTCTGTAATCGTTCCAAGCTATCGACTACCAACCTGCTCGAATCGGTGTAGAGGGCCGTAAGCATCGGCTCGCCTTTAAGGGCATGCCATTTAGCAAGTATGGGGTATAGGGTTTTCAGGCGATGATATTGTTTTGACTTGTAGGCGTATTGACGTCCCAATGTCAAAAATTGCCAGCATTTATCGGTCTCACCTTTATACAAATAACACTCAGACATCAGCAAGAGCGCATTGCTTGCCAAGCCGGTATCCTTGTTGGATAGGGCCATGTTAGCATCTTTCCAAAGCAGTGGAATAGCTGCATCATAATTTCCTTGCAGGCACTGATTTTCGCCAAGGTTGCCAGAAACTATGCCTTCCATTATGCTGTCCTTTTGCTCAATGCTTATTCCCAGTGCCCTGTGAAAAAAAAAGTCAGATGAATCGATGTTATTCAACTTTCGATGCACCGAACCGAGCGTATTCAAAATCCTGCTTTCTGTGAAGAAAAGTGAATCATGTTCAGCGTATTTCAGGGCACGGTCGCAATATTTACGTGAACCTCTGAAGTCGTTGAAACGATAGTGCGCAGTACCCAGCAGGTAGTTGAGGTAACATCCAAGAGGATGGAGATATCCCTCCTCCAAGTACTCGGATGCTTCCGTTAGCAAATAGAACCCGATATCTACTTTGCCATCAGTATCTAGCAGCTGACTCCCTAGCAGCCACTTATAAAGGAACACCTCCCATGGCTGGCCTGCTGCAGTAACGTCTGTGTAGGGTTTTTCCAGTAATCGAATTCTCTCTTTCCTCTCACTCAAACTCAGGACTTGGGATACCAACCGCATGTACCGGACTTCTCGCAAAAGGTCTTGGTCGTTATTTTTGGCTGCGAACAATTCTACATCCTTCAAAACCCTTCCAATCGCCACTGTGTCCAGTTGAGGCAGAATCTGATTGTTGTCATAATACCTGTGAAGAAGCAGATACCGCTCTGCATGGGTTCTGTTCAATAGGGTTTCATTGGGCGGAATGCCCATCTGCTGACGAAGGTCAGTGCTTTGGCTGTGTTGTCCAACGCATACAGGCAATCCAATAAGACCTGCACTTAAATAAAGTATGGAGAGTAGCAGGAAGGCCACCTTGAATAACATGCACCAAATGTACAGGTCAATGATGCACCGTCCATTTTAATACGAATAGTTAGATTTAGCGATGCATTATAACCAAAAAGAGTTAGACGAATCGGTTGCAGGAGCCGCTACTACCGAGAACTTCCAGTAAATGCAGATTATGTTGAGCAACTATTGAATCAGTCCAAGAATATCTTCCGGTCCGGTGTTCTGCCGCCAGTTCTTTAGAGGAGAGCTGCTAAAATATGAAGTTGATAAACTTACCACCATACTCTTGGCAGGCATAGAAGAGGAAAAATAGAACACGCTCCAATTTCACTACACCTCGACCTTCTACAAGACGACAGCCTGTGCGTTGATTGCAGGCGATGAGGACAATTGTGCAAAATTGCTGAACATGCTGTTGAATGATGTGGAAACTCAAATCAATGTCACTGCAACCAAAAATGCTCGGCTACTCTTCATTATGGCTCATGTTCAGAAACAGAATATTACGCTTCTACCCTAGCTCGTGACCAGCATGTTGCGCCACTTGAAAAAATCGAATGAAGATTACACTGCCGAATCCATGCTGTTAAAGCAATTTGTATCTAGAATCAACCTCCCCTGTCAAAGGGGTTTCAAAAAGTGGCTGTCAGACTTTAAGAATGCTTTAAAAGACCTGGAACAGCAGAACAATGACAAAAAGATGTTGAACATAATTCCGGTAGAAGCATGGATAAAAAATCTAGAGCATGTTGGTGAAAACTAGCAATGAAGGTAAGAATATTACCACCTGCTTATATTCGCTACCAATAAGTATTCATTTCAATGTAGTCCATCATTAGTCAATAGTCGAAATTCCTCCCAAATTTGGTTCGACATTTGGTCTGTTAACTCTACCACAATAAAAAATCCCTCATTCGCTTAAAAGTGAATGAGGGATTTTAGTTTTCTGAACCCTTGCGAAATAGCTTTCGCTTGTTTTACTGGAGGAGAATCAATGATTTATTGTTCAAATCAATCGCTTACCCGCCACCGTCTTTGCGGCTATTCGTGCGGTGAGAACACATCCGCCAAGAAAGGTTCCTTCTAAAGCGCCTTTGCCATGTAGTCCACCTCCGCCAAATCCTGCTGCCTCTCCAATGGCATACAATCCTGGAATGGCTTCTTGAATTCCATTATTTGGGATAGACATTACCCGACATTCCAAATCAGTTTGAATACCACCCAAGGTTTTGCGCGACAAAATGCTTTCGCGAATAGCAATAAGCGGCATCGCTTTCGAATCATTTATAGCTTGAAACTTGCATGTGCGAACCTTATCCCCACGATACTGACGGGCATGGGCTATTCTTCGTAACTGTTCGTCATTGTGATATTTCGGTCCGCGAGCAATTTGTTCATCATATCGCCCTATACTAGTTGAAACCGCGTCCAATTTCACATCATCAGTTCCTTGTAACGCGTTCATTTTATCTACCAATTCGGGAATGCTATGGGCCGTTATAAAATCTGGACTATTCAACATATCGTTTACCAACTCCTTGTTTCCCAATAAAATATGTTGAAGAAAGAGTAGTAGATTTTTATCTCGAATAGCTTTATTGCTTTCCGATCCGCTGATGGCAAACTCTTTCATCATGATTTTCATATTAAGTACTTGCCAACTGTACTTCTTCTCTTGCTTGCAGATTTCCTCCACTGTCCAGCGGGTGTCGTAAGCCGTAATGAGTGGATTGGGGCCAAAACGTTCGCCACGATAATTTAACCACAACGCAGATTTAGGTGGGACTAGGCTCAAGCCATGGTCTTTCCACTGTGGGCGCGGATGGCGCACTCCAGCAGCATAGTGCCAATGCCAGTCGAGATGAGTCACATTACCGTTCACCTTTTCTACAGCCTCATGCAAATCGCCCATGGCATAGGGATGCGAGCCGTTTAGAATAATTTCGGGTGGTGCGCCCCATGGCTTATACCAATGCTCCCGCACTTTTTGGATATTTCCGCCCATACCGCCAGTGGCCACAATAATGTGCTCTCCACGGGCTAAAAATTGAGTGTTGGAACTCTCATCCACCCCAGAAATCCCAACTGCTCTTCCTTTTTCCATTACAATTTCTTCCGCTTTGTGGCGATAAAAACTCTGTAAATGCGTACTTGCTTTAGGGTGACTATGAAGCGCACGAATTGCATC
>CAMDOM010000082.1 GCA_945903645.1 Chryseobacterium gleum
TAATTCCTCGGCTTTTGGGAATTTCCATGGCTCGGAACCGTTAGCCAAGTAGCCATCAGAAAGGAAAAACACAGGCGTCATGTGTTGCACCGCGATGCGGCACGCTTCAAATGCCATAATAAAACAATCGGCAGGCGTGGCAGCGGCCACTACAGCAACAGGAGCCTCACCATTTCGGCCCATCATTGCTTGAAGCAAATCAGACTGCTCTGTTTTGGTTGGAAGTCCCGTTGAAGGTCCACCGCGTTGAACATTCACAATAACCAAGGGCAGTTCAAGCATCAACGCCAAACCAATAGCCTCGCCTTTGAGTGCTATGCCCGGACCACTGCTGGCAGTGATTCCAAGCGCTCCACCAAAAGATGCTCCGATAGAGGCGCTGATGGCCGCAATTTCGTCCTCCGCCTGAAAGGTTTTTACATTAAAATTCTTGTGACGCGCCAATTCATGGAGAATATCTGACGCTGGAGTGATGGGGTAGCTTCCGTAAAAAATTTCAAGTCCAGAGCGATTGCCCGCAGCGATAAGACCTAATGCAGCTGCAATATTCCCTGTTATATTGCGGTATGTTCCGCTTGCCATTGGCGCCTTATCCACACTGAATCGCGCAGTTGGCGCCTCAATTGTATCTCCGTAATTATAGCCCGCTTGCAACACCTGCATGTTGAACCCAATCAGTTCAGGCTTCTTTTTGAATTTCTCCTTGAGGAAATTTGCAGTGGTTTCTAGGGTGCGGTCGTACATCCAAAGCACGAAACCAAGCACAAACATGTTCTTACTTCGGTCTATGTCGCGTGTGCTGAGGCCACTTTCCTTAAGGCATTCGCGGGTCAATTTGGTTACATCTATGGGATAAACAGTATATCCGTTCAGAGAACCATCTTCTAATGGATTTACTCCATCTGGATATTTTGATAATCGAAGATTTTTGGCATCAAAACCATCCGTATTTAGAATGATGATACCACCCTTTTTAAGCAGCCTCAAATTTACTTTCAGCCCAGCGGCATTCATCACCACCAGCGCATCGCACTCATCACCTGGTGTAAAAATTTCGACACTTCCAAAATGCAATTGAAAGCCCGAAACACCTGCTAATGTGCCTTGCGGGGCACGAATTTCGGCCGGAAAATTGGGGAATGTGCTGAGGTCGTTGCCAAAAAGCGCGTTGGTATCGGTGAACTGAGTTCCAGTTAATTGAATACCGTCACCACTATCTCCTGCGAACAGAATAGTTACCTCTTTTGTCTTCTCCAATGTATGGGACATTTATAATATGAAAATGGCTGCAAAAGTACTGCTCGAAAAGGTATTGATATTGGGTTTAGAGCGACTATTTGCCGACAGCTTATTATAAAATTACGTTGGAAGAAAACAGCATTTCCAAAGCAAAATTCAAATTTAAATCTCCTCGTAAGCTTCTACTCCCGAAATTTGCGGTGCTACCCTTTTGATGGCCTCTTCCACTCCACCTTTTAGGGTCATGGCACTCATTTGGCAACTGCGACAGGAACCCAAAAGTCGAACGCGTGCTACCATAGATTCGGTAATATCTACAAGCTGCATATCGCCTCCATCAGCAGCAAAATAAGGCCTCATGGTATCGATGGCAGCTTCTACTTTTTGCAATAATTCAGTATCGGCACTTGGGCTTTGTGTCATATTATCGGGGAATATTTTCCAATCGCTTTGTGGGTGGTAGCATTTCATTGCGCTGTTCCACATGTTTTACAACCTCTGAGGCCAACGCTTTGAAGGCCAATGCTGCGGTAGTTGTTCCTTGAAGTACAGCAGGACGACCTGCATCGGCAGCCTCTCTAACGCTCTGCACCAAAGGAATTTGTCCTAGTAACGGCACATTTAATTGTTCTGAAAGTGCCTTCACTCCATCTTTACCAAAGATATAGTACTTGTTTTCTGGCAATTCTGCGGGAGTGAACCAAGCCATGTTTTCCACTAAACCCAAAACAGGAACGTTTATGCTAGGAAGCTGGAACATAGCCACGCCTTTTCGAGCGTCTGCAAGGGCAATTTCTTGGGGTGTACTCACCACAACAACTCCAGTTATCTGAACTGCTTGCACTAGCGTAAGATGAATGTCGCCTGTGCCCGGTGGCAAATCGAGCACCATAAAATCCAAATCGCCCCACCATGCATCTGCAAAAAGTTGGTTGATGGCTTTGGTAGCCATCGGGCCTCGCCAAACTATGGCTTGATTTGGGTCGGCAAAAAACCCAATGGAAAGGAGTTTTACACCATGACTTTCCACCGGAATCATATATTGCTTGCCTTCAATAACTTGAACACCTGGTTTTTGATGCACCACATCGAACATTATGGGCATTGATGGACCATAAATATCTGCGTCAATCAGACCAACTTTATAGCCCATCTGTGCCAATCCTATAGCCAAATTTGCCGTGATGGTGCTCTTACCTACTCCGCCTTTACCAGAAGCTACAGCAATAATATTCTTCACATTGCGCATAGAGGCTGGGCCTTTATAGCTTTCCTCCAACACTTTTGCTGTGATATTAACTCGAAGTTTAACACTGCTTCCAAATGCCCTATGAAGCGCTTCTCCAATCTGATCTTCTAACCGCTTGCGAACATGCAATGCTGGATTTCGAATTTCCAGGTCGATATCCACATCAGTTCCGAAAATTTGGATGCTCTTGAGTTCTCCACTCTCAGTTATCATAACCGATCCTGCTGGAGACGGCACTTGAGACAGCGCCCTTTCTATAGATTGCTTATTTAGATTCATTCTAAACGCAAAGGTAGTTTTTGAATTGACTGCATAGAACTAGTGCCCCAAAAATTGGTTTTTTAATCCATAAGTTTTATTGGATGCTGTTCACCCAATCTGATTTTTTTCTAATCTTGGAATCTTAAAATAATCCTTACCTGGATGAAACTAATAATAGTTGCAATCTGCAGCTTAGTTTGTATTACCGCTGCATTTGCGCATTCAGAAAAAGCTACGTTTTCCGGTAAACCGATGGATACAAACACCCCCGTGATCGAATTGCTGATTTCTTTGGGAGATGCTCATCAAAAGCATTATATCAAAGAAATTGACCCAAATAAAGTTGTCATTGGTAAAGATTTGATTCTTCAGGGGATTTCCCTTTTGGCGGATGGTACCAAAAGCAAGCGAATTTCAGAATTCTTTGTGTGTGCCGATTGCTAGAATGTGATGCCAGAAGCCAATGATGCTTTAAAAAACAACTCTGATGCGCGTTTGGATTATGCCATGAAACATGATATTCCATATCTCACGAGTTCCACTTTTTGGGGGATAGTGAACAGAACGGGGTGGTTCAACGGAGATCATATAAAAAAGTATGGAGACCTTGTAAAACCTGCAAATCATGACCTCCACGGAGCTATTCAAATTTGTTCGCGCGAATGTTCTTCTGGTCGTTATTTGGAAGATTGGGAATTGGATGCAATGATGCACTATTTCACATCTCTTCAACTGAAAGTGAGCGACCTTAAATTGTCTGAACAAGAGATGGTTCGTGTACAACAAACCGATGGCAACGCGGCCGCTGTAGCTTTGGTAAAATCAAATTATCTAACTGCTCTTCCAGCTACATTTCTAGAACTAATACCATTAGAAAAAAGAGGTTTAGGAGGAAAAGGCGATGTTGCAAAGGGCAAGTTTTTGTGCGAAAAAAGCTGCATCCACTGCCACAAAGAAGGTGGAGTGACCAAAACTGTTTTTGGAGATGGAAAAGGCATGAAAAACATGGCTTGGCTATTAAGCTATCTCCCAAAAAACAATGGTGGTTCTACCTATTTTATTTGTAGAAAAGGTACTTCTTCCAAAAAAAGTACCCCACAATATGTCCCAAGCTATTCGAGTGAAAAATTATCTGATTCTCAGTTGGAAGATTTAGCTACTTTCATAGTGGATGCTGGTAAATCAAAGTGAGAGTTCAAATAATATCTTTGGGCAACTCATAAGCCTGTTCTCCGTCCTTCATTTGTCATTAAACGCACCTGTACAATTTTGTTCAAGAAGCATGGAATCATGTTAAGACGATTACGCAATTGCTCCATTTTTTTCACGCTACTTTTCCCATTAATCGCATTAGCGCAGTCGCCAACGTGTGATATTCCGCTCATAATTCAAACTTTTACTGGAGCTGGGTATGTGCCGTTAGCGGTTCAAGGTCAGCCTTGCAGTTTATACTTTGTGAATCCTGCATCTCAGCCCGCAGGAAACTCTCAAGCTGCTGCTTCTGCGCTTGGTGCGAATATGGTTGTGATGAATGATGCAGCTGAAAATGCAGCAGTTACTGCCGCCCTAAATGCCAGTGCTTATGCTGGAAACACCATTTGGATTGGCGTTCAACGCACAGGAGCAGGGCAGGCCACTTTTTATGCAAGTGATGGAACTACCGGAAATTTTGTGCCCAACAACGCTGATCCGAACATCTATCAGAATTGGGCGGGTGGTGAGCCTAACAATAGTGGGTATGGTAATACTGGTCTTTTTGGTGCATGTGATTATGATTGTACAAATGGAGAACAATGCGTTCAAATTTATTCTGGAGGAAATTGGAACGATCTTTCCTGCACAGACAATAGCCAATCGGTTATTGAGGTGAATCTTTGCCCAGAACTTACATTAGCCACAAGCGGTAACAATCTTTGCGCTGGTCTACCAGTTAATTTGAGTTCTACCGCGCTTCTGGGTTCTTTACCTTGGAGCTACAGCTGGGATACAGGTCAAGCTGGCGCAAACATTACCGTTTCTCCTGCCCAAACTACAACATACACGGCAACAGTAACCGACCGCTATTCGTGTTCTGATCAAGAGTCTATTACAATTACAACATTGCCAAGTGCGTCATCAATATTTACAACCGATGCTACCGCTTGTTTGGGTATTCCTGCAGCTGTAACCTATACAGGAAACGGTCAGCCTACTTCTACATACGTTTGGGGATTTGATGGTGGGGCGCCCATAAGTGGCAGTGGCCAGGGCCCGTATCAAGTGGCTTGGGCTACTTCTGGTGTGAAAAATCTTACGCTACAAGTGACTGAAAATGGTTGCGTTTCGGTAGTAACAACAGTACAAATTACCGTGGAAGCCAACCCCACAGCAGACTTTACATATACTACCGAATGCCTTGGTACCGCTACGGTTTTCACCAATACATCTACAGGATTAATTGCAGGAAGTGCGTGGGATTTTGGAGGTGCCCCAGTGCTTAGCACCGATGCTACATTTACTTTTCCGAGTGCGGGTAACTTTCCTGTTACAATGGGTGTAGCCACTGCTGGCGGATGTGTGGATCAGATAACACAACAAGTTACTGTAAATCCGACCCCTGTTGCAGCATTTTCAGCACCTGATGTCTGCCTTGGCGCAAGCACTTCTTTCACCGATGCATCATCCATTTCATCGGGCACAATTGCCACGTATGTATGGAATTTCGATGATGGCGTGGGCAATTCGGCTCTTTCTGACCCAACTTACACCTATACTGCAGCTAACGGCTACAACGTAACTCTTGATATAACCAGCGATCAAGGATGCACAGCCACAATAACTGAAACGATAATTGTGGGTGTTAATCCTGTTTCCGACTTCATCGTCCAAGACGCCTGCGATGGTGTTCCGGCAACCTTCACCGATGCATCTACCGTTGCTGCGGGAGCGCTTACTGCGTGGGATTGGGATTTTGGCGACAATGGCACTTCAAACCTACAAGACCCAACTCATACCTATGCCAACTCTGGAGTTTATGACGTGACGTTGATTGCCAGTTCGGGCACCTGCACAGGAACAGTTACCTATCAGGCCACGGTGTTCGAAAGCCCCGTTGCCGATTTTAGCACTGCCAATGTCTGTTTGGGAACCCCAGCCGTTTTCACCGATAATTCGTCTGTAACTGGAGGCGCTATTGCCGGTTGGGCGTGGGATTTTGGAGGTTTGGGCAATTCCATTGTGCAATCGCCCAGCTACACGTTTGCCGCTTCGGGCACATTCACCGTAAGCCTAGCGGTGGTTACAGCCGATTTGTGTTCGGCCGTTTATTCAGAAGACATCATCATC
>CAMDOM010000083.1 GCA_945903645.1 Chryseobacterium gleum
CAAGTGCTGCGAAACTGACCGAAAGTCCGGCTAGTATATCTTGAATGATTGTTTTTTTCATGATTTTTAGTTTAATTGATTGATTTTGATTGTTTAAGAAGATTGATGTGCTGTTTCGTGATGGTTTTCTATGTGTGGACCAAGGAACAACCGCGCATAAATGCGTATTAGTGCCAATCCATCTACTATAAAACTGGACGCCACAAAAAATGCGAGCAAGAATTGGTCGGTGCGGATGTGACTAAAAATTAAGTCTTCGCCCACAAACGAAGGGGTGATGGGAAAACCCGCCATACCCAAACATGCGCCCCAAAACACAATGCTCAGCACAGTGTGGCGATGGGCAAACCCATGGAACCTATCCAAATGCGAATCGGGTTCCAATTTGCGCAGTCTGTTTATAGCAAGTAGCCCAACGAGAGCCGAAACCAGTATGCCACTAAGGTAAAGCAGCGTGTGGTCGATGCTAAAATCTTCGTTGAACGAAACTGCCAGTGCAATCCACAAATGGTTCATAAGCACTAGTGTCCATGCTTTGCGCGTGCTGCCGCGTTCGGTAAACGCACGAAGCACCATAACCAGACCTATGAATGCGAAAACTGTCGGGATGTATTCTAATGCTTCGGTGGGCAGCCAATGTTGGTTGAGATACAATGCACAACCCAGCAAAAGCATGGGGAAGAATAGCATAAGCAGCGCATTGAAACTCACCACCTCCATCAGATTACCAATCTTTTTCATCGGCACCCATAAGAACCGGAAAAGGAAGGCGTCCAAGTGCCATTCCTTTAAGCTTAGAATGTAGATTGCGTTGGTTATTCTGCGTGGAAATGCCCGTTCTATCGATGCTTTTGGCGGTTCGAAATTGTAGAATTGCTCGCGAATCATATACGTTATAGATGATGGCGAAACCAACAATTGATAGGTGCGCAAAAATGCGTTGCCAGCAAAATGGACCAGTGCCACTTCTTCCAATCCAAGCGCAACTTCAATAAAAATCAACCCAATTTGAGCGATGGACGAATACGCTATCTGCGCTTTTATGGAAGATTGCACCCGTGCGGTTGGTGTGGCTACAATGGCGGTAAGCAAGCCCAATCCGCCTACAATAAGACGAACTACCCACTGTTCTTCCCAAAAAGGAAAGGTGCGCAACAACAGAAACACACCAATATGCACCGACAGCGAGCCGTAGAATATGGCGCTAGATGGCGTTGGGCCTTCCATAGCACGCGGTAACCAAGGCGAAAAGGGCAATTGAGCCGATTTAGCAGCCGCAGACACCAACAAAAGCAAAGGAATGGTGATAGCCAAAAACGGATGTGCCACCAAATGCTCGTGTACCGCAGCGCTATTGTTGAGCTCCAGAAACGAGATGTTGGAATGCCACAAATGATGGCTCATCCACATGGCTAAAAGCAAGCCCACATCGCCAATGCGGTAGATGGAAAACACCATCACCGCATTTTTAACAGGCAAATACCGCTCTCTGTAGAATGCAATGAGCAGGAAAGACGATACACCCAACACTTCCCAGCCAATAAACATGGTTTCGAGATTTCCCGAAAAGATGACCGCATTGTATCCAAAGAAGAAGAACAATATGGTGTTGAAGAATCGCTTGTAGCCTTCTTCGCGGTGCAAATAGGTACGGCTGTAAACTGCAATAAGAAAGGTAAGCAAGGCACCTACAAACAAATACACAGCGGTTACTTGGTCGAAAAAGAAGTCGAGGTAAAACTCGTAATCAGCTGTTTTGTATACGACTAACTCTTTCACGTTTAGCGAAAGTCGACCATTCACAATCCAAAGTGCGATGAATGCTATAGCTCCCAAAAGTTGGGCTGCTGTGGTAGCAATTGCGGTTCGCGATAGCCATTTTTCAGTATTTCTAGGCAGTATGAGGCTAATCAATGTGCCAAGCGCAGGAATAAGGAGGAAGATATAAAGTAGCTTTTCCATGATTTAAGCCTGATGCATTAGGTAAACTGGCATATTGTCAACATTTGATTCCAACAGTGGAGTTAAGTCCTTCAGGTATTCTATCCTGTTGTTAAGAGGATGGTATAGAGAGAATTCACCATCGCGGAAAAGGAAGATATCACGAGATTCGGGATGAACCACTGCCAAATACACCCATGAGTTCACGAACCACTCGTAAGTTTCGGGCGAGCTTTTTATGGTTTTTAATACTGTTTCGGGTAGATGTTCCACTATGAGAAGCAATCGAACGGGATCGTGTACCTCAATCATCTGACTGGGCAATCCAGGGCGCAAATCACCACCAATTCCATTGGCCACGCCAATTAGCCCCATCACGTTGTGGGGCAATTTGGTTCCAGCTCCTAATTTGTGATTGTCGACTCTTGAAAAGAAATACTCCAAGTTGATGCCTCCACACACAGGTGCTGCGGCCTTTAGAATATTCAACAAATACGTGCCTTCCGAATCAAGGCGATAATCGTAGGAATTGAGGAAAGATCTGCGGTCCAGAAAAATGCCGTTGGTCAAATCTCTTCTACCAACAATACAAAGCGCGTTGGTAGCGTGGTTTAGTTCAGGGCGAGGTTCGAAGAGTGATACTGTGCGTGTTCTCACTTTATCGTGAATACAGGCCGCTGTTTTATCTGTATCAATAAGTTCAAATCTTCTAGACCTTTCTTTCGCGTTTTGATCTAAGGCTAATACCATTAATGGTTTTGTCTTCGCGTGAAGCGCTACCTGAGGACCCGTCAGCAATTCCTCGTCAAAAAAGCTGATTTCATCTCGAGAAGTATCGTGCAATGCACCTAAGAATAAGGTTTGAACTGGGATTGAAATCCCTTTTTCCACCAACGCTTTGCGCACTTCGGCATGGTTGGCCATTTTGCTAAACGACCGCGCATTAACCGAACCCGGCCTGCCCGAACATGCCCCGCAATCGTAACCCGCATAGTGGGTGTTATTCACACTGCTTGAGCCATGCCCAACCACATACACAATAGGAGCAAAGCCTTGAACCAATCCAATGCTGGTAAGCACATTCTTCACAATGTCCGTCATTTCAGGTATGGTAAACCCTACTTGAAGGCCGTCTTCGGTGCCGAGTTTAGCGGTATGCTCCACGGTTAAGTTGGACTTGGCAGACATGTGTTGCGCTGACAACGCTTTAGACGGTTCTGTCGAAGGCCAAAACACATTGACCAACAAACGCATAGCCGACCAAAAACCAATGGTGTGCGTAATGAGCCAACCCGCCACCAAACCGTGCGTGTGGCGCGTAAAGTGCAAGTCTTTTGTGTTTTTTCGCGCTGCGCCTAACTCCTTAATGAGATGCTTTGGCGTTACTGGAGCTGGACAAATCTTGGTGTTAAATTTTCCGTGTTCAGGCCTGTAATAGGTTGGAATACCGAAATGACCTGGAGTTCCAAACGTAGCGCAGTTGGGGTCTTGCAGTTCGATGTATCTGCGCAAGGAACACGAGCGGTCGTCTATGCAAAACAGTGCTTGAAAGCTGGTCACAGCTGGCCCTGTAGAACTGGTTTTTTGAAGTTGAATAGCAGCCAATACTTGATCGTGATACGTCCATTCATAGGCTTCTTGCCACAGGGCGAGCACCTCATCCAGTTCTGTTAACGGCACATCATCAAACAATGGACGGGGGCGCAACTCTAACTTACTTCCAAGCGGAGCCCACTTATTGCCCAGCAATGCATCAAGCCTATCTATTTCAAGTATTAGTTCAAGTAGAATAAGCTCGTGAAGCGTTATGTTGCGTGTGTCTAGCAGGCTTTGTGGCAAATCTTCTATCGTGCTTACCATACCCGACCAACCGGGATGGCTAAACTGCTGGTCGAATACATATTGAGTGTACAAGGATTCGTCTCCAACAAGGATTTTAAGCAAATCCTCCATTTTGACATTTTCATCCATCACCAACTTTTTGGCGCGAGAAGTGGTGAAAAAGCTAGTAAAACCATTGCTTTCTAATTCGCGCACACAACCTAGAAAGGAGCCATTTGTTACGGGATATCGCCAAATGGCAATGCCTTGATCCAGGTAGCTGTTCAAAATGCGAAATAGATCTGGATGAACCAGTGCATTCAAGTCAATACGATATTCTTGTTTCCAAGCATGGCGCAACGACCCGATTCGTTTGGAACGTACCTGACTGTATGGTTTAGTTTTGAGATTGTGAATCCAAGAGTCTCTAACTTTTTCTCCTTTCG
Organism: Chryseobacterium gleum; assembly: GCA_945903645.1. Classification (GTDB taxonomy): domain Bacteria; phylum Bacteroidota; class Bacteroidia; order UBA10329; family UBA10329; genus UBA10329. Next base: position 4,209 of record CAMDOM010000083.1, read on the forward strand.
AGGATTGAACTACGCGTTCAAGTATCGCTTCATCTATTTTGTCTTGTTCATATAGGTTGCGATATTCTTCTAGCGTGAATAGCGTTTTATATCCTAAAATAACCGAGGCTTTTCTGGCAGCATCAAAGAATGACTCTGATTGAAAGGCATGAAGCGTATTGTGATGTATAAAATCCTTTAGAGGAGCTTGTGCCGGCAAGTAATGCTTCAAGTCGTGAAGCAGGGCATGCGTAAAGAAGACTTCGTGATGATTTTTCATTCTAGCAATGGATTAACTCGGCCGTTGAAAAGCCGTGTAATGAGCAATGAATAAGGGGAAAGGATGAGGCGAGGCAGACTAGGCTACGAATTCCAAATAGGCAGGATAGGCAAACGCCTTATTGCACACGATTGGATAATCGGCTATACGCCCATTAAAGCAAGCGTACGTTACCATTGTGCGCGAACAGTTTGCGCAGCAATTGCCCCAAATAAATTCGTAGAATCAGACTATCAGAACGCGATAATCCAAATATATAGGCACCCCAAAATGGTGCAACGAAGTGCTATGAGATAGCTTGATTAACCGCGATTGGTTATCATTTACTTCTAATAGAAATGGAATGAAAATTCCAATAGTTGGATAAATGGAAGGCGAATTCCATTCAAGATTCAGTTCTAAAAAACCTTCTTCCGCATCGTTGTCAAGCGGATTTAGCATGGCAACTTTATTGCAGTTGCAAAGCACTTGTGGCAATACCACCTGATTGAAGGTGAATACCACTAAAACCAACGAAAGAAAAAACCGAATTGTTCTGCTCATTAGGTAGGCCACCTGCACGGGTGCAGCTTAGGCAGCGTCAAAAGTATTACATACAACTGCACGTGTTACTTAGTTTTTTGTTAACGACTGTAAATTCGTACACCTTGAGTATAACACCCGATTTAGTTGAAGTAATCCTACAGAAATGGGCAAAAAGAAAGGGCGAACCTTTCGATTCGCCCTTTCAAATAGTGATGTTCCGATTAACCGTGGAACTTCAGCTGGTAAACGTCTTCCAGGTCTTTGTTGCAGGTAGCATTCACCTCTAGGTCTTTTACAATTCCTGAGCCTACGCCATA
>CAMDOM010000084.1 GCA_945903645.1 Chryseobacterium gleum
CTTCCTTTTCAGAAGGCGCTTTCGTCCCGCTTTCAGGTGGTTCTTATAGACCTACCTGGACATGGAAAGAGCGGAACCCAAGGGTATGTAAACAGTATGGATGCCATGGCAGATGTGGTTAATTCGGTGCTTTTGGAGTTGAAAATTGCTACGTGCGTGCTCGTAGGCCATTCGATGGGAGGCTATGTTGCGCTATCATTTGCAGAACGTTATGCCAGCAAACTTGAAGGTTTTGGGCTGTTTCATTCCACTGCTGTGGCCGATAGTTCACAAAAAAAGATAGACCGCGAGCGTACCATAAAACTTGTGATGCGCGATAGCGGAACTTATATAGATGCTGCCATACCAGCACTGTTTGCCGAGGCAAATAAGTCGCAGTTTCAACGTGAAATAGCCCAACTTATTGAAGTTGCTAAAACCTATACCCCACAAGGCATTGTGGCCAATATTAGAGGCATGATGGAACGCCCGGATAGAACCAATGTGCTGCGCGATACCCAATTGCCTGTGCTCATTATACACGGTGCCGAAGACCCCATTATTGCCGCAGAAACCATTCGCCAGCAAGCCACATTATCTTCCCAAATTACCTACGAAGAAATACCCAATATTGGCCACATGGGATATCTAGAAGCACCCGACATTTGCATGGACTTTATCGGCAAGTTTGCCGAACGAGCCTTTGCCCATGATTAACGCACTGCAAATACCCTCTGGCATCAATCGTAAGGACGCCTACAAAGCATTGTTGCCGCAGGTAAAAGCCTTGCTTGAAGGCGAAACCGACCCCGTAGCCAACATGGCCAATTGCTGCGCCATACTTCGCCAAACATTCGGATTCTTTTGGGTGGGGTTTTATCTCGTTAAAGAAAATGTGCTTGTATTAGGCCCCTTTCAAGGCGATGTGGCCTGCACCAGAATTGCCTTTGGTAAAGGCGTTTGCGGCAGTGCTTGGCAGCAAAAAACAACCATAATTGTTCCTGATGTAGAGGTATTTCCCGGGCACATTGCTTGCAGCGCTATGTCTAAATCCGAAATCGTTGTTCCCATTTTTAAAAATGGCGTGGTGATAGGCGTATTGGATGTTGATAGCTATTTGCTCAACGATTTTGACGCCATTGACCAACAAGGTTTAGAAGCGATAATTACCCAAATTGCCGCCTGTTTATGAGAGAAATACGTGTCTTTCTCTATGGGTTATCCTTGTTTTTGTTGGGCTGCGCCCAGATAATTACTCCAACAGGCGGCCCTAAAGACGAAACCCCACCTAAGGTAGTTGGCGAATGGCCAGCCAATCAATCGGTAAATTTTACCGCAAAGCAAATTGAGATTGCGTTTGATGAATTTATCGTGTTCGAAAAGCCAAGCGAAAACGTCATCATCTCTCCTCCTCTGCTTAAATCGCCCATTTATGCGCTGAAGCAAAAATCGCTCATAATAAAACTACCCGAACAGCTCGCACCAAACGCCACGTATATTTTCAATTTCGGAGAAGCGATTCGCGACAATCACGAAGGCAATATTCTAAACAACTACACCTATGTGTTTAGCACCGGAGCGCAGTTGGATAGCATGGAACTGAAAGGAAAGCTGATAGATGCGGTTACCAGCGAACCTGTAGAAGGCGCTATGCTTATGCTTTATCGGTCCAACCAAGATTCGCTACCCAAGACTACGCTGCCCGATTTTTTTGCCCGCACTGCCAAGGATGGTCAATTTCACATACGCAACATTCCCGATTTGCCCTATAAGGTATTCGCCCTAAAAGACCAAAACACCAACTATCGCTTTGATGTGCCCAACGAAATGATTGGGTTTCTTGACACCTTGGTGCGTCCAGATGCCCCTATTCGTGTTGCCAAAGCTGACACCACAATTCAGGCAGATACTAGCGCTGTTCCAAAAAATGAAACAACTGTTATTGCAGACACGACCAGCCCCAACAAAGATGCGCAAGGAACAGCTGAGGCAAGCTCTGCATTGCAGATAAAAATGTTTGAGGAAGAAGATACTACCCAGTTTTTGAAGAAAGCTTCTTGCGAACATTTTGGCAAATATGTGTTTGTGTATAACCGCCCTGTGGGTAAGTTTTCAGCCTTATTGCCCGCGACCGTATTGCCTTCTAAGCGGCAATGGGCCATTAAAGAATTTAGTGCGAAGCGTGATACCATTACCCTTTGGGCCACTGCAAACGCCCCAGATACACTCGACCTTATTCTAAGCATTGCTTCCCGAAAAGACACAGTTCAATTGGTGAACAAAGCCCGAAATACGATTGGAAAAACTGGCGGTGTAGGCAAGCGAGGTTCCAAATCGAACTCCAAGAAGTTTGAACTTACGCTCCAAACAAACCCTTCCATGAGTAAGCCTCCGAAGCCCGGCCAACCCTTGCAACTCATTTGGAACCACCCATTAGTGAATCTTGATTTAACCAAAATTGAACTTCGCGAAGATTCTGTTCCTGTTAATTTTAACCTGAACTCCACAGATACTGCCCTTCGCAAATTTGCTTTGCAATATGACTGGAAAGTTGGAAAACACTACCAAGTGCATCTCGGTGACAGCGCTGCGATAGATGTGTTTGGGTTAAAAAACGATACTATTGATTTCAAGTTTACCGCAATAGACAACGAACAGCTGGGCGACATCATGCTCAACGTGAGCAACATCAAAGGCCAACAAAAACTAATTGAGCTGGTAGATGGCGCCAAACTCACTGTTGCTTCGCGCATAGTGAACGCCAACGGTGCATTGGTGTTTCCGCAGCTAGAGCCCGGAAAATATGCCCTGATTATGATAGACGACCAAAATGGCAATGGCCGTTGGGATTCGGGTCGATATGCTTTTCACCAACAGCCAGAGCCAATCGTAATCCTGAAATCGGATATTGATGTGCGTGCCAACTGGCAAATGGACTTAGAGTGGGATGCGGATGAGGCAAAAATTAAGAGTAAGCCATAAGGCGGATTCCACGCTTTTAAAAAGCCGCGCGATTCAACGTCCTTTAATTCGCATCACACCAAGGGAGTAAAAAAAGCCTTGACGAATTTCTCCGCCAAGGCTTTTATAAAATCAAACCAAGATTCCTACAGCAACATCATTTTCTTGCTATCCATTTGTTTGCCATTCACAGTAAGAGTGTATACATAAGTGCCTGCGGCAAACGAACCACCGCTAATAAGCACTTGGCCAAAGCCTTTGCCTTGCAAGTCGAATTGCTTCAATTGCACGCCATTCAAATCGCTGATGGTGATAGTAGCAGTGCGGCTATCGGTTGGCAAGTAGTATTTGATAGTGGTGTTTTCACGGAAAGGGTTGGGGATGTTTTGCTCCAACTTGGCATTGTCGTCAGTGGTTTGAGCATTGTTTGTGCCTACGGCAGCGCCATGCTCAAAGCAGCACGATTGGAGGTCGGTGTCGAAGGCATTGAGGCGAGAAAGGATTTCGGCCAGCTGTTGTTTCATCGCAGCATTTTCGGCTTTCACTTCGGCAATTTCCGCATCTTTTTTGGCAAGATTAGCTTCCATTTCCAACATTCGAGCAGTATCCAAGGATGAAGTGCGTAAATCCAACTCTTTGATTGCATTAATAAGCATAAAGTCCAACGAACCATAATCCACCGCCAAGTATTCTTGAGAGCTTCCTGTGGTGTCGCGATAGGTCCACGGTTTCACCATGTATGGCGCCACTTCTTGCAATTCTTGAGCAATCGTTCCAACTCCAGTTTCATTGGGCATGCCCGCAAGACCATTGTAGGTGAACCAAACGGGATTGATTTTCCTTAGCAAAGCAAGACCGTCTTCATACTTCTTTACATCCTTTTTCAATCGTTTGTCAGAAGACACTGTCCATGACGAAGAGGTTGGTTTAGCTGCACTATTGGTGCTCACTTGCAATTTGAATGCTGGGGCAGTTGTTCCCATGCCAATGTTTCCAAGGGTGTCAATAGCCAGCATAGTTGTTGATCCTGCGAAAGACGCGCCATAACTGAATGCTAGCGGAGCAGATTGGTTAACGCCCACAATCCATTGCTTGGTGCTCGCCAAAGCTTTGTTTTTAAAAGAAATGGCCGCCTCACCTAGATCCCCCCCAAAAATGTTATTTTCGATCAATATCCCTTCTTTAAATCCTCCATCACCAAAGTTGGAGTTCTGTATGTGTAGCTTGAATTGGGGAGCGCCTGTACCAAGTCCAACGTTATTTCCAACGTTAATGATTGAACCATCAACCAAAGCTGTTCCATTCCATTTAGAAATTAGGTTTGCTTGTTGTGATTGAACTTTTGGGTCGGTTTCGGCTACAATATCAGAAGCTAAGGCTAACGTGCCAGTTGCATTTGGCAATGTCCACATTCTATCGGCTGTGGGATTGGAAGCAATAAGCAGACCTTCAAAGTCGTCTGCAGAATTTCCTTCAAAAATTAACCCTCCGCTGGCAAATTGAGTCCTACTAGAGGTCATCGCTGGATTTGCTGCAAGAGTTGCGCTATAATCTAGCCCAACGGTAAGCACTGCACCTTCGGAACCAGCTGCACCGCCAGAAAGGCCATTGTTTGTTGCCAGTGAGGCTACATAGTTGCCCGTGGTTTGTGTAGTCAAGGCAACATTCAAATCTTGCCAATTGGCAAGCCCGTTTGCATCTGATGTAAGTACCTTATTCAACCCTGGTGTGCCGCCAGTTATCTTCACTTGCCCTGCCACCTCCAATTTTGCTGTTGGCGAAGTAGTGCCAACGCCTAAGTTCGTTCCATCATTGAAAAGGGTGCTGCTCACCTCCCATTCGGTTCCGTTGTTTCGGAGGGTCTGGCCAGAAGTACCAGCCACCAGAGGGCCAGTAGCACCTGTTGGACCAGTGGCTCCGTCACTTCCTGCGGATCCAGTTGCACCTGTAGCTCCAGTTGGACCTGTTAGACCATTTAATCCAGCCGTACCTGTTTCACCTGTTTCACCTGCTGGCCCAGCTGGGCCTACACTTCCTGTAGCTCCAGTTGCACCTGTTGGACCATTTAATCCAGCCGCACCTGTTTCACCTATTACTCCTGCTGGCCCAGTTGGGCCTGCACTTCCTGTGGCTCCGTCACTTCCTGCGGCACCAGTTGCACCGGTAGGCCCAACAGGCCCAGCCGTGGCCGCCACCCAATCCGTTCCTGTAACTGTGCTGCTCAGCACCTGCCCAGCGGTACCTGGGTCGTTGTTGCTGTCTAATATGGCGCCTGTTACACGGGCGCTACCCGTTACATGCAGCCGTTGGGTAGGTGCTGTATTGCCAATGCCCACATTG
>CAMDOM010000085.1 GCA_945903645.1 Chryseobacterium gleum
GCAGTCTTAAACACAATTCATGGCCAAAGCCCTGATATTCTTCAAGGTGTGGAAGATGGAAAGGGACTACACAAAGAGCAAGGTGCTGGAGACCAAGGGATGATGTTTGGCTACGCAAACAGTGAAACAGAGTCTTTTATGCCCCTTTCATTGATGTTGTCGCACGCTATTTTACGCGAAATGTCTGCTATTCGGAAAGAAGGAAAACTGATGACCTATTTAGGTCCAGATGCCAAAAGTCAGGTTACTATTGAGTATAGCGACCGAGGAAAAGCAGTTCAAGTGAATACCATTGTGGTTTCTACCCAGCACGATGAGTTTATTTTACCTAAGAATGACTCACTAGAGGCAAAAGAGGCCGCTGAAACTGCAATGCTCGAAATTATTCGCAAGGATGTGCGCGAAATTGTATTGCGCAGAATAGTTAAGGATTCACCATTGTTTGTTCGTAAGCTATTTGGGCGCGGTTGGACGGAACGCATTGTGCTTCATGTAAATCCAACAGGTAAGTTCGTTATTGGCGGTCCACACGGTGATGTTGGATTGACTGGGCGTAAAATTATTGTAGACACCTACGGAGGACACGGTGCACATGGTGGCGGTGCTTTCTCTGGTAAGGATTCATCTAAAGTGGATCGCAGTGCTGCCTATGCAGCACGTCACATTGCAAAGAACATCGTTGCTTCTGGTTTGTGTAGTGAAGCTTTGGTTCAAGTAGCCTATGCAATTGGCATGGCCAATCCAGTTAGTTTAAACGTGAATACGTACGGAACTTGTAAATTGTGGAGAAACCAAAAGCGTCTTACCGATAGTCAGATTTCCGAAACAATTGCCAAAATGTTTGATATGCGGCCAGCTGCTATTGTTCAGCGTTTTGGATTGAAAAACCCAATTTTTTCTGAAACAGCTGCCTATGGTCACTTTGGTCGTAAGGTAGAAACTAAGGAAGTTGAAGTTTTCTACGAAGGAGAAGGTGTTGTTAGTCGCAAAGAAGATGGCGAAACGCGTTTTTACAAGCAAGTTGAAACCTTTGGATGGGAGCGCCTTGACCGCGTTGAAGACATCAAGAAAGCTTTTGAATTGGATAAATCCGCTGAATTGGCCTATCAAAAGCAATACTAGGTTTAGTGAACCTACAAAAACGCTTACCGATTTCCCTAAAACGCGCGTAAAGTTGGTATAAAGCAACCTTTAAAATGCAAAAGCCCTAATACCTTAAGTGGTGTTAGGGCTTTTTTTATGGTTTTGGGGCTAATTCTATTTAATTCATACCTAGAAACCGCACCCCGATTTAAAGATTTAAAGTCCTTAGGTCAGATGTTTTTCCCATCACCAATAGCGAATCCCCTTTGTGGAGCTTTGTCTCTTCATTGTATCGGTTTATGATTTCTACATCGCGCTGACCGCTGGCATGTAATTCGGCACGCAACGGACGAATGATGCTGACTAAAATCACTTTGCCCAATTTCATTTTAAGGTCGTGCACATTTTTACTATTCCAATATTCAGGCATTTTCACTTCGCTAAGGGCATAACCTCCTTCCGACCAAAATGCACGTTCCACACTGGGCAAATCGATTACAGCTGCAAGTCTGTTGGCTGAATCTTGCTCAGGCCGAAGAACCAAATCCACGCCAATAGATTGCAAAATGGTGTTGTGTATTTCCGAAATGGCTCGGCAAAGAATGCGCTTGGCTTTCATCTGTTTTGCCAAGGCGGTTATCACCACCGAAGCGCCCACATCTTCACCAATGGCCACAATAATGGCATCGGCATCTTTTATGGGCAATGAATTCAAAGCTCCAGGTTCGCCCGCATCCATGCAAATAGCATGGGTAATAAGGTCTTTAATGCCGTCCACCTTGGCCATCGAGCGGTCAATTGCAATTACCTCATTCCCCAAAACCGTGAGTTCTTTGGCCAATGTAGATCCAAAATTTCCTAATCCAATTACTATGTATGTTCTCATCGGTTATGTAATCATTATATTTTCTTCGGGGTAGCGGTAGCGCTGATAGCTAATGTCGGGTATGATGCCTGCAATGATGGTAAACGCTCCTACACGTCCCAGAAACATTAGGAGAATAACCACCATTTTTCCAGCAGAAGTCAGTTTCATGGTCAGACCAAGGGTTAACCCAACGGTAGAAAAAGCCGATATACATTCAAAAATAAGTGGACCAATATCTTTCTGGTTTTCGGTAATGGAAAGGGCCATTACACCTAAACCAATAAAAACTACCGAGAGCATAACCACCGCAAATGCTCGCCTAACGTTAGATGACGGTAATTCTCGTCCAAACATTTCTACCCGAAATTTATCTTTCCCCAACCCAATAATATTGGAAAATGCCAGGGCAAACGTTGTGGTTTTTATTCCACCAGCGGTAGATGCTGGAGAGCCACCAACCCACATTAGAAAGTACATCAACACCATGCTTCCTGCTGTCACTTCGGCCAATGCCAAGGTATTAAAACCTGCTGTTCTTGGGCTTACGGACGCAAAGAAGGACGAAATAAATGCCTGACCATCTGTCATTCCAACCAGCAAATTATTTCGTTCCAACAGGTAAAACATCACTGTGCCAAAAAACAGCAGCGCCACCGTCATACTCAGCACTATCTTGGTATGCATGTTTATGATGCGTGGGTGATGAACCATCGGTGATCCTGACGATATTGCCCGCCATCTAGATTGGGCAACCACACGAAAATACGCGGCATAGTTGAACAAAATTGGAAAGCCAATACCACCTATAATAATTAACATGCATATGGTGAGTAGAAATGGCGTGTTAAACTGCAATGCAGGATGCGCTAATCCAGGCGATAAGGTGGAGAATCCCGCATTGCAAAATGCAGATATCGAATGAAATAAACTAAAGCCAATACGGTGTAACACATCGCCAGTTATATCTTGGCCTACGGTGTAATAAATAAACACAGCCCCTAAAAGTTCCAACCCAAACGTTATCAATACCACATTGCGCAACAGCACCATCACTTCGTCTATTCGGTCGCTGGCTATCATTTCTTTGACCATGAGCCGCTGTTTAATTCCTGCCGCACCCAAAAAGAAATTGCCTAAAAAGCTGGTTAGCGTCATAATACCCAACCCACCAATTTGAATAAGCACTACAATAATAACCTTACCTGTAGTAGTAAAACTGAATTCCGTATCTACCGAAGACAATCCAGTTACGCATATCGCACTTGTGGAAGTAAACAGTGCATCTATAACACTAATACCGTTGTGCGTAGAGTTTGGCATTAACAGCAGCCCAGTTCCAAACAAGATCATCATCAAAAAGCTCATAGAAATAATCACAGCAGGCTCTACTCCTAAGTTGCCTAATACCAAGCTGCTTTGCGACATTTTTAAGATAAACACCACGCTCAGCACGACATGAGGAAACCAATAGTGGAGGTCATTGCTAAGAATACTGGTTACCACTATATATAGGAGGAGCAGTAAAATCACTCCTATTCTTTTCAACAAAAATGTTGGACTATTTTCGACTGATCGCCTGTAAAGCAAGCTTGCTGCCAGACGAAGTGTGTAGGAGAAAAATAGGCCAATAGCTATACCGTTAAGAATGTCAAATACAAGCGTATCACCAGGCCTGTTTTTGGGAAATCCGATATCATAAACTGCTAGCGTAACAGCAAATAAGCTTGCTATCATATTCAATCTATCCCAGTATTTCAGAAGGGGTTCCAACCCTCTGGCAACCTTACCTAGGTAGTACCTTATCTTCCTTTTTTTGCTGGCTAACATTGCCTCAAATGTCCACAGAAACTTTCACCATTAGTAGTGGTGGTGAAAATTTTTCGTTTGTTCCTGCGCAGCAGATTTCAAAGAGCTCTCAGCCTCTTTTTTTCTTTTGACTTTCCCCCCAATCCTCCCGAAAAACTAGGGAAGAGCAGGGTCGGGTTGTGCATTAACATCTTTTGCTAGAAAAAGTAAAAGGATAATTACTTCTATCCCTAACGCACATGGACCTCAACGTTATTTCGAATGATGAACGGCTGAAGCAATCTGCCGAAAGCGTCTCCATGCCTTCACGTTAATCTCAAATCAATTAGTCAGTATTGATAGGTCTTCTTAAGGCTGTATATAAGACCCTAAATCGTTTGCGAAATTCCTTTTTTCATGGAATAGTCACTTTTTTTTTTGAGCATAGTGGTTTCCTACGCAGAACTTCAATCCAAATGGCATATTCCCTAAGCGCAAAGCTGGGCGGCAACTAGAGTAGGGGAGTTGGGGTAACCTCAGTTGAGAATATTACTCCTCAAACTTATAGCCTACGCCCTTCACGGTTTTTATAGCCTCATCGCCTATTTTTTCGCGCAGTTTGCGAATATGCACATCAATAGTACGGTCGCCAACTACAACCAAATCGCCCCACACCGTGCTAAGTATGGTTTCGCGGGTAAATACATGTCCGGGTTTGGAAGCCAACAAGGCCAACAATTCAAACTCTTTTTTGGGAAGGGTAATTTCCTTCCCTTGGTTTTCAATCACATAGCGGTCGCGGTCAATCTTTAGTCCAGTACCAGTTTCAAATACTTGGGTGCTACTCATGGGGTTGTTTCTGCGCAGCAATGCGTTTATTCGGCTTATGAGTACCCTTGGTTTTATAGGCTTACTGATGTAATCGTCAGCACCTGCATCAAAACCTGCTATTTGCGAATAATCTTCATTTCGCGCAGTAAGAAATGCTACCAATGTGTTTTTGAGCGAAGCAATAGCTCGCAGTTCTTTGCATGTCTCAATGCCATCCAAATCGGGCATCATCACATCCAAAATAATTAAATCGGGTTTCACGCGTTCGGCAATGCCTATGGCAATACGTCCAGATGAGGCGGTGTACACCTCAAAATTTTCCTTTTTTAGATTGTATTCCAAAAACTGTAGGATATCCTCTTCATCGTCAACGATTAGAATTTTCGACTGCTCTGCCATAGTGTTCTACAATTATAGTCGCAAAGGTGAACATACCCTACAAGACGGGTGTTAATTTAGCGTTAATTCAATGGTAACACAAAGATTGCACTTTAACGGTTAAGGTGATTTAAGGTAGGAGATGATTCCCTCATTTTTGTGGCGTTACCGTTGGTTTAATTTTCTTGTTCAATGTGTAATCTTGCCCCATGAAAGTTGAGATAATTACCATAGGTGACGAAATTTTAATCGGACAAATTGTAGATACCAATTCGGCTTGGATGGGCCA
>CAMDOM010000086.1 GCA_945903645.1 Chryseobacterium gleum
GCGCGCGAAATGACCTCTGCCGAAGGCGCATTTTATTCTGCACTAGATGCCGATAGCGAGAGCGAAGAAGGTAAATTCTATGTGTGGACCGAGCCCGAATTGACCGAACTATTGGGGGAAGAATTTGCTTGGGTAAAGGATTATTACAACATCAATGTTCAGGGTTATTGGGAGCATGAAAACTACATTTTGCTGCGCAGCGTCACGGATGAGGAGTTCGCCAAGCAGCAAAATTGGAAGTTAGAAAAGCTGCGGCAAAAAGTATCGGAAGTCAATACCGTGATGTTACAGCGCAGGGCATCGCGCATTCACCCAGGGCTTGACGATAAGCAACTAACTTCTTGGAATGCCTTGATGCTAAAAGCCTATGCCGATGCGTATCGCGTGTTTGGCAATGCCTCATATTTGGAAGCGGCTTTGCGCAATACCAACTTTATTTTGGGTACACAACGCAAATCGGATGGCGGTTTGTGGCACAATTACAAAAACGGGCGCAGTACCATCAATGGGTTTCTCGAAGATTATTGTTTCACCATAGAGGCATTGCTATCTTTATATCAAGCCACGTTTGATAGGCAATGGCTGGATGCTGCAGACGGCCTTGTACAGTATGCGATGACTCATTTTCAGGACGAGGTTTCAGGATTGTTTTTCGTCACTTCGGATGAAGATGCCAAGCTCATAGCGCGTAAAATGGAACTGAGCGACAACGTTATTCCATCATCCAATTCGAGCCTTGCAAAAGGACTATTTCTTTTGGGCCACTTTCTTGATAAGGCAGATTATGTTGCTCAAAGCACCCGAATGCTTAGTGCCCTTTTGCCCCAAATGGAAGGCCAAGGAAGCTGGCATGCCAACTGGGCTTCGCTCATTCAAAGCCATGTATATCCATTTTACGAAGTAGCTATTGTGGGGCCCGATGCCGAAGCTATGCGGGCAGTAATGGAGCAACACTATCACCCAAACAAACTGCTTGTGGGCGGCCAAAACGAAAATGGATTGCCACTTTTGCAAGGCCGCGCAGAGGGCAACATTACCCGAATCTATGTATGCGAAGGCCAAGCGTGCCGCCTAGCGGTAGACTCCGTGCCCGAGGCATTGGCGCAGATGGGGTAGAGAAGGGTGCATAAAAAACCAAACCCCCGCCTTGGTGGGGGCGGGGGTTTGGAAAAATGAATCGTTATTTGCCCAGTCACAGACTGTGAATGTTATGTTCCGCACGAGTGATTCTTCGGAACTCTTCAACGAGTCGAGTCTTATGCTTTCTGAAAGTAACCACTAAAATTTGCGCACTGCCCGTACTCTATAAGCGTAAGCCGGCACTTGTGGAACAGGTGTGCTATCCCCATTATTGAAGTTTATAGTACGTGGATAGGTTGTTATAACGGTGATCCCCTGTTCTAATGTCGCCACCTGTTCTGTTGACGAAGTCCAATAACTATCTGGCTGAAAGCCATCTAAATTCAATACTTCCTGCGATATACCAGCAGCATTAAAACACATCCATAATTCATTAAAATTTGGCAAATACCAATCATCGTAAGGGGCTCCATTAATACCTAGTGTAGCATATTCATCGCAAAGAGATACTGCGGAGCTCCAGTCAGCACTTGTGCTTAAATCGGTGAGTGATGCTATCAGGCCGTGTTCAACTCCATTTACTTGCCACACAGAAACAATAATTCCATCTTGAAAAAGTTCTCCTATATAGTGTGGTTGAGGAGAACTAAAGCTATAACCGCTTACTTGTGCATAATTCGAATAGGGGACACTCAATAACTGGCTGGTGCTAGTTATCGTGTAGTCGGTGCCACCGGCAGGGTCTATTTCCGTCTGCAGAAAAAGATTGCCAGCTGCCCAATAGATGCCATTGTTATAAGTTCCGGAATCTGCAGTCCCTGCTCCAATTTCAATACTGAGCAATCCGTTTATGTTGGTTTGGGAGGTATGCGTTTCCCTATAGACCAACACACTTCCATATAGTATGCTTACTCTCATTCCTACAGGGCCATTTGCAACCAATGCATTTGCATTATCACGCACTACTGCTTGATAACTCATCGTTTGAGGGGCTTGAGCGAAAGCATTTACGGTAATAAATGCCGCTGCTATTATTGAAATTATCTTTTTCATGGTTTTAGTTGTTTTTAATGATTTTAAAGGTTTTCAGTTCCGTATTGTTGCCTATTACTTTTAAGAAGTATCCGCCTGCTGCAAGACTTTCCGTTGCTATGGAAGTGGTGGAGCTGCTTATCTTTTGAGAGGCAATCAGTTTGCCATTCAGGTCATAAAGTTGAAAAAAGAGATTATCAGAGTTTTGCAAATCTATTCGCAATATCACGTTTGCCTTTGTAGGGTTCGGATATACTGATGCAGAAAGGGTTATGGCTGGATAATTATCAACTCCCACCATCAGAAGTTCAATGGGTTGCTGAACTCCTTGAGCGGCAGACCCGTTTGGCCCTGCTGTGGTTGTGTCGGCAATTTGTCCTACCGAGTAGCTCACCGAGCCACCACTTCCTATTGCATCGCCTCCAGTAACAACTATGCTGCTTTGAGCAAAGACTGCACTGCTTATTGCCGTAAAAAGTACAGCGGTTAGTATTGGTTTTTGTTGTTTCATTTTTGTTATGATGTTTCTGTTCGCCTACTCTTTCTTGGCTTTTCGGCAAGCGCCATATTAAAAAGGTAGAGCCGCCATCGCAGCGGCTCTACCTCACAAAACTACACCGTAATGCTAATGGTAGGGCCTTGCACCCCTACAACTGCATCGTTCTTAAAATAAAAAGCATGGTATTCGCGCTTTTCGGGCGTACCGGGCACCACGTTGGGGCGGTTGTCCACCAGACCTGATGTGCAACCCATCAGCCCGATTGGATGACCCATCAGCCCCGATGGACGATTCGTTTGGAAGAAAAATTGAATTTTTGACCTCTGCGCATGTATTGCGTCAAGGAGGAAACGCCTTTTTACGATTAGCTGTAAGGCGCTTTCAGCTGAAAGCCTGAAAGCCTGAAAGCCTGAAAGCCTGAAAGCGTAATTTGTTCCATTTAGGCGACAAAGATAAACGAAAAGTGTCTATGCAATTGCGCTAGAAAAAATTATTTTAGGACAGAACACGCAAAAACCTCCTTTTTTTCGCCCACCATGCAGCCCGCCCGCGTTGCTACTTTTGCCCGTCCTTTTCATTCCCAATTCCTAATTCATCATTCGTAATTCCTCCAAATGGCTTTCATTCCCCACCACGACCTTATTGAAGAACTCACTTGGCGCGGTTTGCTGCACGATAGTATGCCCGGCACGCACGAGCTGCTACAACGCGAAATGGTGACGGGCTACGTAGGTTTCGACCCCACTGCCGATTCATTGCACATTGGCAATTTGGTGCCCATCATGTTGCTCAAGCATTTGCAGTTGGCCGGCCACAAACCAATCGCTCTTGTGGGTGGCGCCACAGGCATGATTGGCGACCCAAGTGGCAAATCGGCCGAGCGCAATTTGCTTGACGAAGAAACCCTAACCCGCAATGTGGCGGGTGTGCGCAAGCAATTGCTGCGTTTTCTCGATTTCGAAAATGGCCCCAATCGTGCCGAGTTGGCCAACAATTACGATTGGTATAAGGGCATGGGTTTCCTTCAGTTTATGCGGGACATAGGCAAATACATCACCGTCAATTATATGATGGCCAAAGACTCCGTGAAAAACCGCTTGGAAACAGGTATCTCTTTCACCGAATTTAGCTACCAACTGGTGCAGGGCTACGATTTTGTGCATTTGCTCAAAAATCACGGGTGCAAGCTGCAAATGGGCGGGTCCGACCAATGGGGCAACATTGTGACAGGCACAGAACTTATTCGCAGAATGGGCGCTGGAGAGGCATTTGCCCTCGTGGCTCCGCTTATTACCAAGGCCGATGGCGGCAAATTTGGCAAGAGCGAGCAAGGCAACGTATGGTTGGATGCCCAGCGCACTTCGCCCTATCAATTCTACCAGTTTTGGATGAACGCCTCTGACGAGGATGCCAAAAAATACATCCGCATATTCTCTCTTTTGACCAAAGAAACCATCGAAGCCCTTGAAGCTACTCATGCCGAAGCGCCCCATTTGCGCACCTTGCAAAAGGCGCTAGCCGAAGATGTGACAGTGCGGGTGCATGGTCGTGCAGAATTAGATGCTGCCATTGCTACTTCCGAAATTCTGTTTGGGCAAGGAACCGAAGAAAGCCTTCGCGCCTTGTCGGAATCTGATTTGCTTGCGGTGTTCGAAGGTGTGCCGCAATTTTCCATTTCGAAAGAAGCGTTGCAAGTAGGTATTCCAATAATTGATTTGCTAGCCGAACTAACGCAAGTTTTTCCATCCAAGGCCGAAGCCCGAAAAATGATTCAAGGCAATGGCGTTAGCATCAATAAAGCCAAAGTGAGTGCCACAGATGTCGTTATCACCAACGCTCACCTTATTGCAGGCAAATATATCCTCGCTCAAAAAGGAAAGAAAAACTACTATCTTCTTTTAGTGGAATGAAGTGATTAAGGAGAAATGGAATGAAGTGATGATGTTGTAAAGCATCCTGACTATACATCATTCCTTCATCACCCCATTCCTTCATTCCTCACAACACCATCAAATTGCACCCGCGCATTTCGGCATAGTCCAAGCGGCCAAGTATTTCGAAACTTCCATCTTGAAACACCTGTCCCAAATCTTGTGTAGCAATAAAAGGGCAGCTGTTCATATTTGCTAAATCAATCACATTGAGCGCGCCTTTTCCGCGCTGCGCAAGGGACAGCGGGTCGTGGGTTTCGCGCACACACACCCTCATCCAAGGAGGGTTTCTGAAAATTCCTTCGCCCAAGGAATACGCCTGCGATAGCAATTCGGTCATGCCATATTCGCTGCATATTTGGGTTTGATGAAAAGCCGTTTGGAGAGTTTCGTGTACCTCTTCGCGTAGCATTTCGCGTCTTCGGCCTTTCATGCCTCCAGTTTCTAAAATGGAAATGTTGCGCAGCGCTTGCGGATGTTGTTCGGCCAAATCGAGCAGTGCAAACGTTACTCCAATGAGCAGCGTTTTTTGTCCAGAAGCAGAATTTTTACGCAGCACTTTGGAAAGCGAAGTGAGCCTATCCAAGTAATAGCCACTATCGGGATGCTGGCCCAAGTCTATCAGTTTGCGCACCATGTGCACCAACGATGCGT
>CAMDOM010000087.1 GCA_945903645.1 Chryseobacterium gleum
CAAGGTGTTCCTCCACCAGTAGAAATCACCGTATTCTTTGTGTTTAATAGCCTTGAAAGTGCTTCACTTTCCAGCGCACGAAAACTATCTTCTCCATCGCGAGTTATGATTTCTGAAATTGGCCTTCCAGTCTGTTGTTCGATAACGGAATCCAAATCAACCCAATCAAGTTTCATGGCTTGAGCTAATTGACTTCCAAACGTAGTTTTTCCGCTTCCCATATACCCCACCAAAAAAATCAGCATCAACTGAGCGGTGAATTGGGTTCTTTGAGCAACGCTGAATACACCATTTTGTCCACCAACCGTGGGAAGAACTTCCTAAGGTAAAAGGCCAATTTACCTTGTCCTGTAAGCACTATTTCTGGCTTTCGATTTACCACACCTCGAAAAATATAATCTGCAACTTCCTCTGATGTCATCATTTTCTTCTCTTCGCGTGGCGATTCACCTTGCAGAGAACCATTGGCGGTGAGCGCCACGTTTCGGATGTTGCTTTCTGTATAGCCAGGGCAAACCGTCAAAACGTGAAGACCTGTTTTCAAATTCTCAACGCGCAACGCATCCAAAAAACCTTGCATGGCAAACTTAGATGCAGAATAACCTGTGCGCCCAGGAAGCCCCTGAAAACCAGCAATAGAAGATATTCCAACCACCGACCCTTTGTATTTTAGCAATTGGCGCATGGCATACTTGGTGCAATAAACCGTGCCGAAAAAATTGATCTCCATGAGCTGACGCATCACTTTCAAATCCAAATCTTTGAATAGCGCACGCATGGAAATACCTGCATTGTTGATGAGTACATCGATGCGGCCAAACCTATTTAGCGTTTCATTTATGAGGCGAACACAATCGTTCTCGTTGCTAACATCGCTAGTCACTGCAAGCACTTCGGCACCCATTTTCAGCAACTCCTGTTCCACTTCTCTTAGGTTTTCCTCGTTGCGTGCAGAAATAACAATTCGCGCGCCTTCTTGGGCAAATCGAAATGCACAAGCTCGTCCAATTCCCGAACTTCCTCCTGTAATAATTACCACTTTGTCCTTCATAGCTTGTCTTTCATATAATCGCCTAACCTGCTAAGCATTTCACAAACATATCAAATATGCCTGTGGTTCATAAAAAGTTAAACCCTTTATTTTCAATACATTTTATTTTTTAAACGCGAGATTTTCCCCGAGACAAATAGATGTTCAAACTTTAATGTTAAACTAATGTAATTGTTCCTGTGTTAATTAGAAAATTTTACTTACTTTGTGGCTTCATGCAAGGGTGCTGTCGTAAGACAAAATTCGAGCAAAAATGAACTGCATGTTACGAGGCAGTAACTAGAAATTAGATACAGTTACAATGGGAAGACCGCCAACAAGACCGAAGAAGCTGAAGGACGGCTGGTATGTGGAAGTTAGAAATATCGGTTCGAAAACTGGTATTAAGTTAAGACGCGATGATGAATTGACGATGATGCAAGCCGTGGAAGAATACGGTAAGTCAAAAGATGTAATCATCTTAGGAGAATCGAAAAATGCAAAATGGGTGAATGAGGAAAAGGCTAAAAAAGCCGCTCGAAAAAAGAAAGCGGATTAGTCTAAAGTCTACCTAGTTTTCTTTCGTCCTACCGAAAAAATTCCCCAACTAAGTAAAAAAGAGGTTAAACCACCTGAAAAAGCAAGCAATACGCCACCTAGGAAGTATTGGAAGAAGTTTTCATGGATATTTGCCAATGATAGTTCCGAGATATTCTCAAATTGAAGTGCCTCTCCACCAATAAGTAAGCTACCAAGTTTGTAGCTAGAATAAATGATTACGGGAATCATTGGAGGCACGCTCACATTGGCAGCGGCAATAAATAGCACCTTATTCAATCGGAGAAAAATTGCTGTGGGAATTCCTGTGAGCAATTGAAATCCCCAAATGGGCAGCGTACCAAAAAAGACGCCCAATCCAATACTGGAAGATTTCCTCAAATTGCTCTCATGAGGATTTAACGCCTCATCTCGAATCATTTTCAAGATTTTGCCTCCTGATAGTAGGCGCTTTGGCAAATAATAGAGAAAAGTGAGGATACACAGATATGCATTCAAAAAGCTTATTCTGGTAAAATCTGGGCCTGGACGAAAATGCGATACGCGTTCGTTGGGGTCGTATTTCACTTGGATGGGTACGGGCATAAACGGCACTCCGCTCCATGCCAACTTCACAATCACCTCCACTTCAAACTCAAAGCGATTGGTAAACAACCAAAGCTTCTCCACTCTTTTTAATGGATAAAGCCTAAAACCTGTCTGCGTATCGGGCAATCGAATTCCGGTTTCTATAAAAAACCAGAAGTTGGAGAATTTATTAGCAAAACTGTTTTTGCTAGGCATTCCCTCGGCATTCAAATTGCGCGACCCCATTAAAAAAGTGCGTGGATGCGCTTGGTGCGCAGCTACAAACTTTGGAATATCGCTTGCAAAGTGCTGCCCATCGCTATCCATAGTTAGCGCGTGCTTAAACTTCATTTCCAATGCTTTGGCAAATCCCTGCCGCATTGCATAGCCTTTGCCTTTGTTTGGTGCATAAGTAATTACGGTAATCCTATCGGCAAATGAGGACAGAATCTGTTGTGTACTGTCGGTTGCGCCATCATTAACTACGATAACGTCATCCGCATAGTGCAGCACTTCTTCTAGAACACGCGCAATTGTTCGCTCATTATTGTAGGTAGGAACGATAATGCAAATGCCTAGCGCTCGCAGTTGCTGGCTGCACAGCTGCTGTTCAGCGGAACGTTCCATTTATCTTGAAAAATATGGTCTCTTCATTCTTGCCCGTGCAAGCAAATTGCAGGAGTGCATCGCGCTCTACAAACGTGTACTCCATCGTTAATATGGATGTTTTATTGGGGTCGAGCACGCTCAAAAACTTCACTTGCTTGACGCCAACAAACATTCGTCCGTGTGCAAAAAGTCGGCTTGCTTCGTCAATTACCATCTGCGTTAAAGCCGCTCCGGGTGCCACGGGTTGATTTGGAAAATGGCCTTCGTAAACCTCGTGTTTTGGGTTGATGGAAACCGCCACAGTAGCTGTGTTATCAGTTGTTGCGTCTGAGATAACGGAGTAAAAACCTGCGAACGATGCCATCAAATCAATCCCTAAAATTGGGTGGGTAAAGCTACAGGAAATCGATTGGTGAAGGATACGATTGTTGCTGCCCTCAACCTCCACACTTTTCTTCACTAAAGGCTGAATGGCACGATAAAAAACAGGAACTTCGCCCCCCGAATCTTCAATGCAGACGATTCTTAATTCCTAAAACAAACGAGAGATGATAGTTGACGACAATCACGTAGTGAACATCCACTATACACTGAAAAACACCAAAGGCGAAGTGCTAGATTCATCTGAAGGTGCTGCGCCATTGGCGTATATTCAAGGCATTGGCAATTTAATTCCAGGCTTGGAGAAACAATTGCATGGCAAAAAAGCGGGCGACACATTGGTGGCTATTGTTGCTCCATGCGATGCCTATGGTGAATATGATGCGGCCATGTTGCATGTGGTTCCCAAAAGTGGATTTCAAAGTGCTGACGGAGAAGAAGGGCCAGAAATAGGATTGCAAGTGCAATTGGAAACCGAGCAAGGCATTGTGATTGCAACGGTAACAGCTGTAGAAGGCGAAAATGTGACCTTGGATTTAAACCATCCTTTAGCGGGCGAAGAACTTCACTTTGACGTGGAGATTATTGATGTGCGTCCTGCCACCAAGACTGAACTTGACCATGGCCACGTGCATGGCGAAGGGGGTCATCATCATTGATTGTTACATTATTTATTGAAAAGTGCTGCGGATTTTTGAACATCAAAACATTCTGTAGCACTTTTTTATTGTTCTAAATCCAACTACCAAATGACGATGACCGAAGGAAGCAATTCGATGACGCGCAAGCTTGAACAGTTTGAACGCCTGTTGAACATCATGGACGAATTGCGGGATAAATGCCCGTGGGATAAGAAACAAACGCTGCAATCACTTCGGCATTTGACCATTGAGGAAACCTTTGAATTGGCAGATGCCATTGCCGATGGCAATTTGCCAGAGATTAAAAAAGAGGTGGGCGATTTGATGCTTCACCTTGTGTTTTATGCCAAAATTGGCTCGGAACAAGGAGCGTTTGACATTGCTGATGTGATTGATGCCTTGTGCGAGAAACTCATATTTCGGCATCCTCATATTTATGGGGATGTGACGGTGGCAGATGAGGAAGAAGTAAAACAAAACTGGGAAAAACTGAAGTTGAAGGAAGGTTCGAAGTCGGTGTTGGGCGGTGTGCCGCGCTCGTTGCCTGCTATGACCAAAGCCACGCGTATCCAAGACAAAGCCCGAGGGGTTGGTTTCGATTGGGAGAAGCCCGAACAAGTGTGGGAGAAAGTGCAGGAGGAAATTTTGGAATTGAAAGCCGAAGTGGACAGCGCTGCTGCGAAAGAGAAGATTGAAGATGAATTTGGGGATGTGCTATTTTCCCTGATTAACTATGCGCGTTTCTTGGACATTGACCCCGAACTGGCATTGGAGCGAACGAATAAGAAGTTCATCAAGCGGTTTCAGTATTTGGAAGAAGGGGCAGAAAAGGATGGGCGCAAGCTGTCTGAAATGACCCTGCCCGAAATGGATGAATATTGGAATAGGGCGAAGAAGCTGTAGGTGGGTTAATGCCTACGGATTGCATTTATGACAACTGCGATGACATATCCGACAGCCATGATGATGTTTTCCACAACCCTGAAGGCTTATCCGATAGATTAGGCGTCTGTTCACCGAACTGTGTGGTCTGTTTGTTGGATATTCCCGAAACCCACGGTTGAAACCGTGGGCTAGGAACAACCCAAACAGGATTTTTATTGCGGCTGCTGGTTTGTGTACCTCGATGGCGATATGAAATACCAATCATTGGTGATATTAATTGAAGATGGCT
>CAMDOM010000088.1 GCA_945903645.1 Chryseobacterium gleum
GCCGTAACAGATTCGAGAAATACCGTGAAATAGAAAAGCCAAATGATGATGATGAGGGTGAAAATCCGTTCGGCCCGCGGCCAGATTTCCCATTCCGAGAACAGAAAATAGCCTAGAATAAAAATGGAAAAAACGGTCATCATCCCGAATCGAATGTGGGAGGTGAAGTAGGACAAATGCCTTTTCTCGACCATCACATCGGAACTTAATCCCAAGTAATTGACCAAGCCAACTAGCGAACCCGCCACTGTGCCCAGCACAAAAAGGTACAGAATTTGGCGAAGCCGCTTAGGCTCGGGAAGTTTGGAAGTGAACAGAACTAGGGGTAAAATGAGTAGCGGCAATTTTACTTGCACATCGCCCCAAGCGGCTTTGAGGTCGGGTGCCCAAGCCATTCCAATGAGATGAATGAAGAAAATTGAAACGAGCACAAGGCTCAAACGATGGGTGAAGAATTGCTTGGTCCTTCGCTTGAGGTCGCCTTCGAGCAGCCAATTGCCCACGAGCACAAATTGCCCAACGCTCATTAAAATTGTGCTGAGCGGAAGACCCAGCGCAATCAATGTCATGCCCCAAAAGGCAAGATTTCGGTGGTGTGCCTCAGAGAGACCAATCACTTGGATGCGGTGAGAATTTTTTTGTAGCCCGGAGCATCTTTAAGCACAGACACGGCCTTTGCTACATCTATATCTTCGTCAAGCATTGCTTGCAGACGGCCTTTTTGGAAGTAGTATCTCGATACGATTTCAGCCCGCAATAAATCCTTCAATTCTTCGGAGAAGTTCTCCAAATCATGGGTTTTATTGTGGCTCACTTTGGTTTTTAGTGCTTCATATTCTTCTTGCATTGGCGTGAAACGTTTCTCTTCTTCGGCCACTTTTTTCAAATTCTTGATCAACTCCTCGCTTTCTGTGGTGTAGTCATATTCCTTGTCTTTGAGCCATTCTTTGAATTCGTTATACAGCTTGTCGTCCACCTTAAATTCTGTGGCAGCGGCAATTGTGGGGTTCTTGTGGCGATATTCTGTGGCAAAATCGAATAACAACATTTTGGTGCCGAGGCTAAAGGAAATGTCGGAAAGACGCATAGGTTCGGTTTCTACATCGGGTAAAATGCCACCACCGTCATATACTGGCCTGCCTCCTTTGGTGTGAAATAAAGTCATCAAACTATCCGGAACTTTATCAACGCTTCCATCTTCGTTTCTACTGGCATAATTTACTGCCTGAATGCATCGGCCACTGGGTATGTAGTATTTGGCAGTGGTAAGTTTGAGCTGCGCATTGTAGCTCAAAGGGCGTGTTATTTGAACCAATCCTTTGCCATAAGTGCGCTGACCTATGATTACCCCACGGTCTAAATCTTGAAGGACTCCAGCCACAATTTCGGAGGCTGATGCCGAACCTCCATTCACTAAAACTGCAATAGGCATGTCTTTGTCCATTGGTTGCGCCTCAGCCACATAATTTTTGCAGCCATCTTTCATTTTGCCTTTGGTGTTTACGATTTGCTCGCCTTTATCTACAAAAAGGTTGCTCAACGTAACAGCTTCTTTTAGTAACCCCCCTGGATTTCCGCGTAGGTCGAGCACCAATTTTTTCATGCCTTTGGTTTTGAGTTCGGCCACAGCATCGGCCACTTCTTTGGAGCAATTATCTGTAAAACTGTTTAGATTTATATAACCAATTTCAGGTTCAAGCATTCCAAAATAAGGCACACTTTTAATCTGCACTTCTTCGCGAAGTATTGTTTTATCGAACGGTTTATCAATTCCCATGCGCTTAATTTTTACAGTCACTTCAGTGTTGGGCTGGCCTTTTAGTACACTGCTCACATCATTTGTGCTTTTGCCTTCGGTGCTTTTGCCATTTATTTCAAGAATCTCATCTCCAGCCATCAAACCTGCTTTTTGGGCAGGAAAACCTTCGTAGGGCTCGGCTACTATAACACGATTCCCTTTTGTTCGAATCAATGCCCCAATTCCACCATATTGACCTGTAGTCATAAACCGATAATCTTCAATATCGCTTTCTGGAATATATGTGGTGTAGGGGTCTAAGGATTCAAGCATACCATTGATGCCTTCTTCCATCAGCTTTCCAGGCTGCGTTTCGTCCACATAATAAAGGTTCAACTCTTTGAAAAGCGTTATGAAAATATCTAGATTCTTACTAATCTCAAAGAAACTATCCGTGTAGCTGCTTACAAAGAAGGATCCAGCTGCAAGCGGAATGATGATGAAAAGAGCTTTGAAGCGTTTTAGCATTAGATCGGTTGTATTAGCAATAGGTGAATTTTCTTAACGGAAAAGGAGCTGAAATAGTTGATTAAGGAAAAGATAAAATTTCCAATCTATCTGTTTCTGTGCGTGTAAAATTAAGTTTGGATGGCTTGCTACCGTGCGAATTGATTTATAATTGAGAACCTTTAACAATTAGCGCTACAGTTCGGACATAATCAATCGAATGGCTTGAACTATATTCTAATGCAATTCCCCTAGTTTTCGAATCACTTCTTTCATCGCAATAGTGAGTGCGGAATAATCTGGGGCTTTGTCGGTAAGATAGATGAACCCAATGGCGAAGTATTGCTCTTTCTGCTGCCATTTTTCTACGAGTTCATATTTGTTTAGGCGATATGTTTCGCGAATAAGTCGCTTTATGCGGTTGCGTCCTGGTGAGCTGCGAACTCTTTTTTTGGGGACACTTATCAGTATTTGAGCATTGGCTTCTGCTTTGTCTACTGGCAACACTATAACGCGTAGTGGAAATGCTTTGAACGATTGGCCTTTGGCAAACAACTGCTCAATGACCAGTTGGGAACAGAGTTTTTCTTTTTTACCGAAAGAGAACTTTCCCATGTGATTGCGACAGCTTAGGGGAAAATCACCTGCAATTATCCCTGCTGATGTAGACCTTGACCGATTCGGTTACTTGGTCTTTTTATTGGCCAAGGTGATATATTGATCCAATGCCATAGTCATAGACGGAGCCGTGGATACAGGTGCTCCAATGTTTAGGGTTAGTCCGCGCTCCTCAACCGCTTTCCATGCCGTAGTCCCAAAGGCTGCAATGCGGGTATTATTTTGTTTGAAATCTGGGAAGTTTTCAAACAGCGAGCGAATACCCCAAGGACTGTAAAATACCAAAATATCATAATTGACATCTGCCAAATCGGACAGGTTACTGCTCACTGTTTTATAAATTTCTGAACGCGTGTATCGAATGTTGTACTTGTCTAAAAGCTCTGTAACGTCAGATTTCATTTGATCGCTACAGGGCAGATAGTATTTCTCGTTTTTATGTTTACGAATAACTTCAACCAGTGAATTGAAGTCTGTTTTTCCTGAAAATATCTTGCGCTTGCGATACACCACGTAGTTCTGCAAATAGAAGGCAATAGCTTCCGTAACACAGAAATACTTCATGCTTTCTGGAATGGTAACACGAGCCTCATCACAAATGCGAAAAAAGTGGTCTGCGGAATTTTTGCTGGTGAAAATTACCGCGCTGTGCTCAAGGATATTTATCCGCTGCGCTCGAAAGGTTTGAATATCGATTCCTTCCACTTGAATAAATGGACGGAAGTCAATTTTCAGATTGTGCTTTTGGGCGAGGTCGTAGTAAGGAGATTTGTCACCCTCTGGTTTCGGCTGTGAAACAAGAATGCTCTTGACTTTTTCCATTCAACGATAGATTGAAGTTCAAAGTGCCATTCCCAAACGGATTATCGCGAAAAGGGGTAGGATTTTGAAAGCGCAAATGTAATAAAAAATGTGTGCGACATTCATGGTTGGTTGTGACCATAAAAGCATTGTGCTTCGCTGAAAATCTTTGAGATAAAACAGGCCAATAAACACCACACCAAGAACGAGAGTAGGCATTTTAATGTAGACTGGTCCGTAGAAATAAAGCACAATTAGCGGCAGCAAAATCAAACCACACGAAATGGTAATTACCGACCTATCGAATGCGTGTGTTCGAATTAAGTTGGGGATGTTGAACAATTCGCCAGAAATCCAATACAGCGCACGAGTGGTGATGCCTACTCCAATCAGGATGCCAAACACAGAAAGATAATCCAGTATTAAAGGCCGCGTTTCACCAACAAAATAGCGGCCAAGAGTGGTGAAAAATAGCGCAATGGATAGCAAAGCGGCAATAAGCATAAGCCAAATTGAAAGGCTGTTTGGGCTTAGTTCGTTGCGGATAAGCTGATTTGCAACGCTTCTATCAAACGTAGCCCGAAGCACTGTGGCAGGTCTGCCATCACCACTACGTTGCGCAAAGGCAATAAGCAAAATACAACCAACTAGGAGCAGAAAAATCCAACTCATCGCATCTGGTAACGGCAGCACATCCAAATTTGGTGACTTGGGCAGTAACAAATGGCCTTCAAATAATGAGGTTTCGGGAATGACGGGAATTGCCGCCACCGTGTCCATAACTACGGTGTCTATTGCCGAAACAGAATCGCTTAGTGCCAAGATTGTATCCGGCCATTGTAATGTTAAGGCTTGGGCACTGCTATCTTGCATAGCGCAAAGATAATTGACTGTGTGCCATGCTTTCGCCTTGGTAATTCACACATCGCTATCTTCGCGCAAAATCAATTTTCTACACCTTGATGGCTGCTGATATAGAGAACCAACCGTTTACAAATGCACTCATCAACGAAACTAGTCCATATTTGCTGCAACATGCGCACAACCCTGTAGATTGGAACGCTTGGGGCGATGATGCCCTGCAATTGGCCAAGAACCAAAACAAGCTTTTGCTCATAAGCATAGGCTACAGTGCTTGCCATTGGTGCCATGTAATGGAGCACGAAAGCTTTGAGGATGAAGCTGTAGCTAAGGTGATGAATCGCCTTTTTGTGAACATAAAAGTGGATCGCGAAGAGCGGCCCGATATTGACCAAGTGTATATGACAGCCGTGCAGTTGATGACTGGGCGCGG
>CAMDOM010000089.1 GCA_945903645.1 Chryseobacterium gleum
TGGAGTGGTGGTGTCTTGGTGCACTAGCACACGGAGGCCGTTGCTTAGCGTGAATTTTTCAAAATCTATTTTTCCCATGGGTCGCCAAAAGTAGGCAAGCAATGTTTGGGCTAGCGGTCTTTCGAAAGCTATTGCAAACAGACAGGCTACTAAACGCTTTTGAAGCGGCTCTTCAGCCCTCCTAAAGGTGCGGATTCTGTTAAGAACTTTTCATTTTATTTCAGTTTCCAAAAGTCTTCCGCTTTCTACATTTGTTCCTTAACGAAATAAATAAAGTAGACATGGCTCTCGAATTGAATGGAAAAATTAAGGTTATTATGGACGTGCAAACCTTTGGTAGCGGCTTCACCAAGCGCGAATTTGTAATCACTACAGAAGAACAATACCCACAAGATGTGAAATTTGAAGCGCTAAAAGAGAAGACTGCGCTATTGGATCAATATAGTGTTGGTGATCAAGTGAAAGTTAGCTTCAACGTGCGTGGGAACGAATATCAAGGTAAGTATTATGTTAGCCTACAGTCGTGGAAAATTGACAATATCGGTGCTGCCACTTCTGGTGGTGCTTCTATTCCTGCTCCGCTAAATCCAATGGCACAAATGCCTTCTGTGCAAGCTCCTGCATCAAGCATAAGCGATATCGAAGAGGACGATTTGCCTTTCTAAAAAGTGTTCTTTTTAGGGCTTTGAAGCTCAACTATGTTGTCGAATTAGGTTAATCTTTCCAAAAGAACAGTTAACCGTTTTAATGGTCCTATCTTGTATCTTCAAAACCCATGGAACAAAAGAAACTTCTTCGCAAAGACGGTAAATTCCTCGGTGTATGTGCTGGCCTTGCCGACTACCTCGATATTGACGTCACGATAATTCGAATAGCCTTTGTGTTCAGCTTCATTTTTGCTGGATTCGGGCTTATTCCCTATATCATTTTGGCGCTCATTATGCCCAAAGCCTAAGTGGAATTTAGCATCGCAATTGTTGTAGTAATTGGTTTAATCCTCAATGGGTTGGGTATCATTGGGTGCATACTTCCCGTGTTACCTGGCCCGCTACTAAGTTGGGCATCGCTCTTACTCTTTTTCTTGTTGCCCAATCATGAAGTTGGTCTGTGTACCTTGAGCATCACATTTGCCCTAATGTTGATTGTAAGCGCCATAGATTTGGTTATTCCCATTTTGGGAGCGAAACAATTTGGGGCGTCTCGCCAAGGCGTCATTGGTGGAGGCATCGGCATTGTGGTAGGTGTATTTTTCTTTCCGCCTGTAGGGATTATTCTTGGGCCTTTGCTTGGAACAATTGCAGGCGATATGATTGCTGGTGGCACATTTGCAGCAGCATTCAACAGTGGTTTGGGTTCGTTAATCGGTTTCTTAGTTGGTACTTCCATCAAGTTGGCCTATTGTATCGGAATCGTCATCTTATATGCCGTGAAGGCTGGCTCAGCACTCACTCAAATAATCACCACATGGTTCGGATAATTTCGTGTTTATCGCTTGCTCTTTTATCATTTGCTGCCCAAGCGCAATTGCTTGCTCCAGAGCGTTCCACAGATTGGGCATTGGCGGGCAACACCACGCAGATTTCTGCATCCGACAATAGTATCAGCATTTTAGATTATGGTGCAGATGCCACAGGAGTAGCGCCTTCCAATGCTGCCTACGCTGCTGCAATTGCAACCTTAAATGGAGCAGCTGGAACCATTCTTTTTCCCGAAGGGCAATACTATTTCACAAGCGAATTGTTGGTGCCCGATAGCGTTTTTCTCCAAGGCGAATCATCAGCATCTATATTGAAATTTGATTTGGGTAACACGGGCGACCTTATTCGCATGGCTGGCAGCATTAGCGCCAATCCAATATTTCTTTCACAAGCCGCATCACGCGGCACTTCTTCTATTGTGATAGACGATGCGTCCTCTTTTGTCGCAGGCGATCTGATTCGTCTTGCTATGACAGACAATGATCTTATGTTTTCTGATTGGGCTTACGGACAATTGGGCCAAATTGTAGAGATAACTTCTATAGAAGACAATAACCTTACGTTGGCCGACCCACTCAACACCTATTACCCCATGAGTCGTGCGCCCAAAGTATTTAAGGTAACTCCAGTGCGGGCAGCTGGTGTTGAGTGTCTTAGTATCATCCGTGCCGATGCGGCCGATCTTCAGGCCAGCAACATCAACATCCGCGCAGCATTCAACTGCGTGGTGCGCAACGTGCACAGCACCTTCTGCGCCTTTGCCCACGTGGAGTTGAATGTGAGTGCGCACATCACCGTGCAGGGGTGCTACTTCAATCAGGCAATCGGCTATGGTAGCGGTGGGCGCGGCTATGGCGTGATGTTGCAGGAGACCAGTAGTTTCAACCATGTGCAGAACAATATCTTCGACCGCCTGCGCCATTCCATGATTGCGCAGAGCGGGGCCAACGGCAACGTATTCAGCTATAATTTCAGCCGTGATCCCTATTGGACGGACGTCTCGCTGCCCACCAACTCGGCTGGAGACCTGGTGATGCACGGCAACTATCCCTACATGAACCTCGCGGAGGGCAACACCGTGCAGCACATCGTGGTCGATGCTTCGCACGGTATCAACGGCCCCATGAACACCTTCTTCCGCAACCGCTCCCAGCTATATGGCTTCTTCTCTGACTCCGGAACGCCCACCGACAGCATGAACCTCATCGGTAACGAGACCACCAACATGGGCTTCCTCATGGGCAATTTCATTGTGAACGGGGCGGGCCATCTCAACCATGGCAACAACGTGCGCGGCACCACTACACCCGCTGGCACGCAGAGCATCGGCATCCAGTCGTTGCTCTATTCGGATGGTTCCTATCCATCCTACATGAACGGCACGTTGCCGATGATTGGTTATCCCTTGGCCATGTATGCCAACACCACACCAGCAAGTATCAGATATGATGCTGGGGGAGTCATGGTGAGCTGTGAGGATGAGGTGGTCACAACGGTTGCGGAGGATGGTGATGTATCTGAAATGCCCTCACTAAATGGAAACCTGCTCATCGTTCCCCAAGCAATGTTACCCGCGCAACTCACAATTTTTGGTATAGATGGACGTCTTCAAATGGAAATGCGAATCGCAAGCATCTCAACCCGACTCCCTGAACTGATACCTGCGATATATGTTTTGCACGTTCGCAGTGGGAATGGCATCGAGACGCGTTTGAAGATTCCTATCGGTTTCGCTGATTGAATTTAATAAGGTAAAAAAGGGGACATATAAAATCCAACTTTCATTCGAACATGTTTCATGCATTCTTCATCACTGGCATCGGAACCGATGTAGGCAAGACAGTTGCCTCGGCCATTCTGGTGAAGGCTCTTGGGGCGGATTATTGGAAACCAATTCAGTGTGGCGAATTGGATAACTCCGACAGCATGAAGGTTCAAAATCTTACCTGTTGCCAAATCTTTCCAGAAGTATATCGATTGGAGCTTCCCCTATCTCCCCATGCTGCCGCTAAGGAAGAGGGAGTTGAAGTAAGCCTAAGTGCATTTCAACTTCCCGTCACAAACAAGCCGCTCATTGTTGAAGGTGCTGGCGGAATTCTAGTTCCGTTAAACGAAAAACAGACAGTTCTTGATTTAGTCGTGCAGCTCAATCTTCCCGTTATTCTGGTTTCTAGGCACTATTTGGGCAGCATCAATCATACATTAATGACCTTGGAAGTATTAAAACTTCGCGGAGTTATAGTTGCTGGGGTTCTATTCAATGGAGATGAAAATGCAGCTACCGAATCCATAATTCACCAACTTTCGGGTGTAAAAGTGTTGGGGAGGATTCCTGTAATCCAAGAACTGAATGCTGCGTCCGTTGCAATTGCGACTGGCAATCTTCGCACACAATTGTTGAAAAACCTATGAGCGACTGGACCACCCAAGATTACAATGCGGTGTGGCATCCGTTCACCGCCATAACCCACGATTCAGAAAACATTGCCATCGAGCGGGCAGAAGGCGTATGGTTGCATGCTTCTGATGGCAAGTGCTACATTGATGCCATTTCTTCGTGGTGGGTCAATTTGCACGGACATGCCCATCCCTACATCGCGAAGCGCGTGGCCGAGCAAGCCGCTAGATTAGAGCATGTGATGTTCGCAGGATTCACGCATCAACCTGCGGTGGAATTAGCTACGCGACTTCTTTCACATCTTCCTGCGCAGTATTCCAAAGTATTCTACTCCGACAATGGCAGCACGGCTGTGGAAGTAGCGCTCAAAATGGCATTTCAATATTGGTTTAATGATGATACCCCTCGAAAGCGGGTGATAGCGCTAGAAAACGGCTATCACGGAGATACGTTTGGCGCTATGGCAGTAGGAGGGAGAGGTATTTTTTCTGAGCCTTTCGAACCATTTTTGTTCGAAGTAGATTTTGTTCCCACTCCAGTTTTGGATATGGAGGATGAAGCCCTACTCCGCTTAGAAACGCTACTTAAAATGGGCGATGTAGCGGCCTTCATTTTCGAACCGTTGGTGCAAGGCACTGCCGGAATGGTGGTCTATTCTGCCGAAGTTTTGGATAAAATGATGGCCCTTTGCAAGCAATACGGTGTGCTCACCATTGCCGATGAGGTGATGACGGGTTTTGGCCGAACAGGAACGCTTTTCGCCACCGACCAATGCACCCTTAAGCCAGATTTAATCTGCCTAAGCAAAGGCATTACAGGTGGGTTTTTGCCCATGGGCGTTACCATTTGTACCGATGTAATCTACAAAGCTTTTTGGCTGCGCGATGATGCCAAAGGACGCATGCGCACCTTTTTGCATGGGCACAGCTACACAGCAAACCCAATGGCATGTGCTGCTGCGGTGGCTAGTTTAGACCTGTTGGAAAAGTACGAAACCTGGGTAAACATTCGTAGAATAACCACGCGCCATCTCGCTTTTGCA
>CAMDOM010000090.1 GCA_945903645.1 Chryseobacterium gleum
GCAATTTTCAACTCCAAAAGCACCGAATTAACCACATCTGCCATGGCATCCATACTGTTTACATACCCTTGGGTTCCGCTCTTTCCATGTCCAGGTAGGTCTATAAGAACCACCTGAAAGCGGGACGAAAGCGCCTTCTGAAAAGGAAGAAAAATGGAGCTATCCTCCAAAAAACCGTGCAACAAAACAATAGCGGGCCCAGCCCCTAGGTGGGTGAAATAGATGTCGGTGTTTCTAACGCTTACTATCATAGAGGAAGGCTAATTTTGCCTATTCTTCAAAGGTAGACACTATTCGTAGCCATTCTCCGTTATAGATTGAACCACAAAGCCATGAAACGCTTAGCTATAATCACACTTATTGTGTTGCCAATGATCTTATTTGGCACACTAAACTATGCCACAGCACAAGGGAAACTGGGTGTTTTTGTGGGTGGAGGAACCATGATATATCAGGGAGATTTGGTGGAAAGGATTATTGTTCCTTTAAACACCGTTCGTTGGACTGTAGATGCGGGTTTGCATTGGCAAATTACCAAGCGTTGGGGGTTGCAGTTAAATTATACGCTTGGTCAGCTTGCTGGAGATGATGCTTATAGCGATGCGGAAGGCAAACGAATTAGAAACTTAAGTTTTGTTTCACTAGCTCACGAAGTAAGCGTGCGCGGCACTTTTGATATACTTCGCAACGATAAATGGAAACTGATACCGTATGTAATTGCTGGTGTTGGCGGGGTTTACAACGATATTACTCCAGGAACGGCTAATGCAGCCACAGCGAATAGAGAGGAAGCCTACTCAAATTTTACCCTAAGTATTCCAATGGGGGTTGGATTAAAGTATCAAATTAGTTGTCCATGGGTACTAAAAGCAGAGGGATTGTATCATTGGACCCTTTCCGATTATTTGGATGATGTGAGCCAGAGGGGCAATCCAGACCGTTCGGATGGATTTTTTGACATCAACATTGGAGTTGTTTACTTCTTTGTTGGATGCAACAAAAACCGAAGAGGCGGCAAATACGAGGACTGCGAACAACTGAATGGCGGGGTTGATATGGACAAACTGATGCGGCAATACGGGGGGCAATAGAAGATAAAAGGGGAGTGTTACTCTGCACTAGTTGTCTCTAGGAAAGCATTACTACAAACCACTAAAGTGGTTAATTTAACTATTCATCAACTCCTCAATTTCCTCCGCTTCTTTAGGTATATTTTTCATCAGGTTCACTGGGCCATTGGCGGTGATAAGAATATCGTCTTCAATCCGTATTCCTATGCCTTCTTCGCGTATGTAGATACCTGGTTCGCAGGTGAATACGTTCCCTTCTTCCATTGGTAAATCCCAATTGCCTACATCATGCGTGTCGAGTCCAAGAAAATGGCTGGTGCCGTGCATAAAGTACTTTCTATAAGCGGGCCGTTGAGGGTCTTGTTGCTCAATATCGTGCTTGGAAATCAATTTGAGTTTAACCAACTCTGCCTCCATTAGCAGGTTCACTTCCTTGTGATATTCCTTCAAAAGTGTGCCCGGGCGCAGCATTGCAATAGCGCTTTTTTGTACCCGAAGTACAGCATCATACACCTCGCGTTGGCGTTTTGAATACCTGCCACTAACTGGGATAGAGCGGGTAAGATCCGCGTCATAATTGGCATATTCTGCTCCAATATCCAACAGCAGGACATCACCTTTTTTGCATTGCGCATTGTTTTCTATGTAATGCAGCACGCATGCGTTGGCTCCCGATGCAATGATGGGCTCGTAGGCGAATCCAGATGCACGGTTGCGCGTAAATTCATGGATAAGGTCGGCTTCCAATTCATATTCCCAAACCCCAGGTTTCACAGACTTTAATAATCGTCTAAAACCCTTTTCGGTTATATCGCACGCCTCCTGCAAAAGGGCAATTTCAATTTTAGATTTCACCGCGCGTATACGTTGCATCACAGGGGCACATCTGCGGTATTTATGCAGCGGATAGTGTTCCTTACACCATTTCAAAAAGCGCATATCGCGGGTTTCTACTTTAATAGTTGCCCGTCCATGCTCGTTGGTATTGAGGTAGATATGCGAACATTCGTTTACCAGCGTATTCAAAATGTTTCCCATATCCTTCAACCAATACACGGTTTGAATGCCACTCACCAAGCGGGCTTGTTCAATGGTCAGCTTGGCGCCTTCCCAAACTGCAATAAGGTCACTTGTTTCACGAATAAACAGCACTTCGCGGTGATTTTCATCGCGAGCATCTGGAGCTAAAAGCAACACCGTTTCCTCTTGATCTACTCCACAGAGGTAAAACAAATCGCTGTTTTGCTTAAATTTCATTGTGCCATCTGCATTGGTTGGCATAATGTCGTTGGCATTAAAAATGGCCACACTTTGCGGCACTATACCTTCAATAAAGCGCTTTCTATTTTGAATAAAGAGTTGGTTGTCAATGCTGTGATACCTCATGTTGTAGCCCTATATGGAGAACCAAACGTACGCCAAATGAGGGTTACTTGCAATAGAGCGGTGTTGCCGTTATGCTTGGGTGCCTGCGAAGTCGCTATTTTTACCGCAAACCATAAAAATGATACGCATTGCTAATTATGTGAACGGTGCATTTACGGCTTCTATTGGGGGCACGTATTTGGATAACCACAACCCTGCTACTGGAGAAGTGTATTCGCTCATTCCCGATTCGGATGGGCGAGATGTGGAAGCAGCGGTGGAGGCGGCAAAAAGCGCGTTTCCCGCTTGGTCTGCGCTATCGCGTGCGGAGCGGTCTGCCCATTTATTGCACGTGGCCGATGGTATTGCAGCAAAGTTGGACGAGCTAGCAATGGCTGAATCTATAGACAATGGAAAACCGCTTTGGATGGCAAAGTGCGTAGATATTCCTAGGGCATCAGACAATTTTCGCTTTTTCGCCACAGCTATTCTCCACGACCATAGCGAGCTGCACGACACTGATGGAAAATACTTGAATTACACCCTGAGACATCCTATTGGAGTTGCGGGCTGCATTTCCCCTTGGAATTTGCCCTTGTATCTTTTCACATGGAAAATTGCTCCAGCATTGGCCGCTGGCAACACGGTAGTTGCCAAGCCATCGGAAATTACTCCAATGACAGCCTATTTGCTTAGCAAAATTTGTGATGAAGTGGGTTTACCTAAAGGCGTGTTAAATATTGTTCATGGGCTTGGAGCCAAAGTGGGGTCGGCCATCACTTCCCATCCTGATGTGCCTATTATTTCCTTTACGGGTGGTACATCTACTGGAGCCGAAATAGCCCGAGTTGCGGCTCCTATGTTTAAAAAGCTCTCATTAGAATTGGGAGGAAAAAACCCAAATATTATCTTTAATGATTGCGACTTTGAAGCGGCATTGAGCACCTCGGTAAACTCTTCGTTTTCCAATCAGGGACAAATTTGCCTGTGTGGATCACGCATTTATGTGCAACGCGGCATTTATAAAAAGTTTAAAGATGCATTTGTGCAAAAAGTAGGTGCCATGAAAGTTGGCAATCCTATGGATGCCGATGTGAAACTTGGAGCCGTGGTTTCGCAAGCGCATTACATCAAAATTCTGGCCTATATTGATTTGGCCAAACAGGAAGGTGGCGTGGTACTTACCGGTGGAGTACCGGCAGAAACGGGATTGGGAGGTTGGTTTATCCGTCCTACAATAATCGAGGGTCTTCCCGTTTCGTGCCGAACCAATCAGGAGGAGATATTTGGCCCGGTGGTCACCATTCAACCTTTCGATACTGAAGAGGAAGTGGTTGGGTATGCCAATGGTACAAAGTATGGTTTAGCTTCCACAGTTTGGACCAGTGATGTGGTCAAAGCGCACCGTGTGGCGGCAGCACTGCATATGGGCATCGTTTGGGTCAATTGCTGGTTGGTTCGTGACTTGCGCACCCCGTTTGGCGGTGTAAAGCAATCTGGAGTTGGCCGCGAAGGCGGTTGGGAGGCACTCCGGTTTTTTACCGAGGCAAAAAACGTGTGCTTGCCTATTGGGTAATGTACCTGTACTATCGAAATCTTGTTCTGTCATCTGTCATAATGCCTGTATTATCGTGTTGGCATCTGCCCCTTAGTCAGACACAACAAAAAAGACACTCTAAATAAAGGTAAAAACAAGTAAAATGGTCGTTGGTCGATTTTTGGGAACCGAAATAATAGCACTACCGTTAACACTTCCCGAAACCAAAAACACCTACATCATGAAATTATCGGCAGAATCAAAGAAAAGACTAACAGCTTCACAACGCAGATTTGCTAAGGAAATGGCTGTAATTTCTAAAATGACTTTGGGAGAATTACTACAAGTAGAGCGATTTCGTGCCACTATAGGTGCTTAGCATTCTTTTAAGGCAGTCCTTTCGTCTAGAGATTAAAATGCTACCCAGATGAGTGACGTTAATATCTATTAAGAAATAACGCCCAACATTGGAACGATTTTTCCATTGTAGTGTTTATTAACTTAAACGAAGAGCGTCATGGAAAATCAAGAAACCCAAAAGACCGAGCTTGGACCTAAGTTCAAACTTATCTTAGATGCCCGCACCATTATATATGTTAAGACGAAAGAAGCCTTGACAAATTGAGACCGTTGCACGGTATTATTTGATTAACTAATTGATTTTGAATAGTATAATTTATATTTCGGATATTTTTTATACTTTAGAAGCATGAAAAAGACAGAACTCATAGGATTTGCAGATTTAGCTGTTCAAAAGCGTAAGGTGAAGTCGGTATTCTTCGATCAGGTTAATACCATTTTAGACTGGCGTCCGATAAGCAATATTATCAATAAACACTATGTAAAAGGTTCAAGTG
>CAMDOM010000091.1 GCA_945903645.1 Chryseobacterium gleum
AGTTTTATCGAAAACATCTCAGAATGGTTATTCTCAAACCCTGTATCTCCATCTAGGGCCTGCATCCATTCAGAAATCACGCAAAATTTTCAGTTTCGTGAAGATATTGTAATGGTTGAAGACTCAGTTTTGTGGGTAAGCATTGCCACTAAATTTAACGTTTTTCATCTCACCGAATGCCTAATTTGGTATCGTGTTCATGATGGAAATTCAGTAAATAGAGCCACCCGAGCTACTTTCAGCAGGCATGATGGGCTTTTGAAATTCTTTAAAAGTCCGCTTTCTAATGCTATTTCTCCTTCCATGAAACATGCTTTATTGAGCGATGTTAGATTTCGTATGGCGGAGTATTACCAATTAAAAGGTATGCCCTTAAAAGCACTTCAAACAATTGCTTGGTCTTTTTTCACTAGTCCATTCAACATATATTGGAAAGCAAAACTCTTTTTCATCCTGCAGTTACTACCTGGCTTCAGTACGTTATGGCAATCCAAAGCTGCGATTAAAGGGAAGCTTTCTAGGTCAAGTTCCTTTTAGTGTTCACTATAGATTATGAAATCAGCCATTGAATCTTCTCAAAATTCTAGTTTATTGCACTTACCCAATCTTAATAGTATTCGGTTCATTGCAGCTTTACTGGTGATATTTTCACACATAGAGTTGTACAGAGAATTTATGGGGCAAGAATCGCTTATTGCCATTATGGGCATTTTTGCGGGCTTTGGTGTGGATGTGTTTTTTGCATTGAGTGGATTTCTTATTACTTATCTACTAATCATAGAGAATAAGAAATGTGGTAAAATACATATTGGACATTTCTATGTAAGGCGCATATTACGTATCTGGCCTTTGTATTATTTCATTTTGATTTTAGGTGCAATTTTGGAACTTTATTTCCATCAAAGTAGCCCCTTATTGGCTGAATTCAATTGGGATGCTTTTAAGTACTACTTTTTCTTCCTTCCTCAGGTAGGTAAGGGATTTTACATCGGATCAGTATGTATTGCAATACTTTGGTCTATAGGAGTAGAGGAGCTGTTTTATCTTCTATTTCCGTGGTTATACAATCGAATAGTTAATTCCCCTTTTAAACGCCTTGCTGGAATTATACTCTTCCTAATTTCAGCTAAGATTGTAGCAATTTATATATTGTACAAGTATGCACCAATAGATTCGTGGTCTGGCATAATAAAAACGCTAACCATGATTCGGTTTGAAAACCTTCTTATTGGGTCTTTTATGGCATTTGTTGGTGTGAGCTATCGAGAAAGGCTC
The DNA here is from genome assembly GCA_945903645.1 of Chryseobacterium gleum. Lineage (GTDB taxonomy): Bacteria > Bacteroidota > Bacteroidia > UBA10329 > UBA10329 > UBA10329. The sequence goes on from CAMDOM010000091.1 coordinate 1,276, forward strand.
GTTAATTCTGTTTTTCTCATACTTCCCTTATTCGCAGTTTTTGTTAGCATCATATTTTTGGCAGTAATGAACGTGAATTTCTACATTTCCGAATCTATTGGGCCCATCCTACAATCTGTAGTAACGCCCTTTATAGTAAGTAGTTTAGTTGGCGCTATCATTGCTTTTCTGGCCTTAGTGCCGTCTTTATCTGGTGTATTGGAGCATTCTGTATTAAATTATCTCGGAAAAATATCGTTTGGACTTTATGTCTACCATTGCCTTGCATTAACATTATTATCGACCCTTCCTTTAGCTTACGCTCCCTCTAGTTGGCTCACCACTTTTGGTTGCACTATTTTTCTCACGGTTCTTTTTGCAGCCATTTCTTATAATTATTTTGAAAAACCGTTTCTTGCTAAATCTTCAAATTACAGACATATTTAGACACATAGAAATTTGAACATTTGTCTTGAATACTAAATGCATCCAATCCTTTTGAATTATTTTTTTCAAAACTCTTTTGAAAAATCACCTTAAACTGCCTGTTTACACAACCATACAAGTGAGCTCGTCACTGCTAAGTTCCGTTCTCAACTCAATATCACAGCTGTTTCTATGAGAATCATCTTTGTAATACCAACTTTAGCCTGTGGTGGCGCGGAGGTATTACTTGGCGCTATAATGCAAGAATTACACAAGGAAGGACATTCCATACTTTGTGTCTGTCTTAGATCACCCCATTCAAGTTTCATCAATTTTCCAAACAAGGACTTTATCGAACAGGTCATTCAACCTGTCATTACGACTTCCAAAATTGAGTTCTCATTTTTTGGAGGCGCTCGAATAGAGAATTCCAATTTCAGGCAGTTACTAGAAGATTTTAAACCTGATGTGATACACTCTCACCTTTACGAGGCAGAACTTTTGTCAAGGTCATTTATCTATCCAACCGCGCGCTATGTAACACACGGCCACGACAATATGCCACAATTTAGAAGGTTTACATTTAACACATTGTTTAATAAAACCTTACTTACAAACTACAAAGAATATTACTGGCTATGCAAGGCCTATAAGCAAGTAAACAATCATTTTATCGCCATTTCAAAAGATGTGGAGCAGTGGTTTCTCAACAATGTTCCTTCCCCACTCCAAAAGAATGTGCACCTTCTGCCTAATGGATTCAATTTCAACTATTACAACCAAGGGAGTCGTATTCGAAAACCGGAAAATAAAATTCGACTGATTTCAATAGGAAACTTAGTTAGAAAGAAAAATCATCAACTTTTAATACAACTAGCCCAAATTTTAAAAAACAAAAATTTAGATTTCGCTATTGATGTGTATGGATATGGCCCCCTAATGGAATCACTAAAGGAAGAAGCTATCCAGCTAAAGGTCGAAAAGGAAATAATCTTTCATGGTAGTGTTGGCGACATACACGAAAGGTTGAAAAAAGCTGACATTTACATTCACCCTGCAACATATGAGCCTTTTGGACTTGTATTATTGGAGGCTATGGCAAACGGTCTACCAGTAATTTCGTTGGATGGAAAAGGAAACCGAGACTTAATTAAGGATGGTGTAAATGGCTATATGATTTGGAAGAATGAACCTGAACTTTTTGCCGATAAAATTATTGAATTGTTGGGCACTGAAACAAAAATGAAGTCCATGTCCGAGGCTGCAATTGAATTTTCCAAAGGATACAGCATTGAAGGTTATGTCTCGAAACTATTGAGCATATACCGATTGTCTCTCAATAAAACAGGCTATTCAGCCCTTGGAGGCAGTATCGCTTAAGAATTATGTTTCTTTGGTAGGCTTGACTTCAATTCTTAGTTTAACAACTTCTTAACCTAAATTAATCTATTAATGGCGAAAGTGGAACTTAAAAGAGAGCAATCTCTGGCAGTAATCCTTAAAAATTATCCGTACGGAAATGGCGAAACTTTTTTTTCTGCTGAACTAAAAATCCTATCCAAACGTTTCAAAACCATAGTGATTGTATCTAGACAGTCGGGGGTAAGCGAGCAACAAATACACTTTGAATTACCAGATAACGTAAGCCATGTCAATTTAGACATTTCGACATCCCCTGCTCAAAGAGTTCTCTTTTTGGTAAAGTCTCTTTTTAACGGAATATTTTTGCGCGTGCTTCGGGACATTTTGAATTCTCAAACATCTATAAGCCTGCTAACCATAAAAACCGCACTGGCATATGACGAAGCTGCAATGCTAAATGAGAAAAAATTGTTGGCCGCGCTCAAAATCAAAGACGTAGTGCCTGACAATTTTCTCTGGTACAGCTACTGGTGCGATGATTCCGCTTATTTATTATCGCGATGGAAGGCACGCGGCATTATATCTAAAGCTATTTCTAGAGCACATGGGTATGATCTTTATGCAGAGCGGCATCCTAGAAATTATCTTCCCTACCGAAGTTTTATATGCCACTCGCTTGACCGTGTCATTTGCATTAGCACTCATGGTAAAAACCGCCTAACAGACAACTATCCTCATCTCAAAAATAAATTTAAGGTATTCCTGCTAGGAGTTAGTAATCAAGCCAGCATACAAACACAAAAGCCAACACCATTCAGAATTGTTTCCATATCAACCATAATACCCCTCAAAAATCTCCAGATACTGATACAAGCCATCGAAAAATTGGATAATGTACAATTGGAATGGCACCATCTGGGCAGAGGTAATGGAGATGCCTATGAAGATTCAATTTTGCAAATGGCCGACACACTCCTCTCGCAGAAACCGAATATTTCGTTCAGGTTTCATGGATTTATTCCCCCAGAAAAAGTAATGGAAACGTTGAAGGAACTGCGTCCTCATGTGTTAGTTAACTCAAGCCACTTCGAAGGCATTCCAGTATCGATGATGGAAGCTTGTTCATTAGGAATACCCGTCATTGGACCCCAGATTTACGGTGTTCCCGAGATTATTAAAAATGGTATAAACGGTTTCACCTTCTTTCCTGTGAATGCCGATTCGCTTCGACAAGCAATAGCAAAAATGACAGACCTTACGGAGAGCACCTATGCTGAAATGCGACTAAATGCGCGAGCCCTGCAACAAGCAGAGTTTAACGCAGAACGAAATCACTTAGAATTTACGTCATACATTGAAGAAATCTCGAACGAGACCAGTCTCTAAGACTAAAATTGATGCTTAAGATTTAACAGCAGTAATCCAAAAATTACCAGAAAACTCTTCTTTATCTTGGATTTTAAATCCACTTTTCTCCAACCCGTCTAGGAGTGGTTGCATATCTTCAAAGTGAAAAGTGTGATCATCGGCACCAACTCTATATCTCCGATAGTAAAGAAAACGTGCAACTCTTTCCCAAAACTGATAACTAAACAACTTAGAAGCTGCAGAAACACTTTGAACTCTTTTTTCCGGAGGTAGGTCTAAATGACTGGTAATAAATATTCTTCCTCCAACTTTTAAAACTCTGAAAGCCTCATTCATAAAAGATTGGTAATCCTTAAAATGGTCAATGGAAGTCATACTCAT
>CAMDOM010000092.1 GCA_945903645.1 Chryseobacterium gleum
GTAATCACCAGCAGCGCTAACAGTGAAGCTCGGTGTTGCAGCAGCATCAATGATTACCAAACCTGCACCTTCTGTAAGCACATAGAGTACTGAATAGCCAGATGGAACGAAAGGTGCTGTGCCCTCAGTTGCAGAAATTGTAGCTGAGCTTCCAACCAATGATACAGGTGAAGCATCGGCCGTTAATGTTCCTGCAGTTGCATCGCATGGCGGAACAATGATTAATTGAACAGTTGTCTCAAAAGATCCAGTGCCATCAACAGTACATAGGTCATCAAGCGTCCAATGCACATACAAATCTGCAGCTGAGCCAGCTGTGATAGTTAGAGGAGAGTAACCAGAACCTACAATAGAACCAGTTACCGTACCTTGGCGCACAGTGATATATGCACCGTTGGCATGCGTAAACTCATAATCGCTTCCTGATTGTATGCCAGTGATTACAGAATATTCCGAACCCGCATATTGATCGGTAATAATTGTAGTAACCGCACCTCCTGCATCTGGAGTTACAGATGAGAACGGATATTGTCCATCAGCTGTTGCATTATTGCAGCCAACAACAGGTGGAGCACATGCTACCGTTAGTTCAAAGTTGCCACCAATTCCACCAGTGATATAATCGCTAACGTATATGAAGTATGATGTGCCATTAACAGTTGGCACTGTTACCGAAGAACCTGCGCCACATGCATCGTCATTACCATTCACTAGAACAAGGTTTAAACATACACCAGAGTACACGTTAATCTCTGAATCGAAGTCTGTGTTAGTACAAGTGGAGAAGGTAACGTCTTGTCCATCTCCGGTAAAGGTATACCACACCCCAGCTCCTTTAGAACCCCCATTATAAGTAGGCAAGGCCAATACATCTTCTGTTGATCCAATGGTTGTGCCCGCAGTTACACTACCACAAGATACCGCAACAGCATCTTGGCATATAATATTTGACGGACCAGTAACCGTTACCGTTGCACTAGCCGTATTAGTTGCAACATCCAAAGGACCAGCATTGTAAGCAGTCCAAGTTGCAACGTTAGTTACTGTTCCATTAATTGTTACTGGGCCGTAAGAAAAAACCGCACCTTGGGTAGGTTGCAGATCAAAGGCAAGTGCCGTTTGCAATGGGCCAAATACATCATCACTTACGTCATGTAACCCAAGTGCAACATCGCCATCGTTAAATGCAGTGTAGAAATAACACACATCGGTTCCTGAAGCAACATTAAGCGTATTGGCAGTAAGAAGCGGCTCGGCATCGTCCGCGCAATCTCCGTTTCCACCTTCCACTGCCACCGTTTTGTAAACAGTGATTAGTGGGTTTACGGTTGTAATACGAATAGCCCAGCTGTTTAATGTACCGATATCATCTAATTCTTTATCACCAATGTATAGGGTCCAGTTTCCATTCATTGTGCCACCAAACAGGCTAGCAAATGTTTGTGTAGGCGAGGTTGTAATGCCTGGGTTTGGAAAGAAGCTGCAAAGGCCGTTGGTGGTGCAAACGAACTGAGCATTCGTTAGTCCAGTGGCCATCGCTTCGGCATCCGTAATTCCAAGATCGGAAAATGTAAGGGTTGAACCATTCATGTTAGCCTGGGATCCAAAAGGGCCTGCATTACCGTCATCAGCAGTTTCTGCTGCACCTGGACGAGATACTAAAGTAAGCAAATCGCCATTGGGTGCGCGAAGTTTTATTACCAAATCGCCAACATAAGTGTGATTGATACTCAAATCCACCTCAATATTGATAACTGAAGCTCCTGTAACTCCTGTAACTGCTACAGAACTAGAAGCCATAGAGGCTAAAGTTCCATTGTAAGAATCATCTGGTATAGCAAGCGCAGGAGAAGCAGAAAAAGGAAACGTGGTTTGAGCCATCGCTGGAAAAGCACAAAGGATTGCCATGGCAACAAGGCAGCAGCTCCAAAGTGCATTTGATTTTGTGTAAAGTGTTTTCATCTTTCTAAATTTTTTAGGTTATTTATCAGATTTTGAAGTCTGATTATTGGAATTCTCGTAGTTGGCAGGAAGCCTTTTGGCCGCCAAGTTTGCATTTGCCGCACGAACTGGAGCAACCGCTTTCTTATTCGTGTTTTTCACATCAATGCGTGTTGCTTTTGAACGAACAGGTTGGTTTTTTTTCGCCAACGCAGCCTTATTTGCCTCATCTATTTTGGCTTGTTCGGCAGATGCAGAACGATTTGCAGCGACCTGTGTTTGCTTTTTCTGTAATTCAGATTGTTCAACATTAGCAGGTTTCGCTACTGATTTTTTTACATCAGAGGAGGAGCTTGGGGCTTGACTACTTTGAGCGAATCCTACATGGTAGAACCCAATACAAAGGCCAACGGCCATAATACTTCTAAGTGTTTTCATAGTGATAAGTTTAGGTTAATTAATCGGCCTGAAAAGTACTCAATTCTTTAAATAATGTGGAACAAAAAAATAGGCCCACTAGAAATGAAAAAGCGGGTAAGAGAAATCTTCCCTTACCCGCTGGTGTTTTTAATCCAGTAAACTTATTTCTTCTGACGCTCTTTCTCCTGTTCAGCTGATGGCGCAGGGTGCTGATTAATTTTTTTGTACTCCTCTGGATTATTTTCAATCCAAACAGCTTTTGCTTTTGCATAGTTGTCATGGTTTTCTTGTTCGTTTTTGCTCAGCGGAAAGCGTGGCGTACGCGCATCATTGTAAATCCAGCTTCCAGCATTGGGATAGTTGGCATCTGCTGGGGTGGCCATAGGTCTTGCTGAACTTCCGTCTATTTTAGCAACTTTAGCTTCTGTTTTGGTGGATGTAGCACTTTGAGCATTCGCAAAAGAGGCTGAAGCAACAATAATAGCAATAGTGAAAATGTGTTTTTTCATGGTTGGAGTGTTTAATTCTTAAGCCAAAAGTAAGATTTTCTTACTGATTAGAATATTCTTTTGCAAAAACACGCGGATGTGTTAAATCGCAGTGGTCACAGCTTGCGCTTTCAGCAAGACATCGAGTTCTTTTTTTCGAGCTTCAAACAACGCTCGGTTCTTTTCTGATACTGGACTGGTGTTGGGTAAATCTAACTTGCGATGGTCTACTTGCTTGCCATTTTTCCAAAACCGGAAGCACACATGTGGCCCTGTAGCAAGCCCTGTACTGCCCACATACCCAATAACATCGCCTTGCCTTACGTGCTTGCCTGGCCGGATGCCATTGCCGATTTTAGACATGTGAAGGTATTGCGTTTCATACGTTTTGCTGTGTCGCATTTTTACATAGTTGCCATTGCCAGCAGTGAAGCGCGCCTCGCTAATCACACCATCGCCCACAGCCATAATGGGTGTGCCAATTGGTGCGGCATAGTCAGTTCCAAAATGGGGCCGCAACGTTTTTAATACAGGGTGCAATCTACTTGTGGAATAGCCCGAGCTGATGCGCGAGAACTTCACTGGAGCTTGCAGAAACGCCTTTTTCAGGGTGTTGCCTTCTGCATCAAAGAACCCTTTTTCATTTGGGCCATCAAAAAAATAAGCTTCCACGTTTTTGCCATTGTGAAAGAAACGACTCACAAAAATTTGCCCTATGCCAATGGAATGGCCTTCTACAATAAACTCTTCGTAAAGCACCTCGAACACATCCCCTTTTTGGATGCGATAGAAGTCGATGGTCCATGCGTAAATTTCGGATAGTGAAACCGCCAGCTCGGGTTCGGCATTCAGCTCGGCTAGGGTTTCGTAGAGCGAACCATAAATTTCGCCTTTTATATGGCGAATTTTGGTATCCATAGGTTTGGAAGCCTTGTAAATGTTGAGAGAATCGCGGAAATCGAATACCACATAATCCACTGGGTTTATCTCATACACAAAACATTGGGCAAGACCTTTTTCATTTTTGGAGCAGAAAATAGTGTACGGATTGCCTGCCGTAAGCTTCCTCAAATCGAAAACTTCTTTCGATACCTTGGACAGTTTTCCAATGGTTTCTGCGGGAACTTGGTACTGATTGAGCAACGAAGAAAGGTTCTGATGTCGTTGAATTTTATCGCGCACCACAATGAACGAATCGGTTACAAACCCATACTCGATGGTAGAGAGTTCGTGTTCTACTATTCCTTCGCAATGATTTTTGTCGGCACAGCCAAAAAAAAGAATTCCTATTACCACCACACATGCACCCCATTTCAAACCTCCCATACCTGTTCCCCTAGTGCGTTTGTTTAAATTATTAACGAATGAGCGTAACAGCCCCTGTTCGATTCGATTGAACAGCATCTGTGCCTACCAAATCGAGCATAAAATAATAGGTGCCAGCTGCTGCTTCTGCGCCACCGTTAATACTTCCATCCCATCCCCAGTTAACTCCATCCTGCAAAGGGCCATCAAAATCATACACAGGCCGCCCCCAGCGATTATATATTCTGAATTTAGCAGAAGTAATGGCAAAAGTGTACGGCTCAAATAAATCATTTACCATGTCGCCATTGGGAGTAAAGACATTGGACACTATGAATTCGGGAATGCCTTCTAAATAGAAATCATAGGAAAGTGTATCGGTGCAGCCCGCTTGGTTGGTTACAACTAGTTGAACATTATACCAACCGCTATCTGGAAAAGTGAGATTAAAACTGGCACCCAAAATTGTGGTGTCGGTAAAAATCCATTGGGCAGATTCTTCATCGCCCAGTGCGGTAGAAAACGAGGCGTCTAAGCTATTTGATTCGTGC
>CAMDOM010000093.1 GCA_945903645.1 Chryseobacterium gleum
TCTATGGATGCAACCACATAACCCAAGCGGGCATAGTGCTCGCAAAACTGCGGAATGGGAGGTTGATTGCGCAAACCGATAAGAAAACCACCTCCGAAGGCGTAGATGATGAGCGGGCGCTTTTCAAGGTCGTCTCCTGCGGGCATGTACATGTCCATTTGCAGGTTTTGGGAGGTGAGTAAGCCGTAGGGATCTGCTTGGCCGAACTGGACACCTGAGGTTACCTCTACATCGATGAAGACTTCATCCAAATAACGCGGAGATGTGCAGTTTTGGGCATGGGCTGATCCGGTAAATAGGAGCAAAATGGCGCAAAGCAATTTCTTCATGGTGCTGGTAGTTGCTCAAATGTATGGGATTGTTGGTGAATTGAATGTGATGGAGGTTGCAATGGGAACGATGGTGAAACGAGAGCGCAACAGACGATAGCTGCTACTGGTTTGATTGCTGTTGAAACTGCCTACTGCGCGCTGCTAGGGAAAAAGCCCAAGAATAGGATGGATGGAGGTGAAAAAGATGGCGACACGCTAAAAGGATTAGCAAAATGAAATTTGCCAGAAATGCTTTTGACCAGGCTAGAAATGAATTTAACTAGTACTAGAAATGATAGCGACTTGAGCTGAAATGCATTTGACCAAGATGTCTATGCTTTGGACGAAAACTGAGGTAGTTTTTCCTAAAAAAAGGCTGTTTGGGAGGAAAAAGAACACTGATTGAACTGATGAAAGTGATTAATACTGAGAGACCGTTGAACGGAAATTATTCCATATATTAGACCATTATGTCGCACACCGACTGCCATTGGCAAACTGACAGAACAACATCGACACCAGATGTGTCCAACTTTTGAAGCCTTTCTGATGCTTGTCCGATTCCTTTTTCCGAACCAAAACGGGCAAATGCGCCACGGTCAAATTTGGAGATTACTTGGGGTGGAAATAGGATTCTTGGGGTGGTTTTGGGGTTGGATGGAGAGGGGTGGGGATTCTGCGGAACTTTTTGTTATTGCCTACTGCAATGAGCTCCCTTTGGTTGGGACAACGAGCGCATCGGTAACACTTTGGGCGGGCGGGGATATATTTGTCAGCACTGAAAGTTGGCAATGCTTAGCTTAGACTATTCGATACGAAGACGCTCGCGGCAACTGGGAGTGAAACGCTTTAAAAAAACACTTTTACACAGCATTTACATCATTTTACATTCGTAATGATGGCGGGCCCAAAAGGGCGCAATAGCTTTGTCGCATAATTATTCACCAAAACCTAAAGTCATGAAAAAGAGCATCTTAATTTCTTGTTTGGCGCTTAGCACCTTGAGCGTGACGGCCTTTGCATATATAAGCTGGAGCCAAAGTGGTCCAGAACCTTTGAAGGTGATTGCAGCGTGTAAAGCGCCCGATTCTTCTAGCGCATATTCGTTTAACTACGTTTTAAAACCTATAGAAGAATCAGACTTGGTATATGATGTGAGTTCTCGGTTTATAGCCACTATCAGGAAGGATAAGTTGCATAACGCTGTTTCTATCTTAGATATTGTGCCTGAGGAAGGGACGGAAGGGCTTGAAAATTTTCACACGGTTTCGGTTTCGGTGATTCGTAATGGGGAGGATATTACGGAAGCGGGTCATGGTGACGCGTTGAATGCTGCCCAAATAGCGCTGTTGCAAACGGCTGACTATTCGACCAATATTCATGTGAACTCCTTGTGCATGAAACGGGATGCCGTGACAGGAAAATTGGAAAACTATGAGCTGGTGTATTACATCACGGTTACTCCCGAAAAAGAGGCGTATTACCTTGGAGGGCGCGAGGCGTTGATTGCATTGCTGAAAGCGAATCTTAAGGAACAAACTGCCATTATACAGAAGGACAAACTGCGGCCGGGACAGGTGAGTTTTACTGTGACCCGCGATGGAACGGTGGACCATGTGAAGCTGACTTCTAGTTGTGGCTACGAGACGATTGACGAAGCGCTAGTGGAACAAATACGCACTATACCGCAGCGTTGGACTCCTGCCACAAATTCGAAACGCGAAAACGTGGACCAGGTTCTCGTGTTCTTCTTCGGAATGCAGGGGTGCTAGGGTTATGAATTACGAATGATGAATTACGAATTACGAATTACGAATTACGAATTGGGCTTCGGGGAAATGGCTTCAACTGAAGCTGGACGAGGGACGAGAGGCGAACTATGCTTTTGTAAATACGGCTTCGTAGAACGGGAGGACTTTGGTGAAATAGTCCTCCTTCTGAGCAATGAATCCCATTTTAGGAATTAGTTTGTCGGTATCTCTAGTGAGGTGGCACCCTTCGGCAACATGCTTCCACAATGGATTGAGCATGGTGTGAAACGCTCTACGCATTTTGCTTTGGCCATGAATGTGTTCCAAAATAATCAGCTTTCCGCCTGGTTTTAGCCATTGGTACATGCGCTGTAACGCAATTTCAGGATTGGGAATGGTGCATAACACGAGAGTGCATACAATAGCATCGAATCCATTGGCGGGAACATACTGGTCCAAAACAGCATCTCCAATGCCTGCTTGCACTAACGTAATCTTGGCTTTTGAGGGAGAGCTTACCAAACGTTGTTCCGCGAAACGTAGCATTTCGCCTGAGGGTTCGGAAGCAATGACATGGCAACTACTGCCGTAAAGCGGAAAATTGATGCCTGTACCCGAACCTACTTCTAAAACATCTCCAGAGATATTGGCCAACAACGCTGCGCGATGACGCGACAGCACGCGTTGCTCCATGGAACGCATAAATGGGTCGTAGATGCGAGCGAAAAGACTGGTATAAAGCGAATCCTTTTGAGCTGTGTTGGGCGTACTTAAAGACACGATTTCCTAAAAACCCCTTACGCCTTACTTCCAGAGCGTTTGCGCTCGTGTTCTTTTAAGAATATTTTACGCAAACGAATGCACTTAGGCGTTACTTCTACGTATTCGTCTCCTTGGATGTATTCTAACGCTTCTTCTAGCGAGAACCGAATGGCTGGAGCAATGCGCACCTTTTCGTCCGTTCCAGAAGCGCGCATGTTGGTCAGCTTCTTGGTTTTAGTAAGGTTAACTACCATGTCACCCGCGCGGCTGTTTTCCCCAATAACTTGACCTTCATAAATCTCTGCTCCTGGATCCACGAAAAACTTACCGCGATCTTGCAAATTGCTCAACGTGAACGGAATGGCCGAACCTTGTTCCATAGAAATGAGCGAACCGTTTTGACGACCAGGAATTGGCCCTTTATAGGCTTGGTATTCTTTGAAGCGATGATTCATAATTGCCTCACCCGCAGTCGCAGTCAGCAATTGATTTCTCATACCAATGATGCCCCGTGATGGGATAATAAATTCGAGCAACATACGGTCGCCTTTAGGGCCCATGCTTACAATTTCGCCTTTTCGGGTGGTTACCATTTCCACCGCTTTACCGTGTACTTCCTCTGGCAAGTCGATGCTCAAATCTTCGACAGGCTCGCATTTTACCCCATCAATCTCTTTGATAATTACTTGAGGTTGACCTATTTGCAACTCGTAACCCTCTCTGCGCATGGTTTCGATAAGCACAGAAAGGTGCAATACACCACGACCAAAAACAGTGAATGAATCAGCAGAATCGGTTGGTTCCAAGCGCATAGCAAGGTTTTTCTCCAACTCTTTTTCCAAACGCTCGCGCAAATGGCGTGAGGTAACAAATTTACCTTCTTTACCAAAAAACGGACTGTCATTGATGGTAAATACCATGCTCATGGTAGGTTCGTCAATTGTGATTGGCGACATAGCTTCTGGATTATCCACATCGGCTACGGTATCGCCAATTTCAAATCCTTCGAGGCCAACCAGAGCGCAGATGTCTCCTGGCTGAACGGTTTCCACCTTCACCTTTCCCATTCCTTCGAAGAGATAAAGCTCTTTGATGCGGCTTTTTTGAATGGTGCCATCACGCTTAATCAATGCAACTTGCTGTCCAGCTTTCAATTCGCCACGGAACAAACGCCCGATGGCGATACGGCCTGTGTAGGGAGAGTGATCCAACGAGGTGATTTGCATTTGCAGCGCACCTTCGGCAATTTTTGGCTCTGGAATAAACTCGATAATGCGTTCCATGAGGTAAGAAATATCCTCCGTTGGAGTTTTCCAATCTTCAGACATCCAACCTTGCTTGGCAGAACCAAATACGGTAGGGAAATTCAACTGGTCTTCGGTTGCACCAAGGTTAAACATAAGGTCGAACACAGCCTCCATTGCTTCATCGGGTGTGCAATTGGGTTTGTCAACTTTATTGACAACTACAATTGGCTTCAATCCAAGTTCGATGGCTTTTTGAAGCACAAAGCGGGTTTGTGGCATTGGTCCTTCAAAAGCATCAACGAGCAAAAGCACGCCATCAGCCATGTTTAACACACGCTCTACCTCACCGCCAAAGTCGCTGTGACCGGGAGTATCTATGATATTGATTTTAACGCCATTCCATGTTACCGAAACGTTTTTGGAAACGATGGTAATGCCGCGCTCACGCTCAAGGTCGTTGCTATCCATTACCAGTTCGCCCATCACCTC
>CAMDOM010000094.1 GCA_945903645.1 Chryseobacterium gleum
GCAGATTTGCAGTTCGGGGTCGTTCAGTTTTCGCTCAAAGTCGTCTAGGTCTTTGGCTTCTCCAAATACCGCTGCCACGGCTTGGAGGTCGAGGTTTTCGCTAATGTCGGCACTTGTGGCATTTACGGTAGTTACATCTTGGGCATGCACAAAGCATGAAGTTAGAATTAGCGCAATTGCAGGGATAAAAATGAGCGTTTTCATAATCGTTTGTTTTTACAGTTTATAGTGAATGATGTATTCACAGTGAGTGGTATTCAACAACCGCGCCAATACGATACAGCTTCGTGAAACAGAACAAAACAGCGCAAAAAAATATTTCAGTTAAAGGCTGAATTTGGGAATCTCTTAATTCTTTTGATATTGTTCCACTAAATACAAGGACATGAACCCCGAAATCTACCGTTACATCTATACCCGCGACAAACCCATGTCCTTGAAGATTGTGGGAATCGTAGTAGCCCTATTTTCTGTGATGGGCCTTGCCTATTCTCCTGTTTTCGGCATTTTTATGGCACTGGGTGGCATCGGTATCTTATCCTATCAGCCGGGAGTGGAGGTCGATTTTACCAATCGCAGCTATAGAATGATTACCGCCTTTGGGCCTCAGAGTTTTGGAACTTGGGAACCATTGCCACCTTTAAAGTGCATATCGGTTTTCAAGACCCAACTGGTGAGCTCTGCCTTTGGCCGTTCTGGCGCAAGCGTCACCTCAAGGCAATCTGTAGTTCAGGTCAATCTCGCCACCGCCAATAACGAGCGGATACGTCTGTTGGAAACAGAGGATAAGGATGCGGCCTTTGCATTTGCCAAAGAAATAATGCCTAAAATCGGGCTTCAAATCTGGGATGCTACGGAGCGCGAAGGGAAATGGGTGTTGTAGTTTCGGGCATTGAGAAGTTGAACTATCTGATTTAGAAAGATGAACTATAGAAATATCGCAGCGCTTATTTCGCTGGTTCTATTGGCTTACCTTATTGCCAGGGCGGCATTAGTACCGCTTTATGGAGACGAAGTGTCAACCTTCTTTTTCTACTTACAGGCAGGTGGATTTCAGCCGTATTACTCTCAGTTGGACGCGAACAACCACGTTCTAAATTCTGCTTTGGCCCACCTTTCTTTTTTAGCTTTTGGTGATGGTCCATTGGCGTTGCGAGCGCCTAACGTTCTGGCTTTTGTGATTTATATATTTTTCATTTTCAGATTTCAACGCATTTTCCAAAATAATTGGTTGTGGTTTGTATGGTTTTTGTCAATGACGATGTGCCATTATGTTTTCGAGTTTTTCCAACTCTGCAGAGGATATGGGCTTTCCTATGGGTTTCTTCTTGGAGCACTATTCTACCTGCTTATGTTTAGGAAAAACACCGAATTGAAATTCTGTTTATCGGGGCTTGTTATGCTGTCTCTAGCACTATGGTCGAATCTTGCCACGATGGTTTTTGTGTTTGTTACCGGGGTTATGTTTGGGATAATTTTTATTGCCAATTTTCATTTCGAGAGAGCCTTTAGAAAGGCCTTGGCTTTCGTTGCGATTTATATCATCGCATTCCTTGCACCATTAGTGTATGCCGTAAAATACACGCTTCATCTTCAGGAATCTGGGCGATTGTATTTGGGCTATGCGAATGGATTTTGGAGAGACTCAGTATTGAGTTTGGTCAAAGAATTTTCGGATAAGCATAATTGGGGCCTGTATTTTTTATGCGTCCTGCTGGGGCTTTATGTAGTTGCTTTGGTTCTTAGATTAGCTAAAAGAGGACTGCTAATTGACTCTTTTCCTCTCCATCTATCCGTTTGGTTAACTGTTTTCGGGACAATTTTCTTGCACCATTGGAAAGGGGTCAATTATCCTGTGGATAGAGCGGCCGCTCATTATATTCCATTGTTTTTAATTTCCTTTTACTTACTATTTGATGGCATGCCGCGTCATTGGACTAAGGCCTTGAGCGTAATAGCAGCCGTAGTCTTGGGCGTCCATTTTCTTGCTGTGGCAAACCTTACCCATACTACTCATTGGAAAAATGAAGCAGTAGCCGAGGATATCTATGTTCATATGTTAGACTGGAAAACAAAGAATGGACGTCCACCAATTATCTCATGTGACCATTTCCACAATACGGTTTTGGCATATTATGATCTTCAACACCAAGGAATGCTTTATGGGCAAGAACTGCCCAACCATCCGAACATCAACGCAGATTTCATACTTGCATTGGATGGAATTCAACCAGCAAAAGATGGGCTTTACGATACAATTGCCTATCAAGAATATAATGGATTAGCATTGCTTCAACGGAAAACTAATCAGCAGTGGATTCAGGCTGCCAGTTTTAAAATCAATGATGGGCTCTACCACGAGACGTTTGTTTCGTTCGGTGATATTTCCGTATCGGAGTATAAATTGAAAGAACAATTTGCTATTGAAGTAAGCTTGTTAGCGAAATCTTCACATTTTCCCATGAAGTGGTGGTTTACGGTTCAGGTAATGAGTTCGAATGGAGAGTTTTTAAGCGTTTATTCAACCAATCTTCAGCATGGCAATTCCGATTTACGAAATGAACAACCGATACGATTTCGTCAATTAATTGAAAACCTGCCTGTAAATGCATCTGCGGTTCGCTTGTTAATTTGGAACATTGAAGGCAAACCACTTCATATTTCTAACGCAGAAGTAACTTTTTTGCAAGCGAGTAATATCCATCCGCGATAAGTGGTGATTGCAAAGTCCAATATCACAAACGCATCTCAGGAATATCTCCCTCAATAATAAGACGGCCTTCGGTGGAGTTTTTCACCATTTCTACGGAGATTCCAGGTGCAGTTTCGATGAGCTTGAAGCCCATTGGGGTAATGTCTACCACGGCTAGTTCGGTCACAATGCGCTTTACACAGGCCACGCCAGTTATAGGAAGGCTGCATTCGCGCAGCAGTTTGCTTTCGCCTGCTTTGTTCACGTGCATCATGGCCACGATGATGTTTTCGGCAGATGCTACAAGGTCCATGGCACCGCCCATGCCTTTCACCATCTTGCCCGGAATTTTCCAATTGGCGATGTCGCCTTTTTCGCTCACTTCCATAGCGCCTAGGACGGTGAGGTGCACGTGTTGGCCGCGTATCATGGCAAAGCTGGTAGCCGAGTCGAAATAGCAGGCGCCTTTTCGAGCGGTAATGGTCTGTTTGCCCGCATTGATGAGGTCGGCATCTTCTTCACCTTCAAATGGAAATGGCCCCATGCCAAGGATGCCATTTTCGCTCTGAAATTCAACTTCAATACCTTGAGGAATGTAGTTGGCAACCAATGTTGGAATGCCAATTCCGAGGTTTACGTAGTAGCCATCGCGCAGTTCTTGTGCGATGCGTTTGGCGATGCCGTTTTTATCTAAAGCCATAGAAGATTAAGGTTTAAGGTTGATGTTGGGTCGTGCCGCGGCAAGCCCTTACTTATTAATCACGTTTGCGGACTGTGCGTTGCTCTATGCGTTTCTCATAGTTTGCCCCTTGGAAGATGCGCTGCACGAAGATGCCTGGGGTGTGGATGAAGTTGGGGTCGAGTTCACCGGGTTCTACCAATTCTTCCACCTCGGCAATGGTAATGGTGCCCGCCATGGCCATCAACGGGTTGAAATTGCGTGCGGTTCCTTTGTAGATGAGGTTGCCATAATGGTCGCCTTTCCACGCTTTCACAATGGCAAAATCGGCAGTGAGCGCGGCTTCCAAAATGTGCGGTTTTCCATTAAACACGCGCACTTCTTTGCCCTCGGCCACTTCGGTGCCGTAGCCAGCGGGAGTAAAAAATGCGGGAATTCCAGCGCCACCAGCCCTACACCGCTCTGCCAAACTGCCTTGCGGGATGAGGTCAACCTCTAATTCTCCACTCAGCATCAATTGTTCAAATAGCGCGTTTTCGCCCACATAAGACGAAATCATCTTGCGTATTTGGCGTTGTTGCAAGAGCAAACCAAGACCAAACTCATCCACACCGGCATTATTCGAAATACAGGTGAGTCCTTTCACACCCATTTTTACCAGTTGGGCAATGCAGTTTTCGGGAATGCCGCACAGGCCAAAGCCGCCCAGCATCACGGTCATGTCGTCTTTCAATCCCTTCAAGGCCGCCTCTGGGCCACTTACTACTTTATTCATTTTAGAGAATTACGAATGATGAATTACGAATGGAGCGAGGGACAAAGGGCGAGGGACATGGGACGAGAACCAAAACCATGAACTACAAACTTTGAACCTTGAACTAAGAACCCCTTTCAAGATGCCAAAAGTAGCCGCTACGAGCGAATACACACCGCACCTAAAGGTTAGATTTGCAGCATGTTTTTTAAGGAAATTATAGGGCAACAGCGATTGAAGCGCAAGCTGTTGGAGTCGGTGCAAAACAAGCGTGTGGCTCATGCTCAAATGCTATTGGGCACTAGCGGTGCTGGGGCGCTGCCATTGGCCTTAGCCTATGCGCAATACTTGGCATGTACCGATAGGCAAGCCGATGATTCGTGTGGCGAATGCAGTTCGTGCAAGCGCTATGCAAAGTTGGAGCATCC
>CAMDOM010000095.1 GCA_945903645.1 Chryseobacterium gleum
TCGATTCACTGGGGTAAAGTTAAATCCAACTTAGAATGCATCAATCGGTTGGAAAATCAACTTATCCTCACTTAGATTTTATGTTATGAAGATGAAGTACGATGGGCAAGTGATCTGAATAACCGCCAAAATAGTTGGGCCCACCATACGTTTTGCTTGGCGATTTCTCTCCCGATTTTTTGTCGGTATACAGCAACCAATCTGCGCCAAATACAGCGGCAGAAGTATCTCTTGCGCTCCAGCCTTTGGAAGAATTTAGAATGCCGTCCGAAACGATAAACTGATCTAACATGCCCCATTCTCCTTTGTAGTTGTAGGAGCCAGTTCCAGCTTTATGCAATCGGTAAGTTAAGTTGGTTAATCCCGAACCTGAACCAGGAACACAGTTTAACACCTCAATCATTGTCTTGTTGTCGGGGTAATCGTTGAAGTCGCCCATGATGATGATTTTCGCTTTTGGATTCACTTTTCGCAGCGAATCTGTTTTGGCGCGCAGCATTTGAGCAGGCACTAATCTTCGCTTCTCGCTTTCTTCTTGTCCTTCTCTTCTGCTGGGCCAATGATTCACAAAAAAGTGAAGCGTATCTTTCCCAGCCAATGTTTTTACATACAGAATATCACGTGTTTTTGCATTAGAATCGAAGTCAAAACGCACACGCATTTTTTCGTGGTACAGTTCCGACATCACTTTTGGGTTGTATGCAAATGCTACATCTATACCTCTGTCATCGGCACTTTCTTCGTGCACTACACGATAATGCATCTTATTAAATTCCGCAGTTTTCATTAAGTCTTCTACTACTGCGCGATTTTCAATTTCGCAAAGTCCAATGGCAGCAGGATAAGATGAACCAGATGCCGAAGCAAGTACCTTCACTAAATCCTTGAGTTTCTTTTGATAGCGCTCTGCATTCCAATTTAGCTTGCCTGTGGGAGTAAAATCTTCATCAATAACATCGGGGGTATCTATAGTATCGAACAGGTTCTCTACGTTATAGAACACAACTGTGAAAGGCGGGTCTATGGGCAATGCAGTGCGAAATCCGAATGCAGCAGTAATAATAAATACACCAGTGATAAACGGTAAGGACTTAAGCATGGAATGGTTTCGTTTGTGAAGCAAAAGTACCGCGTCATGAGCGAAGCGGCTAGTGGGTAGGTTTATGAATGTGTTAGCTTCTTCCGTTAAAGTGATTCAAAAGGGTCAATTTCGGGTAAAAAAAAACCCACATAAAAGTGGGTTTCTGTATAAAGTATGGGAATCAAAAAAATTAAGCTAATGCATTAACATGCAATGTAAGGCTTGATTTTAGATTGCTTGCTTTGTTTTTGTGAATTACACTACGCTTCGCCAATTTGTCAACCAAAGCAGTCACTTTAGGTAGAAGTTCAGTGGCAATAACTTTATCCGTAGTAGCACGAAGGTCGCGGATAGCATTACGCGTAGTCTTATGATAGTACTTGTTGCGAACGTGTTTCGCTTCGTTTGAACGGATACGCTTTAATGATGATTTATGATTGGCCATTTTATTCTCTAGTCATTTTAAGGGCTGCAAATGTACGCTTTTCTATTACAGTCACAACAGTTGTTGAATAGTTCATAGATTTTTTATGATTTCATCGCCAAATTCAGATGTAGAGAGCAAAGTCGCCCCATCCATCAAGCGCTCAAAATCGAAAGTTACGCGTTTACTGGCAATAGCTTTTTCCACTGCTAGCTCTATCATTACCGCTGCTTCTATCCAACCCATGTATTCCAGCATCATCACTCCAGATAGAATAAGTGAGCTTGGATTCACCTTGTTTTTTCCAGCAAATTTGGGTGCCGTGCCATGCGTAGCTTCAAATATTGCATGACCACTCAGATTGTTAATGTTAGCACCTGGCGCTATGCCAATCCCTCCAACACAAGCAGCCAAAGCATCGGATATGTAATCACCATTCAGGTTGAGTGTGGCTACTACCGAGTGGTCTTTTGGGTAAAGCAATATTTCTTGAAGAAACGCATCGGCAATCGAATCTTTGATAAGCACTTTGCCAGAATCCAAAGCTTCATCTTGAGCTTTTTTTGCGGCTTCTTCTCCTTCATTACTTAAAATTCGGTCGTATTGGCTCCAAGTAAAAACGGAGTCGCTAAACTCGCGTTCAGCAAGTTCGTAGCCCCATTTCTTAAAGCTTCCTTCGGTGTATTTCATAATGTTTCCCTTGTGAACTATTGTTACTGAGGGCTTTTTGTGAAGTATGGCGTATTCAATGGCAGCGCGAATCAATCTTTCCGAGCCTTCTCTAGACACTGGCTTTATGCCAATGGAAGAACTTTCAGGAAAACGAATGCTGTCAGCTCCAAATTCAGTTTGAAGTAAATTCACCAACCGAGTGCATTCCTCAGTGCCTGTTTGGTATTCTATTCCAGCATAGATGTCCTCCGTATTTTCTCGGAAGATGACCATATTGGTGTATTCTGGATGAATCAAAGGAGAGGGCACACCTTTGAAATAACGCACCGGACGAAGGCAGGTGTACAAGTCAAGCGTTTGTCGGAGTTTTACATTCAAAGAGCGAATACCACCACCAATAGGTGTGGTTAAAGGACCTTTTATAGCAACCAAATATTTTTGAATGGCTTTTAACGAATCGTCTGGAAGCCATTCTCCCGTGGCGTGATATGCTTTTTCGCCAGCAAGAATCTCCAACCACTCAATTTTACGTTCGCCATTGTAGGCCTTTTGCACTGCGGCATCCATCACTTTTTGCGAAGGTCCCCAAATATCTTTTCCAATTCCATCTCCTTCTATGAAAGGAATAATAGGGTGATTCGGAACATTTAGTTTCCCAGGTGAGGCAAGTGTAATTGAAGTGGCGGTCATGATTATTTGTGTTCTCTAAGCGGTGCAAATCTAAATGATTGTTGAATTGAAGAATGTTGCATTCCATCTAAAGCGCTGCAGTTTTATTCCAGTCACAGATTCATAACCAGGACTGTTGAATAACCTTAAGAGGCTACATTTACCACCCTAATAGGTATTCTATGAAAGAGTATAAAGCAGATGTGGTAATTGCTGGTGGCGGCATTGCTGGTATAGTTGCAGCTTTCGAGTTGCTCAACGAGGGCAAAAAGGTGATTCTTTTGGATCGGGATACCGAAGAGCAATTGGGGGGCTTGGCAAAATGGAGTTTTGGAGGGATGTTTTTTGTTGATACTCCGCTGCAACGAAGGGCGGGAATGAAAGATAGTGCGGAGTTGGCATTGCGCGATTGGAATTCTGTTGCAGATTTTGGCGATGAGGATGTTTTGCCAAAGCAATGGGCAAAGCATTATGTGTACAACTGCACCGAGCATATATACAATTGGGTAACCAAGGAATTGGGAACAAAGTTCTTTCCAGTAGTACATTGGGTGGAACGTGGATTGTATGGGCCTGGTAATAGCTATCCGCGTTTTCACATGGTGTGGGGCACGGGCAAAGGGCTTACAGATGATGCAATTCGTGCGCTTCATAGTCACCCTAAAGCAAGTACGCATTTACAGAGTTTCTACCGCCACAAAGCGGAAGAAATTGTAATGGAAAAAGGAAGAGCAGTTGGGATTTCTGGATTGGATGAGAGTTCCAACTCTCAATTTTTAGCCCGTGGTGAGCATATTATCGTAGCCACTGGTGGTATGGGCGGAAATATCCAAAAAGTGCGGGAGCATTGGTACAAGCCATGGGGCGCACCACCCGAAATTATTCTAAACGGCTCGCATCCCTACGCCATGGGCGATTTGCATGAGGCTGTAGAAAAGGTGAACGGTAATGTGACTCATCTCGACTGGCATTGGCACTATGCTGCTGGAGTGCGCCATCCACGTCCACAGTGGAAAGACCATGGCTTGAGCCTTGTGCCACCTAAGTCTGCGTTGTGGTTAAATTATCGTGGCGAGCGTTTTGGCCCCAATCCACTCATTACGGCTTACGACACCCGCTGGACAGTGGAGGAAATCTGCAAGCAAGAGAAGAAGTACAGCTGGCAAGTACTGAATATGAAAATCATGATGAAAGAGTTTGCCATCAGCGGATCGGAAAGCAATAAAGCTATTCGAGATAAAAATCTACTACTCTTTCTTCAACATATTTTATTGGGAAACAAGGAGTTGGTAAACGATATG
>CAMDOM010000096.1 GCA_945903645.1 Chryseobacterium gleum
GGTTGAAACGAAGGGATTTCTAAAAAGCTTTTTATCTCCGAAGCAAAATAGATCCCATCATTCTGTTGCCACACAAATAGCGGCAATATGCCATGAAAATCGCGCACAATGTAGGCTTCGTTCTTTGCCCTGTCTAAAATGCAAAAGGCAAACATGCCACTTAGCTCGTGCAAAAAACTAATGCCCAAGAGTTTGTACAGATACAACAACACTTCCGAATCGGAGGTAGAGCGCATGGCAAAGCGTTCGTTAAGCCTGTATTTTTCGCGCAGCTGTTTAAAGTTGCTTATTTCACCATTGTAGCACAACCACACGCTGTTGTCGGCAGCGGCCATGGGCAATGCCGCGTTGGTCGATGTGTCTAATATAGCCAGGCGTGTATTGCCCAATGCGGCATGACTATCGTGAAGCATTCCTTGCGAATCGGGCCCACGATGGTAGAGCACATTGCGCATACGCATCACTGTGGCCGCGTGCTCCTTTGTTGCTCCTCCGTTAAGGCTTATATATCCTGCTATGCCACACATGGTAGGGCGGTAAAGCTATGGGTTTTGGGTAGGAAAAGGCGATTCTGATAAACCTCAACTCCACCTCTATCCATTTTCCATAGCTTCGTGCCCAACAGCACTATTCATGGGTTTTTGGAATTTCTTTTCTCGCTCTTCAGCCAAACCAAGCCAAGCCCCTACTAGGCAATTGGCATTGCGGCAGCAGTCATTTTTTCTAGACTCGGCTTTCCACCGTCATTATGTAACCCATGGATGGTGTACGGTAGGCAATGTGGTAACTAACGAGGAAATAGAAGATTTTCTTGCCACGTATCAGGAAATAACTTCCTTGCCGGGGTTCAATCTATCCGACACGTTTTTGAACAGTGGTCGCCTTCACAACCCAGAAATTCGCAGCAAGGTGCATGCAGCGATAAACAAAGGTGCTAGCACCATATTGCCCCGCATGTTTGCCATGGAGCATGTGGATACCCGCACAGGAGGCGCCTTTCAAGTGAAACCACCTTCAGATAAAAGCGAACTGCAAATACATCAAGACAGCTCGGTTATTGACGAAGACAACGATTATTGCCTCTTTGTGTGGATTCCGCTATGCGATGTGACCATGCAAAATGGCCCACTTCATTTTTTGGAAGGAAGTCACCTTTGGGGCAATACGCAACGCTCGTTAGGTGTACCTTGGAACTTCGAAAAGCACGATGCCGAATTGAAAGCCTACATGAAACCCGTGACTGCCAAGCGGGGCGATGTCATAATTTTCGACCCTGCCATGCTGCATAGTTCATCGCCAAACCGTACTAATGCATTGCGCTGCGCCATTACCTTGACGGTGCTGCGTAAAAACTATCAATTGGTCTACTTCTTTAAGAACGAAAACACCCCTAAAGATAAAATTGAGAAATACCGTATTACAGAGGATTTTTACAAAGACTATGATTTTGTGCTCCAACCTGATGGCAGTCGTTTTCCTATGACCTTAGAGGCGTATAATTCATTCGATTTAACCGCTAAAGAAATGAAAGAATTGGTGCTTTGCCATCTGCCGAAGGCGTAGCATTCATTTGTAGTTTAGACCTTTCGTTTATCCCATGGCCATTCCCGAGCATATTCTTCAAAATGCAAAAGAGAGCATAAGACTGCCCAAGTATCGCATTATGCGCAGTAGGGTGAAAGATTATTTTCTGAAAAACCATGGCTATGTGGTGCTGCCTATGCTAAATGAAGAAGAGGTGCAATTGTTTCAAACCCTTTATGACAAGTGGCATACGGAAACACCCGAACGTTTCTATAAATCGTATTTCAGCGCTGATGCCGCTTACAGAGAAGAAGTAGAGGCTGAAGTAATGCGGGTTTTCGTTCCTAAACTAAAGGAGCACTTTCACGATTTCAAAGCATTTGGGGGCATGTTCGTAATCAAACCAAAGGGAGACCCTGGCCATATTCCTGCTCATCAAGACTGGAGCTTTGTGGACGAGAAGCAGCATTGGTCTATCAATTTGTGGTGTCCGCTTATTGATACCACAGGCGATAATGGCAATATGCAAATGCTGCCCGGTAGCCATCTTTTTATGGAAACTCTTCGTGGCTTTGGCACGCCCGAAGTGTATGCCCATCTAAAAGACGACATTACTCCACATTTGGTAGATGTGCCGCTAAAGGCTGGCGAATGTGTTTTTTTCTATCATGGAATAGTGCACTGCAGTACCGAAAATTTTAAAGAAACACCTCGCGTTAGCCTGGGCCTTAGTATGGTGCAAAAAGATGCGGCAATGCGTTATGCCTACCTTAAGGAAGGAAATGAGAAAGCAGATTTGTATAACGTTAATCCGGAATTCTACATCAACTACACCGCAAATCGCGACCAAATGCCCAAGGGTGTAACTTATAGAGGCACTTCACCCATTCCATTTGCCAGCTTTACACCAGAAGAATTAGAAGACAAAGTGGAGCAATTCGATAAGTTTCGTTGGCTTAAGGATGCCTTAGGGATTGTGGGATTATAGCGTCTAATTTGCAAAAGGGTACATGCCTAGCAAACTGTACAACATAGAAGTGGACCTGCTACATTTGACGAGACAGTCAGTTAAGGGATAGACTGTAAAGAGTCACAACCTTAAAAACCATGACAAGAAGGATTTTTGACCGTGCTTTTAAATTGAAAGCAGTGGAGATGAGTTACCAACGCGATAATGTTCGCCAACTGACTCTTTCTCTTGATTACTTGGATAGTTTAGACCAAGTATCTGCATGGATTCGCACAGGACTTACAGGTGCATGGCGCGTTAAGGAAAAGACAAGCATAATTACCGATGCACCTTTGCCTAGTGCTATTAAATTGAATGTGGCTAGCCTACAGCAAATAGGCTCCATAGAAGTGCCTCGTAATTACAAATGGGTGGTGCATTCTATAGTAGGGCAAACATTGTCCATAAACGATGTATACACGCCTGGAATCTATTTGTTGTCGGCCTTTAACGAAATGCAGCAGTTAGTATATCGCGGCAAACACATTTTTGTCCAGTAAAGTAAAATACTAGGGCAGCTTACAACTCTTTAAAAAGAAAAAAGTCCTTAGTACCAGAAGGATTGCAATTGGGAGGATTAACATCACCATATCCTTCAATCTCTTGTTGCCTTTTGCATTACTTTGTAGCATCATGCATTACGAGGTTACCTGTCGCAATATCAGTAAGTTTTTTCGTCTTTCAGGCGCTGTAGTTCC
The DNA here is from genome assembly GCA_945903645.1 of Chryseobacterium gleum. GTDB lineage: Bacteria > Bacteroidota > Bacteroidia > UBA10329 > UBA10329 > UBA10329. The sequence continues at coordinate 3,232 of CAMDOM010000096.1, forward strand.
CTCCGATACCTCAAGTGGAGTAGTGCATTCTGATCGTATCGAAAATGGGCATCTTGTGGCCCTTCGCGATATATCTTTCGAACTTCAGGATGGCGATCGCCTTGGTATTATTGGCAGCAATGGCGCAGGTAAATCAACGTTGCTGCGCATTCTATCTGGCATTATCCGTCCCACGTCAGGCACAGTAGAAGTATCTGGTAGAGTAACTTCGGTTCAAGAGCACAGTTCGCTGCTTTTTCCCGAACTGACAGGCAGAGAAAACATCTTAATGATGCACCGCACCATGGGGCTCACAAGCGCTGACGCAAAAGCTAACCTAAGTGTGATTGACACTTTTAGCGGGTTGGGAATGATGCTGGACGAACCAGTGAAGAATTATTCTAGCGGCATGGTTTTACGCCTCACTATGGGCATAATACATGTTATTCGCCCCGAAATTCTTATTCTTGATGAAGCACTAAGTGCTGGCGATGCAATGTTTAGGCAACAGGCTGCTCAGCAAATGGATTCGCTTACCCAACAAGCGCGCATTATGCTTTTCACCAGTCATCAAATGCAAGATATTTCCACGCATTGCAATAAGTGCATGGTACTTCATCAAGGCAGAATAACCTATTTTGGTAATGTAAACGATGC
>CAMDOM010000097.1 GCA_945903645.1 Chryseobacterium gleum
GGCTTTAACACTTTTGGAATCACTTTTTCAGCATCACGATACAGTTGTAATGTGCGGTGGTACTGGACTCTACATCAAAGCAGTTTGTGAAGGTTTAGATGAAGTTCCGCCTTCTGATAGCAAGGTTCGAGCACAATTAACGCATCGATTAGCCACAGAAGGATTACTCTCGTTGCTCAAACAATTGCAGCAGTTAGATGCGGTACATTATAACCGCATAGATCGAAAAAACCCACAGCGCGTGCTCCGAGCAGTGGAAGTTTGCCTGGTTAGTGGCAAGCCTTTCTCTTCGTTTCATACCAAGCAAGCTGAGCCTCGCCCGTTTAATGTGGTGAAAATTGGGATTCAATTGCCAAAAAAGGATCTGGACGAACGTATTGCCAAGCGAACCATAGAGATGATGAATTCTGGTTGGTTAAAAGAATCGCAATCCGTTTTTCCTGTCCGACATCTTAACGCATTAAATACTGTAGGCTATAAAGAACTGTTCGACCATCTCGATGGAAAAACCTCACTAGATGATGCCTTAAAGTTGATTCAACTGCACACAACCCAGTTTGCCAAGCGCCAACTGACATGGTTCAAGAAAGATGAAATCGTGCAATGGATGTCGCCTTCCGAAGCTTATCGTTGGTCGAAGTAGTCTTTTCTTCGGCTCAGTTTCAAATCTTGCAGCATGGCCGACTTCACTTTTAAGTCGAAACTCCAACTTTGAATACTGCCAAATGGAACCCAGGTAAGACTGAAATCCCAGCAGTGCAAATCGCGATAAATACTCAATGAAGTTTGCGAAACTTTATTGTTTACAAAGTCATACCCAGTAGAAAAACCAATTTTCCACTTTGGGGTAATGTTGATATCGCCATTTATCCCAACAGTTTGAGTAACCCTATCCTCTTGAATTAACTTGACCACCGAAAGGTTGTAATTAACCATCACGTTCCAAGGTACGTTGAAATCTATATATGCAGCCCGTTGCGCATTAAGCATGGCCAACTCATTAGGTGAGCCTTGTGTACTTTGAAAATCATTCGGTTTAGACTTGCCGTGTAGATTGAACGTTACAGCTACAGAAGCGTTTGTCATACGTGTTAGTTCGCCTGTTTCATACACCAACCAACGATTCACCTTTCTTCCAACGGTATCTTGGGCGTAAGGAGTCAAATTGAACGCAAAATTGAGACTTAGCTTCTCTAAAATGGTTGTTCGTCCATTAATGTTGATGTCTGCAAGATTCAATGAATCTGAAAAAATATTGTAGGACGAAGAAATATTGAAGGCCTCTAAAATTTTAATCTTCTTAAAGCCGGTGATGGTATCTTTTTTCGAGGCAACTTTCATTTCAAGGTTGTTACCGAAACCAAAAGTTGCCGAACCCGTGTTGGAAGTTGGAGCCCGGCCAAAAAGACTCAACTCGTCTGGATGATATCGAGAAATTGTACCGCCTTCTCCATAATAACCCACTTCATCGCTCGATAATTTTGGTCGATAATTGTAGCCAATGGATGGAGTTAACACATGCCGAATTCCGCGAATTGGGCCGCGCTTAAACTGAACCAAACCGTAAATCTGCGTGGTCATATTCACATTTGCATTTACATCTCTATTGCTGAAAAAACCAGTTGATGTATCTGTAAATGCTTGTTGGGTTTCGTTGCTAAATCCCTTTTTTACCGATTGAAAAAACCATCTTTCGTTGTAGGTAACAGAAGGTGAAACGGTGAAATACTTGAATGCTTTGAACGAAGTGCTGATGGGAATTGTATGACTAATTCCATTACGCATCTTTTGCAGTGTTCCTGCACTGAAAAACGTTGAATCGGCTGTGGATATTACGTTTTTGGCGTTAAACGCATAGCTCACGCCAATTTTTTCATACCAACGTTGTTTGCCAACAGGATTCTTTCTCGCGAATGGAAAAATACGTTGAATATTGAAGGCAATATCTGGAAAAGTAACTGTTACATTGTTGGTATTTGTATTCTGACTATGCGCCAAATTGGTGGCAAACGTGAAGGGTTTTCCTAACCAGCGCTTGGAAAATGCGATGCTAGAAGTAAAGGTATTGGTCAGGAAGTCGTTTTGATTTGTGCGCAATCCGTTTGTGAAGTTGGTGGCAGTTCCTGCATTCACATTGGCAGCAAATGTGGTGGTGGGTCGGGCTTTTGGGTCTTGCGTGTGCGACCACCGCACGAAATAGTTGTTTTGGACCGAAAAACCTGGGAAATCTGAATCACCACTCCGCAAGCTATTATGAGTCAGTTCTATTTGACCACGAAATTTATAGCGCTTATTGTAGTTTGAAACCAACTTGAGCCCATAGCTTCCTTGGGTGTAGATGTCACCTGTAACGGCCAAGTCCATTTTTTCTCCAAGACTAAAATAATATCCCATGTTTCGAAAGAAGAAGCCCTGTCCGGGCGATTCGCCATACTCTGGGAACAATATTCCAGAGCTTCGGTCAGGCTTGTTTGGGAAATACCCAAAAGGCAATACAAGTGGTGTGTACACTCCTTCGAAAACCAAAAAGGCTGGGCCACTCACCACCTTGTCATTCGGAATCACCTTAAGTTTATTAGCTACGATAATGTAATGCGGATGTTCGGCATCGCAGGTGGTATAGCCTCCTTTTTTAATGTAGTAAGCATCGCCTTCTGTTTTCTTCACTGTGCTTCCACGCAGGTTTCCATCGCCTTCTTTGGTTATAACCTCCGAAATTTTCCCTTTCTTGGTATTGAAATTGTAGCGCATATTTTCGGCCACAAATTCCGATTCACCACTCTTGAATACAGGTTTACCTACTATTTTTCCTGTTGAGTCGGCAACACCAATGGCATACACTTCCTTTTTTTCTTGGTCAATTTCAATGTATTCGGCCTTCAATTCTATATCCTGATAATTGATTTGAGCTTCCCCAAAAAGATAAACCATTTTTAAATCAACACTAAAGCGAATGGAGTCGCGAGCATGGTATTTTACAGGGCTACCCAAACCTTCGCCCGCATTTTTCTTTTTGGTAAAAGACAAAGAATCCTGCACAACTACTGCTATGTCTGACTGCGCTGGTAGGCTGTCCAAATTAAATACTATAGTAGAATCAGCTGGCTGTAATTGCGAATCAAGCGAGTAGATTTTGCCGCCTTTAAGCGGTTTGGTAGACATCGAATCTGATGGCACCACCTGTGCCATCGCATTTAGCGAAATGAAAAGCATTAACAGGCAGTACCTTACCAATCGTATAAACACGTTTCTGATGCGCAAAGGGGCTGCTCTATATTGCAGGAAAAGGCGTTATTTTGGGCGTTCAAAGCTAACTATTTCACCAAACCGCTACGGATAGTAACAATTGATGGAAGCGATTACGCTACAACGCTTTTTTTGGGTCTTTATTGCATTCGTTGCGGTCGTGTTTTCTGGCTACGCTCAAAAGGCCGAACCGTCCTATAAAATGAAGACCGTTGTGATTGATGCAGGGCATGGTGGAAATGACCCAGGTAATCTTGGAACTGGAAGATATAAGAGCAAGGAAAAGGATATTTCTCTTGATGTTGCGAAGCGACTGGGCACATTGATTAAACAAACCTATCCGAATGTTTCGGTGAAATATACCCGAGAAACGGATATTTTTATTGGTTTAAATGAGCGGGCTGACGTTGCAAACAAAGCCGATGCCGACATT
>CAMDOM010000098.1 GCA_945903645.1 Chryseobacterium gleum
ACCTTTCTGGGTTTGCCAGTTCAGCATACGCGATGGCCTTTGTTTTGGGAAGCGATCAGGCCGATTTCACCGCAGCGGGTTCGGACGGCTATGCTGTGGTGGTGGGTAATAGTGGTGCTACAGACAATATCAAACTGGTTAAATTCACCAACGGCCTTAATTTGAATGCCAATGTCAGTGATATCGTTGCAAGCAATATTGACATCAATGCTGATCACGCCAGTGTCAAAGTGAGTTTTGACCCTTGCAGCGGTGAATGGACATTGTATGCGCGGAATGATGGAGCATCATTTGTTGCCCCTAATGTGACCACGCCTGCATTCTCAGGTCCTTTTACCGCGACCAATACAGACCATTCCGCTCTTGATCTAAAACATTTTGGGGCTCTGTGGAAGCATAATTCTTCCTGTGTTGGCAATGATGCCTTCTTCGATAATTTTTACATTCCCAATTCAAGTTCAGCCTCCACCGCTGCCAAGGTCTGGAACGGCAGCGTGAATGCCAACTGGAATACCGCTGCCAACTGGGGGCCATGCCCTGGAGTGCCAACAAATACAGACGATGTAATCATTGCCAATGTTGCCACGCAGCCTATTGTTAGTGCAACTCCTGCGGCTACCTGCAAGGATTTGACAGTGAATGTCGGAGCAGACCTCACCATCAACAGCGGTCAGTTTTTGAACGTTTTGGGCAATGTGGTGAATAGTGGAACAGCCAATTTTGGCGCAGGAACGCTAGTTATGGAAGGAGGTGCAACTGCAACCCTGACGGGGAATGTGAACGTGTCCAATTTCCATGTCAGTTCGCCTGTTACCCTAAATGGCACTGTAACAGTTTCGAGCACCGCGCGCAGCGAGTTGGGTGGTGCCATCACGGCAAACGGTAATCTTGTTCTTGAAAGTGGAGCCCAGTTACTTCACGGTTCAGGCACTACCAATGGCGGAGGTTCTGTTTCGGGCAATATTCTAGTGCGCAGACAAGGCACCTCAAGTTCTACTAAGTACAACTACTGGAGTACCCCTGTAGCTGGCGGTACGTTGCCAGGAAGCTCTGGATACTTGTACAATTCCTTATCGGGAACGCATGACTTTTCTGATGATGTGAATCCTGGAGATCCAGGTTGGCAGTCATTCGGAGGAGCCATGACCAACGGCCGTGGCTATGCTTCGAGGGGCGGTGGTCTTGCAACATTTACTGGGGCGGCCAACAATGCCACTATAACCTACGGAGTTACAACAAGTGCGAATAGCATGTCATCGCTAAGCCCAGGAACACGATTTAATCTTTCGGGCAACCCCTATCCTTCAGCTATTAGCGCCAATAGCTTCATTAGTGTTAATGGCCCGAGTGGCACAGGAAGAATTGCAGGTGTACTGTATTTCTGGGACGATGACAACTCAGGAGGTTCTGGATATGCCAGCAGCGATTATGCTGTTTGGTCGGGCGTGGGTTCTGTGGGTGGCGGAGGAAATACGCCTAACGGATTCATCTCCACAGGTCAAGGTTTCCATGTGGATGCCCAGAGCAGTGGCAATATCAGTTTTACCAACGCAATGCGTGGAGGTACTAACTCACAGTTCTTCCGTTTGGCAGAAGAAGAGCCCATGGACCGCATTTGGATTAACCTAAAAGGAAACGATTTATTCAATCAGGCCTTGGTGGTATTCAAAGATGATGCTACCGAATTGCGCGATTTAATGTATGACGCATACAAAGTGAGAAGTAATGCCAACATCGCGTTAGGAGCTATGCAGGCCAATGAGTCGTATACCATAGCGGCTTATCCAACCATCACGCAGGCGCGAATCGTGCCGTTGCAAACGTTCGTAGCCCAGTCGGGTACTTACACATTCGAGGCGGACAGCATTGATGGATTTGAAGATATCGCGGTCTATCTTGAAGATTTGCAATCTGGACAAATGCATTTGCTTTCGCAAGGAACCACGGTAACGGTGCAGATGACTGCTCAAGATGAGTTCAATCGTTTTCAGCTTTGGTTCTCTCCAGAACTTGTAACCAACATTTCCCAAACAGAGGTTCAAGTTTCGCGAATCCTATCAACTATGAATGGATTTCAGGTGCAAATGGCCAGTGATGTGAATACCACAGGCGAATTCAAACTCTACAATGCCATGGGGCAAATTTTGATGGTTCAGCCGCTGAGCTTGGCCAACGGTCGCTCTAGCATGGTTGATGTGAGTGCATTGCCCATGGGTGTTTACCATGCCGAGTTCCGCTCTGCTGAAGGAACGATAACTGCTAAGACCATCAAATAATGAACAGATTCCGCTACATCCCATTTCTTTTGGTGCTTGCCGTTATGGTTATGGCTGTATCAGCATTTGCCCAGGGTCCAGCACCACCGCCTGCACAAAACGAAGTGCCTTTGGACGGACTTAGTACCATCTTACTAGCCGCAGGTGCAGCCTATGGTGGGCGGAGATTGCTGAAACGAAATAAATAGGTGCTATATGCTACTAAACAAGAAAATCCCGAAAGGGATTTTTTTGTTTAAGGCAATTCTTCTATAGGTGTGCCCAATGTGCGGAGATACAAACGCTTCAATTCGCGTTTTAGGTCCATATTGTCTATGTTGCGGTCCACCTCATACTTAAGTGTTCCATTGGGCTGAGGAATAAGTTTGAAATGAAAGGGGAACGAATTGGTTACGGAAACAGTATCGCCAAAACCACTTCTGCCAAACTTCAAATTGAAGAACCGAATTTGGTTATCAATGTTTCGAACGATATAATACCCATCGCTAAACCATATCAATCGGTCTAGTCCATACTCGGAGCTGTATGGTGCCAACAGTTCATGCTGCTTTTCGAAGGTGTCCCAATGGATGGGGCGCGGTTCATCCATCACAGACCAATAGCCAATGCGGTAATCCTGCTCTGTTTCGTAGACACCATACCACAAGAGAATGTTCAAAGGGGTTGGGCCAGAAAAGGAGCGTTTGTATTCCAAGGATTGCGTCTTCAAGTCGGCCTCAAAGTGGTTTTCCGCCACGTTTTTATTTACAAACCCTACCAACAAATACAGTGAACTAAGCACAAGTCCAACACGATTGAGGCGCTTCCGAAGTATGGTTTCTCTACCAAAAAAAGCACCAGCTAACGTGAGGATGAGGAACGGAAGAGTGTAAAAGGCATCTACCACAAAAACACTTGATATGCTTACGCGATAATCGGTGAATGGGTAGAACAGCTGCGTGCCGTATGTAGTTAGGCAATCCAACAGTGGATGGGTAAACACCGCCCAAAAGAAAAACCACGACCACTGTTTGAACGTGGCCTCATCTTTATTACGCCATCGATAAAGCCGATGCACCAACCAACCCAAAGTAGGAGCTATGAGAATGGCAAACAAAATAGAATGCGAAAACCCTCTATGCACCACCAATTCGCGAATGGGGTCGCCCATCGAGAAAAACACGTCCAAATCTGGAATAGTGCCCGCGATGCCACCCCAAAGCAATGCTTTGTTTCCTACTTTGCGACCAAGGCAGGCTTCGCCAACCGCGGCACCAAGTACAATTTGCGTTAAGCTATCCACCTTGCGCTTAATCCAACTTAAGCACCGCCATAAACGCGCTTTGAGGCACTTCTACGTTGCCCACTTGGCGCATACGTTTTTTAC
>CAMDOM010000099.1 GCA_945903645.1 Chryseobacterium gleum
TTGGCAGTATCCATCACGCTTGGAGGCAACATTCGTGCTGGGCTGGAAGACAATTTCTACCTTCCAGAAGGTGAAATGGCCAAGAGCAATGGCGAACTCATCGCGGCTGCCGCCAAACTGACTCGCATGTTGGGCCAAGAAGTAGCGACCATCGCTGAAGCACGGGAAATAATGAAGATTCCATTGAGATAGGTCGAAAGTTTACGACTTCTCGTCATTCATCAATCGAAAACTATCAATTGAAATACTTCACTCCCAACCACGATACCTTCCGTCAGTCCTTCCGTGCTTTTCTTCAGAAAGAAGTTGTTCCATTTGTAGAAGAATGGGAAGAAAAAGGCGAATTGCCACGCGACATCTACAAGAAGTTCGGGGATATGGACTTCCTCGGTTTAGCCTATGCGGAAACGTTTGGAGGAACCAATCTTGATTTCTTCTACAGCGTCATTTTCATGGAAGAAATGGCTAAGATTGATTCGGGCGGAACGGGTGCGGCAATCGGAGCGCATGTCTATCTTGCGCTATCACATTTAGACAACGAAGGCACCGAAGCCCAAAAGAATCACTACTTACGAAAAGGCATTGCAGGCGAAATTTTCGGATGCCTAGCCATTACCGAACCGGGTGGCGGCAGCGATGTGGCGTCTATGCGTACCACGGCCAAGCGCGATGGCGACCATTACATCATCAACGGCAGCAAGACCTTCATCACTAACGGGGTGCTCAGCGACTTTCTCGTGGTGGCCGCCAAAACCAACCCCGATGCCAAGGCTGCGGGCATAAGCATGTTCGTTTTAGACCGCAATACGCCCGGAATCACCGCTTCCAAACTTGACAAATTGGGCTGGAGAGCATCCGATACAGGCGAGATTGGTTTTGATGATGTGCGCGTTCCCGCCACAGCATTGATGGGTCAAAAAGGCAGCGGATTTTATTACATCATGCAGAAATTCGCCTTGGAGCGTATCGCTATGGCCATTGGCGGAATGGCAGCATCCGAGCACGCCCTGCAACACACCTTAAAATACATCAGTGAACGGGAAGCTTTTGGGCGTTCCATCAACAAATTTCAGGTGCTGCGCCACAGCATTGCTCAACTAGCAAGCGAAATTGAAATGCAAAAACAATTCATCTACTACATCTGCGACCGTCATGCCCGTGGCGAATATGTGGTAAAAGAAGCCGCCATGGCCAAACTACTCGCCACTCAGCTTTGCGATAAAGTAGCTACTGAATGCCTTCAAATGTTTGGCGGCTATGGCTTTATGGAAGATTATCCCATGGCGCGCAACTTTCGCGATAGCCGATTGGGACAAATTGGAGGTGGGACCAGTGAGATAATGCGCGAAATCATTGCCAAAATGGTGATTGATGACGTTAAATACAATTAGCAAATTTGGGAATTAGCGAATTAGCAAATGAAACGGTGTAAATGTGCAGGTGATTCGGGTAAAATTTTTTCGAGCAATCTAACGATTAGTACACATGTACTATTTTTGCGCAACAAACAAATCTCTCTAGATATTTAAGTAGTGGAATTGTGTGCTTTGTGGCAATTTTTAATTCTTAATTTTTAATTCCCTTATCTATGTTCACCGAAGACCATAAGATTTTCCGCCAAGGGCTGCGCGCTTTTCTCGACAAAGAAGTAATGCCCAACATTGACCAATGGGAAGAGCAACAGCGCATGCCCAAAGACCTCTGGCCCAAGTTTGGCGAAATGGGTTATTTCGGACTCAACTATTCTGAGAAGTATGGAGGAATGGATGCCGATTTCATGTATTCCGTCATCTTCATGGAAGAGATTTCGAAATGTGAATCGGGTGGATTCATGATTCTACCTGCCGTGCAACAATTCATGTCTTCGCCCTACCTTTATAAGCATGGTTCTGAATTTCTGAAAGAAAAATATCTCACCAAAGCAATTTCGGGCGAATGGATTTTTAGCATTGGCATATCCGAACCTGGTGCAGGCAGCGATGTGGCCAACATTCGCACCTCCGCCATACGTCAAGGCGACCACTACATAGTTAATGGCAGCAAAACCTTTATCACAAACGGTGTATATGGCGATGTGCTTGTACTCGTTTGCAAAACCGACCCTGAGAAAGGTGCTGCTGGTGTTAGTCTTATTGTAATGGATTTAAACTCACCGGGCGTTTCGCGCACCAAGCTTAAAAAACTAGGCTGGCATGCATCTGACACCGCAGAGTTGGCTTTTGACAATGTGAAAGTACCGGTTGAGAACCTCATTGGAGACGAAGGACAAGGGTTTTATTACCTTATGGGCGGCTTGCAATTGGAGCGATTGGCTGGTGCTATTGCTGGATTTGCCTCGTGCGAATGGGCCTTGCAGTATTCCATGCAATACCTCAGCGAGCGCGAAGCCTTTGGCCGTCCGCTCAACAAATTTCAAGTGTTGCGTCATCGCGTAGCACAATTGGCATCAGAAATAGAAGCCAACAAGCAGTTCGTGTATCACTGCTGTAGGCTCCATACCGAGGGAGAATATGCCGTCAAAGAATGTTCTATGGCCAAACTCCTGTCTAGCGAACTGGCCGAGAAAGTAATGACCGAATGCCTCCAGTTTTTTGGAGGCTATGGCTTTATGGAAGAATACAAAATGGCACGCGCCTATCGCGATTGCCGCGTGGGCACCATAGGCGGTGGCACCAGTGAAATAATGCGCGAGATATTGGCCAAGATGATTATTGACGATATGTCGTACAAACCTGCAGGTTCTAGCAACGCTTCATCGAAACCAAAAGCTGTGGCCGCGCCAACTAACCAAGCAAATTCAACATCAACTACTAACCAATCAAACCAACCAAAAATGAGCTTCGAAAGCGTAGTAAAATCAATTGAAGAAAAAGCAGCTAACTCCAAAGTATTGGGTAGCAGCCTAAAGTTTAACTTTGGAGAGCAGAACATTCTGCTTAACGGAAAAGGCGAAAGCAATGCTGTGAGCATAAACGATAGTGCCGATGCAGATTGCACTGTAGATGTGGCATTGGAAGATTTGGAGGCCATGCTTGGCGGAAGCCTCAACCCAATGACTGCCTTTATGAGTGGCAAAATAAAAGTGAAAGGTGATATGAGCGTGGCAATGAAACTGCCACAAATTATGGCCTAAGACTTTTATCAAACTTTATAGAAAGCGGACATACTTATTTGTGTGTCCGCTTTTATTTTGCGCAACTCTGGCTGATTCAATCCAAGCAGCTAAAACGAATTCCACTAAATCTATGCATACCCTCGAACCGCATTACAACTGGCGTGGGCACTACATTGCCGAAGATGATTTGCGCTCGCCTTTCTATGGCCGCGAATACAGCGAATTTGAATTTACCGATGTTATCTACGACCATGTGTTGCACCCGCAATGGGACAACTTCGGCTCGGCCACACTTTATTTAAAAATTCTGTTTTGCGATTATGCTAGTGGCTACGCTATAATCGAACTTATTGGCGAATGGAACGATTTGCTTTACAATGATATCATGCTTTTGAAACGCGATATTGTAGACCATCTCATCAATGAAGGCATCTCTAAGTTTGTGCTGATTGGCGAAAATGTGCTCACTTTTCATAGC
>CAMDOM010000100.1 GCA_945903645.1 Chryseobacterium gleum
AAGGACGCATGCGCACCTTTTTGCATGGGCACAGCTACACAGCAAACCCAATGGCATGTGCTGCTGCGGTGGCTAGTTTAGACCTGTTGGAAAAGTACGAAACCTGGGTAAACATTCGTAGAATAACCACGCGCCATCTCGCTTTTGCAGCCGAAGCAAAATTGCTAAATGGAGTAGCCGCTGTGCGCCACAAGGGCGTTATTCTGGCCATTGAATACCAAACACCGCAACATTCGGGCTATTTCAATAGTCTGCGCGATACATTATATGCCCATTTCATGGAACATGGCATTGTGCTTCGTCCGTTGGGAAACATCATCTACATCTTGCCTCCCTACTGCATTACCGATGAAGAATTGGAGCTTATCTACACCGCAATTCGCCAATTTGACCATGAAAAGTATTGCTGATTCTGAGCTTAATTCTGAGATAAACCGAAGAATTGAACTCCTAAAGGTTGATACAGCCCGATTATGGGGCACCATGACTCCTGCGCAAATGCTGCTGCATTGCCGCCTTCAAATTGGGTTGGGTACGGGCGAGGTAAAATCCATAAATCTATACCCAGCACCCATTCAATGGATAGTGAAGCACACCGTTGGCTTTCATATTCCTTGGTCGCGAAACTTGCCAACGGCACCTGCTATGGTGAGCACCAAAAACGATGGACTCGATTTTACTACGGAAAAAACGGTATTATTACAGATTATTACCCAATTCACGAGCCTTTCTGTTGATAGTACACTATCGGGACATCCTATTTTTGGTGCTATGAACAAAGAAGAATGGGGCCGCATTATCTACAAGCATTTAGATCACCATTTGCGGCAATTTGGGGTCTGATTATTTACGACTCCGATACTATATAAACGGCTGTAAACAAAAAAGGCTCCGAATTTCGGAGCCTTTTTCTATTTGAGCCGATGCTCAGCCTATGGCATAAGTACGTTATCAATTACGTGAATGATTCCGTTTGTACCTTTCAAATCTGTTGCTGTCACAGTTGAAGTTCCACCTTTAGCATCTGTTAAGATTACCTTATCACCTTTCAGTGACGCAGTTAGTTTCTCACCATTAACTGTGGTTAAAACTGCTTTTCCTTTTCCTGCTTTAATGGCGCCTACTACTGCAGTTGCATCCAAACTTCCAGATACTACGTGGTAGGTTAATATTCCGGATAGCGTGGATTTTGCCTCTGGCTTCAATAGGCTTTCTACTGTTCCTTTTGGCAATTTGTCAAAAGCTGCATTGGTTGGTGCAAACACCGTGAACGGTCCAGCACTTTTCAATGTTTCCACTAAACTGGCTGCTTTCACAGCTGCAACTAAGGTGGTGTGGTCTTTTGAACTGATGGCAATATCAACGATATCGCTTTTCTGAGCAAAAGCAGTCATACTTGTAATCGCAAACACACTGGCAAGAATTGAATTTTTCATTTTGTAAAGTTTTTGGTTATCCACAATAAACAGAAATGAAGGTAGAAGGTTTAGAAATAACCGATTTTTTTTCAGAAAGCTTAATTGATGTTAAGCGGATTTGGTTAGCATGTCTTCACTAGCGTAAAGTTTAAGCATGGATAAATCGCTCCACTGATACTTCACTTTTAGAGTGAAGTTATTTCATCCGACATATTTCAATGCATTATCTTGAAAAGCAATTCTTTCATGATGTCGCCATGGCCCGTGCTAGGGTTGTCAACGCCTTTGCTTTGGTTGTCGGCATCGCGCAAATAGCCCATAATACGTTCAAGTTTTTGAGCATTAAATACGGAAGCCGCCTTGGTGTAATCCTTCATGAAATAAGGGTTTATGCCTAGCACTTTGGCGGGGTCTAATTTTCCCATCGAATTGTTGGCATAGTGCAGCAAGCCCACTTTAAAGAAAAAACTGTGCAGCACAGGCAGTAGCATTTGAATGGGATGCTCCTTTGGGTTGTTTGCAAAGTGGATGATAATGCGGTTGGCACGTACTACATCGCGCTCAATCAGCGCATTTTGGAGTTCGAAAACGTTGAAATCCTTACTGATACCAATGTTTTTCTCAATTAACTCGGGTGTAATTTTTCCTCCCTTGGCTACACTAATGTAGAGCTTGCCCAACTCATTCGAGATTTTGCTCAAGTCGTTTCCAAGGTATTCGGCCAGAATGCTAGCCGTGCGGGCATCCATTTGGTAGCCTTGTTTGGTTACTAATGCCAATATCCAATCGGCCAGTTTGTAATCCTTTATTTTTTCGGAAGTAAAGACCACGCCTCCCGATTTTTCGATGGCGGCTAGCAAGTCTTTTGCCTTTTTCTTCCGCGAATCTATTTTCTTGTATTTATGGCAAATGACCAGCACCGTTGTGGGCTGAGGATTTTCGGCATAGGCGAGCATATCACCTTTCTTTTCTGCTTTCTTCTCGTTTTTTTTACCAGCTTCTTCTTCCTCATTCGGAACCAAACCTTTCAGTTTTTGCGCTTCTTTTATGATGACCACTTGCCGTTGGGCCATCATTGGAAAACGTTTGGCTTCAGAAATTATACTGCCTACTTCGCTGTCTAAACCATAAAGCACGGTTTGGTTAAAACTACGCTCGTCCTCGGTTAGCGCATGCTCTTGGATGTAGTCCGAAATGAGGTCAATATAGTGGGGCTCTTCCCCTTGCAGAAAGTAGATTGGACGGAATTTCCCGGCCTTGAGCTCCGAAAGAATTTGGGTATGCGGCATTTTAGTCGAACCTCAAATGTTTTACCGTTTGGCCTTTGTTTATCATTTGCTCAAGCGAACTTACTCCAATTCTGATGTGGAGGTCCACAAAATCGGAGGTTACCACTTGATCGCTAGCTTCTGTTTTGATGCCTTCGGGCACCATAGGTTGATCGCTTACTAGTAGCAGTGCGCCTGTAGGTATTTCATTGAAAAACCCAGTTACAAACAGCGTTGCAGTTTCCATATCTATGGCCATGCAGCGCGTTGCGCGCAGATATTCCTTGAATTTTTCGTCATGTTCCCACACTCTTCTATTGGTGGTGTAAACTGTTCCTGTCCAATAATCTTGACCGTAATCGCGAATGGTGGTGCTTACCGCTTTTTGAAGGCTAAATGCGGGCAAAGCAGGCACTTCGGGCAGCATATAATCGTTGGATGTGCCTTCACCACGAATGGCTGCAATGGGTAGAATCAAATCGCCCAATTGGTTTTTTTTCTTCAATCCACCACATTTTCCTAGAAAAAGGCAGGCCAACGGATCTACAGCTGCCAACAAATCCATAATGGTTGCTGCGTTGGCGCTACCCATTCCAAAGTTTATCATGGTGATTTCGCCCGCAGTTGCAGACGGCATAGATTTGCCTTTGCC
>CAMDOM010000101.1 GCA_945903645.1 Chryseobacterium gleum
GAACGAGAACGCAAAACTCTGAACCCTCGATAGAGATAAACAACCGACCAAACCGAAAAGACATAATAAAACACCCAAGCCATCCGTCCCAACGAACGAAATTGCCCAATAGCACTGATGTGCGTGCCCAACCAACTCAAGCCCAAATAATGGAACACCGCCATGCTAAAAAGCAAGACAAAACATGCAGGTACCACAAACGATTGCACAGCATGAGGCAACACGGGGAATAGAATATCCTTCCATCGCTTTTTAAGCAAAATGACACCGAGTGCTGCGGCACCGCAAATTGCAGGCACAAAACCCACATAGGCATAACCTTCCCAATGTGCAGGAACGAAAAGACGAAAGAAATAACTCGTAAACAAACTTCTAAATGGTTCCATCACTGGAACAAAAACACTCTGAAACGAAGCCACATAACCAAATAATCCATAAGGTGCAGCGGGTCTATCGGCCACTATATCCAAAAAATGTATGTAAATGGTAAAGCCTACAAATGGCACCACTAAAGCCATGATTTTTGGAAGTAGCGCAATCAATCTCCTTTTTCGAATTAAAAAAGAAATCCCATCCCAGAGAATCAAAGCCCCCAAAAAGGCAGTTGCCATAAGAAGATAATACGGCTGAATGAAGCTAAATAGAATCACAACCACAGCAAACAAAACTGCCCACAACCAAGGCGTTCCTGCTTCTAAACGAATAAGTAAATACCAAATAAGTGGAAGGAAAAACGTGTAGCTAAGTGCATAATGGCCTGCAAACCGAGCGATTTGAGGACTCAAAAAGGCAATTAGAATCGCAAATGGAATCGCGAACCATGTTGAGATTAAACACCGTTTTAGGATTAGATAAACCAATGTAGCGCAAGCAACCAACGAACCAATCATCAACAGATTCATGGCAGCAATAATCACATAACCTTGCTCCACGGAAAGGTTAAACCATTGTAGGCATGATGTGAGCAGCGGCTGTCCATCGGCAAAAAGCAAATGGTCGCCAAAAGGGTAAAGCATACCTTTAAAATCCCATCCGTTGCCATGCACCGCTTGATAAGCCACGGTGAAATAATTCTTCAATCCATCTCCTTCGGCCCCAAATAAATACCCGCCAGGATTATGAAGTATATCTCCATAAAAGCGATAGCATACTCCTACACTTAGCAGCATTACCGCTAAGAGACCAGAAAAATGAATTAGTTTCTGGTGTTTCAAAATCGAAAGAGAATACGAAAAAGATTAGCCAATTCACGAACTAAAATTCCAAAACTGGGCGTAGGCAAGCTTATTTCATTTTTCAATTTAACCTCTACGGACAATATGCGCAATTTGGCCTTTGTAGCCTTTTGAACGAACTCCAAATCGAACAAATAGCGCTGAATGGAAGTCTGAAGAAACACTTCCCTTCCTCGCGCATTAAATCCCTTCAATCCACCTTGCGTATCGCTTACAGCCAAAGAAAAAATTCTTTTATTGATTGTTTGCATTGAACGAGAAAGTACTTTTCTAAACGGAGATAGTGCTTCGTAATAACTTGAACCTCTGCTAGCTACAATAATATCGGCTTCTCCATTATTCAATTTATTATAGAACTGAACAACATGACTATTGAGATAAGGAAAATCTACATCTGTATAAATTTGAATAGCAGATGAACTAGCTAAAACACCAGTTCGAACCGCATTTCCTTTGCCTTTGTTTGGAGAAATTGTCAGCACTTTAAACTTGAAGTTCGATTTCAATAGCAAACTTTCCGTTTGAGCTGAGAAACCCTGTGTAGAACCATCGTCTACTACAAAAATTTCGGTTAAAACATCTTGTCCTAGCTGCAATTCTATATCTGCAACAGCATCTACCACAGTTTTTTCCCATCCCAATCTGGGATTAAAACAGGGAATAATAAGGTCAAACGTTTTTGACATTAGGTCTTGGCGAAAATAGGAATTAGGCTACAAGTTCGAATCAAAATTGTGGGAATAGAAAGAGCCCTAAAATTTCCCTGACAATCTGTCATAGGAATAGGGCTTTTGCTTACCTTCGCAGTCCAAAATTTTAGAGCAATGCATCTTCACGAAACAACAGAAAAAGTGATTCTCGAAGAGCGTCAAGGCGAAGCTATTGAGTTGCCATCCTTTAACGGAACAGGCAAAAAACTCTATGTAGAAAGCTACGGATGCGCCATGAATTTTTCGGATAGCGAAATTGTTGCATCCGTACTTATTAAAGAAGGTTTCCAAACCACCAAAATAATGGAGGAAGCCGATGTAATAATGGTAAATACCTGCGCCATTCGCGACAATGCAGAACAACGCGTTAGAGGTCGATTGGATGAATTTCGAAGAGTAAAGAAAACCAATCCCGACTTGATTGTTGGCGTAATGGGTTGCATGGCAGAACGCTTAAAAAGCAAGCTGTTGGATGAAGACAAACTGGTAGACATTGTAGTTGGACCAGACAGTTACCGCGACTTACCCAATTTGGTTCGGGTGGCCGAAAGCGGTCAAAAAGCTGTGAACGTACTGCTTTCTCGCGAAGAAACATACGCAGACATTAGCCCAGTTCGCTTGGGTGGAAATGGAATTACTGCATTCATTTCTATCACTCGCGGCTGCGATAACATGTGCAGCTTTTGCGTGGTGCCTTTTACAAGAGGAAGAGAGCGCAGCCGTGACCCCGAAAGTATTGTCGAAGAAGCGCGTTTACTGTTTGCAGATGGTTACAAAGAGGTGACGCTGCTTGGCCAAAACGTAGACAGCTATTTGTGGGGTGGTGGCGGATTAAAAAAAGACATCCTAGCTCAAGGAGATTTGACCAATACTGTAAGTTTTGCTCAATTATTAGAGCGTGTGGCATTGGTTAGTCCTGATTTGCGTGTTCGTTTTTCCACGTCTCATCCGAAAGATATGACGGACGAAGCGCTGCACATTATGGCGAAATATGATAATGTGTGCAGCAACATTCATCTGCCGGTGCAAAGCGGAAGCAGCAGAGTCTTGGAACTTATGAATCGCGGCTACACGCGCGAATGGTATTTGCAGCGCATAGAACGAATTCGTAAATTAGTACCAAACTGCGGAATAAGCACCGATACTATTTCAGGTTTTTGTACTGAAACAGAGGAAGATCACCAAGATACGTTATCGCTTATTGAGGCAGTTCAGTATGACTTTGCATATATGTTCAAATATTCAGAAAGACCAGGAACATTGGCTGCTAAGAAATTGGAAGATGACGTGGAGGAATCTGTAAAAGGTAGACGCCTTCAAGAAATAATTGACTTGCAAATGAGCATTAGTGAAGTGAGCAACAAGCGCGACATTGGTAA
>CAMDOM010000102.1 GCA_945903645.1 Chryseobacterium gleum
ATACAAGCCAAAGGAAAAGGAGAGATTGATATGTATTTTCTTGAAGGGAGAATTTGAGAAGAGCACCTACCCGCAGGCGCGATGGTCTTTCTCTCGTGTCTATTAACTAGGTAGCAGCCAGTTCAGAGCTTGTCTAAGCGTCCACGCTCTAGTTTAAGCATTCAACACCACCATCTTCGCCCTGCACGCTGCGCATTTCCACTTGAAAGCGGTTGTGTGCATCTAAATAAGCCATACTACATTCTTTGGTTTCCCCCTTAGCTATAAACCTGAGTTCGGGATAAGCGAACACGACAATCTCCAATCAATATTTCGATATAAATGTCTTTGGCCACAGAACCGACCGATGGAGCTCATTGCGGAACGCAATAAACACAGAACTACACAGAACTTTTCACTGAACCGACCAACGGGTTCCGAAGTCTCGGAATCATTGCGGAACGCAGTGAAATCTGTGTCTATTGTCTGTGAAAATCTGTGTTTCTGTGGCTATCACCATGTTTTTCATAAAGAAACAACATCCAACTGGTATGTAACTGTTTGTTTTTCAAATAGAAACTCAAACATGATTTCATGGCTTATCCCGAACTCAGGTTATAACTAATTATGTGCTATTACTTTTGTTGCACTGGGTATGTTTACAACGAATTAGCGGATGGGTTTTTCACAGACTGAGGTTATCGGATAGCCTAAAAACGAGGCATGAAAAGAAACGGAAAAAAAGCGATGATGAAAATGCTTTGGAAATACTGAGTGACCAGATAATACCACCAACTAGCTTTATAATAGACTCATTGAATTCTGGTAGTGGTTTTAAAAAATATAAAAATGAAACACTTAATAATTTTACTTGTACTCGGCTTATCCGCTAATTCAGATATGAAACCTATTTATAATTTTTCAACTCAATCGAATATCAAGGAATGGCGTATTGTTAACGATGGTGTGATGGGTGGTATATCAAAGAGTTCATTTGTGCTTACCGATGCAGGACATGGACAATTTTCAGGTCACGTTTCATTGGCGAACAATGGAGGATTTGCCTCGACTCAACTGAACACAACAATCAAACTAGCAGAAGAAAAGACATTTGTTGTTTTGCGGGTAAAAGGCGATGGTAAGAAATATGAGTTTCGTTTGAAGGGCAGTATTTCGCAGTCTGAGTCTTATGTCCATCAATTTAGCACTTCAGGAGAATGGGAAAACATCAAGTTAGAAATCCAGGAATTTTACCCGCAGTATCGAGGGCGCAAACTGAACATCCCGAATTTTAATTTTGCAAGCATCGAACAGGTGAGTTTTTTGATTGCCAACAAGCAAGAAGAAGACTTCGAGTTATTGATTGATTGGATAGGCTTGGAGTAGATTCAAAGTTACCAGCAACTATTTTAGACTGGTGTAAAACATAGAGCAGGCAAGCAGGCCAGCCCGATAACACGGGTTTGTCTCTTTTGGGTAGCAAATAGCGGGCGTCAATCGTATTGTAGGGGTAGGAGTAGGCGCATATATTGCGCTTGGTACCTGTGGAAGCTTGGCAAAACGAACTGCGGGCATTGGTGTGCAGCGTAAAGACCTGAGTTCGGGATAAGCGAAAGGCCAAGATTGAACTAGCCTATTGACCTGAGTTCGGGTTAAGCGAACACGACAATTTCCAATCAATATTTCGATATAAATGTCTTTGGCCATAGAACCGACCGGAGGGAGTTCATTGCGGAACGCAATAACGGAGCTCATGGCCGTGTAAAATAACAAAGGGGTTCTCTTCAATGGAATGCAACACGCACAGTTTTCTGCCTTCGGTAGAGCGGACGCTGTGCTAACAAAGAGTTTTGAAAAATTGATTTCCCTAGGGTGCCTTATCCAAAAACTTTGACAAAATTGGGCAGTGAACTGCGTCAACTGTATTTGTTAGAAAGCCCAACCTAGAGCGCCCCGCTGGGGCAAGTGTTCCCAATACGCTCGTTGCAGCGTTTCGTTTTTGGTATTTGCTTCTTTTAACATAATCCTACCAAAATTAGAGGTAACCTTACTCATTCAATTATCAATATCTCAACAAACAACGCATGAAGCATAAATTAATGAAATCGGTGCTCATGCTAGTAGTGGTAGTGATGAGCGAAACGAGCTGCACTAAGGACGCAGGACCACAAACGCCACCTTGTGGCATTATTGTAGTCGCCAATAACGAAGTGATTGTTGGTCATGAATTTGCGAGCGGTCAATATCAAATCAACGTTTTTGGCATGGCTTGCGAAGAAGTAATGGGAGATTCAGGGCTTTTTAACCAGTTTCTTCAGCTCGAGGACGATGACCTATTGCCCGAACCATGGAGCTACTTAGAGGGAGCAGTGGGGGCACCTAAATTTGTAATGGGCGATGGGGTTGGTTTTCGCGCAGAACGTGTTGGTGATTAACGATTTCCCAGCCCGGCTAAGTGTTCCCGATGCGCTCGAGTAAGTGTTTCGCACAATCTCTTGCGCGGAACATAACACGCACATCCCAGTCCCGAAATTTCGGGACGGGATTACCTTCGGCATAGCAGACGCTTTGCTAACAAAGAGTTTTTGCAAATTGATTTTCCTAGGGTGCCTTACCCAAAAACTTTGTCAAAGTTTAGAACTTTGACAAAGTTGGGCAGTGAACCCGCCCAATCGAGGGTCTTCCCTCGTTGGTTCTATTTTGGAGCGGTCTGTCCTAAGTTAATCCTAAGTATACCGCCCTCGCAAAAAAAACAGAGGTGTAGTATCTTTCACTCCAGGCTCATCACATGACATTCCTTCACGACCGTTCGATTGAGAAACTATAACCCTGGAAAGATTATCCTTTTTTTGGTTGTGTCTGAAGTGCAGAACGGAAAAATTCAGTGGTTGTCAAACACGCGATACCTCGATGAGGTTCATGTTGCCCTTGCCATTGAGGTCGAAGGTCCACGCTAAGCATAGCTAGTTATTAGTTGCTTAGAGTATATTTGTATTGCTTTAGCGAGTGGTTTATTCGCTGACTGCCGTTAGCAATCATTGTAAAAAACCGAACTGCAGAGAAAAACTGAACGAAAGAAAAATGAGAATGAAAATATATTGTATCAATTAAAATCATAAATGAAACACAAAAAATTAAAAATTAGTGTTTTGTTGTTAGGCCTCGGGATAACAGCACAAGCACAACAGGCAACCACTGCAACAGGCGGTAATGCTTCGGGTAGCGGAGGAACTGTTGCTTATTCGGTAGGACAAATTGTTTATACCACTAACACAGGAACCATAGGTTCGGTAGCACAAGGTGTGCAGCAAGCTTACGAAATTTCTATTACGCTGGGTATA
>CAMDOM010000103.1 GCA_945903645.1 Chryseobacterium gleum
CAAAAAGAAAGGGCGAACCTTTCGATTCGCCCTTTCAAATAGTGATGTTCCGATTAACCGTGGAACTTCAGCTGGTAAACGTCTTCCAGGTCTTTGTTGCAGGTAGCATTCACCTCTAGGTCTTTTACAATTCCTGAGCCTACGCCATATACCCAGCCATGCAAATGCAGTTCTTGACCGCTTTCCCATGCTCCTTGAACAATGGAAGTCTTCGCCAAATCCAACACTTGCTCTTTCACATTCACTTCCACAAAGCGATTAAAGCGGTGGTCTTCGTCTTTTATGGCATCTAATTCTTCATGGTGAAAACGGTACACGTCTTTAATGTGGCGCACCCAGTTATCAATCAGTCCATACGAATTGTTGGTCATAGCCGCTTTTACACCACCGCAGCCGTAATGGCCACATACTATAACGTGCCGCACTTTTAGGATGTTTACTGCGTAGTCCAGCACGCTTAGCATGCTCATATCTGTATGCAGCACCATGTTTGCAATATTACGGTGCACGAAAACCTCTCCAGGTTGTGCGCCAATAATCTCGTTTGCAGGTACACGGCTGTCTGCGCAACCAATCCATAATAGGGGAGGCTGCTGTCCGTTGGCCAGTTTATTGAAAAAATCAGGGTCTTGCTCCAATTTCGATGCAACCCACTCTTTGTTGTTGTCTATCAGTTTTTTATAAAACGCGCGTTCCATGTTTTTAGTTGTTTGGTTTAGGTTTTAATGAATGATAAAATGAAAATTGATTAATGCCCCGATGAAGCAGTCACTTCCGTAAGGCCAATGGTAGAAACTCGAATATTGCGTGGTGGTGCGGTAAACACCTTGAAGTTTTGAATTGCTTCGAGCACGTCATAATCCACACTATTCGATTTAGAACCATCTATAATTACAGTGCAACCATTGGGCAAATCGCTGAGCGTGTTTTGGATACTACCCTTGTTCAAAAAAGTAACTTCTTCAGATAGGGTAAGGGTTATAACTTCGCCTTCTTTGGTTTTTTCCGACTTTCTATAGTAACTGAATCTGTAATTGCGCAGCAGAATTAAGTAGATAGACATGGCCATGCCAATGCCAATGCCTTTCAATAAATCGGTGAAGAGAATGGCGATAACCGTTACGATAAATGGTAGAAATTGGTCCCAACCTAGGCGGTACATATCCGTGTATAGCGAAAACTTAGACAGCTTGTAGCCCACCATCAATAGCACACAAGCCAAAGCTGCAAGCGGTATCATATTCATGATGCTTGGAAGCAACACAGCGGCAACTAGAAGAAATATGCCGTGAATAATGCCCGCTACTTTGGTTTTTCCACCCGAGTTGATGTTAGCCGAACTACGCACTATGACTTGAGTTACGGGCAGCCCACCAATAAGTCCCGATACAATGTTACCCATTCCTTGTGCTTTAAGTTCACGGTTTGCATCGGTTTTGCGTCTTTGCGGGTCTAGCTTATCGGTGGCTTCTACCGAGAGCAAACTCTCCAAACTGGCTACTACTGCCAAGGTTAAAGCTACCACATAAAGTTTTGGATTGCTAAACCCAGAAACGTCTGGAAACTGAAAGAACCCCAAAAATTCTGGTAACGAATTTGCCACAGGCAGTTGCACCAAGTGCTTTCCAGTCATGGCCAAGTTGGGTGCAACCAACCCGAACAGTTGATTGACTAAAACGCTAACAACCACCACTATCAATGCCCCGGGTATGAATGTCGAAATTTTGAACTTTCGAATAAATGGGCGGTCGAATAGAATGAGCAACGCCATAGAAATGACGGACAGAACAATCGCACCCGGACTGCTGTATACAACCGCATAGTACAACTCTGTGATGGTATTGTGACCATCGGCCTGGGCAAAGTCTTCATCGCCCATAAAATCTACATCATAGCCTAAGGCATGCGGTATTTCTTTCATAATGAGGATGAGACCAATAGCGGCAAGCATACCTTTAATGACGGACGATGGGAAGTAATAGCCAATTACTCCGGCCTTCATAAATCCAGCTATTAGCTGAACTACGCCCGCCAGAACTACAGCCATAAGGAACAGCTCGAAGCTGCCCAAATCGCGGATAGCAGCTACCACAATTACTATAAGGCCAGCTGCAGGACCACTAACGCCCAATTGCGAACCGCTAAGTGATCCCACTACAATGCTACCCACCACACCGGCTATAATGCCAGCAAACAAAGGAGCCCCAGATGCAAGGGCAATGCCCAAGCATAGCGGCAGCGCTACAAAAAACACCACCAAACCAGCGGGCAGGTCGGAACCTATATGTTTAAACGAATCTTTCATGAATAATAGGAATAGGCAATAAACGCAGCGGTGCCGAGCATTGCGATGAAATAACAGGGATAGATATGGGCTATGTAGCCAATGACCAATTACTAATGGTCGAGGAAATTACGCTTCTGGTGGAGGAGACGTAATCTCGGGATGCACCACAATAGGGTGGGCTTTAAAATAACTGAGCATTAGACTGCCTGCCGATGTAAGCGGCACTTCTTGCGAAGTTTTAATCTCTTTCTCCAGTTCGTTTTCTGTTTCCGAACGCTCAGTTTCTTCCGTTTCTTCTTCAATCGTAATGGAAGTAAGTAAATCGAACAACGAAGCGTTACCGTCTTGAAATCCAGCAAGGGTAACTAGAGCAGAGGATAGGGCAATTGCGCCAATCAATAGCCACGCCACCCAAACCGCATGTAACCGTATTCCAATCATTTCGCGAAAATAGGCTTTAGAGGTCTAAAATCTATGTTAAGAGATGTTATTGTTTTGAACACAGCATCATTTTTTCATCCAGGTACACGTAAAACGCTGCATTGTGATGGCGCAACTTCCCCAGATTTTTCCCGGTTCACATTGTCAAAACGCATTTAATTGTGGTAATTTCGCGGCTTGCCCAAAAAGGAGCTTTGTTGGTTCTATCATTCAATTATGGATGGATGAATTCTCGAGGATTTTTTGGGCATATAACCCACCATCATTTCTCCCTTGCAGCACCCGAAAGAACCAACAGATAAGGAGCTTTACGAGTATCAGAAGCAAGCTATAAGTGAGATTTTTGAGCGTTTGGACGTTCATCCTCAGGGATACAATTTACTGTATCAATTGCCAACTGGTGGAGGAAAAACGGTAATCTTCTCAGAAATTGCTCGCAAGTATATTCTACAAACGGGCAAAAAGGTGTTGATTCTAACCCATCGTATTGAGCTGTGTGGACAAACATCAGAAATGCTCACGGGCTTTCGGGTAAAGA
>CAMDOM010000104.1 GCA_945903645.1 Chryseobacterium gleum
ACCCCATGCAATTTCAGAATCCCTGTGGCCTTGGTGATATAAACAGTGTCTTTGCTTAGGTCGAGCGAATCAGAAAGGCGTCCTCGAAAACTGGCGAAGGGGAATTTATCCGTTTCCAAATACATGGAATTGAAATGCTTTTGCATCAATCCATTTTCGAACTGAAACCCTGACATGGGCACTTGAAATTGGATGGAATATTCCGCAGGAGAAATGGTGGAAGTTGCCTTATGATTTACAGCTTCAATGTTCTCAATAGGCGTTCTGGAGAAAAACCGAATGGCACTAGAATCTGAAGCGTATTGCGTTTGCGCCTCGGATTGAAAATCAATGGCGAGCAACAGGAAACAGACAAAAACACATCGAAAAAACCGCTTGTTTCTCATGTAAATACCCATCGGTTTTCAGAGCACTAAAAAACAAAAAAACAAACGGTGGGATTGTCGCTAATAAACAGTCCCCGCCAAGAAAACTTGACGAGGACTGAACTATGAAAAAGACAAAGAATACCCTATCTTACTGAACCACTACTTTACGGATAACCTTACTACTTGCTGATTCAATTTGCATCACGTATAAACCAGCATTGATATTCTTGGCAGCAAGATTCAGTTTAATATCGCCTTGGGTGAATTGCTCTGAAATCACTTTGCGGCCATCGATGGCAAACATGCTCACCATAATCACCTCGTCTACATCGCTAAGGCGAATATTTATTTCTCCTTGAGCTGGATTTGGGAAGATAGATACCGATGCCAAGTCTTGCTCAGAAATTCCGGTTAGTGTATTTTCTTGGAAGATTTGGGAGTTTGTCACAATAACATCACCCTGGCTTCCCATGGCATTATTCGCAAAGTTAAAGGCTCCATAGAATGTAACAGCACCCGTTCCTGACGCTGGAGCAATCCAACCAAAGGTCCACGATTTTGAACCTGACCCAGAGTTGCTACTCGGAGTATGGGTAATATACTTTCCGCTTCCGTTGATAGCAGTAGTAGATGAAGCCACCAATGTGCCCAACAAATTGCCTTGCATATCTTGAGGGGAAACCGAAAATCCGAATTTCACACCACCGTTGCTCATAGTCGCAGTCATTTCATAAGTTTCTCCTGGAACGTATCCATTTACCGGGATATTACCAGAAATGCTAGCCACTTGAGAACCTGCTGCTGGTCCACCAGCATGACAGCCAATTTGAGCGCATGTATTTCCTCCATCGCCTGGCGAACCAGTACTTCCAGAAGGAGCTCCACCACTATTTCCGGTTGCTGTTTGATAATTAAGGTCTAGAAAAATGCCGGCAACAATTAGACCTGAAAGAATGAAGGTGATTTTTTTTATCATGTAAAGTGTGTTTTTTGTCGCGAGAAAATTAGGAATTAAAGGAACACAATCTATCGTGAATTGTTCTAAGTTACATAGGGTGGTAATTATCTAATTTAGCCGCCCTTCAAAAACAAGAACACATGGCCGAAGATCGTTACCAAGCACATGACTATTATTTGATAGATGAGTTACTTACTGACGAGCACAAACTGATTCGCGATACCGCTCGTGCATGGGTAAAAAAAGAAGTTTCACCCATCATTGAGGAATACGCGCAGAAGGCGCAGTTCCCTCGTCATCTGTTAAAAGGACTGGGAGAAATTGGCGCATTTGGGCCCTACATTCCAGCAGAATATGGTGGTGCAGGTCTTGATCAAATGAGCTACGGCTTATTGATGCAAGAATTGGAGCGTTGCGATAGTGGTTTGCGCAGTACTGCTTCTGTGCAAAGCTCTTTGGTCATGTTTCCAATTTTTAGCTACGCAACAGAAGCGCAAAAGCAGAAATGGCTTCCAAAACTAGCCACCGGAGAATTGTTGGGTTGCTTTGGATTGACAGAGCCCGACCATGGTTCGGATCCCAGCAGTATGGTTACCAATTTCAAAGTTGCGGGCGACCATGTGATTCTGAATGGTGCCAAAATGTGGATAAGCAATGCGCCCTTTGCTGATATTGCTGTGGTGTGGGCCAAGGATGAAGAAGGAGTAATTCGTGGATTGGTGGTAGAACGAGGTATGGAAGGATTCACCACGCCCGAAACCCATGGCAAATGGAGCCTTCGGGCATCTGCTACTGGAGAGTTGGTTTTTGATAATGTGAAAGTGCCCAAAGGAAATATTTTCCCCGACATTCGTGGATTGAAAGGTCCTTTGAGTTGTTTGAATTCTGCCCGCTATGGTATTGCTTGGGGTGCATTGGGCGCAGCTTTGGATTGCTACGATACGGCTTTGCGGTATTCCAAAGAGCGCATTCAATTTGGCAGACCAATTGGTGGTTTTCAATTGCAGCAAAAGAAATTGGCCGAGATGATTACCGAAATCACCAAGGCTCAATTGCTGGTATGGCGTTTAGGAGTATTGAAAAACGAGCATCGCGCCACGCCACAGCAAATTTCTATGGCGAAACGAAATAACGTAGAAATAGCACTTCGAACCGCCCGCGAGGCGCGCCAAATGCTAGGTGGTATGGGCATTACGGGAGAATATCCTATCATGCGCCACATGATGAACCTTGAAAGCGTGGTAACCTACGAAGGCACCCACGATATTCATCTGCTCATCACAGGCATGGATGTGACGGGGCTTAATGCCTTTGGTTAATTCCTACCAATACCTAAATATGGTAAGCAGAATTTTGTAGCCTGCTCCCAGGGTTCCTTTCACAGTTCCCGATACTTTAGACTGCCCGATTCGAACACGGTAATCCACAGGAATTTCCATATTGCTTAGCTTAAGTTTAGCTGCTTTCACTTGCATTTCCACCGTCCAACCGTAGGTGCGGTCAGCCATTTGGATTTGCACCAAACTGGTATAGCGAATGGCTCGAAAGGGCCCAAGGTCGGTGTAGCGCACTCCATATATCAATCGAAGCAATCGGATAGCAAGCCAGTTTCCAAAGCGTTGTTGTGGCATTAGCGAACCACTTGCTGCCTTGCCCAACACCCTCGAACCGATGACCATGTCAACATTATCTGCTGCTATGAGGTCAATCATTTCGACCATTTGCTCTGGATAATCCGAGTGGTCGCCATCTAGGAAAACCACTACATCTGGAGCGATAGTTTTCTGGGCGATGAGCTCCATGCCTTTTAAGCAAGCATTTCCATA
>CAMDOM010000105.1 GCA_945903645.1 Chryseobacterium gleum
TTACGATACATCGACCCTGCATTTTGGCTTCTTCTGTGCCCTACATAACCGTAGGTATTTCCAGGATGGCGGTGAACGTGTACATGCACATGTTGATGGTAGACATATACAGGATATGGTGCCCAAGGATTGTAATAGTTAGGATAGTAGCCCCAGTAGTAGGGCGAATTCCATGGACGGTAGCGCGGGCTCCACAAATACACATACATCACAGGAGGTTGCACATAGTAGGGCTCAATCACATAATTTGAACCATACATATACACATCGCCCACTAACTGAACGCGCGTGGTGCCGGTGTTATCGCGCTCCACATCTACTGTGGCAACATCTTGAAACACATCTTGTCCCAATACGGCTTGTATCACAATAAGATGGGTACCGCCCTCAGACGATTCTACCACACGAAGATAGTCTACAAAACCATCTGCGTTGAGGTCTAGGTTGCAGATTTGCAGTTCGGGGTCGTTCAGTTTTCGCTCAAAGTCGTCTAGGTCTTTGGCTTCTCCAAATACTGCTGCTACGGCTTGGAGGTCGAGGTTTTCGCTAATGTCGGCACTTGTGGCATTTACGGTAGTAACGTCTTGGGCATGCACAAAGCTTGAAGTTAGAATTAGCGCAATTGCAGGGATAGAAATGAGCGTTTTCATAATCGTTTGTTCTTACAGTTTGTAGTGAATGTTGTGTTCACAGTTACTCTATATTCAACAACCGCGCCAATGTACCGCGATTCACGAGAAGCTGCGGATTTATAGGGCTTTTATCATTTGGGTACGTTAGGAATTATGTCGTAATTGGTCAACTCAATTCGCTACAATGAACCCCGAAACCTACCGTTACATCTATACCCGCGACAAACCCATGTCTATAAAAATCATGGGGGTTGTCGTAGCCCTATTTTCTGTGATGGGCCTTGCCTATTCTCTTGTTTTCGGCATTTTTATGGCACTTGGTGGCATCGGCATCTTATCCTATCAACCGGGAGTGGAGGTCGATTTCACCAATCGGAGCTATAGAATGATTACCGCCTTGGGGCCGCAGAGTTTTGGAACATGGGTGCCATTGCCACCCTTAAAGTGCATCTCGGTTTTCAAGACCCAATTGGTTAGCTCTGCCTTTGGCCGTTCTGGCGCACGCGTCACCTCACGGCAATCGGTCATTCAGATCAATCTCGCCACCGCCAATAATGAGCGGATACGTCTGTTAGAAACAGAAGATAAGGAAGCGGCCTTTGCATTTGCCCAGCAACTCGTTCCCAAGCTCGACCTTCAGGTATGGGACGCTACGGAGCGTGAGGGCAGGTGGGTTTGATTGGAGCTTTCCCGACCCTCAAATCCTCATCTCAGGGATATCGCCCTCAATAATAAGTCGGCCTTCGGTGGAGTTTTTCACCATTTCTACGGAGATTCCAGGTGCAGTTTCTATGAGTTTGAAGCCCATTGTGGTAATATCTACCACGGCCAGTTCGGTTACAATACGTTTTACGCAAGCCACGCCAGTAATGGGCAAGCTGCATTCGCGCAGCAGTTTGCTTTCGCCTGCTTTGTTCACGTGCATCATGGCTACAATGATGTTTTCGGCAGAGGCCACAAGGTCCATGGCACCGCCCATGCCTTTCACCATTTTGCCCGGAATTTTCCAATTAGCGATGTCGCCTTTTTCGCTCACTTCCATAGCGCCAAGCACTGTGAGATGCACGTGTTGGCCGCGTATCATAGCAAAGCTGGTGGCCGAATCGAAATAGCACGCGCCTTTTCGTGCGGTAATG
This sequence comes from Chryseobacterium gleum, assembly GCA_945903645.1. Classification (GTDB taxonomy): domain Bacteria; phylum Bacteroidota; class Bacteroidia; order UBA10329; family UBA10329; genus UBA10329. The sequence continues at coordinate 1,769 of CAMDOM010000105.1, forward strand.
GTTTGTTTGCCCGCATTGATCAGGTCGGCATCTTCTTCGCCTTCAAATGGGAATGGCCCCATGCCAAGGATGCCGTTCTCGCTCTGAAATTCAACTTCAATACCTTGAGGAATATAGTTGGCCACTAGGGTGGGGATTCCAATTCCGAGGTTTACGTAGTAGCCATCGCGCAGTTCTTGTGCGATGCGTTTGGCGATGCCGTTTTTATCTAAAGCCATGTTTGTTCAATTATCAATTTACAATGAGCAATTATTAATTCAAAGGTGTCAATCACGCTTGCGAACCGTGCGTTGCTCAATGCGTTTCTCATAGTTTGCCCCTTGGAAGATGCGCTGCACGAAGATGCCTGGGGTGTGGATGAAGTTGGGGTCGAGTTCACCGGGTTCTACCAATTCTTCCACTTCGGCAATGGTAATAGTGCCCGCCATGGCCATCAATGGATTAAAATTGCGTGCGGTTCCTTTGTAGATAAGGTTGCCATAATGGTCACCTTTCCACGCTTTTACAATGGCAAAATCGGCAGTGAGTGCGGCTTCGAGAATGTGAGGTTTTCCATTAAACACGCGAACTTCCTTGCCCTGGGCTACCTCGGTGCCGTAGCCCGCAGGAGTAAAAAATGCAGGAATTCCAGCGCCACCAGCCCTACAGCGCTCAGCTAGGCTGCCTTGCGGAATGAGGTCTACTTCTAACTCTCCGCTCAACATCAACTGCTCAAACAGGGCATTTTCGCCCACATAAGACGAAATCATCTTGCGAATTTGGCGTTGTTGCAAGAGCAAACCAAGACCAAACTCATCTACACCGGCATTATTCGAAATGCAGGTGAGACCTTTCACACCCATTTTTACCAGTTGGGCGATGCAGTTTTCAGGTATGCCACAAAGGCCAAAGCCTCCCAGCATCACGGTCATATCGTCTTTCAAACCCTTCAAGGCCTCCTCTGGGCCACCTACTACTTTATTCATTTTAGAGAATTACGAATGATGAATTACGAATGGAGCGAGGGACAAAGGGCGAGGAACATGGGACGAGAACCAAAACCATGAACAACAAACTTTGAACCATGAACTAAGAACCCCTTTCTTGCTGCCAAAAGTAGCCGCTACGAGCGAATACACACCGCACGTAAAGGTTAGATTTGCAGCATGTTTTTTAAGGAAATTATGGGGCAACAGCGATTGAAGCGCAAGCTGTTGGAGTCGGTGCAAAACAAGCGTGTGGCCCATGCTCAAATGCTATTGGGCACTAGCGGTGCTGGGGCGCTGCCATTGGCCTTAGCCTATGCGCAATACTTGGCATGTACCGATAGGCAAGCCGATGATTCGTGTGGCGAATGCAGTTCGTGCAAGCGCTATGCAAAGTTGGAGCATCC